>LCGZ01000002.1 GCA_001000065.1 candidate division TM6 bacterium GW2011_GWF2_43_87 | reverse complement strand
AAACCTTAACCATGAATACATCGGACGATGTAAGTGCTATAACCGACTCTGGCATTATTTACACTAACAAATACGCAGCAGGAATGCCCAGCGTCTCATTTTTTGACCGAATAAATCTTGCTTTCAATTACTACGATATCACCAACCCAAGCACCCCTGTCATTCCAAATAGCGGCTATGGAACCTCCATGATCACGCTTGGTGGTGATACCACCGCAGGTGCTGGTGGCGCAATTGTACTAGGAACGAGTGCAACAAATAACACGGGCCCAACCGCACGTATGGCCATTCGCCAAAATGGCAATGTTGAACTCTATAACAATCTCAGTTTAGCTGCCGGAACCGTTGTTACTGAAGGGGGAACTCTTTACATTCACCATACCGGACCAACCCCAGCAACCAATATCTTTGTCGGCGATAATGCAGGAAATCTGACTCTAACAGGTGGTAACAATACGGGCTGTGGTGTAGGAGCATTGTTAAATTTAGCGGCTGTTTCAGGGGGAACAGGGAATACTGCTTTCGGTCGTGCAGCATTGCAAAATACTACCACAGGAACAAGTAATACCGGTGTTGGTTCGGGGGCACTCTCTGCGGTAACAACGGGAGCTAACAATATAGGTATTGGCTACAATGCAGGGTCGGGGTATAACACCAGTGAGACGAATAATATTTGTATAGGGGCGACGGTTGCTGGTACGCTAACTGAAAGTAATGTTATTCGTTTTGGCAATTTAAGTCATACCGCTACGTACATCACTGGCATCAGCACCACCAACGTAGGCGCTACAGGCGATCTTGTTGGCATTACCACCGGTCATCAACTTGGAACATCGGCAACAACGTGGAATTTAACGGGTAATCTAAGCGCCACCGGGAGTGCTCTTTTTACCAATGCAGCAGTTCCAACAGACTTGCGTCTTATCGGAAATAGCGCAGGCACGGCCTCCGATTGGTCGATATTGGCTGGGTATAATAGTAGTATCGACAATATCTCTATTTTGGAGCAAGGAGTTGACACACAACTTATGATCAGGGCCGGCGGGAAGATCGCTTTGGGACGAGGAGTTAAGCCCGATAGTACTTACTGGCTTAAAGTCGCCAGTGCTCACGAAGGTTATGGTTCAATTATGCTGGGAGACGTAACCACTGGAAATGGCATATTACAAACAGTATCAGGGGCTACAGATTATCTGCAAATAGGGTTTACGGGCACAGGAAGTCAGCTTGATACATTACGAGTAACGCGCACGGGGGATTTGAGCATTAATGCATCAACGATAATCTATAGAGACGCTACTACCCCTTACATTCACCATACCGGCCCAACATCACCAGTGCTCAATATTTTTGTAGGTGACAATGCGGGAAACGTCTCGGTTTCAGGTGGTAACAATACGGGCTGTGGTGTGGGCGCTCTGTTTAACCTATCCTCTGGATCAGAAAACACCGCCTGTGGCCGAGCTGCGCTCCAGGGTCTTACGACAGGTTATGACAATACCGCCGTTGGATCTAATGCCCTTATAGCTGCTACGACGGGTTATGCGAATACGGCAATTGGGCGTGGTGCACTTGCGAATTTAACAGTAGCTATTCATCAGACAGCGGTTGGATATAATGCACTTCAAAACTATGCCCCTGAAATAGTAGTACCTCCTTTTTGGGGAAATACTGCTATTGGAAGTAATACGCTTAGCGGGGGTTGTGGGCAAGGTAACATCTGTATTGGGCATAATGCTGGTAGCAGTGGTGTGGGAGACTTTAATATTTATATAGGTACCGCATATGCGTATTTTCCAGTGGGAGAGAGTAATGCAATACGCATTGGCAGTGGAGACGCCACTAACGCAGTCTACATAAACGGTGTATGGTTACAATCGTGTGATTTTGGAAATTTTGCTTACTGTAATTCCGATAATAAAATTGGATCCCCGGCTTCTTCGATTAGATTTAAAGAAAATATTCAAGAAATTCCAGCAAACAAGCGCGCCTCAGATCTTCATCCCATTTCATTTAACTACAAAGCGTCTGTAACCAAAGAGCTTTGGTATGGTCTTATTGCAGAAGAGGTTGAACCTATAATGCCTGAACTAGTAATCAAAGATAGCGAAAACTTGCCTATTGCTATCAAATATCAACATATCCCTATTCTCTTGCTCAAGGAAGTAAAAGAGTTGCGTGCGGTAATAGCCGATCTTCAAGCGCGTATTGCGGCTCTTGAGAGTCGAGTTTAAGAATCCTTGGTAAAAAGATAGGCCTATCTCCTTAGAAGATGTATCTCTGGGATGGTGGGCCTGTCTAAAGTTATTAAAAAGAGTGCCTAAAAGATCTTAAGCGATCAAGGTGCTGACGAGTTTTATAGGCGTGTGGCAAAAGAGATGTTAGGGATGCGACTTCATACGCGCCTGAAAGATCTGCCGCAATAATTTCTATGTCTTGTTCGTCAATTTGGAAGAATTGGTATAAATACTGAAGACATACTCCGCAGGGATAGGTCTTCGTTTCATCAATTGTTAGAAGTGCCTTGAATTCGTGCTCCCCGTGAATTATCGCATGATTTATGGCGTTTTGTTCTGCACAGGAGCCTAGACCCATAATAATGCTTTCGATGTTGCATCCATCAAAAATGTTATTTGATCTAGTAAGAACGGCTGCTCCAATAGGGTGATTTGACCGCAGTACAAAGGCGCGTTCCCTTGAAAGACGCGCCTTTGCAACAAGATTTTTTATTTCTTGTGGGTTAATCATTACGTTAGATGGTGTAGAGTTCGACACGGCGGTTGACGCTATGATCTGTCGAAACGGGTTCCTCAAATCCACGTCCTACAACTTTTAATTTTGAAGCGGATACTCCGTGGGCAACCAGGTATTTTGCAACCCGCTGAGCACGTTTTTCCGATAAAATCATATTGTAAGCGGCGGATCCACCATAGCGACAAGCATGTCCTTCGACTACTACGATTTTCCCATCTTTACTGACGATTTTTTTGACTGCAGCTACATCTTGCTCAAGAGCAGGCTCTTGGGCTTTTTTGATGTCATAGTGGTCATAATCAAAGTAGATGGTCTTAAATCCATGGCGAGCTTGGTCTGCACGCTTGTTTTCCCACTGTTTATCCCCTTCTTCTTGTTCTACGAGTCTAATTTTAGACTCTTGTTTAACAGCGGATGGAGCAAACGTATTTTCGTCTCCGTCTTCTTGAAAGACAAATTGATCAACGTCATCCTCTTCTAGGAATAGACTTTTTTTGTCTTTTTCACCAGTGGCATCAGCACCTTGCTTTTTGTGCTCCTCGCCTTGGATTAGGACGGGTTCTTCTTTGCACGGACTTTTTGCCGGCTGTTTTTTGCGGCATGCAGGAGCCAAAACCAGTAAGGCGATAAGCAGCACTAAAACGCGTTTCATTAAGATAATCTCCCATAGAGCATAAAACTAAACCTATCATTGGCAACATTACCACAAGCGATCGCGCATTTCCAGAAGAATTCTTGATTTTTTAATAGTTTTTCCTAGAGACTAAGAAATGGACGATCTTTTAGTAAGGGAGCGGGGTATGAAAAAAGTTGTTTTTCTGGCTGTTTTGTTAGCTTTTTTGCCAGCAAAGGCGGCGGATTGGTATGGGCATGCGCTCGTGGTAACGGAGGAAAAAATGTAAGGAAAGTTCTTCTGGTCTTACTTAAAGATTCAAGCGGGAATTTAGTATGGTGCGATGTGAGTGTGGCGGGTTTTAACGGGGATAAGGCGAAAAAAATAGCATGGAATAGGGTTATAAAACTTTTGAAAAAAGAGTATGAAGATGAAAATGGCATTTTGAAAACGCCTAAAGCATTGCATCTAATTAAAAAGCCTTTTTACCAAGCGGAAATTGAGGGTATAGATAAGCGTGAGCATCGATTTAGTGGTTTTGGGATGAAGAAACTTATTCCTTCAGGTGTGCTTTTTTGGCAAGCGGATGAATCATTGCAAGATGTAAAGTGGGTTGGTCTGGATGAGATCCTTACATTGACAGAACTGAAGGATTACGAAGGCAATAAGCATCCGATAGACCCTATGCTTAAGAAATTTTTGACGCGAGAGAGATAGAATATTTTAGATGCACTTTCTGTTATTCAAAAATCTGATTCTCTTGAAAAGCTTGCGATAGCTCTCAAGAGCATTGCCGGGTAGAGAAAGTTTTAAATTATAGGGTTTAAAATCCATTGTGCCGTAGGCAAGAAGTCATTCTTGATCAATTGCTCTAGCTGGTTGGGGTTTGAGGGCCCTGAGTTTGTAGCGAATTGCTGGATCTGTTTAGACGTTTCCTCAAGACTTTCGACCTTTTGTTTTAATACTTCAAGAAATTGGGTGATCTGTTCTATGGTGCGAGCACTGTTTTGAATTTGCTGATTAAAATTACTAAGATTAAGTGCGATGGTTGCAATGTGATTGCTTGCTGCGAGATTTGAGATTTGCAGGTCGGATCGGGCGTGATGGTTTCCGATGACAAAATGGACAAAGGCGGTGAGGTGATCTTTTAACTGTTGGTTTATGGCTATTGCTTGCAGAGAGGCGTTATCCTCAGCGATCTGTGTTGTTTGTTCGATAGTGTTAAGTCGCGCGTAGGGCGTATAGGTGATGGTGGAGTTTGGATTTGTGAATGATCCGATTAGAAAAATGAGGCGGGTTTGAGTTCTGATAAAAGGGACATTGCCTTTGATAAACATATGAACGCGTTCAAAGGCGGCGGCAATTTTTGGCTGGGCATTGTTTACAAAGTAGTCGGACACCATGGCTTTTTTTTCATTGACAGTGCTTTTTAATAGGGAGAGCAGGTCTTTGTAATGAATGGCGCTCTTTTTAAAATCTTGGTACGCGTTCAAAAATTGGTGTGCATCATTTAGTAATTCGTATGAATGTGAATGATGGTTTCGGTGGTGATGCCTATGATGGGTATTTTGCGGGCGGGCCGCAAGGGTAGGTGCAAGAAGAAGCGCGCAAATCATAAAATAAAGACGGTTCATAAAGGGTATCCTTTTTTTATTGAAGTTATAGAAATATAGGATTTAGAAGCCATTGTGCCTCAGGTAGAAAATCGTTGCTTATTATACTGTGTATGAGGTTGAGGCGTTCTTCGGGAGTTTCAAATCCATCGCTTGTTGATATTCTTTTGATCTGTTTTGATAGGGTTTTGAGTCTATCTTTGGTTGTTGTTATGGTTTCGCATAAGACATATACGTGGAACAATTTTTCTGACTCGGCTTCGAAGCGATTGAGAAAACCTGTTTTGTTGCAATTGAGGTGGTGAAGAAATTGTTTAGCCATGAAATTGGAGACTATAAGTTTTGATTTTAGTCTTGAAAGGTTTGGATGTGCGAGGTAGTTACTTAGGTCTTGACTGTGATGTTGGTTAAGGGCGGCATTTTCGGTAATAAAGTCT
This sequence comes from candidate division TM6 bacterium GW2011_GWF2_43_87, assembly GCA_001000065.1. Lineage (GTDB taxonomy): Bacteria > Babelota > Babeliae > Babelales > Babelaceae > UBA12395. The sequence continues at coordinate 233,901 of LCGZ01000002.1, read as the reverse complement.
GAAATGGTGTTAAAGTCTGTTTGTGTTTGGGTTTTAACCTCTTCAAGTAGTTTGTAGAGAGGGTAGTTTGTAGTGTTGCTTGGTTGGACAAATACGCTGAGGAGTGTAAGAATATTGCGGTGTATGCTATTGAAATTGCTATCGTTTTGATCAACAAATGGGCGTACTCTATTAAATGCGTAAGAAATTTCTGGGCCTGCATGATTTTTCAAATAATCGTGGATCGTTGTTTTCATGGATAAGGCGGTAGCGTTTGTGGATGCAAGGCGACTTGCGAATACGGTTAGCGAACTTCCTGCTTGAATCTGTTTTTGAATAAGCTGTTGGGCTTTAATGCGCAGGGGTATTCGTTGCCTGCGTGGGTGGCTGCGCTGATTTTGTTGAGGTTGTGGGACATTCTGGTAGACAGCATCAAGAACAGGAGTAAGGAGTAAAAGGGGTAGAATTAGGATAGTAGTAAAGCGGTTCATAATAGGAATCTCTATATTATTTATGGATATCGATTTTTAAAAAATTTATAGGTATAGCGTTATTTTTAGGTACAAACAAAGGGGAGTATGGTTACGGGCAAGGGTGCGGTAGGAATATTATTTTTGGATGTACGATAAATATATAACTGAAACTATCTTATTAAATTTGGCGGATATTGTAAAGTTTTTTCGTTTAAAAAACAGTGCCACGTAGAAAATGGATTTTTGGTCCATGTTCCATGTGGCACTAAAATTAGTTCTCTAGAAAGAGTGCGACTTAGAAACTCGCTTGCTGTTAGCTAGCGCTGTTACTCAAAGTCCTCATCATCGTCGTCTTCAGGATCTATAAACTCGCGTCTCTTTAATATTTGTTCGAAAAGAGGGTTGTTTTCGATTTGAGCCCTTTCTTCTTTTTCTTTTTTCGCTAGATCATAATCTATGTTTACTTTTTTAAGCCTATTTTTTGCATTAGGGTTGTGGATCTCTTCAAGAATTGTTCCCTTGCGATCTTGCTCAGTAAGTTTTTTTTCTAGCTGTTGCAATTTCTCGGGGTTATTGGCTTTCTTGCTTAATTCTTCAAGTTCGTGGGAGCTTATTTTCTTGTGGGTTAAGATCGCGCTGTTGAGCTCTTGTTCAACGGATTTTTCTTTAGCAGGAAGAGGTGGAAGTTTTTTCAGGTGCACGTTTTTCAGGCCTTCGCCTATGAGAGCTTGCTTCTGTTCCTGTGTAGTTTCTTTGATTGCGTTTGTTAGGGTTTTGGAGTTAAAGCACCTACCTATAAAGCGGGCAATTTTTTCGATGCAGATTTTTATTTTAGCGTCTTGTCCTTTTAAGTCACCGGATTTATCGATAGCTTTTCCTTGTTGTAGACATTTTGCGATTTCAATAATCTGAGTTTCCCCTAAATTGTTCAGCATGATGCTGTTGCCTATATTTATCGAGTTTTTTAGGTCGTTTTGCATAGCTTTTTTGGCTCGTGCAATGAGCGCCGCTGGATCAGCATTTTTGATAAGGGGGTACTTTTGGAATACAGCACGAACAGCCGTTTCAACATCATCTTTTTTAAGGGCGTCAGCAAGGTCTTTTTGGATTAGCTTGGCAGAGTCTGTTATCTTTTTAGCATCTGCGTCTATCTTTTTCACCGCTATTTTGAATTCTTCAAATGTAGGTGCGACAGGAATATCCAAGTTTTCTGTTTCACCAGCGCTAGCGCCAGAAGGACCGCTATTTGAGCTTCCGGGAACTTCTTTTTCCGTTATCTCAATTTCTTCGATCTTTTTTGAATTTTCAAGGTCTTGGATTTTTTTGTCTACGAGTTTAGGAGACTCAATAAGCTTTTGCAATAGCGTTTTTTTTGCTTGTACAAGCCTTTCGTTTTCTAGGCGCAGCTTTTTGAGTTCGTTGTCCAGCTTGTTATACTCGTTTCTCAGAGCGTTGTAATCGTTGCCGCCATTATTCCGCAGATTGTTGCGGTTGGCTTGGTTGTTTCTTTGTGGATTGGTGTTGGTATTTTGCCGGATGTTTGTGTTGTGTCGGTTGTTTGTTAAAAGCTTGAGTTCGTGCTTGAGCTGCTGGAGCTTGTGTACAACTTGCACATGGTTTTCGTACAGATTGCTATCGTTTTCGGTTAACTCATTGAGCTGGTTTTCTAGGTCATCGTTTTCGTTGGCGAGATCTCTATTTTGACTAAAAAGATCGCGAGCCTCTGTTTTCCATTTATCATAGTCGTTTTTCAGCTCGTTGTAATTGTTTTGCAATTGTACGTAATCGTTGCCATTGTTCTGTAAGTTGTTGAGGTTGGTGTTTGGTTTTTCTTTTAGTTTTGCAAGTTCGTATTCAATTTTTTCATATTCAAGATCGGTTTTTTCTTGTTGTAACTTATCACTGAGATCCTTGAGGACCTTAAGTTCGTTTTCTAAATTTTGGTGTGTATTTTGCAGGTTGGTGTGGTTTGTATTTAGATTAGTGAACTGGTTGTTTAGATTATCGTAATTGGTTTGCAGGTTGCCAAGGCGACGTATGTAATTTTCATTTTGTGTTGAAAGATTCTCATTTTCTCTTTGCAGATTGTTTTCAAGTTGATTGACCCTAAGAAGATGCCTGTCTGATATTTCGTGAGCTCTTTTTATTTCGTCTTTAAGGGTATATATTTTCCTCAATCCCCAAATAATTCCACCACCCACAATAAATGACCCAACGCCTGCCCCATAGGCATAACGATGATTATTGAGATGGCTGGATGTGCGCGATAAAATACCGTGTACATTTTTCCAAGAGGGTGAAGTTGTAAGTCTATTTAAATAACGTTCGCAGGCCGCCTGAGCGGTCTTAAAATGTTTGGATGCATGTGCGGTAAAGCGCCCCGTTGCACTTGGCGTAGAGGGATTGAGTAAAGGTGCTTTGACACTCACAACCGCTTGAGTGGATTCTGCAACACCAAGCGTAAGACCAATAAGAATAGAAAGCCCTACAAAAGAGCTAAAAGATTTTTTCTGCATAACGTTTTCCTCCATATAAGCAGATGAGTAGTATTGTCATTGGGGATGTAATTTTCAAGCTGAACACTTAACGCCATTTTATAATAGAGAGCCTATATTTTTGAGCTCGTGACGTAATGATAACCTGGAATGATTTTACAGTATATGGCGGAAAAATCAAGTTTTCTAGATTTCGTTCTAGAGCAGCGCTTTAGCCAAAAACAATATTTATATACTAAATGTCGCAAATAATTGTCAAAATGTGGTATAGTAAAGGGGAGGTGAAATCATGAAAAAATTTTTAATAAATGACAGCCTGTGGGAAACGCGCATAGCTATTACGCGTGATGGACAGCTTCAAAATGTCTATTTTGATACCCACACCACAAATCGCCTTGAAAGAAGTTATTTCAAGGGCTTAGTTACAAAAATATTGCCGGGGATTCAAACGGCATTTGTGGATATAGGGCAAGAGCGCTCTGGTTTTTTACATATTTCTGAGATCGATCGGGAGCTTGCAAGTTCTCGAATGACTACGTCATATGAAGAAGAAGAGGGCGAGGAATTTGAAGAGGATGAAGAACGTTCAAAACCGCAGGTTCCGCGTAGAGACTTGGATATAAACAAGATTCTCAAAGAGGGCGAATTTGTATTGGTAGAAGTGAGTAAGGAGCCTATTTATGAGAAAGGCGCTAAGCTCTCTACCTGTTTTACGTTGCCGGGACGTTATCTGGTGCTTATGCCAAATATTCCTCGCATTGGTATATCCAAGAAGATAGGGAGTTATGAAGAGCGTACGCGCTTGCGTGAGCTTTTAAAAGCAAATTTGCCTGAAGGAATGGGTGCGATTATTCGTACCACTGCAGGAGCAGGTAGTGAGCGCGAGGTTTTGCGTGACCTAAAGTATCTTGTTAATCAATGGAATGAGATACAAAAGCGCTATCAGGGGGCAGCGGGTGTTGAAAAAGTTTATGAGGATATAGACCTTACTCTCCAGATCATTCGTGACAATTTAGATCATGATGTTGAGGCTATATTGTGTGATAGCAAACGGTCCGAGGGTCATATTCTGAAGTTTATTAAGGAGAATGCCCCTGAGCATTCTCATAAAGTTCAGTTGTATGAAGGACATCCGGCACTGTTTGATAAATATGATATAGAAAAGCAGGTTGAGCAGGCTCTTCAGAGTCGTGTGGCGTTAAAATCCGGTGGGTCGATTATTGTTGAAACAACTGAAGCGATGACCGTAATAGACGTCAACACAAGCCGCTATACTGGTTCTGGTGGTAGTGGGATGGAAGAGACTATCCTCAAGACCAATCTGGAAGCGGCAGATGAAATTGTTCGTCAGCTTAGATTGCGCAATATTGGCGGGCTTATTGTCATCGACTTTATTGACATGGCCAGTAACAATAACCGTCAGAAGCTTTTTAGGCATCTTGAGAAGACATTGCGTGAACGAGATAAATTCCAATCCGTTGTGCTGCGCGTATCTGAATTTGGACTAGTTCAGATGACCCGAAAACGGTCAGGTAAAACGCTTATACAGCAGTTGACCGCGACCTGTTTATGTTGTGGAGGTATGGGATTTGTTAAGTCTGTGCAGTCTGAAGCGCATTCTATTTTGCGTAAGGTGAGAGAGGAGCTCTCTGCTGGTAAGTTGTCGGGTAATATCACAGTGGCCGTGCATGAACAGATCTTTGGCTACCTTATCAATACGGAATATAATGCTATACTAAGCCTCGAAAAAGAGTTTCGCAGTAAAATTACGTTAGCGATTCATGATACAACAAGGCTGAACGTGTTTACTGCAAAGGCAGCAAAGTAAAATTTTTCGAGGAAGGACGCGTTATGTCGCGACAAGTTTCCGCTCTCGAGCGGTACTCTGACTATCAAGTTGATATTGGGATAGAGGTTCACGTACAGCTTACGACTAAGAGTAAGATTTTTTGCGCAAGCGAAAATGGTCCTTCGAAGGTTCCCAATCAAAATATAGATCCTATTTGTGCAGGGTATCCCGGAGTGCTTCCTGTTTTAAACCGCAAAGTGGTACATTATGCCATTATGACGGGTCTTGCAACCAACTGTACCATTAATCGGCGCAGTGAATTTGCTCGGAAGCATTACTTCTACCCAGATCTTCCCAAAGGGTTTCAGATAACGCAGGGCGATAAGCCTATCTGCCTTGAGGGGTTTGTTCCTATTCGTCTTGAAAACGGGGATCTTAAGAAGATTCGTCTTATTCGTATTCATATGGAAGAAGATGCGGGTAAGAATATTCATGCTCCTGCCGATGATATAAGTCTGGTAGATCTAAACCGTGCGGGTTCACCGTTGCTTGAGATTGTCAGTTATCCTGATATTAAAAGTGCCTATGAGGCTCGGGCTTACCTAAAAGCCTTGCATGCTATTGTTACCTATTTGGGTGTGTGCACTGGGAATATGGAAGATGGAGCTTTTCGTGCGGACACTAACATATCGGTGCGTAAAAAAGATGCCAATACCTTGGGAACGCGGTGCGAGCTTAAAAATATTAACTCATTTAAATTCATATCCGATGCAATTGAGTACGAAATTGAGCGTCAAGTTTTACAGTTAGAATCGGGTCAGCCTATAGTACAAGAGACGCGCTTGTGGGATACCAAAGATCAGAAAACCTTTAGTATGCGTAGCAAAGAAGAAGCGGCAGACTATAGGTATTTTAGAGAACCTGATTTGCCACCGGTATGCATTGATGAGGCATGGATTGAAAAGGTTAAGAGTGAACTTCCAGAATTGCCCTACCAAAAGTTTGAACGGTTGCAAAAACAGTACCATCTTAAGGTAGATGATGCTGAAATCGTGGTGAGCGATCAAGCGCTAGCAGCATATTATGAAGAAGCGGCAAAGCGTCATTTTAGTCCTACGCTTGTAAATTGGGTTATTCGCGATCTGTTGGCTTATTTAAAGGAGCATAAGCTCGCATTATCTGACTGCAAAATGACGACAGATAAGCTTGCGGATATAGTGCATTTGTTAGATAAGGGCAAAATCAATAACCGAGGCGCGCAAGAGGTTTTTGGGATTGTTGCGCGAACGGGAGAAGATCCTGTCACGGTGGTAAAAGAGCGTGGGCTTGAGCAGCTTGAGAATGTTGCAGAGCTTGAGGCTCTGGTAATTCAGATTATAAAGGACAGCCCTGAAGAGACGGCGGCCTTTAAATTGGGTAGAACCAAGTTGATGGGCTTTTTCTTGGGTGCAGCTATGGCTAAGACCCAGGGGCGCGGGAACCCTCAAACGCTTCAGGAGCTTTTTAAGAAGCATTTGAGCGCTTAAAATAACCGTTTAATGATAAGAATAAAAAAGGGCTGGGAATTTACTCGGCCCTTTTTTATTCTTTAAATTCTTGCGGGGAGGTGGGAATTTTATTAAGATTGTGCTAGTTTGTTATTGAATGTTCAATTAGCACAAAAGGAGTGTCGTCTATGTTTTTACGGATGATGGAAAAAACGTTAACGCAGTTTGCCCAGTTTCCTGTTTTGGCGCTTTTGGGCCCGCGGCAATCTGGAAAAACCACTCTTGCGCAGATGGCATTTCCAAAACATGCTTTTGTCTCTCTTGAAAATCCTCTTATTCGAGAATTTGCGATGCAGGAGCCGGAGCGTTTTTTAGCAACTTATGCAAATGAAACCGGTTTAGTTATTGATGAATTTCAGTATGTTCCGCAGATTCTTTCTTATATTCAGCTTGATGTGGATGCAAAAAAAAGAAAAAATTATTTTGTTTTAACGGGCTCACAAAATTTTTTGGTTAATCAGGCTATTACCCAATCTTTAGCAGGTCGTGTTGGTATTCTTACATTGCAGCCCCTTTCCTTGGCGGAACTTGCTCAGAACAATTTATTATCCGATGATCCAGCAGAGGTTGTTTTTAAGGGGTTTTATCCACGACTGTTTAACGAAGGATTTGCTCCAGAGCGGCTTTATCCTTCATATATCCAGACTTATATTGAACGGGATGTTCGTCAGATTATAAACATTGGTGATTTGGGGGCTTTTCAAAAATTTCTTCAACTATGCGCTGCGCGTATAGGAAATCTCCTGAATTTATCCGACTTAGCTGTTGTCTGTGGGATTAGTGTTGCTACGGCTCGGCGGTGGATCTCTCTCTTGGAGGTTAGTTATATTATTTTTTTATTGGAGCCCCATTTTAATAATTTTAGCAAACGACTAACCAAAATGCCCAAGCTCTATTTTTACGATACCGGGCTTGCGTGTTCATTGCTTCGCATTTCTTCGGCGCAGGATCTCATTCTTCATTCGCAGTGGGGAAGTTTATTTGAATGTTGCATTATTGCAGATATTGCAAAACAATATTTGAATCGAGGCTTTAAGCCCTCCTTTTATTTTTGGCGCGATAAAAATGGAAGGATTGAAGTAGATTGTCTTATTGATGAAGGTGGGAAATTATTTCCGATCGAAATAAAGGCGAGTGGGCGCGTGGCCACTGATTTCTTTGATGGCATTACGCAGTGGAATGAAATCGCGTTTGGTGCAAATCCGCTTGTGGATCCGTCTGAAGCCAGTTTTCTTATTTACGCTGGCAAAGAGCGGCAGGTACGCTCGAAGGGAACTGCGGTTCCATGGGGGCAGGTGGGCTCTCTGGTTGATGAGATCCACAATAAATTTTTTCCAGCGCGTTCAAATTAGAGAGTTTAATAGTTTATTGTGTTTTTAAAAATACCTGTGGATAGAGTTATTGGTGTGATTTGTGCTAATTGATTATTGAATGTTAAAATAGCACAAATGATCCATTCAGCTGCTTTTAGTCTTTGTTTTCAGGACTGGAAAGTTGTTTTTCGACTAGAAAAAAAGAAGAGAGGCGATAAGTCTTTTATAACCCACCGCCTCTCTTAAAGATCTCTGAAAATTACAGTACTATTACACCAAAGATGCAAGTAATAGAGCAACCATAGACATCAACTTAATAAGAATATTAAGTGCAGGTCCTGATGTATCCTTGAATGGATCACCAACGGTATCGCCTACTACAGCAGCCTTGTGTGTATCTGATCCTTTGCCACCAAAAGCTCCGGCTTCAATATACTTCTTTGCATTATCCCATGCACCACCACCGTTTGCCATCATAAGGGCAAGTAATACACCGGTTATAGTAGAGCCCACAAGCATACCGCCTAGTGCTATGGATCCAAATAGAACCATCATAAGAACGGGAGCTAAGACGGTTACCGCTCCAGGAAGGATCATTTTTGTTAGCGATGCTTGAGTGCTTATGGCAATGCATTTTTTATAATCTGCTTCAGCTTTGCCTTCAAGTAGTCCTGGAATCTCTTTAAACTGGCGGCGTACTTCGACGACCATCTTAAGAGCAGCGTCTCCAACAGCGCGCATAGTCATTGAAGAGACCAAGAAAGGAATGCTGGCACCAACAAAAAGACCAACAAGTACTAGTGGATCGCCTAAGTCGAGTGTTCCTACACCACTGGTTTGAATGTAAGCTGCAAATACTCCAAGCGCGGCTAATAGTGCTGAACCGATTGAGAATCCTTTGCCCAAAGCAGCAGTTGTATTACCTAGTGCATCGAGACGGTCAGTAATAGCGCGGACTGGTTTGCCAAGACCGGCCATTTCTGCAATTCCTCCTGCATTATCTGCAATAGGTCCATAGGCGTCTACGGTCATGGTAATGCCGACTGTTGCTAGCATTGCTACAGCAGCTAGAGATACCCCAAAGAGACCTCCACCGTATACAAATGCTATCCAAATACCACCGGCTAGGGTGATAACGGGGAGTACGGTTGACTCCATGCCAAGCGAGAGGCCATAAATAATATTGGTTGCAGCGCCGGATTGTGAAGCCGCAGCCAACTGTTTTATTGGGGAACTGCCCGTATAGTATTCGGTTATAAGTCCGACTATTATTCCTGCAAAACAGCCGACTAAGATGGCGTTAAAGAGTTGTGGGTCAACTTCCATGTAATTTAAGTAGAGATAGGAGACTCCAACAAAAACAAGCTCTGAAACTAGTGTTGCATATCTTAATAGAGCGGCTGAACTTGCGCGGATGAACAGGTTACCCATTAGGCCTATCAGAGAGCCTACAAGACCGAGTGCCGAAATAACTAGGGGCATGGTTATATAGACAAGATTTCCTGGATATTCATGGGCTGCCAAGATAATGGTCGAGACCATAGAGACTACATAAGATTCGTAGATGTCGGCTCCCATACCTGCAGTGTCTCCAACGCAGTCACCAACGTTATCTGCAATTACTGCAGGGTTGCGTGGATCGTCTTCTGGGATGCCCGCTTCTAATTTACCAACTAAGTCTGCTCCTACGTCTGCGGCTTTAGTGAAGATACCGCCTCCGACCCGAGCAAAGAATGCTACAAACGAAGCCCCTAAACCAAAGCTGGTGATAAGTGCTTCGAATGCTGAATTATCAAATAATAGAATGAGGGCGGTTCCAAGTCCAAGCAAACCAATGCTTGCTACTGAAAAGCCCATTACGCCGCCGCCTAAAAAAGCAACCATAAAAGCGGCACGCTCTCCCTTATCCTTTGCAGCTATGGTCGTACGGACGTTCGCAGCGGTTGCTGCACGCATGCCAATAAAACCGGCAATCAAAGATAGAATCGATCCTAGAACAAAGCATAGGCCCATTAAAGGGGATCCAAAGTAGGCAAGAAGAAGAGCTGCACCAAGGTCTACAATCGCGATGATGCGATATTCTTCTTTTAAGAAGGTCATTGCACCGGTTCTGATTGCAAGGGCTATTTTTTCAGCTGCCTCGTGCCCGGTTGGGAATGAACTGATGCGGCGCATAAGCGCTACTACGGTGGCAAGCCCTAGTAGAGCAATGGATGCGATAAAAATATACATATGACTCATTAACATGGTCAAAAGACTCCTCGTACGAGTAACGATCTAAGTATTTGTTGGCTTTAAACATATCCTAAATTATCGAAGTTCTTGCGTACTGGCAAGTGAACTCGAGTTGGTTTCAGCCCTACTTTGTAACGGGTACCGGCTCTGTATTTTTATCCGTTATGAAGGGGCGTTGTAGGTGATATCCCAAAAACCACCATAGGTTATAAGCATCTAGCCCATAAGCAGGATAGAGCATATTGTATAAATTAAAAAGCGTGGCATTGTCGAGATTGCAGCAATAGCGCGCGGCTCCTTTTAAGATTTTTATTTTTTCCGCTTTAAATTCTTTTTTATTTCGAATGAGAAAACAGAGTCCTTGCAGGGCCTTTGCGGTGCATATGCCCCCCACTCCTCCTGCCATTGATATAGCCAGACCTTTCCAGGTTGGGTATGGCAGTAGGCGTTCGGTATCAATGTCTGGTTTAGAAGTTCCGGTTGATAGGCAGCCTCCACGTACTAAAAATCGTCCCCAAAAAAGGGATAATAGAGGTTTTTTGCTTTCGCCTTCTTTAGCTATTCCTAATCCAGATCCCCATGAAGAACCTAAGAATATAGTTGATTTGGTTCCCGTTAGTAGGTAGCGGACCAGAGAATGGCTAAGTTCATGGCCTGCAAGCATGAGGGCGTAAGCGCCGTATCCTGCTATAATTCGCAGGGCCACGTCTTGTGCTGTTTTAAGCGCTAGATTTTTTTTGAAGGAAGGATCTTCGTTTTTAGAAAGTTCGTGTGCTAAACAGATATCCATTGGAAGATTTGCAGGAACTCCCAAGAAGGAGAGGTCAAAGTTGCGGGCAGTGTGCCAGGCTTGTGGCGCTCCGAATAAATATTGTGGTTTCCCAAAAACGAGATCGCCGCATAGGTACCACTTATTTAGTAATCGGGATCCAGCGCAACTTGCACCAAAATAGGTTCCAACCCCTCGAGCAATTTCATGTGCTCGTGCATTCCTGGTTTGAATAGGATCGAAAGACTCGTCTAGCCCTTCATCTGAAAAGAGTAGGACAGGTGTGCACAGAAGCGCCAGCGTAAGCAGTTTTTTTAGCAATAAATTTTTCATAAGGCTATTTCCTCCATTCTATTTATATTTTACTGGTCAAAGATGTTGTTTTTTTAAGTAAAACTTTTTTAAACCGTCATGGCTTAGTATACTGGCTTGCAAAAAAAGGTGAATCTTACGATACATCTTGCCAGGTTTTACCTGAGCATACATTCACGACCAGAGGTATATCCCACTCAACTACGTGCTCTAACGTCTCTTTTACAAGCTGTGATGCTACTTCAACTTCACGTTCAGGTGCAGCGACTATAAGTTCATCATGAATCTGAAGAAGTATTTTAACCTGCGGCATTTCATTTTTGAGCCGATCTGCAAGATTAACCATACCGGCCTTCATAAGATCTGCAGCTGTGCCTTGAGCCTTAGTATTTATGGCTATTCGTCGTGCTAGTTGGTAGAGTGTATGGTTTTTTTCATAAATGCCCGGGACGGGACGACGGCGACCCCAGAGTGTGGTAACGTAGCCCTGTTTTTTTGCTTCTTCAACGGCTTTTTCCATCCACGCCTGCACATCTTTGTATTGAGCCATGTATTTATCGATATACAATTTTGCATCGTGCTGCGAGATCTTAAGGTCTTGTGCAAGGCCAAAGGGGGTTAAGCCATACAGGATGCTAAAATTGATTCGTTTTGCAACCTGTCTCTGGTGAGGGGTAACGTTTTTAAGTTCAACGTCAAATAGAGCGGATGCTGTGCGTGCGTGAATATCTTCAGCGTTTAAAAAAGCCTGTTTTAAGGCAGGATCTTGTGAAAGGTAGGCAAGTACGCGCAATTCAATTTGCGAGTAGTCTGCCGAAATGAGGCGATAACCTTCTGGTGCTTTAAAGGCGGAGCGAACTGAAAACTCTGCATCCTTTTCGGCCGGGATGTTTTGAAGATTGGGTTCTACACTCGCTAGTCGACCGGTTGCTACCGTCGTCTGCTTGAAGGTGGTATGTATGCGTCCTGTTTTTGGGTTAACCTCTTTTTGTAGGGCAATCAGATAGGTGCTTTTGAGTTTGGCAAGCTCGCGATAGCGGATGATAAGTCCAGGGACTGGGTGAATTTGCGCAAGGTCGGAAAGCACGTCGATATCGGTTGAGTATCCGGTTTTACCTGATGTTTTCCGTCCCGGGTTTAATTTCAGCCGCTCAAAGAGCAGAGCGCTTACCTGTTGAGGAGAATTTAGGTTTAACTCAGCTTCGGTCATGCCGACAAGGGCTTCAATATCCTTTTTTATAGCGGCGAGTTTTTTGGTTACTTTGCCATCTAATTCTTGCAGAACATTTATATCAATATCAATGCCCTCCCATTCCATATCGCATAAGACCTGAATGAGGGGGTTTTCGATGGTATTGTAAAGCGTATCCATGGCCTGGCTTATCAAAGCTTTTTGTAATATATCTACGAGTGACAGGGTTTGGTGAGCATCTGCAGCGGCATATTGCGTTGCAGTTTCTAAAGGAACTTCGGCAAAGGTGGTTAATTTATGGTCGGTAACGACATCTTTAAATGAGAGCATGCGTTCGTTTAGATAGAATTCCGACAGCGCTTTTAATCCAATCTGCCCCCCATCTTCTCGTACTAATCCTGCGGCAACCATGGTGTCAAACGCAAGGCCTTTTATCTCCATCGCGGTGGTTGAGCGTAATACGAGTAGGTCGAATTTTGCATTATGAAGGTATTTTTTGATAGAAGCATCTTCAAATAGCGGTTTTAGATAGTTTATTATGGTTTTAGTAGAAAGGGTTGTTGGGGCAGGTGCTGAACTTTCAGGGCTTCCGCCAATGACCATCTGTGTCTCTTTTGGTTGAGTCCGATTCGCTGTAAGCTGCGGCCCAACAGGTATATAAAAAGCACTACCCTTTTCATAGCACAATGATATGCCCACAAGCGTGGTTTGTAGAACTTTTACAGAGGTGGTTTCGGTATCAATGGCGCAGGAGCCTTTTTGTTTTATTGCGCGGCAGACCTGCTCAAGCTCTTTCTCTGTGGTTATGGATTTAAATTGGTACTTGACGGATGCAAGGAGAGACGGAGGGCGAGAGGATGACTCGTCAGGAGAGGTATTAGGTGAACTATTTGTACTCTCGGGAAGAAGCTTTAAGAGGGAGGAAAAGCGTAGACGCTCAAATAAGGGGCGCGCCTTGTCAAACGCATTTTCTTGCAGGTTAAGTTCTTGAATGGTTGTAGAAATAGGAGGGTATTGTATTTGGAAGAGTTTCTCGCTTAGGAAGGCTTCATCTTTATGTTCTTCGAGTAGTTTTCTGGTCCGTTCTTTTTCAACGGAGGGCAGGTGTGCATAGAGCTCTTCTAGAGAGTTGAACTGCGTTACAAGGGCAACGGCGGTTTTGGGACCAATTCCTCGTACGCCGGGAATATTATCGGAGGTATCGCCAATTAATGCGTAGTAGAAGGGGAGTTTGGCGAGGGGGAACCCGTAAGCTTTTTCAAGAGTCTCTTGGTCTAAAATTTTATCTTTGAAAGGGTCATAGATCTGAACGGTGTTTGTGGCTAGTTGTCCAAGGTCTTTATCCGATGAGATGACGATAACGTTGTACCCTTGTTGCGAAAAGTCACGCGCCAGGGTGGCAAGAATATCGTCGGCTTCGACGCCTGAAACCATGAACTGTTTAAGCCCTATAAGACGTTCAAATTCTAGGACTAGCTCTTTTTGGACGGCAAAATCGGAAGGGGTTGCCTGCCGGGTTGCCTTGTAGTTTTCAAATAGCGTATGCCGTACTGTTTTGCCTTGACTATCCCATACAACAGCTAGGTATTCAGGTGAAAAACGATCGATAACCCGTTTGATCATTCGGCAAAAACCGTAAACGGCTTGAACAGGGGTTCCATCGGGGGTAGTTAGGCTGCCAAGCGCATAGTAGGCACGGTAGAAGAAGGATGAACCGTCGATTAGATAGATGGTCTTTTTGTGCATTGGAACCTACCTTTCAGTGCTGAAAAATATCTTAAGGGACATTTTTTTGTTATTAAAGTCTTGTGATTTGACATTTTGCAAGAATTAGGTAAAGTTACATACAACTGCATCATGCCACAAGCAAAGTTAGATTACTCTATTTTTTATGTGGTGTGTGTAGATGGAGGAATTTGCTCTGTTTTTTGGAGGTTGCAAACCTTTGTGACGCGCCATTAGGACGGAGATAATGATAAGATGGAGGATCTTTTCAAAATGAATTCAATAGTTCAAAAACCCCTTAGATAGGGCTAGATCAATTTTGTGTTTTGCGATGAAAGAGATTGACTTCGCAAAAACACAAGGTACTTTTAGGAAGAAATGAAATGAAAAGCTAGGCTTTGCGCACGGTCTGGCGGCAGATGTTATTATTTGTCACATGGTGCGCGTGATGTAAGTTTCTTGTTTGACAAAGGACGGAGGAAATCTCTTATGAATATGCGTTCTACTATGAAAGCTATGCTTTCTTTGATGTTGTTGGTATGCGGCGGGTCTATGGTGGGTATGAATCAGCCAAATACAACGACGACAACTCAGCCAAATACAACGACGACAACTCAGCCAAATACAACGACGACAACTCAGCCAACACAACCAGTTATTACTACAACAACCCAGCCAAATACAACGACTGATAATAGATTGACTAAATTGTGGTTGGCTCTTTGCTCACACACTGAAAAACCACGTACATTTGTCGCAAATCACAAATGGTGGATGATTGGTGGCGGTGTTGCAGTAGCAGGTATTATAACAGCAGTTTTAATGCGTAAATCTATTGGTTCTGCCTTTGCTAAGTTCTCGCCTTTCGTTTGGAACAAAGGGAAAACTGTAACTCCTAAATTTCTTCCAACCCCAGTTTCTTCTGCAAGAATATAAGAAGTGAACGGTGAGTAGGTGCGATTGCTCTACTCCTGGTTGATTTGAATAGGCTATAAAAAACGGGGCTGCGAGAGTAATATTTCGCAGCCCCATTGCCTTAAGCGATTTTTGGCCATATTAAGTTAAAGGAAAAATTATCATGATAAAGAAAATGGGGGCGTTTATGAAAGCTATGCTTTCTATGATATTGTTGGTATGCGGTGGGTCTATGGTGGGTATGAATCAGCCAGATGTTGTTGATTATGGCCAAGAATTGACCGATGCAGTTACTCAGCACAAAAAAGCTTACAAGAAACTTGTAGTTGCGCTGGAATCAGTGTTTGTGGATCCAAGTATCCATATGCATTTTATTGGGGAACGTAATGATGTTTCCAAAAAAATGGTTGATGATGCCTTGAATATTCCAGGTATTATTGTAAAGGATTCCGAGAATAATGATTCCGTTTATTTGTCTGTGCTTACAGGAAGTGTTAAGGAGGAATCGTCAATAGTTTCTGTTAATTTGGTCGATTTAAACGAAGAATTTGAAGATACATACAAAGCTTTTATAGGAAAAATTGCTGCAGTTAATCAAGAGCTTTCAAAAGCATCTTATTTCCAAAATTGGGCACTTCGTAGTGCTGTAGCTGATGCTATCAGCACGCTTGAACAGATTAAGAAGATTAATAGTGTTCGCCTTATGACATTAGCTAGCAAGATAGCAGCTGTTCAGGGCGTTACAAATACTGCCGGTCAGGCGTTGCTTGTAGCAGAACTGAGGGATGACGCAAGGGCTGTTGAGGATACTGCTGATAGAAGGATCAAGGAGTTGCGTATATCAGCACCATTCCTTCGCTCAATCGCCTATAAAACAGGCATGTTTGCAGCAAACCATAAATGGTGGATGATTGGTGGCGGTGTTGCAGTAGCAGGCATTATAACGGCAGTTTTAATGCGTAAATCTATTGGTTCTGCATTTTCCAAGTTTTCACCTTTCGTTTGGAACAAAGGGAAAACCGTAACTCCTAAATTTCTTTCAACCCCAGTTCCTTCTGCAAAAATATAAGAAGTGAGTGGTGAGTAGATGCGATTGCTCTATTCCTGGTTGATTTGAATAGGCTGTAAAAAAAGCGGGGCAGTGAGAGTAATATTTCGCAGTCCCGTTACTTTAAGCGTTAAGTTAAAGGAAAAATTATCATGATAAAGAAAATGGGGGCATATGGTGCCCTAGGCGTCCTACTTCTAACCGGACTTTCAACAGGCGTGATGCATGCAGCTCAAACCCAAGAACAAAAGTTGGGAACTGCGGTTGAAGATTTTAAGGGTGCAAACTCTCAGGTTGAGGATGTACTTAAGATTACTTTTGGCAATGTAGTGGACTCGTATGAAGTCTCTGAAAATACGATTTTGGGTGCTATTGGAAAAGTGTTTGATAATAATGGGGAGTTTGATTTTGGAAGTCTGGCTTATAGTGACGAGAATAATAATGCTGTAATGCTCTCAACCTATACGAATTATCGTGAAGTTACGTTAAAAGCATTAGAGGCGGAGGTAGCCGCAACAGAGAAGGCGTTAAAGCTCAGTTGGAGTCCTAATCTGCACTGGCATGCAAGGGCCATGGCTTGCGACCTTGAGAAAACCTGGAAAGATTATGATATTCAGTTGATGAATGGACTAATCCCGGCCATAGAGAGAATAAAAAATACGCTGAATTCAGATGACCAGAAGAATAAAATAGATATTCTTATTGGGGCAATTAGGAAAGATATTGTAGAAACTGAGGTCCATGTTGGGCGGCTTATCAAGGACTTGTACACATCGGCTTCATGGTCTCTTGCCAAGGTTAATAGTGTCCGAAATGCTGCTACTATAACCAGTAATATGGTTGTTGGTGCAGGTCGTACTGTAGGTGCAACCGGTGGAGCCGTATGCAAAGCAGGTTATAGCAAAGCCTGTGATGGTTGCCAATGGGTGCGTCAAAACCCAGGGCAGTGGTTGTACAATCGTCCACGCTGGATGTGGTATAGTGTCGCGGGTGTTGCGGTTTTATCTATGCCCGTTCTATATCTTATTGCACGTCGTCATCGTATTAAACCGTTGCCACGCATAATGCCAATGTTGGGAACGGGACTTGGGAATACATCTTCTCAGAGTTTGCTGCAAGGCTTGTCACCAAATTCTAGTCGGCTACGTTTAAACGTTTAAGTCTGAAGAGCTTGTTTACGCCCTTGGCGTGAGACAACCTTAGAAAAATTAACCCCCTGGGATTGCAAAAAATTATACTTTGCAATCCCAGGGGGTTGTAGGTCCATCGCATCTTAAAAGCCAAGCGTATAAGCTTTTTGCTATTATTGGGTTTCAAATACAGCCCTGCCGATTTTGGTGTATCTAATAGATCCAGTCGTAGAATACAAATTGGTTTCAAGATTTCAGGTTGACATTCATGAGAGTTTTTGCGACTCTTGTAGTAGACATTTTTATTCGAAGATTTTTTCTAGAGACATTTTCTTCGGTAGTTAATGCGGTCAATACAACGTCAAAATGGATGGAAATAAATGGAGGTGTTTGACGATGGTGGATAAAAAACGCTTTAGTAAGCGTGTCATTAAGTTATTTGTGTTGTCATTTTTGTCTGCGACGCTCTTTGGGGTTTCGACAGTTGTCTTGGTTTCGCATTTTGCGGGCCGTACGCAGCCAGAAAAGCCCGTAAAGTCCGCAGAGGATGATAATACTCAAAAAATGGGCATTGTTCGCGAAGAGGCTGTTTTGCCTGTTGCTCCGGCGACAGATGGAGTGGTTGATAAAGGGGTCTCTCGCCCTGAAAATCCGTTTTTAAATTATCCTTTCCCTAAGCGTGAGGTAAGCGATCCGCTTTTCCAGCAGGCTAAGTCTGAATTGTGCGTACAAGAAATTCCTTTTAGTGGATGTTTGTCGGAGCAGTCTGATAAGGACTGGTCTGCGCATCCTCTAGAGATTGATCCTAATAAACAAGGGGCTTTGCCAAATCCTACAGATGGATCTGGCGATACAGGTTTTACGGGTGGTGGATCAGGTGGAGGCTATAGCGGTGGTTCTGGTGGAGGTAGTTCTTACAACAATTGGCTTCGTGGTGGTGGATACCCTTCGGGTCAAGGTGGAGCCTCTTATTCAGGGTCATCTCCTTCTCGTTCTGGTGGGGGTGGATCCTATTCCCCTTCTTCAATGTCATCGTCGCCTTCTCTTTCTGGTGGTCGGTCGTCGGATTCTCCATCAAGTCAGTCGTATGGGGCTGGCGGAGAGACGCCGCAATCAGGCTATCCATCGTACGGATCTGGATATCAGGGAGATTCGGACAGTTTTAATAAGGCCCTTTTTATGAAGGCGCTAGGTGATAGAATGGCTAAGGAAGAGGCAAAAAAACAAGAAGAGGGTGTTGAGCCTCCTAATGGTGATGCTACAAACCCGGGTGTTAAGGCTCAGGAGGATTCTGGTTTTGGTGGGGTTTTCAACCCTCAAACCGGCGAATTTGAAGGGGCGGAAAACCCTTTTGGACCATCAGTGGATCCCCTTAGGGCAAAGCAGGGTAATGCTCCATTTAATGTGGTGGATGATATTTTTAATAGGCCTAATAACCTACAGCAGCCGCAAGGCTTTTGGAAGCCTCTGAAGGATTTTGTTAATGAAAAAGTACTCGGTCCGATTCGTCGAAATCCGATTAAGACCGTTTTAATTGGGGCCCCCATTGCAGCTTTGGCTGGGTGGTGGTTCTATCGCAATGTGTTGAATCGTCGCAATTCCCAGAGTTCTGCTCCTTCTTCGGGGGCAACGCCACAACCAGGATCGTCGTCGCCGAGTTTTTTGGGCAGAATGGGTTCAACTATACTAGATAGTCTCAATAGGCTGGGTGGCCTTTTTGGAACTTCGACTCCAAAGCCATCTCAACCAGCACCTAATCAACAACCATCACAACAGCCAACTCCGCCAGATCCGTTTAATTTTACGGGACCACAGCCGGCACAAACAAGTTCAACGGGAAGTTCAACTACGCCGGATCCTAATTTAAATCAAGCTCCAAAACCTACGCCAAATTCTGGCGCAGGTTCTAATTCCAGTCAGCCGTCGTCTGATGGTGGATTTGTGAGTGGGGCTAAGAAGGTTTTTTGGAATCTTTACGGCTATTTTTCGCGCAGTAAGTAATTGAAAAGTGTGGATGCAAGGGGTTTTTTGCTATACTGAGGTCAGTTGTTTTAGTTACACATAAATGGATTGTAGGTAAACCAATGTTGCGGGCATGATTTTGTAGCGCTTTAAAAAGATTTTTTGAAAACGAGAAGGATGTATTATGACATTACGTCAAATTTTAGCAGGATTTGTTCTTGCCTTTGGAGTACACGGTATCGGTGCGATGAATGAGCAGGTACCAAATCAGCCATCATTAAACCAACAATATATGGATTTGCAAAATGGGCTTCGTATCTCTTCAAATGCTACTGAAAAAGAATTTGTAGAGGGGAGTAACGTTCTTATCACAAACATAAAAAAGGTGGATGATTTTTTAAAGAGCATTGAAACTTCCGAGCAGAATGTAAAAAATCAGTGGGGTCAGTCGATTAATAAGCTTTTACAAAAGAGCTTTAAGGACTTGCTTGGGTGGCTTTTGGTACAAAACGGTCGCGAGAATAGAAATGCGCTTATGGTATCTAAGATTAAGGATATGTTTACGGGAATGGATAAGTTAAAATCTTTGACGGTAATTAAAGATACTATTCCACCACTTAAGTTTGTAAAAGCTCAAGGCATTTCGGGTAAACCTCTACCAGATTCAGGTGAAGATCTTGAGGGGATACTGCAGGCTATATTTCATCTCTATAATGATGACGCTGTCGGTGCTCAAGAGTTACAGGAGGGAATGGATTTTCTTTTTGGCGAAGTCCAGAAGTTTAATGTGAGCTTGGATGATGACAAAGAGCTTATAGAGAGATTCTATTGGGCTTTTTTGGTGAAGGCTGTGAAGAAATTAACCAAAGAGGCCAGCACGCAGGTTATTAAAGTCTTTGAAGCTTTAGGGGGTATGTCTATTTCGTCATACGAAAATGCGACCTCTTTATCTGAAGCTTTAGATCTTTATTTTTTGTGCGATGCGCTTGGAACAAAATCTCTAGGTGGGGATGAAGAAGAGGATGAGGAAGAGAATAAGGAAGAGGATTATAATTGGGATGAATTTGTGGCGGATCTTAATAAAAAAGAAAATGAAGCTCAATCAAATATCAAAAATCTTGTTCCTCAGCCGCAGAATGCTCACGAGGAAGATAATTTTGGGGAAATTAACCTTAATGAGCCTATTGTTATTAATCCACCTGTAGTACCACAAGGCGGTGCGGGCGTTGGGGCTAATGCAGATGGTGAGAATCCAAATTATGACGTAATCAGCGAACAAGGCTTGCCTCAGCCACAGGGTAACCTAATGAATCAAGACGCTGCTCCTGGAGCAGACGCTGGTGAAGAGGCTGATGAAGAGGAAGACGCCGGAGTGCGCAGAAGCGAGGGATTTTTTGTTCCAACTCCCTTTACAGAGTTTTTAACTCGTAACTGGCAGTGGCTTGTACCCGTTGGTGTTATAGGCACCTGTGCCGTAGCGCTTTCCGCTCGCTATCTATTCAAGCGTATGGGTTGGAGATTCACTTTTTTACCGTCTTGGCGGCCTTTTTTCCGCGGTTCAACGCATGTGAGCCCACAAGTTATGACAACAAGATATGTAACCGTGTAAAAAATTAAACGATGTTAAAAGGCCTGTAGATCAAGACCGCTCTGGTTTTGTTTACAGGCCTTTTTTGTTCTAGTCGAGATTAAGTTGTTTTAAAAGGGCATCTTCTTTTTTATGCATCAGGGCATGGTCCTCATCCGTCTCGTGGTCATAGCCAATCAGGTGACAGATACCGTGTATCAACAGTACCTTCATTCGCTCTTCAAATGAGACCTCAAGCTCTTGCGCATCTTTTAATACCCGTGGCACTGAAATGATAATGTCGCCTAAGATTCGCTCTTCGTCAACCGCCGTCTGTGGGTGTTCCCCGGGCTTTAACTCAAAGAAGGGAAAGGATAGAATATCCGTAGCTTTATCTTTGTTTCGGTATGCAGCATTGTAACGACGAATAGTCGCGTTTGTGGTGAGCCAGATAGTGACATCAAACCCCTCAAACGCAACAAGTTTAAGAATACTCTTAGCCCATTCTTTTATCTGGCGTTGCTTTATGGGAACCGTCCGTTGTGTGTTGCGTAGAGTGATCATAACACTATGTTAGGCAGATGGTTGCGCGCCATATTCCTTCTCGCTCTTCTAAAAACGAGGTTCCCGTACTTGTAGTTGCATACGTCATGAGGTGTGCACTAGTGACGCCTTTAAGCGTGCCTTCTTGCGTTTTTAAAAACTCTGTAATTTCGGTTGGAGCAATAATTATGCAATCGGCTAACTCAGTTTTGAGAGAGAGATTTTTGTCGCTCTTGAGCTTGCGCACCTGACTTACAATTGTCAGCAAGTGACCGGCGTTGATTACGCTCTTTGGAAAACTGAAGGCCTCTTGTAGTTTGCTAAACTCCGTTATGTGAATTGATGCAACACCTTCACGTCCTTTGTAAAGTTGTTGATAGAGTGATTCTGTAACAAACGGAATAAAGGGCGAGAAGAGCTGTAATAGTCGTAGGGCCGTTTGATAAAGTGTCCAGCGTGTTGCGGCTATTGCTTGTGCATCAAAGGCATCGGGACGGAAAAAGTGGAACTTAATAAGTTCAAGATAATTGTCGCAAAAGTCATTCCAGAAGAAGGTTTCTAATGCTCCAAGTGCTAGACTAAATTCGTGCTGTTCAAAGTATTTTTTGTACTGCTCAAATACTTCAGACATGCGGTGTAAAATCCATTCATTTATAGCCCCTAATTCACCCGCTGGTTTTTTGTTAGAAATTCCAGCCGTGTGCTCTTCTACTAATCGGCAGGCATTCCATAACTTGGTTACTAGTTTGCTGCCAATTTTAAGGGTGTTTTCTGAGAATGCTACATCATGCCCTAGGGTTCCAGATGCGGTCCAGTACCGAATAACGTCGGCAGGGTAACTGCTTAAAAGCTTTTCTGGTTCAAGAGGGTTGTTGCCTTTTGACTTGGATATCTTCCCTCCATCAGGGCTTAGCACGTGACCTGAAATAACAATGCTGTTCCATGGAGCCTTTTTATGGTGCATGAGACTTTTTACCATAGTGTAAAATGCCCAGGTGCGGATAATGTCATGTGCCTGAGGCCGCATGCTCATGGGTATGAAATGCGTTTGTGCTTCATGAGGACTAAATAGGTGCTCTGCACTTCCCTCATAAAGGGCTTGGCAAATGTAGGGGGAGAGTGATGAGGTGTTCCATGTATCCATAACATCGGTGTCTGGAACCAGTTCAACTCCCGCAGGTATAACTCCTGGAAATGCGCTTTCTCGAGGATCTATAGGCAGATTCTTTTCGTCGGGCACAAATATTTTTCCGGTATGTTTATCAAACCAGACGGGGAACGGAATGCCGGCAAATCGTTGGCGTGAAATACACCAATCCCATTGTAAATTTTCTACCCAGTCAATAAAACGGGTTTTCATGAAGGAAGGGTGCCACTCAATCTGGTCCGCCATCGCTAAGAGCTCTTTTTTAAACGGAAGCACTTTGACAAACCATTGCGGGAGCATCAAAAACTCTACTTCTTTCTTCGAGCGTTCGTAGATACTGACCGCATGTTTTATTGTTTGTTGTTTTAAAACGAGGGATTCTTTTTTTAATAGTTCTAAAATTTCAAGCCGAGCTTCTGGAACTTTTTTGCCTGCAAGAGCGCCGGTGGCTTCTAGCATGCGGCCATCAAGTCCTATTGAAGGGCGGTAAGGGAGATTGTGCTTTTTAAACCATTCAATATCGGTTTTATCACCAAAGGTGCAGCACATGACAAGGCCGGTACCTTTTTCTACGGCTACTTTGTCGTCTTCAAGTATAGGTACTGCGTGCCCGTAAAGGGGAACAAGCGCATGCTTGCCGTTTAGGTGTTTGTAACGGGGATCTCTAGGATTATAGAAAAGGGCAACGCATGAAGGTAGAAGCTCGGGCCGTGTGGTGCTTATAACTAGGGCTTCATCGTTTTCTTTGCATTTGAACTGAATATCGTTAAAGAAGGTCTCTTTTTCAACGTCTTCAAGGTCCGCTTGAGATACAGAGGTCCTGAAAACAGGGCAGTAGATAGCAGGCTCTTCTTTGCGGTAGATATGTCCATCTTTTAGGAGCTTTAAGAACGAGGCTTGCGAAATTTTTTGAACAAAATCGCCTCCGGTGGAGTAGGTTTTTTCCCAGTCAACCGAAAGGCCAAGTCGAGTCCAGAGCTTTTGAAATTCAGCTTCAACCGCGACTACTTCTTCTCTGCAGATTTTTACAAAGGCGGAACGGCTCATCTGGTAAGGTGAAATTTCGCGCTTAAGTTCTACAAATCGCTCGGTAGGCAATCCGTTGTCATCAAAACCTAGGGGATAGAAGACCGAGAAGCCGCTTAACCGTTTGTAGCGTGCAATAATGTCTGTGTGGGTGTAAGAAAAAACATGTCCAATGTGTAGCTTGCCAGAAACCGTGGGCGGTGGCGTGTCAATGCTAAAAATAGGTCCAGCGCTTTTTTTGGTTTCGAAGGTTTTTTCGCGATCCCATGTTTCGCGAATCTGCATCTCTGACTGCACGTGATCAAAATGTTTATCCATAGCCCTAAGGTCTCTCAGACGAAAAAAATTTTGGCTTCTTTTATTTCAATTTTTAGTCTATCGATAAGAGGGAGTAGGGTCAAAAGAAAAAAACCTTTTTTTGTTCTTTTTATTTTCCGAAAACAACTTTATGCTGATATCTCGATCAAAAATCTTACATATTTCGAGGATTTTCCCATGAATCTAAAGCTACCTTGTGGGCCTTTGCCAGCCCATTTACCACGCCCCTACCTTGACGCCAATGCGCAGGTTATTCTCGAAAAAAGATACCTGCGTCGTGACGAAAGCGGTCAGGTGTGTGAAAAACCTGAAGATCTTTTTTGGCGCGTTGCATGCAATATTGCAGAGGCTGATCTGTTGTATGATAAGCAGGCAGACGTGCAAAAGCAGGCAGAAGAATTTTATTGCGAAATGGCAGAGCTTAAATTCTTGCCAAATTCCCCTTGTCTCCGTGGAGCAGGGCGTGCTATACAGCAACTTTTTGGCTGTTACGTTCTACCTATCGAGGATTCCCTTGAGGGCATTTTTGATACTCTCAAACATATGGCCCTTATTCACAAGGCTGGAGGAGGGACAGGGTTTAGCTTCTCACGGCTGCGTGGTAATAATGCTCCTATTTTAAAAACGGGTGGCGTGAGTAAGGGCCCTATATCGTTTATGCGCATTTACGATGCAGCGGCCAGTGAGGTTACACAAGGTGGTGTTCGCTTGGGAGCCAATATGGGCATTCTCAATGTGAATCATCCTGATATTGAAGCGTTTATTCAATGCAAGACTGATAATGCGTCATTAAGCCATTTTAATATCTCAGTGGCGGTTGACGATGCATTTATCAAGGCAGTTGAAAATGATGAGGAATACGCGCTTATAAATCCACAAGACGGTTCTGTTGCAGGCATGCGTCGCGCTCGGGATATTTTTGATAAAATGGTCAAAAATGCTTGGAAAAACGGCGATCCAGGCATTATTTTTATGGAACGTATCAATAACAGCGAAAGCAATATGACTCCTGCTTTAGGGAAGATTGAGTCAACAAATCCCTGTGGGGAGCAGCCGCTGTTGCCCTATGAATCCTGCGTTTTAGGGTCAGTAAACCTTGCAAAATTTGCATCTGAAAAGGGCATAGAGTGGGATGCTATGGGGCGTACGGTTTGCAAAGCCGTTCACTTTTTGGACAATACCATCGATATGAACCACTATGTCATCGATAAAATCAAAGAGATGACGCTGGGGTTGCGGCGTATGGGGTTAGGGGTTATGGGTTTTGCAGATATGTTGATAACATTGGAGATTCCATACGACAGTCAGCAGGCGGTGGTTTTGGCTGAACAGGTTATGGAATTTATTAATAATACTGCTCGTAAGGCATCGGAAGAGATTGCTGAAAAACGCGGAGCATTCCCATTCTTTAAACAGAGTCTTTATTACGAGCGTGGCGAAAAGCCCATTCGTAATGTAGCGCGTACTACTATAGCTCCAACAGGTACCATTAGCACGATAGCATCATGCTCTTCTGGAATTGAACCTATTTTTGCACTGGTTCATCGTCGTAAATCATTGTGGACAAGCAACGGAGCGAGTGAAGATCTATTAGTGGTCTACAGGCCTTTTGAAGAAGCTGCACGTAAGGCAGGTATCTACTCTGAAAAGCTTATGGAAAAAGTTGCAGAGTGCGGTGGTGTACAGGGCCTTTTTGAGGTTCCTAAAAAGATGCAGCAGGTCTTTATTACCTCTCATTCAATTGCGCCTGAGTGGCACATACGGATACAAGCTGCTTTTCAGCGCCATGTAAATAATGCAGTTTCGAAAACTATTAATTTCCCTAATAGTGCAACCATTGAGGATGTGCGCAAGTCCTATATGTTGGCTTATCATATGGGGTGTAAGGGTACAACCATTTACCGTGATGGCAGCCGTCCGGAGCAGGTGCTTACGGTTGGAAGCAAGAAATCAAGTGAAAAAAAGGTGGAGTTGGCGCAGGATTTTGATTCATCGGCTCACCCAGCCAATCGTTGTCCAGAGTGCCACTCTGACGGCGAGATGGGTGAGGGATGTTTCAAATGTCACTCGTGCGGTCACAGTGAGTGTTCGATTTAAGAGGGAATTGTGTGATGGCACGGTTGATGCAGGGCTTTGTTCAGATCTATACAGGTAATGGAAAAGGGAAGACTACCGCTGCTTTTGGGGCAGCGTTGCGAGCCGCAGGAAATGGATTTTCTGTTGCGTTTATTCAATTTTTAAAACCAGGTACGGATGCACAGCTGTTTGCTCACTTGCCTGCAGTACACTTTCGAGCATTTGGTAGAAGCCACACAGAAGCGGGATGGTATCATAAGCGTCTTGAAAATGAGCTTCCTCCACGTGAGATAGAAGAAGGATGGGCGTTTGCTAGTGAGACCATTCTCACTAGCACGCATGATGTAGTGATAATAGATGAGTTGAATGTGGCGCTTCTCTTTGATTTTATTTCGGTGGAATCGGTTATTGAAGTTTTGCAGAAGCGCCCTAAAAACCGTGAGGTTATTATTACGGGGCGAGGGGCTCCTCAGTCACTTATTGATCTGGCCGATCTAGTGACTGAGATGCGGGAGATAAAGCATATGTATCAGCGTGGTGTTGCTGCGCGACTAGGAATAGAATTTTAGAGAAAGAATACGATGAAGAATAGTATAAAAGCAGCTCTTTTAGCAGTGGTGAGTCTTGTGTTGCGCTTGATGGCCCGTCTGTTGCCACATGCTGCAAATGTTTCGCCGGTTGGTGCAATCGCCCTTTTTGCGGGCGCACTTTTCCCTCAGGGGGTTTGGGCGTTTTTCGTAGTTCTTTTTACATTAGTTGCGGGAGACTGTGTGTTGGGTTTCCATAGTACCACGCTTTTTGTTTATGGTAGTTTTATGGGCTCGGTGTTGTTGGGGCGGTGGATTTTTTCCCGTTCAAAGAGCAATCCTTCTGTGGCGAGTTTTATAGGAGCTTCGCTTCTGGGATCTACTCTGTTTTTCTTGGTAAGTAATGCGGGAGTATGGCTCTGTTCCGGGCTTTATGAGCATAGCCTTTCGGGGTTGGGGCGCGCGTACCTTATGGCTATTCCTTTTTACCGTGGAATAGGAATGGACCAGATGGGGGGATTTTTGGGAGCGACGGTATTAGGGGATCTTTTTTATACTCTGATTTTATGGACACTCTGCTGGGGTCTAGGGAGCTGGGAATTCAAAAAAAGTTCGGAGAACGCAGTTTTGCGGTCCAATTGACCAAAATCGATAGTTTTTTTATATTAGTAGGAGCATAAAAACGAAACGCAAAGGGCCACTAGATGATTTCATTACAAAATGTTGACGCGGTTATCAGAACATCTTTGATGTTCTTTGCATATCTTTTCTCTATAACGCTTGCCGGAACAGTACAGTCTCTTGTGACGCGTTGGATGGGTGATGATACGGCTGACAAAGCGGGATTTTCGGAGTTTAATCCTTTTATTCACATAGGGATTTTTGATCTAATCTTTTTTATTTTGACAGAGTTTATGATAGGAACGCCGATTCCGATCGAGATACGTTCTATACGCTCTAGTTGGCGCCCACTGCGTATTTTTTTGGCATTTGGATCTCGTTGTTTAGTCTACCTTTCGTTAGCAGTTTCATCTCTGCTTGCGATGGCTCTTCTGTGTAAATTTGGAGTGCCGGTTAGTGATATGGAATCGATTGTAAATTCTATTGCGCAGCTGCGAGCCCATTCTTCGTCACAAACCTATGTTTTGAGCATATTTTTTATGTTAATGTCCTTTGTGAATATTGTGTTGGCTGCATTTAGCGCTATACGAGACTCGGTGTACTGTTTTGTGCTCTACAAGTTTGAAAAAGATGCCAGTTTTATTGAATATGCAAATCCTATAATGGTGTTTGGAGTCTTGTTACTCCTCATCTTTTTTGGACAGTCTATTATTAACCTGTTTGCACATTTGGTTGATTTTATTACGACCTCAATTACGGCCGTATGTGGGATTAAAGTATGAAGATAACCGCTGCATCAAAAGAGCAGATAGATTCATTGTTGGCAGGCACCGAAAAGGTCTTGCCTGCGGGAGAGCTTGAGAAAGCTCTTGAGTCTGGTAAAAAGTTGCGTATAAAGTTTGGCATGGATCCCACAGCGCCTGATCTACATTTAGGGCATGCGGTCGTTCTTTCAAAACTGCGGTTATTCCAAGATTTGGGACACGATGTTACGGTTTTGATTGGAGATTTTACTACGCGCATTGGAGATCCAACTGGCCGTTCAAAGACTCGTCCGCCTCTGTCTGAAGAAGAGATTGCGCGGAATGCTAAGACCTATTTTGAACAGGTAGGTCGAATCTTGGATCCTACAAAAATTACGGTTGCATATAACTCTGAGTGGCTTGATAAGTTGTCTAGCCGCGAATGGGTGACGCTATGCGCACGTGTAACGTTGGCTCGCATAGTAGAGCGTGATGACTTTGCAAAGCGTATGGAAGCTAATCAGCCTATTGGTTTTCATGAACTTCTTTATCCTCTTATGCAGGGGTATGATTCCGTCGTTTTAAAAGCTGATGTTGAGTTGGGTGGCTCTGACCAGACATTTAATCTTATGATGGGGCGTCATCTGCAGGAGCAGTTTGGGTTGCCAGCTCAGATAGTATTTACAACACCCCTTTTGGAGGGGTTGGACGGGGTTGCTAAGATGTCTAAATCTTTGGGTAACTATATAGGTCTGACCGAGAGTCCCGACCAAGTTTTTGGTAAAATAATGTCCATATCCGATCTTCTTATGATTCGGTATTACCGTCTATTACTTAATTTTACTAATGCGCAGATTGAGTCTATGCAGCAGGGTATTGCTGCAGGGATTCAACATCCTATGGAGCTTAAAAAGAGTCTTGCTGTGGGTGTTCTGACACGCTTTTGGGGTGCAGAGGCTGCGATTGAAGGATTGAGGTCTTTTGAAAATCTTTTCCAGAAAAAAGATTTATCGCAGGCCCAGGAGTTTGTTGTGCCTGAAGGTACTTCCCAAACGCTATGGATAGCCGATCTTTTGAAGTTGCTAGGAGCGGTTGAGAGTACATCAGAGGCTCGTCGGCTTATTACTAGCGGCGCAGTTTCTATTGAGGGTGAGAAGGTTATGGATTTCAAGGCTCAGATTACGCTTAGAACAGCTATGCAGATAAAGGTTGGGAAGCATCGCTTTTTCAAGCTTGTGATTTAGCCCGTTTTCTTCATCTTAAAAAATCCTCGCACCTTTTGGTGCTTTATCGTGGGTCTATCTCTATACTTTCCCCACTGTTTTTCGTTACTATAATTTTCGTGCGGCTTTTATGAATTAGGGGGAGGGAATGTATGTTGAAAAAATTATTTTATTATCTTCTTTTTTGCGTAAGTGTGTCCGTTGCGTCTGATAGTAAAGAGGTTATGGATGAGCTTGCTTGTGCATTAAAAGATATTGCAACAACGCCGGTAAAGCCTGTTAAAGAAAAACAACCTCAGTTCCAACCCCCATCTCAATCACCGAAGACTTTAAAGGTGCCTAAGGGAGTGAAGGTTACTCAGTGGATGGATGCCTATGGCATAATACACACTGATTATAGCTCCCAGTACATAACGCCTGAAATTGAGGAATTCTTTAATGCATTAAATTCAGGTTTGTTTGTGGAACCGCAGACATTTCAACCTCCATTTCAACCTCCATTTCAACCTTCATTTCAACCTCCATTTCAGCAACCGCAAAATCCACCTAAAGAGAAACAGCAGCCTCAACCGCAGCAGGATCGTGTGGCTATTTTGGAAAAAAAGATACATGACTTGATTAATGTAGAGCGCAATAAAAATGGTGGCTTGTCAAAGTTGGCATGGAACGATCTTTTAGGTAAAGCAGCGCGTGGACATAGTGAAGATATGGCTACGCGAAACTATTTTAGCCACAATTCACCCGAGGGGCATGATTTTGTGTGGCGGTATAATAAGGTGGGTTTTTCTGGAAAGGTGTCTATAGGGGGTGGTAGTTATCTTTTGGGTGCGGAAAATATTGCATACCGGAGCTCTGGTGGGCAATCACTAGATCTTGTTGCTCAGGGGATTGTTGACCAGTGGATGACTAGTTCCGGGCATAGGAAAAACATTCTGACTCCTGTCTGGCTGCAAGAGGGTATTGGAGTAGCGTTTAAAGGGCAGGGCTATCAAGAGCTTGCGTATGCTACTCAAAACTTTTGTTAAACCCTGCCTTATTCTATTTTATCAATCGGTCTGCCTAAATTAGGGAGATTGAGTTGTTTAAGTCGTCCAGTTCATCTTTGGTAAGGCCATCCAATAGTTGCGTTGGTTGTTCAACCTCTTTCTTTTTAGGTTTCTCTACCGTTTTTTTCTCACTTATTTCCATGTTTATTTCTCCAGGATTTTCCTCTGGCTTTTCTATGGTTTCCTTTTTTTTCGGTCTTTTTTTAATGCGAATAGGGGCTTCTTGTGCTTCCCTCTGTATTTTTAGCATGAGAGATTTTGGGTCTAGGATCTTGCCTTTTGTATAGAAGTCAATGGCGTTTTGGGGGAGACTAGAAAGAATGGCGATATAGAGATTTTCATAATTTTTTTCATTTATACTTGTATATGTTGCATATGATAAACCATGAATGTTTTGAGTTTTGCTATTAAGGCGGATTTGCTCCAAAATAGTTAGCAGAAGGGATTTTTTAAGGGTTGCAGGAACCATGCCTGCATCTCTCCATATAGAGAGTTTTTCTTGCGTGGCGGTGATAATAAAATTATCTTTTTTATCTGTGGATGAAAATCCAAACCCGATCCCAACTGTATCATTAGGTTTCTTCTCTGTATCAATAAACTCACGCACAATTCTCAGAGTTTTGATGTCGAGAATTTTTATTTTGCCATAATTGGTTGCTGCAAGGAATTGTTTTTTGTCTGGACTGATCGCAAGGTGTGTGATGGAATGATTGTGGTTGAAGGGTTTTGATATTGAAAGAAACGAATTGTGTTGATTTAATCCTGTAAGAGATGCTATATCGATAAAAAAAACATTACCATGGGTCGACCCTGCGACCAGGGTGTTGTTATCAATAAAGGCTGCAGCGGTTATTTGGAGACCATATTTATAGGGAATTGTTTTAAATGATTTGTTTGAGGTGTCATACAGGAATGTTTTACTGCGAGTGGTTCCAATAAGGAGTTGTTTGCCATCTGGGGAGAGGGTTAGGCTTGTAATGGTGTAATCTTTCAAGGGAGCTATCGACCCTTGTGTTGGTAGATTATGCGATTCAACATTTTCCTCGAACCATGTTTCTTTGTCGGTGCTTGAAAGTTTAATGAAGTTAAACTGGCTATTATCACTGAAACAGACTGTCTTACTGTCTGGACTAAAAGCTAAAGCGGTTATGTTAGATTCGTTTTCAAGAGAGTCGAGGAAGGTGCCCTTTTCGGCATCGAAGATTAAGATTCGATAGAAATTTCCTTTGCGCCTGTATCTGTCAGAACATCCATTGAAGGATTCTTTTTCCTGCACTAGTAAGAGTTTTTGATCAGGGCTGACGATTACTTTCTCTATAAAATTTTGTTTTTTTTCAATGATGGTTTCAGATTGTTTTTTTTGCATGGCTTTGATGAAGTTGTCTTGTAGATCTATGCTGGCGCCTAAGGGCTTGTTGGTTGATGGGTTTCGATGTATGTATTCCCCATTGGTCTTTATGACTCTTACTAAAAAGCTTGCATTATTCGGTTGAAGTGATACATGGGCAAGTTCGTTGTCGTCGGAGTATGTTTTTGTGAACTTAGGTTTTTGCGCGGGGAAGAAAAAGTTGCTAGGGGAAGGATGTGAATCTAGGATTTTTAAGTGGTCTTTCCC
Organism: candidate division TM6 bacterium GW2011_GWF2_43_87; assembly: GCA_001000065.1. Lineage (GTDB taxonomy): Bacteria > Babelota > Babeliae > Babelales > Babelaceae > UBA12395. The sequence goes on along the minus strand of LCGZ01000002.1, from coordinate 202,565 downwards.
TTCTTCTGTTTCAAAGTAGTCGTTATTTTCTATAAATTTATTTAAACACCGCCTTATGCATTCGTTTCCAATAATTTCTTGGATTTGAATTACGCTTACTTTAAATTCTAGAAACCACAATAAGGTGTGGAGTGATTGGTCGTCCAGGGGTCTTAAAATCCTTTTTATCGCTGGGGTATTATTAGGTGAGGCCATGATGTCTAAGAAAGCTTTTTTATTGATGGTAATTGGTTCTGTTTCTGAACCTGCATCTTTCTCATAGTCCTTAATATAGGTGTCTAATTCGTTTGTCAGATTTGCTCGGATTTGGGTGATAAATTTTTCATCAAATAGCTTGTAGTGAGAGGAGAGGATATTTTTAAGGAGTGACTTGATGGAGTCATTAAGCAGTTGATCATTGTTAAATTGAGAGGGATCTTGAAGGCTTGGATTGGATAAAACTTCACAACATATATTTTTTTTGAGGGTGATTCTGGGGAAAATTTTTTGAACCATAGCATCAAGGGTGTTTTTAAATTCTTCGTTTTCCTTGCAGAGTATTTCAAAGCAGATGAAAACACGTTTTTGAAGTTCGAGATTTTTTTCTGGTTGGGCCTTATGGATTTCAATATATTTTTTATACAGAGACAACTGTTTTGCGGGGTCTTTGATTTCGGGGGTTTTTTTGATGGTATGGTTGTAAGACTCATGTTGAAGTAAACTGCTTGCCAGGAATAGGTTGTCGATGCTGAGCCTTTGATCGGTTGTGTCGATTTTTTTGCTATCAATCTGGGTGCTTATAGTTTCGCAGAGTTTTTCGTCAAGGTCTATATACTTGGCAAATGCTAAAAGTCGCTCAAGCTCATTGAAAGAAAGTGGTTGTAAGAGTCTATCGAGGCTTTCTGGAGTTGCAGAGCTGTCTATAAGTTGCGCGAAAACGCAATAGTAGTTTCTATCGAGGATTCCAAGGGTTGTTTTTGGGGGAGATAATTTTCTGTTTACTTTGAAATCTTCTATTTCTGCGCGGAATGCTTTAACCACATTTTTTTCGTTATTATCGCAAAGAACGTTGATATATCCGCTTTTTTTAAGGACATTTTTTTTGAAATTTTCCTTATCTCTTTTTTTATTTTTGGTAAAAATTTGCTCTATTGTTGTTGGGGTTGGGTTGTTTATTGCATCTAGAGTCATGAGAGGAGGTGTTAGTTCGAGATAGGTGTAAAATTTATTGAGCGTTTGAGCCAAAATCCCGGGCCTTAAGACTATTTTTTTAAATTTGATTATCGAGTCATTAATGATTAAATCACTAAAAGCATTGAAGTATTTTTTTTCCTCAAAAATAGCTTTTATGGGATATGGAATTTTGTTTAATGTGGGGTCATATTCTTTTGTGGCTTCTGCGAGTTTTTTGAAAATGGATAGAACTTCTTGTGAGTTTGTAAAATCAAAGTTTTTTAGATAGTTACTTTTTTTAGAGAGTTTTTGGCAAAAGATCTCTTCTGGAGTATTCTCTCGAACCAAATTTTTATTGAGGATCTTAAGTGCTTTTTCTTTGGTCTTTGGTTTTTTCAGCGTTGTTAGAAGGTGCGATAGGGTAAGTGTTATTTTAGTACCAAGCTTGAGTTGCGTTGAGAAGTTAGATAGTTCTTCAAGGGTGGTTGATCCAAGTTTTAAAAGGTTTTTAACGTTTTCATTGGTGGCTGTTCCTTCTATAACCAAATTTTCAAAGGGGCCCGTATAATTATAATCTTTTATCATTTTTTGGATGTAGATAGGAAGCGAAGGTTGCTTCTCAAGCCATTCTTTTAATTTTAGAGGTTCAGTCGGCATAGAGAGACTACTTTTTTTATGGAGTTCCTTATAAAAAGTCTCATTTAAAATTGGCGGTTCTTTTTCTAATGGTTTTTTTTCTTCTTTATAGGGGTATTCTTCGATGAGTTCCTGGAGCGCCTTGTTATGATTGGCTGTTTTTGTTGTTTGCGAAACTATTGAAAGTGTAGCGAAGGCCGCTAAAAAGATTAAAGCTTTTTTCATGAGGAATGTCCTTTGGTTTATTTTCTTATTGGTCAACTTATTTTAGTTTTTAAATTCTTTTGTTTTCAAGCTCGACTATTTTATTTTTCGACTTGTATTTAATTAATGTAGCTAGTTTATATCTTTTTGTCAAATTATATTGGTATAAAAATGGTGAGTAAAATAACAAGTTGCTAGAGAGCGGAAACGGATAAGGAGGATTGTTAGCTTGTTAGAGTTAGATAGGGGTGTGCGCGGTGGCACACCCCAAAAAAGAGTTGTTTTGTTTTATGCAATTACGCCTACGGTGACAGAGGGCATTGAATTAGGTGTTGGAGCGGGCGCCTGAGTAGTTGTCAGAGTCTGTACTGTGTTTGCGGTGACAATAGGAGCTGTGGGTGTTGGTTCTATGTGGGTATTAAAAAAGCTTAAGCAGACCGTGATATTATTTTTTAGGATTTCTCGTTCTGGAATATTAGTTATGCGGTCGGCATGGCGCTCAAAAATGGTCTGAGCTTGCAAGAGGGCTGTTTTTAGCACGAACTTAGGAGCGAACTTACGTCCTGCTCTTATTAGATCCGCTACGGTGCGTAACTCAGGTACGTTATCATCTGCATCTGCCAAAAGCACGGTTTGTGTTATAACGCTTACAAATGGGAGTTGCTGTTTTTCTAGGCTTATGTAATTGCTGGGAGCTTTTAGAGAGTGTGGCGCCCTAGAGGTTGTTTCGGGAATGTTGGGAGTATCTGCTAGTGCAGGTGATGCAAGGAGTAGCGAGCAGGTAATGGAGGTGATGGAGGTGATAGGGTGTTGTTTTGAATAGTTCATATAAATTCCTTTCTTAAAAGTATAAAAAGAGATGATGGGGTTTTACGGAGCGGAGTTGTATCCTGCAATCATAACGCATACTCTTCGGTCTGCTAGGCTTCCTGCGGAGTTATACGTGAAAACGTCCGCGCGGTTTTGGAAGACGTTTCCTAAAACAGTCCATTCATTGAAAACGGTGGTTTCGAACTGTTCGTCAGTCGCTACTGCTGCAGGGACATCTCCAAAGGAGGTATAGCTGATGCGATAAGATCCTGTAGCTAATTTGGTAACTGAGAGGATATCACTAGTTCCTTGAAAGGTAACAGGGGGTGTTAGCGGATCAATAAAGACCATGCTGAGTCGAGTGGTGGTATGCGCGGTGGAACCTAGGTTTGAACCGGCGGGGTGTAACTCTTTGAGATTTCCGCCGCTAGTGAACCCTGTAAAGAAGATACACTCATTTTGATTGTCATTTCCTATAGTAATGTTGTTTGAATCCATATGTTCGTTATATCCTATGGCTATGCTATTTGATTTGCTTACATCGCCAAACCCTACCCTGTACCCGATTAATGTGTTATCAGTTCCGGTGGTGACGTTTGTTCCTGCGTCTGTCCCAATAGCAGTATTGGAGGTTCCGTTAGTGAGGTTGCTGAGTGCTCCGGACCCCACAGCTGTGTTATAAGCCCCGCCTGTACCCGTTGGACCTGAGTTGAGTCCCATGTAAAAACTAGTAGTTGCTTTTTGAGTTATAAACCGTGACCCGCCCATGTTTATCTGGTTGTCTGAGGCTAAGTTTATGGTTCCATCTGGTAATACTTCAAAACGGGAAACGGGTGGTGTGTTTATTACGTTTGTTCCTATAACAAAGGCGCCACCATTTGATGATATATCGGGCCCGACGGTCATCTGGACGGTTCCATAGGAAGCATTAGGTATCTGGTATCCAGAGGGCGATATATCCCTATAATTGAATGCAAAGTTTAGACGATCTGCGTAGGTGGCGCCAAAGTTAGCGGCGGCACTATTGGTGTTATATTTGCCTAGGTAGTGATCTGGAGTTGTTCCGGGTGAGGTTCCATATGAGAGCGTAGTGTTGTGCGTCTGGATACGGTCTGCGGTGAAAATAGTATTTCCTGTAAATACAGCTGCTCCATCAATGGATAATTCGGCAGGAGGGAGTGCTGTTGGTGTAGTACCAAGCTGATTGTCCAGTGTTACAGCAACTAATTTTGAAGAAAAATTAGGTGTTGTTCCCCATATGTTTGCTATGTAGGTTGCATTGCTTGTTCCCACAACCCCTGGGCAGCCTATGCAGAGTGTGTTTGATTCGGTGGTGAGAGCAGAGCCTGCGTTTTTACCGAGGAGAATATTGGAGTTTCCTTGCGTAAGATTTGATCCTGCGCCTGATCCTGCTACGGTATTATCACTTCCTGTAAAAGAAGCAGAAGATAGGGTGTTGCATCCAATGGCAGTATTGTCAGAGCCTGTGGCAAAAGCCTGTGAGTTGTATCCAAGAGCTGTATTGTTCGAACCGGTTTCTACTGTGGATAAGCTATTATATCCAATGGCGGTATTGCCTGTTCCTGATGTGCAGGAACTTAGTGCATTGCTTCCTACTGCAGTAAGTTCGTCCGAGGTTGCCAGGCGTAGTGCGTGATAGCCAAGGGCGGTGTTATTTGATCCGTTAGTGACTTCTAAAGCACTATCCCCTATGCCTGTATTGTTGGTTCCGGTAGTTAGAATATTTCCGGCATTGGTTCCCATAAATAGGTTGCTTGTTCCATTAGGAGTATGAATGAAAGTGGAGCTATTTTTGGTGATGATGGTTGTTGCGTCTAGGTTTAAATTCGAATCTAAGGCGACTGGGGTGTTTGCAGTTATTAATCCTGACCCTGCGTTGTTTGCTATAAGAATACGGCTGGTTGCATTGGTTATTATACTGAGGGCTTTGAAGTCAACGGTCCCTAATATCGCTGGAGAGCTGCCTGCAAATCCGTTTCCACCCTGTGTAAAGAAGGACCCTGTAGTTCCTGCGGGGCTCCAGGTAAGATTTCCGGAAGGACCGGTTGAAGTCATTATATAGCCTGCTGTGCCAGCATCGGATGGGAGTGTTAAGTCAACATTTGATGTGAGGCTGCTTGGTGCTTGGATATTTACTTGATTGGTGCCATTGACAAGTAGTTCTCTTAAATGTAATTGTCCATGGTTAGCATTGGTCCATCCTGTAAAAGAGGGAGAGTCGGCTGTGCTAAGAGGTTGGTCTATGGTAAACCCTGAGGCTCCTGGAGTGAGTGTGGCTACGCCGGCTGTGTTGGGTGCTTTAAAGGTCCAGCTAGCTCTGTCGGCACTAGTTAACGAATAGCCGGTTACTACTCCCCCTTCTTCAAGTTGAATTCCTGCGTTTGAGGCTGAGGATGCGGCTCCTGTATTATTGAGCGTTGGAAGTTTGTCGATGATATGAACGGTTGAACCGATGGTGGTTGAGCTGCTTGTGCGCCCTGCGGTGATAAATTCCGCGTTGGTAGTTCCTATATTTAGCGTGTCGGTTGGTCCAAGCTCAGGGGTATCTATACCCCCATTGGCAAAAATGGTTCCTGAGCAGGTTATCTGCCCATCAACAACCAGGTTGTTGTCAAGCGGGTCTGAGGTTCCTCCTACATGGAGCCCGCCATTACTTGTCCCTGAAAATAGGGAGGCGGTTGTGGTCGCAGTGCCATCAACTAGCAGATTAGAGGTGCCGGCAGCAGAGGTTCCCCCTACATGAAGTCCACCATTAGTGGCTCCTATGTGGGCATCCCCTCCTACGGTTAAGTTTACCACTCCAACAGGAGCTATAACGGTATTTCCTGTAACCGCTACATCTCCGATCATTGTTACGGCTCCTGGTAGAGGATTAATGACAATGCGAGCTCCTACGCCAATTTCGCCTATTTGTAGGTTGTCGGTTCCTCCAGTCCCAGAAATCAGAGCCCAGTCTGAGGGAGTGCCTGTGTTGCCATTGAGGGCAATGGTACTGTTTGCAGAAGGGTGAGTGATAGTAAGGTCTCCAATAAGAGTGGTAGAACCGTCATTATTGACGCATAGATGTTCGGTGGTGCCGGTGTCGTTGCTGATAACAATCCCATTGGTGGTAGCGCTGGGGGTATAGAAACGTGCGAGCTCGGTACCTGTATTGGTGTTATATCGTAGGGCGATTGAGGTATCTGGTGCAATAGGTTGAAGTACTAGATCGTCGCTGTATTGTGTGCCCCCTGTAATTACTAGCGATCCATCAATGGTTGCATTGTGTTCAACGTGCAGAATCCCGTTTATGCTAGCATTATTCCCAACGTGTAGGTCGTTTACAATATTAACGTCTACAGGTAACTGTGGGGACGTTGATGGTTCGCCATTATAGGCGTTCCCTACATTAGGGTTTGTGCCTCCAGGAGTTAATGGGGGACGTGGAGCTCGAATTTGTGAGGGGCTGATGGTTATTAGCGCCTCTTCATTTTCGACTAATCTTTTGCATAGTTCTATCTGATCAACGAGAGTTTGGACCTCATAATCATCGGTAATGGCTTTGTGATGGGTTTCAAGTATAGCTTCAAGCTCATCCAGTGCTGCGGTTAGTACAGGTTTTTCAATGGATATTTGCGGTAATGTCATGCGGCATTGAAGTTCAGATAAAGCCGTATGGTCGTCAAATTCTGTTGCAAGAGGGGTTAGCTTTTGCAGTAGGTTTTCGAGGGGGGCTTTTATTTCTATTGCACTGTAAATAAGTTGTGGACTACTAATTACTAACATTATTATGGCATATACTATGCCTTTGCAGGAGTGGTGCATTGCAAATCCTTTTAGTTTGTTCCAATGATAATAATATTAAACGCTTGGTCTGCAAGTACGGGGACGACGTCATGGTTGAAGGTATAGACTACAACTTGCCCAACGGTTACCCCTCCTATTACCGTATTCTGGTTATAGGGGGTTGAGACTCCAAAGTCTTGTGTTGCGACCGCTTGAGGTGCGGCTGAGAAATTTTGGAAAGGGACTACCCAGGCGCCTGCAGGTCTTCCAGGTGCTCTGAAGGGGTCAACTATATCTTGTGTATGAGGACCCAGTGTTCCGTCGGCGTTTACAACGGCAAAGCTAATGCGAGTTTGTCCGGATGGGATAATGGATCCGGCAGCATGTACCTCATAGGCTCCGCCAGAAAAAAGTATGAGATCATTGGTTGCGCTGTCGCCTATTCTAATTTTATTGGATTCACCCGTTGTTCCTGTGACATTGTTACCAATGTAAATATTGTAACTTTCAGTTGAGGTGCAATTGTAACCGGCGTTAGATCCGATAAAACAGTTTCCTACTCCACCGTCAAGTCTTGCTCCGGCATAAGAACCGATTGCTACATTGCTCGGTTCAGGTTCTGTGCTTAATGCGTACAGGCCTACTCCTGTATTATTAATGGCAACAACTCCCGTTGGTCCCGCATGGGGACCAGCAAAAAGGCTAGAGACTGATGCGTGGTAGATATAGTTAATTCCATTTAGAAGAATCAGGTTAGAGTTTGCAAGATTTATGGTTCCGTCTTCGTGGATTTCAAGCCGTGAGATAGGGGTGCTTCCAACGGGTGAAGTTGCAAGTGTACAAACTCCGCCGCCTGTAGATACACTTGGTCCAACGCTTAGTTGTGCGGTTCCATAAGCTGGATTGGGTGTTTCATACGTATAGGGTCCGCCAGAAGGGGTAATGTCGCGATAGTTGAATGCTAGGAAAAAGCGATCGAGATCCATATTGTAAAATGGGGGCGCATAGTAGTTTGAAAACAACCGGCCAAGATAGTTAACAGGGAGTCCGCCCGCCGTAGTTCCAAAGACCAGGGAGGTTGCATGTTGCTGAATTCTGTCTCCTCCAAAGGTAGTGGTGCTCTGTAGAATAACGTTGCCTGCAATCTCAAGAGGTTGGGTAAACGTAGAACCTAGTTGGTTATTGGCAGTTACTCCTACAACTTTTGCAGTGTCACCTACAGAGGCGTTCCAAATGTTGCTAATACGCGTTGTGGAAGTATCAAGCGCAACTCCAGGATCTCCTAGACAGATGTTGCTAGATTCTGCAGTGTAGTTTGAACCTGCATTTTGACCGATGAGAATATTGGTATCTCCAGATGAAAGATTTAATCCTGCATTGATGCCCAGTGCGGTATTATCGTTTGAAGCGTTTGCGTCGAATAGTGCTTGGTGGCCAACGGCAGTGTTTTCTGACTCTAAGGCTAAAAATAGAGCTAGACTTCCTAAGGCCGTGTTATTAGATCCATCAATTAAATTTCGAAGAGCTTGGGATCCAACGGCAGTGTTGCAGATTCCTATGGTGCATGCGGCAAGTGCACTGGCTCCTACTGCAGTTAAATTGCTACCTGTTGTTGTGGCAAGAGCCTGGTAACCTGCAGCGGTGTTATCAAAACCATCTGTGTTTGCCAGAGCTGCGTTGCCTGCTCCTGTGTTATGTATGCCCGTAGCGCATAAATTGCCGGCACTGCTGCCTATAAAAAAGTTGCCTGCTCCTCCTGATGTGTGGATAAATTTAGCACCATTTTTTGTGATTATTGTGGATGCATCCAAATTGAGGTTTGAATTGAGGGTAAGGTCCGGAATAATTGTAATGGTGCCTGTGTTTGAAATGCTGATGCGGTCAGCGCCTTGAGTGCGAATGGTTGTGCTGAAGTTGTCTAGAGTACCTACGGATGCAGTAGGGCCTCCGCTAAATGAATTGCCTCCATTAACAAAACAGCTCGTTGTTCCTCCTGGATCTACCCAGGTTAAAACTCCGCTTCCATCGGTTGACAGTACGGTATTGAGAGAGCCTGTGTTGGGCGGGAGTGTTAGAGTATAATCAGCGCTTAATAGGGCGGGAGCTTTTAAGTTTACCTGGTTGGTTCCATTAATGGTGACTTCTCTTAGGTGTAACTGACCGTTGTTTGCAAGCGTTAGTCCCGAAAAGGTAGGAGCTTCTCCTGTGCCAATGGTTCGGTCTACTGTAAAGCTAGTATTTCCTGGGGTTATGGTGAGAGTGTGAGTTGCGGCAGGAGCTTTAAGTACCCAGCTGTTTCGATCAACGCTTGTTTTACAGTATCCGGTTATAGAGGGGTTTTCAAAAAGCTCTATGCCAGAATTGGAGGCAGAGCTTATGGCACCATTTTTATTTAGAGTCGCGTACTTGTCAGTTATAAGAAGGGTTTCTGTAAGTGTTGTGGTGGCTCCTGCGTTTCCTATTATTAGGGCATCTGCGTTGGTGGTGCCAATTGCTAAGGTATCTGCAGGGCCCGCTTCAACTACATCAACTCCTAAATCTGTAAGTAGAGTGCCCGTAGTGGTTACGTTTCCATCCACAAGCAAGTTATTGTCCCCAGGGTTTGAGAGGCCACCTATGTGTAGTCCTCCGTTGGTTGTACCTACAAATGTAGATCCTTTGGTCGTTGAAGTGTTGTCGACTAGGAGGTTGTTGTCTCCAGGAGCTGAGGATCCTCCGATATGAACGTCGCCCGTTGTTGTGCCAATGAATGCAGACCCTTCAACGCGCAGAGAGCCTGTACCTGCTAACGTAGTGCTTCCAACGGTGAGCCCTCCCGTGCCTCCAGATCCAATTCCAAGGCCTTGATTGACCAGAAGGTCACCTGTAATTGTAATAGGTCCTGTAGGTCCATCCATCTGGATGCGTGGGCTGACTCCTGTCTCTTCAATAGTTAGGTTGTCTCCTGCATTGCCTGATATAACGTCCCATGCAGATGGGGTGCCTGTGGTGCCGGTCATAGAAAGTTGTGCGAAGTTGGTAGGAGCAATTACGGCAAGGTTGCCGTTGACAAAGGTTGAGTTGTCTATGCGAAGATTTTCAGTAATGCCACTGTCTGTACTGATAACAACGCCGGTAGTTGAACTGCTGGGGGTGTAGATGCGTGCGATTTCAGCCCCGCTGTTTGAGTTAAAGTGAATGGCTATGGTATTGTGGGGAGGGAGAGGTTGTAAAACAAGATCATTGTTATATGTGGTTCCGCCGCTAATTACTAAAGCGCCATCAACCGTTACGTTCCCGCCAACTAGCAGGTCTCTAGTAATAGTTGCATTGTGGCCCACATGCAAATCATGCGTAATGTTTACATCTGCAGGGAGAGTGAAGGTTGAGATTTCTTCTGGAGCGGGGTTTGGTCCTCCTACGGGGTTTTGGAGGTTGCCCGCCTGTTGTGGCGGCCGAGGTGCTCGTCCATAGGAACATTCCCACGAAATATCTAAATCCGCCTGTTGGGCGATTTCTTTGCATTCTGTAAGTTCGGTTACTAGTTGTTGTACATCATCATCACTTGGTATGTGCGTGTGGTGTTCTTCAAGAAGGGCCTCTAGCTCCATAAGTGTGTCAACTACAAGGCTTTTTGGAGCAGTAGTAATGCCCTGTGCATTCAGTGTTTGAAGCTCTTTAAGGGCAGGAAGTGTTTCTTCTTTAGAAATAAGGGGAGTTAAAGCGTTGATAAGAGGCATTAAAAGAGGTAGGGGGGTAAAGTTGTTTTCAGGGATTACAAGATCGGCTGAATGTAAAGTGAATAGAGAAAGAAATGCTAGGAGAAAAAGACCGTTTTGGATAGGCCGTTTCATAGAGTTATACTCCCGTTTAAAATGGTATTCATCTTAATTTATGCCCATGATTAGGACATGGACGTTTCTATCTTGTAGGACTCCAACGTTGTCAAAGGTATAGACGCTAGTAGCGTTATTGGTTGTATCTGCGGTTACAATCCACTCGCTCAATATAGTGGGTTCTGCTTGTTCATCGGTTGCAACTACATAGGCCCGCGCAGAGAGTGGTACAAATGCAATTCTCCAGGCGCCTAGAGGACGGCCCGAGACCCGCGAAACTGAGAGAATGTCGCTGGTTCCTGCATAAGCTCCACCCGGTACTATAACCACATGGCTGACCCGTGTTGTGCCTGCAGGCCATTTTGAGCCGGCCAAGACAAGGTCATTGACACTAAAACGAAATAACTCACAGGTAGTGTTAGTTGGATTGCCGAGGCGAATGATTCCAAAATCTCCATTTGCTCCAAGACATCCTGAGCCTATGAATATGCTGTTTGCTCCCGAATTTGTAATACTACTTCCGGCATTTGCTCCTATGCAGACGTTTGAGTTGCTAGGGCCCGCAATTTGAGATCCGGCATTGTATCCTACACAGGTGTTAGAGAAGGCGGTGCTTATGCTAGGAGAACTTAGGGCTTGATAGCCGACCCCCGTGTTGTTAGTACCTGCGCTTGTTGCCGATGCTCCTGCCAGTTTTCCTGCATAAAAGTTAAGTCCGCTTGTGCTGTGGATATAGCGTTGATTTGAGCTGGTTATAATATTCGTTGAGGCTAAATTGATGGTTCCATCCGGGTAAATTTCAAAGCGAGAGAGTGGGGTTCCTCCTATGACATTGGTTCCTATTACAATAGCGCCTCCATCTAGTCCCACGCCACCGCCTGAGTAGTGACCTAGGGTTATTTGGGAAGATCCGTATAAAACAGGATTAGTCATATAGTATGAATACGGCCCGCCGGAGGGGGTTGTATCACGAAAGTTGAAGGAGAAGTTAAGGCGATCAAGATTTGTAGGACCGATGCTATTAGCATCTCCATTGGTATAGAAAAAGCCAAAATAACTTGCGGGATAGCTTCCTGGGGAGGTTGCGTATACATATGAAGTTCTGTGGTATTGCGTACGTATAGGATTGTTGAATGTAGCGTCTCCCCCTATGCGCAAGGTAGTTGCATCTAAAGGAGTTACAAAGTCTGTTCCTAACTGATTGTCAGAGGTTATTCCCACCGCTTTAGCAGGAGCAGAAATAATGGTGTTGCGAATATTTCTAATGTAGGTTGCATTGCTTGTAGCAGCTATTCCAGGGGTGCCTATACATAGAACATTGAACTCGGCGGTTAGGGCAGAGCCTGCGTTTTTGCCAAGAAGTATATTGTTAGAGCCGGATGTTAGTGCATTTCCCGCACCAGAACCTAATGCTACGTTGTTGTCCCCTGAGGAGGTTGGTGCAGACAAGCTACTTTTGCCCATGGCACAGTTTCCGGTACCGGTTGCATTAGAAAGTGCATTGTGTCCGATGGCTGAATTTAATGAATTTGCAGTAACTGATGATAAAGCGGCAAATCCTGCGGCGCTGTTTGAATATCCTGTTGTGCAGGAGCTTAAGGCGGTTGAGCCGATGGCTGTTCCCTCATTTGAGAGGGGAGCAGTTGCTGCGCGGAGTGTATGGTATCCAATGGCTGTATTGAGAGAGCTATCTGTTGTGAATAAGGCTTGGGAGCCTAATCCTGTATCATTGCTTCCTCCGATTATGGCATTGCCTGCCTGATACCCTGCAAATGTATTGGAAACGTCGCCATTAGAATGTATGAAAAGATTTCCGCCTTTGTTTACTACAGTTGAGGTGGCAAGGTCTAGGCTTGAGGCGAGGGAGACGGCAGGGGTAGCTGTCACCACGCCAGATCCGGCTGTGTTGGCTATTTGTATCCGTGTGGTGCTGTCGGTTATAATAGCTAGAGCTTTAGGGTCGGTTGTGCCAATTATGGCAGGAGCTGAAAACGCGTTTCCGCCGTTGACAAATGCATTTACCGAGGAGCCAAAATTTACCCATGACAGAGTTCCTGTGCCGTCTGTGGAGAGTATTTGATTGAGATTACCGTCATCCGCAGGGAAGGTTAGGGTGTAGTCTAGAGGCAAGGATGGAGCAGCTCTCAGGCGTACGGCGTTGGTGCCTGGAAGTGATTCGCGAAAGTTTATCAGACCGTTGTTTGTTAGAGTTAGGTTTGCAAAGGTAGGGCTATCCGCTAGTGTAAGCCCTTGGTCAATAACAAGGTCCACGGTTGTGGGTGCAACGGTTATTATTCCTGCTCCGGCGCTTGGAGGTTTGATTAGCCATTTTAGTCGGTCTGGGCTTGTTTGTAAGTAGCCGGTGATGACCCCGCCTTCTTTTAGTTGTATGCCTGCATCGTGAGCAGATAGAGCTGCACCTGTGCTGTTAAGGGTGGCTAGTGGATCGGTAAAGTTGGTGGAGCCTGCAAGGGTTATGGTAACGCCTGTATGTCCTAGGTTGATAAGGTCTGCATTTGTAGTTCCTAGGTTTAGCGTATCGGTTCCTGGAGTTGCGGTTACATCCACGCCATTGACGGTGAGGATGGTCTGTGGAGTAGTTGTGGTCCCATCAACCAGCAGATTGCCAGCTCCTGGATCTGACGTTCCGCCTACATGTACACCGCCTTGAACAAAGGCTGATCCTTCAGCCGTTGTAGTGCCATCAACTAGTAGGCTTTTTGCAGAGGGTGTGTCAGGGCTGTTGCCCACATGAAGTCCGCCGGTTGTTATTCCTGCAAAAAGTGAACCTTCTATACGTAAGTTTGTATTGCCGGCGGCGGTGGTGCTACTGACGGTTAATCCACCATTTCCGGTTGAGCCTGCAAATAAATTTTTAGTTATTATAAGATCGTTGGTAATCGTGGTTTTACCAGGTAAGGCATCAATCTGGATGCGTGGCCCCACACCGGGTTCTGTAAGTTGCAGGTTGTCAGTTCCTCCGGCGCCTGAGATTAATTGCCATTCAGAAAGCGTTGGGGTTGTGGTGTTAAGATTAATAAGAGCGGAGCTTGAGGGATTTTCTACGGTTAGTGAGCTGTCTTTTACGGTTGTAGAACCGTCAGCCTGCACACAGAGATTTTCAGTTACTCCGCCATCGGTGCTAATGACAAGACCATTAGTGCTTGTGCTCGGGGTGTAAATGCGGGCAATTTCAGTTCCTGTATTTGAATTGAAACGTATGGCTATAGAGGTGTCGGGTGCAATAGGTTGTAGGATGATGTCTCCGCCGTATTGAGTTCCTCCTAGGATTGTGAGGATTCCATCAATTATGGCATCACCTCCCACGGTCAAATCGTTGTCTATTCCAGCATTATTACCTACGTGTAGGTCGCGCACTATGTTTACATCTGCAGGGAGTTCAAAGCCTGAAGTGGAGCCTGCTGAGGGGTTTGGTCCACCGACTGAGCCTGTTGATCCACCGGGAACTAGCGGCGGGCGTGGGGCTCTTTTGATTAGTTCTTTGCAGGTGGCAAGTTGAGATGCGATTTGTCTAACTTCTTCATCATCGGGGATGGCTAGGTGGTGTGATTCAAGAATATTTTCAAGTTCTAGAATGGCGTTTTCAATAAGGAGCGTGGGGACGCGTTTGTGTCCATTAATAAGGTGGGCGTTTAGGGTTTTTGCTTCGGATACTGCGTCGTCTTTCGTGGCAAGAGGGAGTAGCTTTTCAAGAAGATTTTTTAGTCCGTTTGGCTTAGAAGTTAATGCGCAAGGAGCTGGATTTTCTGTGAAACAGTTGGTTTGTGGACAGGTGGCTAGAGATTCGTTTAATGGTTTGATAGGTATGCAGAGAGACAGAAGAATGAGGGCATAGAAGCCCCCTTTGTGTAGGTGGCGCATGCAAGGACACTCCTTTTTGAAATGACATCATTATACTCGCTGTTTACTACTAACATTGTCAGTATCAAATGTCTAGGGTTTGCATCTCCGAGCACGCGCGTGAAAAGAGAAGGACCCGGGCTTTTAGGCCCAGGTCCTTCTTTAGGATTTTACCAAAAGTTTTTATAACTTTGGGTTTGAATCGCTTATGCTATTTCTTGTAGTCCAAACAGGTTGCCCTTTTTGATCATTTGAGGTTTCCCAAACTCTTTGATCATGGCTTCTACGAGTTTGCGGGTATTATCTATGATGAATGGAACCCCGCCTGGGATTCTGTTGATGAAGTCGTCAGATATCGCAATATACTGTAAGTACTTCACGAGCAATGCTCTGAGAGCTTGTGAATTTTTCAACTTATCGGCAACTGAAATGAGCAACGTTTGATACTCAGGTTTGCTTAATGTGTTTACTATAGCAGCTGAGTCTGTCAATACTTTGTTGAGTGCAGCTTTTGAGGTATCACCACTGTAAACGATACTGATGATGTCTGCTACTTGAGGTCTAATTTCTTCGATCATTGGTGAGACTACGCTATTCCAATTTGCGGAAACCTGGTCCTTTATAACTATAAAGTCACCTAACGATGGTGCGGCGTCAGACACAAGGGTCATTAAGTCGATCTCGGCTTTAACGGTTGACTGACTTACCACTACTACGGCACCCAAAAGTGCCAATTTGATTAGAGTCTTCATGAGAACTCTCCTTACAATAAAATGGTTATTTTATATTGGTTACACTCTACTTTTTTCCATTTCTCTAGCTTCTCCACATCCCCTTTATTTGAGTCTTACATTTTTCGTTTATTTCAATCTTTTTCTGTTGTTTTCTATTTCTATCTACCTTTATCATACCATTTGTCATTTTCAAATAGCAATAATTTTTTAAATTTCTTTTGCCCTAGATTTTAATATGCAACTTCGCTAGAGTTGCTATTATTTTTGAAAACTTTTGAAGTTGGTCTTGCAGGGTTGTTAAAAGCGAGGTGATATTTAGCAGAGCAGCTCTAAGCTCAGCTACTTTTGCGGTAATGCCATTTGCCATACCTTCGTCGCCTTTTTTAAGAATGGCGGCTGCTTCATTTAGCAGGTTCAAACTTTTCTGTACAAGTCCGTCGGGTTGCAAGACCTCTTTTATGAGAGGAAGTGCATGTTCTGCGATTTTCATGGCTATATCTAAAGCGACAAAACTGTTAATAGGATCGGGTAATTTTTCTAATTCGGTAAGTTTGCTCTCTATAAAAGCGAGCTCTGTTTCAAGACGGGGGAGATACTGGTCCCTAACGGTTAACACTATGTTTGAAGCATTTCCGGCAACAGAGGCAATGGGATTAAGGTCGGCCACAATGGGGGCTATGTCAAGTGCGTTTGCGGCAAATGTACTTGATACTAGCATTCCATATAAGAGTTTGGTTACGATGCTTGGTAGGATAGCTTGTCTTTTGATTTTATTATTTTTATTGAACATGGTTATACTCCTTAGGATTTTTACGCTAGTTTAAGTAGGGGGCCAAATTTTGCTGCGATGACTGCAATTTTTCCAATAGATTCTTGAATAGTTGGAACAGTTCTTAAGAGTTGGTGATTAGCCCGTTCTAATAATGGTAATATGCGCTTAATCACATACTCATTGAGGACAGTACGGGTAGTCATGCTTGCTGCGGCTAGATTTGCACCCCATTCTTTTTTGGGGCTCCATGGGTTGAGGCCAAAGGTATTTCCCACATTAAAACCAAATCCGGTAAGAGGAGTCACAATACCCGGAGCAATTTCCATTACTTTTTTTAGTTGTTCAATAAGAGGGGTAAGTTCTGTCAGTACGCTTAAGTTCTCGGATACTTTTTTCAAGGTTTCAGCGATATCTTTGCTTCCATCTAGAGCTGCTGAAAGAGCAGAAATTTTTGGGCCTGCGTTATTTATAAAGGTATTTATAGCGGGCATAGTTTGCTTGTCGATTAGATCCTTCATTTTAATGGCAGCGCTCCAAAGACCAAGACCATCAAAAGCTAGTGCTGCTAAGGCGGCTCTGTAATCAGATGTTACCTTGTTGTTGCGGGCCGTAACGCCTGCATTACGATTGTTGATATCAATAGAGTGCTGTGTATTGCGGCTATCCATGGCTGCGTTGCGATTATTAATGTCTATGGAATGTTGTGTATTGCGGTTCCAACATGCGCTACCAAGGATGCCGCAATCGCCGTTTAGTTCATATCCCCCATAGGGTTCGTGTGTCTCATATCCCCCATAGGGTTCATAACCTTCATAAAATTCAGAAGGTGGAGCCAGTAACCCTTGCGTTGGCTGTGTGGGTAGTGCGAGTAAAAAGAGCCACGCGGCACACGTAGTGAATGAGGCTTTTAACACTTTTTTCGATAATGAGCGCTCTGTTATTTGTGATTCCATAAGTTCCTCCCCTGTGATTAATTATTATTCCGCTTTGTTATTTGTTTAGTTTCATAATAATCATGCCAAATTATTACTTCAAATAGCAATAAAGTATTGATTTTTAATTGAACAATTTTAGAATGAAGTGCAACACCCTCAGGTGTGTAGTGTTAACAAGAAAAAACACAGGTACAAAGGGGTGTTGAAGTATATGAAATATACGCACTTAAATAGGGAAGAAGGAAGAGAAATTGGCAGCTGTTTGTGGCAGCATTTTAGAGAGCCTTCTTCTGATACAGATCTTTCAAACTTCTGAGGAAGTCTTGTCTGTATAAAAAATAAGCCAATTAAACTCTACAGTTACATGAGAATATAGCGAGCATAAAAGGGCGCCTTTAAAAAGGCGCCCTCAAAATTCAATTGATTGCTAGAAGAACTTTATGCCGGCGCTCCTACTTTGGGCGTAGGTAATGCCACGGGCATGTTTTTAAGCCATGGGACTTTAGACATTAGCATAGGCAGGTAATGAGAAGCTAGTCCTTTAAGTGGCTGTTTGTGACGAACCGCAAGCCCTGCTAGAGCTCCCACAAGTGTTCCATAGTTATAGGCATTCATCGTAGAATTTGTAGTTTCAAGGCCACACGCCCCTAATCCAACGTAAAGAGCGAAGGGAATTCCTAGCATTTGGATCCGAAGGGACCCGCTTAAATAGTACGCTAAAAGCTCTGGAGAAAGCGTTAATTGCAGAGAACTACCAATACTTTTTCCAGTACTTAACAAGCTGTGGAGTATGAGATTTGAGCGTGAAGCGCCAAGTCTATGCATGCGATGGGCTAAAATTCCACTACTTACTGCCGTTCCAACGGCGAGAATGGTAGCGCCTCCAGCGGTACAGCGTAATGCACGTGTTTTCATAGCATCGGGTTTTTCTGAGGATGATGAGCAGAGTTTATAGGGGTATAAAAGTCCTACGATAAAGCTGGCAAGATGCGCACAATAGTTGTCTTTTAGTTCAAGGCCCCAGTTGCCACCATAAAAACAACGTAAAATTTTACCAGGAATAGGGACTACCCGTTTGGATAATTGGTTTATGAAGGGGCCTCCCACAGGATGATAATTGGCAGGGGTGCATGGCTGGTCTGACGCGATCTTGGAGCTTACATTTATTATGTTTGAGAGATTGGTATATACAGGACCATCGAAGCAATCCAAAATATCTGTGCGTTTTTTGTTTACTCGTTCGCATAAAGGACAGTAATAGGCGTGACTTAGTTTTTTAGCCTTTAGTTCTTGAGCAAAGTTTGTGGCGCTTATTTTCTTTTTCAGGGCTGTTTCATACAATTTTTTTGCCTGTGCACTTTGTGCTATTCGAGGTTGAAAAAGCGCAATGTCTTTATCCGCTTTTTTTATCTGTTCTTCCACGCTATTTATCTGGTCATCAAACTCGTTGATATAATTTTGCTGAAAATTGGTCAAGCAACTTGCATGAAATAGATGCATTCCATGATTGGTTTCTACGGGAGTAGTGTTAGGGCCATGATTGACGGCTATTGCAGGATCTTGCTGGGTAAACGCCTTAGTGCATAGAGGGCAGTGCGTTTGGCAGTCTATTGAGGGATGGGGATGATAAGTCTGATTTGCGCACGCGCAGTGTGGGCATTTGAATTTTAGTTCCTCACAGTCTGTCCAGTTTTCCTCCGTGTGGTTTTCTAGCCATTTCTCTAAGCAATTTGTATGCATACTGTGGCCATTATGCCGAAAACAGGGGCCTGGATTGGGGACGTTTAGCGCTTCCCAACAGAGAGGGCACTCGTGGCCTAATGGATGAGTGCAAGATTCGCGGCAATTTGGGCACTCAAAGTCTACGTTGCCAGGCTGGGTTAGCGATGGTTTTTGATTTGCAGCAGCATAGGATGCTATGCATTTTTTATGAAAATTACAGCTGCCATGCAGGCAAAATGCCGGGTCTTGGTTGGTGAAGTCTTCATTACAGATGCTACAGTTTCCCTGCACATTGTTATTGCCTCCTGCGGAGCCGAGCATAAGCCCGCCCGTCATTAGAAGAAGTGGGAGTAAAATTAAAAAACGTAAATTCATGATTTTCCTTATTGCTATGCATTAGGGTCTGAAGACTGTATTTTATGAATTTTCACTATAAAACACAGTCTTCAAACAATTTTATTATCTAAAAATTAGACGACCAACTTCTTGTTTTAGCCCTTGGAAAACTTTGCCGCGATACCTAACTAGAAGTCCTGTTACTAACCCGGCCATGATTCCTGTACGGTGCATACGATTGCGATCAATCGACGGTGTCATGCTTGAGTGTGCAATATTCATTAAGGCAGGTGCCCATAGGCCTCCGCCTAGGCATGATGAGAGGAATACGGGATGAACCATCTGTTCAATAAAGAATGTGGCAAGCGCAACCTCTTTATCAAGAAACGATAGGCTAGATTTTCCGATAATGCGTAATCTGGTTCGATCATCCATTTCTCCATTACCCAAACTTCCGCCAAGAAGGCCAGCACCGGCTGTCGCATTAATACCAGTTGCTCCGGCAAAAAGTACGGTTCCCACGGCCATATTGCGAACTACATTTCTAAATGCAAAGTTAGGAAGCCGTCTGAAACGCACCTTAGAAGTTGCTGCAAAGAAAAAAGGAAGTACGAAACCTGAGGCTAACGAAATTAGCTGGTTTGTAGTGGTTGATCTAGGGCTTCGAGGCGATTCTCCGTTGCCGGTCATGCGGTTTAGAATAACTCCAGTTTGATTAAAGCCTGTGTCGTACCAGCGTTGCGCCCGAGTACTAAAACTTTCAGTATTGTTAGCATTGTTGTTTGTTGTTTCGTCATTCTCATCCTGGGGATCGAGGTCATTATTTTGATTGCTGGATGAATCATCGTCTTGATTATTGTTTTGATGGTTCACGTAATTTAGGTCACCATCGACATTCTCGTAATTGTCCATAGCGCTTGCTCCCATAGGAAGTAAAAGCAAAAACCACAGGCATTTTTTCATTAAAGTCATTGGGATTTCCTTTATGTATAACGCATGCATGCTGTCATGCATGCGCGACAATCTTAGCAGACATTTTCTGATGAGTATTGTCAGTTAAAATATTTCCTCCACATTGGCCTCGAATACGAGGTCTATTGTACTATACAATTATCTGGCAATAAGTCAACCGAGTCTTATTTTTTTGCCTTTTTGATTTTGCCATCAGGACGTATTATTGGAATGATTTTGTTGTTGATAACTTGAATTTTGGGGGGAATGCATTGTGGTTTTAATGGTTCGTTTACGTTGTGTGTAAAAGAAGGTATTATCGTTCTTGAGTGAAACGTATATTAAGTGAAATTTTTTTTGTAATAAAACGGGTTTAAGCATGGTTTTTTCTCGCGCTAAAACAGCTTTGTCTATAGCTGTTCTGTTGTTGGTAGGCTTTGGTGGGTATCGCTTGGTGCGATATTTTACAGATTTAACAGCACCTTTGGTGTCTCTTGCAGGGGTTGAGCAAGGGGGCGCCTATGCAGGAGATATCGCTTGCACGCTTTCAGGAAGTGATGGGTATCGAGTAGGGTCCTTATCGGTCTGGCTTGATGGTGGACCTTTAGTAGAGAATTATAGCATTGGGCGTAAGCACTTTGAGTATCCTTTTACTGTTGCAACCAAATCGCTGGCTGATGGAGAGCATCTGCTGAGAGTCGAAGTGCAGGATAGTTCTTTTAGAAAGAATAAAACGTCGCGTGAGTTGACCTTCTTTGTTGATAACGTCCCGTTGCAAACTGCATTTACGGTATCAGATGCTACCTATAAAGTGTTCCAGGGTCATACCTTACACGTGCAATTTCAGTCAAATAAACCGTTGCGTGAGGCCTATGTTCAAGCGCTTTCTGGCAAGTATCCTTGTGTATCAGAAGGGGCAGGTTCACAAATTTATGAATGTTTTGTGCCTATAAAGAGTGATGAGCATCCTAGTGAGTATCCCTTCTCCTTAGTGATAACGGATCGTGTAGGTAATCGGGGTCAGCTAGAGGGCAAGATGAACGTGGTTATGTACCCGTTTAAAAATCAGGTCTTAGGGCTTAATAAAGAAAAGATGAAGGAAGAAGAGCTTAAGGGTTTGCCTGAGCGTAAATTTGAAGAAGATGCGGCACGCGTGGCTTCTGCTTCCCCTAATCAAAAGTTCTGGAAAGGTGCATTTTATGTGCCCTGTGACTTAAAAGGTATAACCACAGAGTTTGGTACTTTGCGTGTTTCGCAACAGCGTGGCAAGTATCGGCACGATGCCGTTGATATTTCTGCAATGCCTAAGAGTGTGATTTGGGCCGCGCAGGATGGTACCGTTGTGTTAAAGGAACGGTATGTTCACAGTGGCAACACCATGGCGCTTGATCATGGATGCGGAGTAATTTCTTTCTATTTCCACTTAGACTCCTTTGGAGATGTAAAAGTGGGGGATAAAATTAGAAAAGGCAAGCCGGTTGGCACGCTTGGTATGACTGGATATGCCAGTGGATATCATCTTCATTGGGAGATTAGAATCCATAATATTGCGGTTGATCCTATGCAGTGGACGCATTACGATTTTTGATAGATAAAAAAAAGCCCTTCAACTTTGGGGAAAGCTGAAGGGTTAGGGGGGTGAACAATACCAAAAGTATTGTTCGTTTAGGGACATTGAAAGCTCTTAAAACTTAGTCGAATCTAACATTGCAAAATGGAGCTGTCAAGGACTGCTTATTTGTGTCTATTGGACGTGCCATTTTTCTTTAAACTTGTCGATAGTTCCATCCGCCATCATCTTGTTTATTATTACGCCAGCCTCATCACCTAATTTTGCATAAAGAGGGGAAAGCGCAAGTGCTACGCTTTCGTTGGTGTCTTCAATTATAAAGAAGGAGAAGGTCTCTTGTCCAAACTTATCAAAGAGTGGTTTAATTGTGTTGAGTGATGTTATAAATATATCGCCTTGTTCCGAGCGCAGTGCTTGCACGGCATCATTAAGCGTTGGAAGCCGGACAAGCTTTGATATTGTCATTTTGGAGAGGAAGACATCCGCATTATACCCCTGATTTACGATAACCTTAAGGTCCTTAAGTTGATTTGGCGAGGTTATTGGAGGGGTGTGTGTGGCTAATGATAGTCCCACTAGAGGGTCTTTTGAAAGATAGGTAGTGGTGAAAGGAATGAGTTCAAGTCTGCGTCTAGTTGGAGTCATGCCTGCGGCAGCTAGCTGAATGGATCCATTTTGTAGTTGTGGGATTAGCAGTTCAAAGGGCATATCTCTTAGTTCACATTTTTTGTTAAGTCGAGTACAGACCTCTTTTGCTACGTCGATATCAAAGCCGGTTATTTGACCATTTTCTTTAAAACAGAATGGAGGATAATCTGCGCTTGTGCCCACCAAGATGACTTCGGGCATATCTGGTAGTCTTTGGCGGTAAATCTGCCTAAACCAGAAAGCTGCCGACGAGACGAGAATAATAGAAAGAACAACCCAAAAACCTCTGTTCATACAAATCCTTTTGTTTGTGAAATGTACCATATACGTATTGAAAGCAGTATAGCAAGTTTTAATTTTCTGGTACCTTTGATTTTGAGGCAGTTTTTTATTTTAGGAGTTTTTTGCTATGAAAATGACGGCACCACGCATACTTATTCTTTTTGGATTGGGCGTCTCTTTTTTAACCTGCGGTTTGGATGCAGGTGCGGGGATTGAGAAAGTTGGATTGGTTGAATTGAACCATTTTACTAGCAAAGATGGTGCTCCTAGTTTATTGGTCTCGACTTTATATGGAACGGTTACAGTAGAGGAACCTGTTTTGCTTGAGTTGTTTGAATCTTCTGAGTTGCGTCGGCTGCAGTTTTTGCGGCAGCATAGCATCGAATATTTTACTCAAAATCAGGTGTCGTATAATCGGTTTGAGCATTCGGTTGGAGTGTTTTGTCTTGTTAGACGGTTTGGCGCGTCTTTAAAAGAGCAGATAGCATCGCTCCTGCATGATGTCTCTCATACGCCGTTTTCGCACGTGGGAGCCTTCTATTTTAGCAGTGATCCTAAAAAAATGGATGCATTTCAAGATACGATACATGAGAATTTTTTAAGAAACAGTAGTCTGGCGACTATTTTGCATAAGTATGGTTTTTTGGTAGAAGAGGTTCTTCCCACAAATCCTTTGTTTTCAAGGCTTGAGAGGCACTTGCCTGATATTTGTGCCGATCGGTTTGAGTACAATGTAACCGGTGGTGTTTATGAGGGGCTTATAACTGCAGAAGAAGCGGCCTTTATTGTCGCCCACCTTAGGTATGCAGATAGGACGGATGGACAAGGTCACGCCCTAGCATGTAGTGCGACGGCAGGATGGTTTTTTGATGATATAAAAGCGGCGCAACTTTTTGCTCGGCTTCCCCTTTTTATGACTGAGCATGTGTGGGGTGGCGTGGTAAGTTGTGTTACGGGTCCGTGGCTAGGTGCTGCATTGCGTCGTGCGGTTACTTGTGGAGTGTTGAATGAGGAGGTAGTGTTAAATTCGACGGATGATGCGGTTTGGAACCTTTTGGTCTCAAGCGATGATGTTGAGTTGCAAGGCTACACGAAAAAAATTATTCATGCAGAGGACTATTGCTGCGTGGATGAGCAGAATCCTGAAGTGGTAATGCATGGGAAATTTAGAGGAGTTGATCCGTTAGTTTGTGTAGGTAATGAGTGGAAGCGCCTTTCGGTATTGGATTCTAGCTTTAAAGATGAGTTTGCTCGTGTTGCGCGTGTTATGTCGTGTGGCTGGAGTGTGCGATTTGTAGAGCCATGAGAGAGAAAATATCGTCTTTAACGTATAAAAAAGGGTGTGTAATGAGCGTGAAGAATATAAAAAAGCTCTGCAATTTTCTTTTTGCAGGGCTTTTGCTAGGTATGGGTATGGTTTCAAAACCCTGTTTTAAAAGTACGAGTAGCACCGATAGCTCTAGGATAACGATTAAATTCTTGCCTTCAGAGAAGCTTTTTTATTCTAAGAAAAAGGTTAAGCTCTTGTTTCTTACCAATGATGCGTCTATTCCACAATCGCTTCCCCAAAAAGTGAGAGCAGCTGGCAAAATAGGAATTGAAATAGAGTCTCAAATTTCGCTAGGGTTGTGGAAAAATCTTTCGTGCTATAATTTATTGCGTTATCAACTCTATTCGCTTGAAAAGGTGGCTAATTTTGCTGTAAAGATTGAGCAGCAGAAGAATTCAAAAAAATTTTTGAATGATAACAAACTTTTTGAAGAATGGAATGAAAAACATCTAATTCACTTTAACCCTGCTTGGAACTATCTAAAACGTATAGTGTGGAAGGATGTTAAGAGTGAGAATGACACAGATTTGGTGGAGAAATCATATTTTTCTCAGATGGCGGAAATTAGCAAGCGCGTACGTTTTTTTGAGCTAAACCCTCGTTTTTTGCGGTGGGATTTTATACCGGTGCAGGTCTGGTGTGTGCAGTTTTTTCATGAAATCTCAAGTTTGTACTCGGGCTTGCACTTTAATTTGAGGATGAAAAAAGATATAGAGATGTGCCGCGACGCGCTTTTTAACCGCATTTATACGATCTTTAAGAGGTATTATACAGGCGGCGATGAAGAGATTGAGCTTACTCATCGTATCAGTGAGATCAATGAGTTTAAGGAGTGATACTTAGTGCGTTGGATTTTGAGTTATAAAAACTTCAACTCGAAGACCACTCTTAAAAATCATCTCAAGTGCAGTTTTTAAAACGGCAAACGAGGGGCTTTTTAGATAGATTTTGCGCATAAATATGTTTTTTACCTTATGAACGGGCGGTTGGGCTGGCCCGAGAATAACAAGCAATGGAGCCGTGTCTTTTTTAAATTCCTGAAGTAGGGATGCACAGCGCATAGCTTCCTCATCCAATAACGCTTCATCTTTGCTGCGGAGTTCTATTTCGGACAATCTCATGCACGGTGGGTATCCAAGCCGCTGCCGATGCACAATTTCTGTATCGAAAAAGGTGGTGTACTGCCGTTCATCCATATGGCTAAAAATAGGGTGTTGCACAAGGGTTTGCACAACGACCAGGCTTTCATTACTTTGTCTTCCAGCTCGACCTGCTACTTGAATAATTTGTTGCAATGTAGTTTCTGCTGCGTTGTAAAGCGGCAAGGAGAGATTAATATCTGCCCATAAAATTCCAACCAGCGTGACTCCCGGGAAGTGATACCCTTTGGTAATAGTCTGTGTTCCAACGAGTATGTCTAGTTCTCGTTTGTAAAAGCAGGAGACGGTCTCTTGCCACCGTTTTCTGTCGACAGTGGTATCTAAGTCTGCCCGTGCAATGCGTGCTTTAGGGAACAGTTTTTCAAGAACCGATACTACTTGCTGAGTGCCAATTCCCTTTTTAAGTAGGGATGCCTTGGGCCCGCAGGTTGGGCATGCTGTTGGCTCAAGTTCTTTGTGGTCGCAGTAGTGGCACCGCAAAATGCCGCTTTGAGTGCTACTTTGGTGCAGGGTTAAGCTAACAGAGCAATGAGGACAGGAGAAGATAAATCCGCAGCCGGCGCACTGGACAAAAAAGCTGTGTCCGCGCCGGTTTATAAAGATAATAGTCTGTTCACGTCGATTGAGCCGTGTAGCAATAGCTTGTTCTAGTTCTCTGCTTATCCAGAAATTTTTGCGTTTATCCCTGCCTTTTAGTGAGACTAATTGGATCTCAGGGAACGCTCCTGCAAAGCGTTTAGTGAGGGTAAAAAGTTTCCATCCTTTAATCTGGACGTTGTATAGCGACTGAATTGAAGGAGTGGCCGAGCCTAATATAATGGGTATATCGTATTGCTGTGCGCGGATGATGGCGATTTCTTTGGAGTTTAGCTTAGGATGCTTTTTCTCTTGGTACCCCACTTCATGCTCTTCATCTACAATAATAAGCCCCAGGTTTGAGATGGGAAGCAGTGCGGGAAGATGCACGCCTATAACTAAAACAGGTCGGTTCTGCACTAAATGAGCCCAGAGTGTTTTTTTCTCAAGGGCGCTGGTTGCAGAGTGAAAACTAAAGAGCGCGATGTCTGTTTTAAAGGCTTCACGTAATAGGTGGGCAAATCTAAGTGCCAATGAGATTTCGGGTAGAAGCAGTATGGCACTTTTGCCTTCAGTTATGGCGGTGTGAATAAGCTGTTTATATACTTCTGTTTTACCAGAGCCTGTTACACCTTGAATAACGGCAGGGGTATAGCCACCCTGTTTTACGACAGGAGTGAGTTCATTTACAATATAAAGCTGTTCAGGCGTCAATCGTACCTGATGAACGTGTGATGCGTTTGTGCTGTGAGGCGGCGAGCCTTCTGTCTGCCCTTCAGGCGAGGGTTGTCGAAGGCATGATTTGAGTCGTTGAAAGAATAGCTTTTGGGGGAGTATGTAATAATCGGAGAGTGCTTTTACAAACGGACCAAAGTGGTGATCGGTAGGGAAAGGTTCACGGGCTATTAATTCACGTACCTTGTAGGTAGCCGTTGCAGGCAGATATTCTACAATATCGGTTACGAGCGCTTTTTCGAGGCGGTTTTGTAAGGGGACGGTGACTACGGCTGCCCAAAGACTGGTGGTGTCCCATCCGTCGGGGATTTTGTAGGTGAGAGGCTCTTTAAGGCCATTGAGTAAGTGGACGTGGGCGTACATAGGGGTCTTACGTGTGTGAGCTCCAAAAGGCGCGAATTTCATCTGCATGCTCTGCAGGCGAAGAACCGATGAGGGTTAAATTAAAACAGTTTGCACGGTCTGTTCTATCGTTGTTATGCTCATAGGATCGGTCATAATGTTCCATTAATAAAGCCAGTACTGCATCCAAATTTCCCTGATCAAGGTGGGTGCATACTGTTTTGGTAATCGCTCCACCTAACCGTTTTTCAAGAAGTTGTACACAGTTTTTAAGCTCAGATGGTGCAAAAATGCCATACTCTTGTTTTAGCCGTTCTGCGCGATAAGCCGTTGGAACGTCAATCATAAGAACGGGGGCTAAATGCATAGCATCCCATAATTCTTGGGGGACATGAAGATTGCCCAAACGGTTGCCTTCATGTTCAATCCAAATAGTTTTTTGTGGGTCGTACTGTTCCATTGCAGAGAGGCAGTTGACAATAAATTGTTCAGGGGTGGGTTGCGGTGCTTGGCCCAGTAACCCAAAGGAAGAGCCTTTGTGGCAGGCAAGTCCTTCAAGGTCGATAACCTGTTCACCTTTACGTGCAAGTTCGTTCAATATTGCGGTTTTGCCCGATCCGGTTTTTCCTCCTAATAGGACAATCTTACGTGGTGCAATTGCCCGAGTGCGTAGCTCTTGTTTGAAAATTTTGTATCCGCCCGTAAGCTGGTGCACCGTGTGCCCTGCAAAGCTTAAAAGCATGGCGATACTGCGGCTACGCATGCCTCCGCGTGCGCAGTAGATAAGAACCGTGGGCGACAGAGTGTACCCTTTAACCAGATCTACTAGACGGGTAAGGTTGGGACCGACAAATTCAAGCCCTTTATGAATGGCCTGTTCGCGTCCCTCTTGTTTGTAGAGGGTGCCAACGATAGCGCGTTCTTCATCAGAAAATAGGGGCACGTTTATGGCGCCAGGAACGTGCCCGTTGTTAAATTCGCCAGGCGAGCGCACGTCAATTACGGGCAGCGTGGCGCGCTTTTTTAAAAACTCTGAAATGGAAATGGGATGTACCATGCTTTACCTCCTGCACCATTTCAGAGTAACAAAAATCCTGTTGTTTGCCTATGTTGGAAGAAGGTTATTGTATGTTTTGAGGTGAGGGCTTCTAAGGTATTGCCTTAAATCGTTTTGTGGCTTCTTGTGCGGTTGTTGTATCAACTTTATCTAGGATGAGGTCTAGGTTTTTCTGGTCTTTGTTGCCTTTGTCAATTTCCTCAAGGGCGCTTTGCACTTCTGCAATGGTATCAAAGTCCTCTACAAGTTTTTTAATTTCTGCTTTTTTGAATCCAAGCACCTCTTTGTCAATTGTTGAGACGGGGAGAGCGAGGGCTATATAGCGTTGATCATCTGTTCCAAGAGTCGTAGTTTTTTGCAGAATAAAATCTCTTGTTTTTAGGTAGTAAGCAGCTTTTACAAAGTCATCTTTACGAATGCACGCCCGAAGTTGTTTTTCGAGCGCCTTTAATTTTTCGATAGTTTTATTTTGGTCCTGAGCTATCCCTTTATAGGCTGGCCAGGCATTGATATTGTCTTTTAGTTCCTTTAGCATAGTGGTTTTCATAAAGCCTGAAGAGTATGCGTTTAGTGAGTTTTCTAGGTCGACAAGGGCGTTCTTGGTTTCTTGGTTTTGTAAAAGTTGATCGAAGGCCTTTTTTTCAAGGCCATCCTTTAATGTCCAATCCAATTGCGCTAAGGGAGTTACTATAACTTTTTTAGGTGTCAATGCTTTTGTATAATCGATAGCGACTTTTGCAAGATTATCAAGTGTGTTCTGTCTGTCGACGATGCTTGGGGTGTCTTTATCGTACATTTTGATGCCACTAAGAAGGCCTCCTAATTTACCTTTGTTTAAGGCCCCTAGCAAATCAATTTTGTCCTGAAGATTTTTTCGCCCACCTCCAACACCTTCCATTTTTTTTATAGCAGCAGACGCATCTTTTTTGGGATCAAGGCCTTCGATATACAGGGTTCCTAAAGCCTCTAAAAAGACGGCTAGGTCGACATTTTCAATCAATGCTTTGATCTCTTTATCAGTTATGCTTAGAGCAGTTTTGTTTTTAGTTAACCGCTCTTGAATAGCATCGATAGGCCTTCTGGTTTCTGCAATTTGTTTAAGCGCTATGGCTAGGTTGCCCATTTCATCGGCTTGCATGTAAAAGGTGCTTGCCCCTAGAAGGAGGGGGAGTAGTAGAAAAAAGGTACTTTTTTTCATGGGGGTCCTTTTAAAACCTATTACTGTGATTATTTCTTTGTTGGTGGAAGTGGCTTAAGTCCCTGTTTTATCTCCAGGGTGGTCTCTCCTTTAAGTTCACCGGTTTCATGCAGGGTATCTAGAAAGGCTTTGGCCTCTTCTGTAAAACTCTTTTTGAAACTCTCTTGTGGTTTAACATATTGGGGCAGGGTCTTTTTTATTCCTGAGCTTATGGTTGCCCAATTTGCCATAAGAAGAATAAGAGCATTAAGTCGTTGTTTGGTAAGTTGTTTTACTTCAGCTTCAAATTGGGATACGTCGTTGGGGCTCTTGTGTAAGATATCGGTTATGAATTTTTTTACAGGGATTAGCAGCATTGGATCAATTGCGACGATTAATTTGCTTATGATAAATGCAGCATCGGCTAGTTTTTTAAGTTTAAAAAGATTTGGGTTTTCCGAAAATTCCTGGAATATGTTATTGGCATTTGTTTTTGCATCGTTATCAATAGTAATCCATGTTTTAGTAATTTTTTTGTCTTTTATAGAGGTAAGATCACTTTGGGCTAGGTTAAAATTGGTGGTTAATGCATTAGAAAATTCTTTAGCAGCATCTTGAACAGCGGTAAGAGGAATTCCCTTTGTTTGATCCGGCTTGGTGGTATCTAATATTTCTTGAATGGCTTTATCACGCATAAGTTTCCAGCGATTTGTTTCGTCTAATAGTTCTTGATCAATTGCGAGTCTGCGTGCATCTTCAGCCTTTTTAATAGTTTCTGCGGCAGCGTTTGACGCCTTTTTTATAAGAGAATTTTTAGAGCTGGTCCATAGTCCGAGTTTTTTTATAGAGTTGGAGCGAATATCAGAGACCCTTTTTTTGGAATCCTCTTTTTCTATAGCCTTCCAGGTTTTTACATTCCCCATTTCTTTGACGGCATCATCTACAATTTTTTGAATTGCATTTTTTTCTTTATCAAATTCTTCTAGGTCCTTTTTTTCTTGTTCTTGTTTTTCTTGGAGTGTTTTATTTTTTAACATCTCATATTGAGCATTGGCTCGTTTGATGGTCAGAGGGTCATCGGTGTTTTCGCGAATGGTTTTAATGTAGGCGTCGTTTTCAGTTTGATCACCAGTACCTGCGTCTAGTGACTTTAGGGCGCTATAAAAATTGTTAAATGGTTCAAGTTTTTTTTTGTTATTTTTGTCTTTTCCCCACATAGCTACAAGATAGTTTGCTTGATATCTATTGTCCTCATTCTTTAGATCAAATGATGAGGGGTCTAAGTATTTTAAAGTTAGCATGTAGTGAGCAGCGTCTGACGGGCTGTTTGCACTATTGCGAAGTTTTTTTTGAAATTCTTTGAGCCTATTCTGGGTCTGTACAGGATCTTTTGCTGCCTCATATCCCTTGCCATATGTTCTGGGGTTTTTCTTGAACAGTTGGTAGGCAACTATATTATCTTTGAGCATTTTCCAAGCATTGCTTAGATTGCTTTCTTCTTTTTTTGTTTCGATTTGATTTAAAAGCTTTTCAAATTTTTCATTGTTAAGGGCAGTTTTTAGTTTCCAGTCTAAATCTGATAGTGGCGCAGAAGAAATAATTATGTCTTTTAATGCCGCAGCAAGATTATTAATTTCATCCGCTTTTAAGAAAGAGGTTGCAGTTCCCATAAATAGCGGGAGTGCAAGCCAGTACAATTTCTTCATAATAATCTCTCCTTTTAAAACCACGCATTAACTGCTTCCTAAAAAACCTACCATGGGAAAACCTACCATGGGTAGGTACCGAAACGCAATAGGTCGAGAATTTCATAATCGAAAGGAATTTGTTAAAAAATAAAAAATTCCTTGCCTTTGTAAATTTTATATGTAATATAATAACTATAATGCATCTTTGTATTATGTTTGTTGAAATTTTTTCATTCCTTCTTGTTTCAGGATATTTGATAAACAGATGTATCTGGTGGCTATCAGGGAAGATTCTTCTCTGATAAAGGGGTCTTTAACCAGATATGTGTCTGTTTTTTGAATGTCATGGAAGTAGTAATGGTAAAGGTATGCGTCTAAATGGCGCAGGTCTGATTCCCGTACACAAGGGGAATGGAGGTTGGAGGCCGCGGAGAGTAATTTTCGCGGCCTCTGTTACAAAAATAGTAGAATCTAAAATAGAAAAAAGAGCTCTTTAATTTTGACGTATGTTTGGCTTTGACATATGTTCTGCATTGTTCCTGTCTTGAGCGAATTTTAATCTTAAGGAGAGTAGTTTTTATGAGGACTTTAAGTATAAAAAAGGGCGCGCAAATTTTCATGTTCATGCTAACTATTTTTGTGGGGCATGTAGAGGGATTAGCGCCGCGGTTTATTAAAAATACAACGTTGCTCGGTGTCGGTGATGAGATCAATGAGACTAAAAAACCAGTGCTTCCGTTTTGGCTTCAGTACGGAGTAGCAATAGGTATGGTTATGAGTGTGAGCCATATCGTGGAGAACTATGCATACTATTCGCCTAAAAGTGCGACAGTTGGAGTTTTGCAATGGCTTTTCAATACCTCAATTCCAGGGCTACGGATTCCAGATTTAACAAATAAACCCGGAAGATTTTTGTCACTGGAAGCAGTGGGCAAGATAGTGCGGTTGATCTATCAAGCAAAATATGATGACGCTCTAGAGGAAAAAAAAGTGGGGCGTAAGGATTGGCTTGTTGAGTCATTAAATAATTTAGAAGATAACGTTTGGACGTTGGCGAAAAAAAATAAGTTAACGGATATTGGTCAACAAAAGCTTAAAGATATCTATAAAGAATTTGTAAAAGAGCTTGTAGCAGCTTTGGATGAGTGCAATTACTGGGGAGTGAACAATGTACCGCTTTATCCTGAACATTTGGTGCTCTATTTTATATATGCGTTTGTGAATAAAAAGGCCGAAGGCAGAACCGATTTGAGCATGTTTTTTAAAGGACTTTGTCAAGAAAAGCTTAAGGGGACGGATCCCTCGCAACAGAGTAAATGGGCTCAGGAAAAGTTCGGCAGTGAGTTGCCCACTGAAAAAACGGTTGTCCTATCTGCAAGCGATACTTTTAGTTTTGAAAAGTTAGAAGAGACGTTGTGCGCAGGTGTCCTAATGAATTGGATAACTTCGGATCTTCCGCCTTTATTTGAATACAAGAATGTTACTTCGCAAGTAGTTAGGGGAGTTCATTTTCCCGATTGTTTTGAATCTACGCTGCGTAATGTGTTTAATATTGTTGCGTATGATAAGGATACAGGCTTGTTTTCAGCAAAAAAACTTGAGGAGACAGTGCCAACGGTGTTGAAAGAGATTTCTGTCTTTTATCAAGACTTTTCTGGTAAAAAAGATGGTGAGTTTTTAAAGCCCTACACTTCTTCTGATTTGGAGAGTGATATTCTGGAAACGGCGTGGCTTGACCGGGTTATAAAGAATAATATTCCCTACGCAACGTATAGAGATCTGTATGACAAAAAGGGAAAAAAGCTCTACGAAGCTCGTCCTAAGCAAGGACCCTTTCTAGTCTGTTTGCCTGACGCTAGCCCTCTGCTTGATAAAAAGGATGTCAATGAAAAAGGTTTTTACGAAAACGTTCTAACTATAGGGGATATGAAATATCACGCTTTCACGCCAAGCAGCGGTCTATTTGGTTATGAGCTTGTGCCCTACGTGCATAGTTTTATAATTCTCATGAATTATCTGTGTGGCCTTGATCTATTCAAAGAGGTCGATCTTGGCCAGGAACTCCTTAGTGAAGGCTTTGAAGCCAACTATATTTCAACCTTGAGTAATAAAAACCCTTTTGAGCGTATTATTTACTCAAAAGGTGCCAATGATGAACTGAATATTGTGGTGAGTGGAGAGCGTGCCTTTGTCGTGCAATTGAATAGGGGGCTGCATGCGTTTATTACACTTTTCTGGTCACGTGTTGCGGAAGAAATAAAAACAGTGTGGCAAGATCAACTTTTTGCAGCTGTGGTCAACCCGGAGGTCTGCTTACTCATTGCACATGCATTTGATTTAGCTGTGACGAAGTCGAAGGCGCTTGATGCAGTAAACCAGTCATTTTTTTATCGTGGAAATTGGGCGATGAATAGCCGTAAGCTTGGGGCTATAAAACAGTTGGCTACTCAAGCAACCGCGCATCCGAAAAATAAAGATTTTTATGTTGAGTCAATAAAAATGATTACGGCTAAGTTTCACTTGGTAGAGAGGGACTTTGGTGAGCTTAATAGACTTGGTAAAGCGGCAAGTAATTTTTTGGGTGACAAAGCAATAGCCGATGCGATACTTGCTCCATTCTTTTTTGAAGTAGATAAGTTTAAGGGGTGTGTTCAATGGCCTGAAAATGACATGCGTTGGGATGATATGGGAAATATCATTAACTATGAGGCACTTTTTGTTCCATTCGTACTTCGGCTTCAATCGTTTAAGAATGATGATTTAAAGGTTTTATGGGGACATGAACTGTCATGGATAGAGACTGCGATTAAAAGTGGGGATAAAACTGTATTTGAGCTTGTATGTAAGTTAATAAGTGAATGGTTTTCTAAAGAAACGATGGAAAAAAATTTGTTAGCACCAGGACTTATAGAGCTAGCGTCTACGAGTTCTGGAGGGCGTAACTTGCAACCACTTATTAATAAAATGCAAACAGTTTTGGGGAAAGAAAAAACGCGGCAGCTGTTTCTTGATGGTGGAGGCAAAACGACGTTATGGTTTGATGTTGTGCAACATGGTGATGCGGAGGCGATTAGAAATTTTTTCATAGTTAGTAAAGAACTTTTGACGAATGAGGAATTTGAACAGTCTCTCGTCCAGGTTGATATCAATGGTAATAACTTTATTATGGCTTTTATGGTAGGAACCCCGGATGAAGTGGGCATGAAAGAGCTCCTTGCGTTATTGCAAAAGTATCTCCCAGAAAAGGAATTTGCTAAGCAAGTTTTATTGAAAAATAAAGAAGGAGAGCAGCCCTATGCCGTCTTTATGCGCTTAATGAGTTCTGCTGCATATATGGCTACTGAGTGGGATGGGTATCTTGGTGCTGGCGTGGCATTGTTAGCAGTTATGAGCAAAGTTCTTACAAGCACTCAGTTGCTGGAAGTGCTCGGAATCTCGAGTGGCCGCGGAGATCTTGTTTTTCGCTTTGATCCTAGCCTGAGGGTGTTTAACTTGCTCATGAAGGTTTTAAGTAAGGAAGAGAAGGAAACCCTTTTTCTTAAGGTCTATCCTGAACCAGAAATGAATCTGCTTGTTTTTTATATGTGCAAGGGGCATAAAGAGTTTCTCAGGGTATTCGAGGTTTTTAAAACATTGCCCCAAGAGGTTCAGGCAAAAGTAGTATTGCAGGTTGCTGAAGACGGACAAAACATGGTTATGAAGGCGCTTGGGAATTTTGGCAGTGCCATCGCAGAGAGTGTGCTCGCTGTAATTAATGTTTTGAATAATAAAGAAAGGGCAGTTCTTTTTGGTCAGGAGTCTACATTAGGTTACAATGCCATAGGGAGTATATTTTTAGGTGCCCGTTCTTCTGATGATCCGCAGCAATTTTTGAAGAAATTTTTACAGGTTATGGATTCGTTGCCTCTTGAAACGCGTAAGAAGCTGGTGATGAATAAGACTATTCCCGAATTGTTTGATGCATTTGAAGATAAGCCTGAGCTCATCATGTTGGTAAAAGACTGGGCTAAGAGTTTTGGGGTAATTTTAAACTAAGTTAAAATGTGAGGGGAGAAGCCATGCGACCTCTCCCCTCAAGCATAATCTATGAACTTTTTTGTTGTTCGTGGCTGGAATTTTTTCGCAACATGGCGGGGACTTCTAATAGCTCTTCTGGGGACAGTGGTGCCGTTGTGATCATCGCCGAAGAGGTTGCCACCTTAGTCTCTTCCCTTTTTATGGTTACTGCTGGCTTAGCAACCATCTGTATCTCAGGTACGCTTGGTTTAACATGTAATGTTGGAATAGTAGGAGTTGCTTGTGCTTCAGGTTGTGGCCCAAACCCCGTTGCAATTATGGTGACAGAAATTTCATCACCTAGGCTATCATCAATAACCGATCCTAAAACTATGCTTGCATCCTCATCTGCCTGATCATAAATAAGTTGGGCTGCAGAACTGACTTCATGCAATCCAATGTTTGAACTGCCTGTAATATTTATCAGTACGCCTCGAGCGCCCTTAACACCCTGTTCTTCAAGAAGTGGTGATGAGATAGCTTTTATAGTCGCTTCTTCGGCACGGTTTTCTCCGCTTGCTCGGCCCGAACCCATTACTGCCGTGCCCGAGTGACGCATAATAGACTGTATATCAGCAAAATCCACATTTATGTGGCCATGCCGTGTTATAATCTCTGAGATGCTGCGCACAAACTGTCCTATAAATCCATTAACCATTTCAAAGGCTTCAAGCAGAGCAATTTTTTCTGTGGATATTTCAATAAGCTTTTGATTGGGTATTACAATTAGGCAGTCTACGGTGGATTTTAGTTGCTGCAAGGCTTCCTCTGCTACACGCATGCGCCGCTTGCCTTCAAAAGAAAAGGGTTTAGTAACTACCGCAACAGAGAGAATATCGCGCTCGCGTAAGGAACGAGCAACAACCGGCATACCTCCTGTGCCCGTACCACCTCCTAATCCTGCGGTTAAAAAGACTATATCCGCATCGTCCAGATGTTCGTTTATAGCATCTAAATCTTCTTCAGTAGCTCTACGTCCTACTTCAGGGTTTGCACCACTTCCAAGTCCTTTAGTAAGCTTAGAACCTAGTTTGATTATGTGGGTCGCTTTGGAGCGCTCAAGCGCTTGAGTGTCTGTATTGGCGACTATAAATTCAACATGCTCGAATCCTGATGCAATCATACTGTTTATAGTATTGCCTCCTGCTCCACCAATCCCTATAACCTTTATCCGTGCACATGATGTGTTTTGGGTATCTTGTCTTTCAATAAATTCGAACATAAAAGGCTTCTCCTTTTGTTAAGAAATTTTCAAACAGAACAGTATCATAGAGTGGGGGTGCATGACAACTTTTTCCTTACCAGGGTCTGTGACTTTATTAGGGGCGTTGCCCCTAGCCCCACCAGGGTTATAAACCCTGGACCCTTTTCTCTTACCCTTTGTCATGCCAAGCGCGACGGAGGACTTGGGTTTCGTTTTTTGCTGAGACCATTAGTGAGGGGTGTGTTTTGTTGGGCAGAGAATTTTTTGCAAAAAATTCTCTGCCCACAGGCCAACCAAGAGCACGGCGTTCCCGCGCTCTTGGCAATCCGCCTTCGTGCGTTGCACTTCGTCGTGATCTGGGACAAAAGTAGTGGGTTAAGGGCCTACGGCCCTTATAGGTCCAGGGTCATAGACCCTGGTTTAAAAGAGTTCTGCAACCCATGATTTCATGCGCCAGAAAATGCGGCTGACTACGGGTGTAGTGCCATCGGCTCGTGATGATTGAGCACTCTGTTTTAGGGCGTACAGTAATAATCCGTAGCTGGTTGCATAGAGTGGATGTGAAAGTTCTTCTTTAAATGCTGAAAGCGCGCGTGGATTTCCGGTTCGGACTGATGTTCCAAGAATCTGTTGAGAGCGAGTAGCTAGCCCTTTAAGCAAAGCCCCTCCTCCGGTTAATACAAGTCCTGCCGGCATAAGAGGCATTAAGTTAAAGCGCGAGATTTCTTCATTAACGGCTGTTAAAAGTTCCTCGGCGCGGGCGTTAAGTATGGATGAAAGATCGTGCGTAGTTGCAGTTTTTATTTCGGACTCATCTATGCTCTTAAATTCTATAAATTCATTGGCCGTAGCGGTTGGAATAACGGTACCCATCTCTTTTTTAATGCGTTCTGCTTCATCGCGTGTGGTGCGCAGACAGAGTGCAATATCGTTAGTAAATAGATTGCCTGCAATGGAGAAAATTTTGGTATGGCGTATGCTGCCGCGTTGATAGATTGCAAAATCTGAGGTGCCGCCCCCAATATCTAAAATTCCGACTCCCAGTTCCTGTTCATCAGGACTTAAAACTGCCTCGGCCGATGCAATAGGCTCAAGTATGATGTCGCGCACTTTTACTCCGGCCGCTTGACAGCACATGATAAGGTTTTTAACAAGGGTGATGTTGCCGGTTATGATATGGGCTTTGCATTCAAGGCGTACTCCATGCATGTTAAGGGGATCTCGGACCGGGTGCTTGCCATCGATTATAAATTGCTGTGATACTGAATGAATAATCTGTTCATCTTCTGGTAGTGGTATGGCGCGAGCTGCGGCTAATACGCGATTTACGTCATGCTCACGAATAAGCCCCTGTTTAATAGGAACCATGCCCGTTGAACAATGGGCCGATATGTGTGCGCCTGATATGCCAACATAGGCTGATTCTAAACTGCATCCGGCCATTAATTCTGCCTCTTGTACTGCGGCCTTGATGGCATGTACGGCAGGGGCAACATCAACAACAACGCCT
The DNA here is from genome assembly GCA_001000065.1 of candidate division TM6 bacterium GW2011_GWF2_43_87. Classification (GTDB taxonomy): domain Bacteria; phylum Babelota; class Babeliae; order Babelales; family Babelaceae; genus UBA12395. Next base: position 165,516 of record LCGZ01000002.1, on the reverse strand, counting down.
CGTGAGAGACCGTGAGAAACTGAGCGACCTATGCCAATTATTTCGCATAGGTTGTTCCCGACCTTTTGTGCCACTAATACACAAATTTTAGTGGTCCCGACATCGATTGCTACAAGCGTGTTTGATGGTGTTAAACGTTTTTTCATTTTTCATCCCCCTTTTTTACCTGTTTTGAAAGAACTACCTGCCCCCTAAATCGCAGATCAGCTAACCATTGTTGAGTCTCAGACGTCTGTGCTATGAGAGTGGAAAGCTCGTGTATGATGTTATTTGTTTGTTTGGTTATAGGGGTGTCGGTGGTGGCTAGCAGTGTAAGTTTTGGATGGTTTTGGTCCGTTATAAAAAGAGCGTGAGGTGTTTGCCATACCACAGAAAAACGCTCAAAAAAACGGTCGGGAAGAGAGGTTAGCCAAGAGTAAATAAGAGTTTGGTGTTGCGCAAATGATGCCGGATCAATTTCTAGTGTTGGTAGAGATGAAACAATGTCTTCTTTGTAGCGTGCATAGGGGGTGTAGGCCCCTGATTTGCAGAGAATGCAAGGCGTCTGATTATGACAGATGATTTTTATCCATGGTCGGGCATGTTTTACCCGTACAAAGATTTTGCCATTACCTTTTTTTTCTACGGTTATGGTTTGTAGTGATGGCAGCTCTTTAATAAATAGCTGCAGTAGGTCATTAGCCGATTTTCCTTGTGAAATAAGCTGATTAGTACAAATTAAGAGACGTTCTTGGAACGCCTCGTCCAAAAATGAATCTGGTTCCATTACACACAAAGGTGTTTGTGCTATTCCCGTAGTGCAGAGTGTAATTGCCAAGACAATGTACGTGTGACATCCATACCCCATGGTCGGTCCCCCTAACCCCATGCATTTCTTCAAAGCCCCTATAGTAAGGTATAGTATTTTTGAGGGTTCTGGGTCAAGAGATGGCCCTTAAATAAACCGATTTTTGGTTGCAGCAAGGAAAAGTAGAATACCCGCAGCGACGGAAGCATTGTACGAAATATCCGGCGTCTTTTGCTCAAGTGTAACCACGGTTCCCATCCTTAAAAGCTCAGGCGCAATCCCTGTCGATTCATTGCCAATCACAATACATAGCGGTGGTTTAAAATCAACGTCCGTTGCCTTTTTCCCATTTAGAGCACCCATATAAAGCGAATACCCAGACTTTTTTAACTCTAGGGCGGCGTGAAAGGCCGTAGGGGCTTGGTAAATTTCTAAGTGCTCCAACAACCCTGCGGATGCCTTGCAGGTTGAGCCATTAATGGGAGCCGATTGCCGACCGGCCAAAACGAGTCCGTTAGCTCCGGTGCAGTAGACCGATCGAATAATTCCCCCTAGATTGCGGGTGTCTTGGACACTATCAATTAGGACAATGAAGGGTGTTTTATCAGGGGTGAAAGGTTTTTTGCGAAAGCTAAAGGGTGTAGTAAGTCCCGCAAATCCCTGATGTTCCTCTGTTCCTGCAATTTTACTTAGAGCGTCATGGCTGATAAATGAAACAGGGATGTGTGCAGGTATAAGTCTTTTTATCTGTTCAAATGCTCGAGGCGCTGGATCGGTAGTATAGAGTCTGCTGAGGTGTCTGCGCTTGGCTCTAAGCAGTTCTAGGATAGGGTGGATGCCAAATACAACGGTCTGTTCGGTTTGTTCTTTTCTTTTCATAACTTTCGCACTATGGTAAAGGGGGCATGGAGAGAAATTGTGGAGTATGCAAAAAGTATTACATAAAGGGAGCTTTTATACAACCATGAGACAACTATGAGACGTTCAGAGTTACGACTTCTGTGGTATGTCATTATATGCTTTGTGGGCATAGTAGCTGCTGCATTGCAAAAACCATTTTTAGGGCGCTCGCGGTGTGTTAAAGATCGGCAAGTAGATATCATTGAGCGTGCAAAGCATACCCTTGAATCGGTATGCATAGATTGTCAGGTGGCAGAATTCTTTGCCCCACGCAGTGATTTAAAGCCGGTATTATTAGGCTTGGTTATGACTGAAAAGAAAAAGCTCCAACTGGCTGCTTTTAAGCTAACGGACTTGGACCTTGCAAAAGAGCTTATTGCGGCGCATGAGCGGGGAGTTGCAATTGAGATTGTGGTGGACTCTGGAGGATTAGATACAAGGACGGGGCAGGTGGTTAAACTGCATTCTGCAGGTATTCCGGTTTATGTGTATCCCGACCCTTCTCTTAAGTTGACCAGTCGGTTTTCGATAATGCACAATAAATTTTTGATCTGCTATTCCTCTTTAGTGGGTGGCATGGCAGTGTGGACTGGATCGTTTAATTTCACCAAGGCTGCGGCAAAGCATAATCGAGAAAATGTAGTGGTGATTATGAGTGAAAAAATTGCCCGTTCGTATGCGGCTGAGTTTGAGGTATTAAAGGGTGAGTGCAAGAAACTTTAAGAGTGACTAAATAATCGGTCAGACATAATTACTAAAGTAGCGCGGGGCGTTCTGGATTTTTCCAGAACGCCCCGCAGTTTAAGTGCTTAACTAGGTTTTAAGAGGGGTTAAACTCCGATGGCTATGATGTGACAGGCCCCATCTGCAAGTCCTGTAAGTGGTATAGTAGTGTTAGGGAAATTATAGACTGATATTTGACAGGTGCTTGTAGTACTACCGGTTGTGCAGGCAAGATAAGCACCAGTTGCTGCAGTAGCGACTACAATAGGGGCTGCTGAAAAGGCAGTCGCGAAGGTGAAGTCGTAAATCCCTTGACTAGGGTGATTACAAGTTACACCATTAGAAGCCCTTAGGATAGCACCAGCTGCATCGACTACTGCATATTGAATTAATGGTGTGCTAGCGGCTGCGAGTGGTACTGCGGGTGCGTATCTGTTGCTGCTGGCTCCAAGTGCGAGGTTGTTGTAGATTTCGACGTTACCACTTGCTCTGATGGTCATGCGTGCTGTTGGGACAGCATTATTCGCTGAGCTGGTTCCCATTGTGATTGCACCACCGGTTACTCCGTCTGGTCCAAGCGTTATTTGTGCTGTTCCATAGCCAGCATTTGGAATAGTATACGAGGAAGGGGCTACGCCAGAAGGAGTTGTGTCATAGTAGTTGAAAGCAAGATTTATCCGATCAAAATCGCTAACTCCGAAGATGTCAGCGAATTTGTTTGCGTAGATAATGCCTGAATTACCACCGCCAGTGTTTAGTGTAATGGTATGGAGAGTATCAATTCCAGGTATAAGCATGTTGCCATTTAGACTAAATGTGCCAGTTGTGGAGGTTGCCAATTTGTTGTTAGTGTCTATTCCGACGATATTAAGAGCTGTTGCACCATCGCTCACATCTACTCCACCGATGTAGCAAGCCGTTTGAGTGGCGGCACCAATACGCGTTGTAGTTGCATCTCCAAGAACTCCTGCGACGCCAGAACCTATTACGATATTATTATTGGTTGTTGTAATTGCGCTCCCTGCTCCGTAGCCGAGGAATGTGTTATTGCTGCCTGTGTTAAGAGCATTTCCTGCGCCCTTGCCTAGCAGTACGTTCTGGGTTCCATTTGTAATAGCTGTTCCTGCTACGTTTCCAACGGCAGTGTTTTCATTACCCGTAGCAAGTTTGAGGGCTTGGTCTCCAATAGCAGTGTTGTTGTTCCCGTTGATTGACGCATTGAGTGCTTGGTATCCAACGGCGGTATTACCTGAGCCCAAAGCAATACTACCCAGGGATCCGGCTCCAAGAGCGGTATTTGGACCAACTCCAGGGGTTAGAGTTCCTGCGTTTTCGCCGACAAAAATGTTTGAAGAACCGCCTGATGAATGAATCCAGCGATTACTGTTTTTGTTAACAACTGTAGCCGTTGCAAGATTGAGGTTGCCTGTTATGCCCAAATCACCCGTAAGCGTGAATCCACCGGTTGTGGAGGTCGCAAGGCGGGCGTTTGTTGGGTTGATTCCGACGAGATTGAGAGGATTAGCTCCATCGCTTACGTTTACTCCACCGATGTAACATGAGGTGGAGGGTGTACTTCCTGTACCAATACGTATGGTATTTGCTTCTCCAAAAATTCCTATGTTGCCAGAACCTATCATGATGTTGTTATGGGAAGTTGAAATTGAGCTCCCTGCTCCGCGGCCGAGGAACGTATTGTCGCTGCCTGTGATAAGAGCATTTCCTGCATCTCTTCCGAGTACTGTATTCCCACTGCCGGACGTGATAAACTCACCTGCGAGGGCTCCAAGTGCAGTATTGTCTATTCCTGTATCGACTAATTGCAGTGCTCGACGTCCAATACCTGTATTAAAGGTGCCGTTTATTAGCGCCGCCAAAGCCCCAACGCCAAAACCTGAGTTCTCGCCGCCGGTTAAGGTTAAATTACCTGCAGCGCCGCCGACAAAAATATTGGTTACAGGAATTGGTCCTGTGTCGTGAATAAAGAGAACAGCGTTTTTGTTAACAACTGTAGCTGCCGCGAGATTGAGGTTGCTAGATAGGGTTACATCGCCGAGTAAAACTGAAGTGCCTTCAACGCGCAAGTTTGTGTTTCCTGCAGCGGTGGTGCTACCAACGGTAAGTCCACCAAGGCCAGTTGAACCTGCATAGGTATTGCCAACGGTCGTTGAAGTGCCATCTACCAAGAGGTTGTTGTCGCCTGGGGCAGAAATTCCACCAACATGTAGACCGCCTGAAACTGCTCCGACATATACATTCGCATCTGCAGTTACATCGCCGACTAGTGTTATACCTCCAACTAAAGTTGTAGTGCCTTCAACACGGAGGTTTTGTGCCCCTGCAGCGGTGGTGCTACCAACGGTAAGTCCACCAAGACCAGTTGATCCAATGTAGCCATTGCCAACGGTGGTTGAAGTGCCATCTACCAAGAGGTTGTTGTCGCCTGGGGCGGAAGTTCCACCAACATGTAGTCCGCCTGTTGTTGCTCCGACGTATGCATCGCCTTCAACGCGCAAGTTTGTGTTTCCTGCTGCGGTAGTGCTACCAACGGTAAGTCCACCAAGGCCAGTTGAACCTGCATAAGTATTGCCAACGGTGGTTGAAGTGCCATCTACTAAGAGGTTGTTGTCGCCTGGTGCAGAAATTCCACCAACATGAAGTCCGCCTGAAATTGCTCCGACATATGCGTCAGCATCTGCAGTTACATTGCCGACTAAGAGTGAAGTACCGTCAACAATGAGGTTGTTGTCGCCTGGGGCCGTGGTTCCACCAACGTGCATTCCACCTGTAGTTGCTCCTACATAGGCATTGCCTTCAACGCGTAGATCATTGTCTGCTGCGAGGGTTGAGCTACCAACAGTAAGTCCGCCAGCAGTAGTGCCAACTAATAGAGAGTTGGTTATTGCAACGTTTCCACCGGTTTCTTCTACTCTAAAGTTTTCTGTTACTCCACCATCGGTGCTTATAACAATACCGCCGTTAGGGCCAGCGCTTGGGGTGTAGACGCGTGCAAGTTCATTGCCAGCGTTGTCGTTGTATATGAGGGCTATGCTTGTATCTGGAGCAGTAGGCTGTAATATAAGGTCATCATGGAATATAACGGGACCAACAATAATCAAAGATCCTTCAATGGTTGCATTTCCGCCGACATGAAGGTCGTTGATTATGTTTACATCGCGAGGTAAATCGCAACCACAGGTGGTTTCTGGACCTGGGTTTGGGAGACCTACGTTAGGTGTAACTCCTGGTTCTAGTGGTGGGCGAGGGGCGCGTAGTTCTTCGCTGGTCTCAACCTTTATAAGAAGAGCATCTTGTGCGATCATTTCGCGTGCTTTATCAAGTTGGCCTGCGAGTAGTGCTACATCGTCGTCGTTTTTAACGGCGTTGTGCCGAACATTAAGAATACGGCTTGCTTCTTCAATGGTGTTTGCAGTCAATTGTTTTGAAGCTGTTTTGCAGCCGTGATTCATGCGTGCTTGGAATTCACTGATGGAGCTTGTTGAATCTTCGGTGGTTGCAAGAGCGGCTACTTTGCTTACCGCCTCCATGATAGGAGAAAGTTCTGCGCCTACAAACAGGAATTCCTGTTTAGACGAGACAATTTCTTGGATTTCTTCGTTTGCCAGCGGGATACGAATATCGTTATCCGCTCTAGCGGTGAGCACACCGCAAAGCAAGGCAAATGCGCATAAAATGCTTCTAGAAAGGTGTTGCATATGCACCACTCCTTTTTAAAAATTAACCATCGTTACTACCTTCGCCTACTATAATCACCGGATGCGAAAAATGTCTAGAGTCTCTTGAATTTTTGTTTAAACTCTAACCGATTATTTTTGGATGGGGCGGAGAGATGAGTGAGAAGCGGGGTAGTCGTGGCTTTTTTATAAGGGAATTTTGAGGGTGTGAACCGTCTGCGTAAAAAATAGGGCGGTCAAAGAATTCTTTGACCGCCCTATTAAAGATTTAAACGTCTTTTTTAGAAAATTGGCTGGCGAACAGTAGATGGAGAAGTTATCAAATTTCCCAAGATATTTTGCACAGCGGCTTTGTCTTGTGGCCGCACATACAGAATAATAGGAGGGTAGGTAGTAATGTTATTAGCTACGGGCCGTTTAGTTGTTTGGGTTGTAAAACTTGTTATGCCTTCAGAGTTAATGCTTTCACCGTGTGATCTGTCGGTAATGTATTCTATTTGAGATTCGGAGTGAGAATTCAGCGTGTGATAAACATGGATCTCAAATTCACGAATATTATTTAGCTGTGCGTTTTTAAGCAAGGATTTTAGGGTAGCAATGGTTCCATTGTTTTTGGTTTCATCTATATAAAGTTCTTCTTTATAGTAGGACGAGCTTCCCAGAGCGGTGTTAGGATGATAAACAAAGAAGTTGCCCGACCATTTAGTTGACCAATCCGACCTTTTGGTAATTTTTTGATTTTCGGATTCATTAAGAGTTTTTACTAAGGTATTTCGATAAATACGTGAAACTAACGGATTATAAAGACCAAAAGTTTTGACACAGCGGTATAGGGTCTTGCCTAAACGGGCTCCTTTCCAGGAGTCTATATCTTCCGAGATTTTTTTGCTTGTTGTTTCGCTTTTCCAGATTCTGGACAGCGGAGCTTGAATAGCGTTGGGGCTGTTTGAGATGAGAGATTCGGAATAACGACTGTAAATAAGATCTGCGATGACATAGGTTGCAGTGGCTGATGCCGCTCCAATAAAGAGACTTGTCATAGGATGTTTTTGGATTATTTTTGCAAGTTTACGGAGCGTGTTACTATTATTCTGAATAAGGACAGGGAAAGGGCATGTAGATGCGCTTCTTGGTGCATTAACCAAACGAACAGGCGTTGATTGCAGCTGTTGTGATGCAGGATAAAGAATGCCTGCAACCATAGGTGCACTTGTGCTTGCAAGAGTGCACATAAGTACAGCAATGCGATGATTTAGGTAATTTTTTAAAGAAATAGAACTCATAATAAACCCCCGTTTCTCGCCTCAGCTAACGCTTTGACGTGACTCAAATGAATTAAAGATACTTAACAATTGTTAATATAGCAGAGGGGGCTAAAATGTCAAAAATGCTTTGTGTGCCGTTGTTTTTTAAGTAAATTTTAAATTTTTTATTCGTGCGTCATAGTTTTCTGGTAGCTTGCCTTCGGAATCCTGCACTTTTTTATTGGCGCCATTTGTAAGTAGAAGTCGAGCAAAATCTATGTTTTTTTTGATCGCAGCGATATGCAGCGGAGTGCGTTTTTTATGGTCGGGTATAGTGAGGGGATATTTTCGGCTTAGTAGATAGGTGAATACGTCGCTACTATTATGTTCGATGGCTATGGCCAGTAGAGATGCGCCTTCTGAGCTACAAATATCCGTTCTAAAGCCGATCTTTGAAAAAAGCAGATTAAGTGGAGTGTAGAGGGGTAGTTTTGAGGCTTCAATGAGGGCTATAGAAAAGTCACATCCCTTTTCTATTAAGAACGAGACTAGTGTTGGATTATTGCCTATTGCCGCATCAAGTAATAGAAAGCCCAGCTCTTTTTTTGAGAGCGGGGTTTTTTTAAGCAATCCTTTTGTGGCATCAAAATGGCCGCAGAGCGCGGAAATGCACACGGGAGTCTTTTCGATTGACTCTTGCACAAAGGGAATAGCGCCTTGTTTAAAAAAGAGTTTGACTATAGTCCAATCACCGATCATGGCAGCAAGATGAAGCGGTGTCCATTTGTCTTGATTTTGTAGGTTAACGTCAGCGCCTGCAGTTAACAAAATCTTTACGATTTTAAGTAGCTTTTCTGTTGCGTGGTTTATTAAACCAGAGTTTAAGAGATTTTCCTGTAGAAAGGAGCGGTAGATAAATAGTCGACCAAGAGCTAAATGCAGAGGACTGTTTCCAGCACTATTTTTGGCACTTAAAATAGCTTTTTTTTCGTTTTTATCTGTGCTGATTAGATTAATAATTTTTTCAACCTGGTCGATGTTGCTAAAAAAGACCGCCTTGTGCAGTTCACTCATATTGTTTTCAGGTAGAGACGGATCGATTTTTGTTTCTACTATGGCGATAGCAATGGATTTAGCAGAAAAGTTACTGCCCGTTAGCGAGTTAAACAGCAGTGTTGCAACAATGAGAGATGATGCAAGGTAAAAGGATGGGAGAGAGATGGATTTCATAATCATACCTTCCTAATAAGTTTGAAGGCCTAATCATTATGGACTTGCTCTTACTATAAACCACAACCGTTCTATTAGTGCAAGTTTTTTTGTTTTTAAATTATTGCATTTTAATAATTAATATTAGTAATATGACTATGGGTTAGCCTATAATAACAATTTAGTAAGGGGGTGGGGTATGGATAGGTATGATGAGATGGAAGAGCGGTCGCTATTTGCCCAATTAATTCCGCTGTTTATTCTTTTTTTGATGGTCGCGTGTAGCTTTGGACTCCATGCAGTTGGATGTAATTCTTGCGATGAAGCACGATGTGTGTGTGAAGACTCTTTGCCTTATGTGACCGATTTGAAGCCTTTTAATGAGCAAAGCATCTGGATTGATAAGGATGCGAGTGGGCATACGCTAATCTGTAAACGACGTATTTTTTTGTCTGATTATGCATTTCGTGAACCCGATATTTATTGTTCTCGTGCAGTGTCATTGGGTGCAGATAAGGTTGTAGGGGCCGAGCGTGGAGATGTGTGTTGGAAGGCGGATGGGATGATACTATGCGAAAAGCCGGATGGATCGGTGTTTAAGACTCATTCTATCGCTCGACGCTAGCGTATATATTTTATTTCAATTTTGTGTTTTATTAAAAGGGGTGGACTAAGTTCACTTCTTTTGTTATTCTTACTTATATTTTTGGCTGGCCTGATTAAGGTCTGTGGCTAGCGGTGAAATTTTGATATGAATTGGCAGATGGAGGAAAAAAATGAAAACTTTCTTTAGATTATCACTTAATAAGGTGCTTTTGGTTTTATTGTGTTCTATGCCGTGTGTAGATGCGTTGAGCATGGATGCAATGCATCCAAAGCTTTCGCTTGGCACGGGTGCGACTTCTGGTCTTCATGGGGTGAACGCGGTTCATCTAGTGAAACCTGTTGCAATCAAAGGTCACGGTTCTCTTATGCGTCGCATATTCTGGGGGCTTGGTATATCTGCTGTTGCAGGGATTGCGGTCTACTGTGGATGGAAATTTTGGTTAAAGAGTTATCTGCAGAAGAGACGTACGAAAGTGCGTTATTTGCCTTCTCGTAGTATGGAAGAGAGTAAAAGACAGTTTCTAAAGATAAAAAAAGAGATAGAAGATAAGCTTATGGTTCCTAGTGTGCCTGGAGCAATTGTACCTGGTGACTGTCCGATTTGTTTAACTGAAACCGATGGAATTTTGTCATGCAAACATAATGTTTGCGCGGGCTGCCTTATTGATTCGCTTAAGGGAGCTTTTACTGAGGCGCATCTAATGGTGGATGGCAAGGCTGCTAAAATTCCTGAAGCATTGTATACAATGTGTGACGTGCATCTACTTGAGAGGGTTAAAAAGGCCTTGAGCACTATCTGCGATGCAGAGAGCGTGTTAAGAATGGTTTTTGATTACCAGGATACTAGCGCCTATACGATTGAGCAGGCCAATCAATTTAAAAGAGAAAAAGATGAGGCTTCTCAGTGGCTTGGTGATCTTATTGACCGTGCGTTAAATGACCCTAAGGCGATAGAAGAGAAGATTTTTGTGCTTACTGCGCCATTAGTAAACTGTAGTATGTGCAGACATACGGAAGCCCTTAAGGATGTTTTGGGGTTGCCGGGGAACCGTAAGGTACTAAAAGATCTACGCACTAAGTTGCTTACTATTGCTTAAGCGCGCAATTGGGCTTGCAGTTCCATCCATTCCTTACGTAACTCAATAGCCTTTTCAAAATTAAATTGCGCTGCAGCTTCCTGCATCTGTTCTTCAAGAGATGCAACACGTTTAATGAGAGCGTCAAGATCCGTCTTGGGGCTCTCATTTCGTTGTTTGGCTCGACCCTTTTGGGCCGATGCAATTGCCTCTTGTAACTTTGAAATGCTTTTGGTTACATCACGTGTGACCGATCGTGGTACAATGCCATGCTCAGTGTTAAACGCAATCTGTAGATTTCTGCGTCGTTCTGTTTCATCAAGTGCACCTTGCATGGATTTTGTAATCCGATCCGCGAAAAAGATGACTTTAGCCTCCGCATTACGTGCAGCGCGACCTATAGTCTGAATGAGGGAGCGTTTGTCACGCAAAAAGCTTTCAATATCCGCATCCATAATTGCAACCAGCGCAACTTCTGGTAAATCAAGTCCTTCTCTTAACAGGTTTACGCCGACTAAACAGTCGAAGATTCCGTTACGCAATTTATGTAATAACTCAGTCCGTTGCGGCGTTTTAAGGTCATGATGCAAATAACAAACTTTAATGCCACGGCCTTCAAGAAAGCGAGCAAGTTCTTCTGCCTGCTTTTTGGTAAGGACTGTAACAAGGGTTCTGAATCCTTTTGATGCAGCTTTTTTAATCTCACTTATTAAATGGTCGATCTGGCCTTCTCGTTTGTGAATTTCAATAAGAGGATCAACAAGACCCGTAGGACGAATAATCTGTTCAGCAACCAGTTCGCTTTTTGAAAGTTCATAATCACCAGGTGTTGCCGATACAAAGATGACATCCTTAAAAAATCGTTCAATTTCTGTAAATTGTAAGGGGCGGTTGTCTTTTGCAGAGGGGAGTCTAAACCCAAAATCAATCAATGATTTTTTTCGGGCGGCATCTCCTGCATACATTCCTCGTAGCTGCGGAATTGCAATATGTGATTCATCAATTACGAGTAAAAAGTCTTCAAAAAAATCAAAAAGACAATAGGGCGGTTCGCCCGAATTTCGTCCGTCAAAATGGACAGAATAGTTTTCAATTCCTGAACAAAATCCCACCTGATCTATAAGCTCAAGGTCATTACCCACACGAGCTTTTAAACGCTCGCGATACAATTGATTTTCCATAGTAGGCGCATAACTATCAAGTTCGGCTTGAATGCTTTTTAATGCTGCATTCTTTCGCTCTTGCGTTGTAACAAAGTGTTTGGCAGGAAATATAAGGACATCCTCTAACTCACGCTCAACAGCACCTGTCTGCTTATGCACCCATAACAGCGATTCAATTGTATTACCGTCAAGCTCTATGCGTAGTTTTTCTCGTTGATACGGAAGTTGGACCTCAATAGTAGGGCCATAAACCTGCATAGTTCCCGACGCTTTTTCCATATCATTACGGACGTATTGAATAAAAATAAGTTGTCTAATAAGCTCCGCTCGACTAATAGTTTGTCCGCGCTTTAATGGGAAGGCTAAATTACGGTATTCAGTAGGATTTCCCAGAGAATAGATACATGAAACCGATGCAATCACAATGGTATCTGGACGATTAATAATCGATGCCGAAGCCTCAATCCTTAGCCGTTCAATCTCACTATTGATCTGCGTCTCTTTAGCAATATAAATATCTTGTGCAGGCAGGTACGATTCCGGCTGGTAATAGTCATAATAACTTACAAAGTAACAGACCTTGTTTTCCGGAAAAAAAAGTGAAAACTCTTCATATAGCTGCGCCGCCAATGTTTTATTAGGCGATAATACCAATACCGGCTTAGATTGCCGAGCAATAACCTGCGCAATACTATACGTTTTACCAGAGCCCGTGACACCCAAAAGCGTCGATAGACCAGGTCTTCCAGACGCAAGCATTTCTATAGCCTGTATCTGGTCACCTGCAGGAGGAAATGGCGCATGAAGTTTGAAAAGTGACATAAATCTCATCCTTATTTTTTTGACTATTTATACTTTTTTAGTATAGCAGGGAAATAGTTTCAATGCTAGGGGAAAGCGCCAGGGCCAGCCCTGGATCCATTACTTGTTTTTTGTGTGTTTTGATAAGTTTTAGCAGGTTTGGTGAACTTGAGCAGAAAGAATTTTTGTAAAAAATTCTTTCTGCTAGAGGCCTACCAGAAACACGAGAAACTCGTGTTTCTGGTAATAGACGCTTGAATAGCATGTGTAGTTTTGCTTGCCCAGTGGGCAAATGTAACAGGTCCAGGATTTTATCCTGGCGGGTGTAGGGCAGCGCCCTACCTTGCCCCCTTTTACACTACTACGAAGCTTATTAACTTATCGGGAACGAAGATGACCTTTGATACGGTCTTATCTTCGAGCCATTTGGCTATGGCTTGGCGAGCTCTATCTTCAACTAATGCTTGTGCTGCACCTGCGGGAGCTACTATTGAGCCGCGCAATTTCCCATTTACCTGGATGGTTATGGTAACTTCATCGGCTACAGTTAGTGCGGGATCGTAGGTGGGCCAGGTGCATTTTTCTAGTGATTTATTAAGCTGTTTTTCAAGAAGTTCGCTTGTAACGTGTGGTGCCATGGAGGAGAGGAGCACTAGGACCATCTCAGCGCTTTGTGGCGAGAGCTTGTATTGTTGTGAAATGGCGTTATTTAACCACTCCATGAAAGCGGATACGGCTGTGTTTGGCTTAAAGAGATCGAGTCGTTCACCTACTGTTTTTATAAGTGAGTGTACAGCGCGTTTGGTTTGAGCGGTCTCTTGTTCGGCTGAAACCATGTTTTTTGGATCGGACATGAAGGTCCAGAACCGGTTTAAGAACCTCTTGATTCCTTCTAGCCCTGTGTCTTGCCACTCACAGTCTAATTCGGGTGGTCCCATGAATAGCATATACATTCTAAGGGCATCGGACCCGTATTCTTTGACCATTTCATCGGGATTAACGACATTCCCTTTTGATTTAGACATTTTTTCGACTAATCCGGTTTTTTCGGAGTAGCGATTTATCATGCCTTGATTAAAGAGCTGTTTGAAGGGCTCATCAAAGGGTAGGTGGCCAAGATCGTGAAGTACTTTAGTATAAAATCGCGCGTAGAGAAGGTGCAGAATTGCATGTTCAATGCCGCCTACGTATAAATCTACTGGTAGCCAATATTTCATGTCTTTAGGATCAAACGGCTTGTCTGTAAGGTGTGGGTTTGGATAGCGTAAGAAATACCAGGATGATCCTGCCCATTGGGGCATTGTATTGGTTTCACGTTTTGCAGCTCGTCCGCAGGAGGGGCACGTGGTGTTTACCCATTCTGTAATTCCAGCTAAAGGAGATTCTCCTGTGCCCGTGGGCTCATATTTCTCGACGTCTGGAAGTTTGACGGGTAGTTGATTTTCGGGGACAGGTACGATGCCACAGATAGGGCAATGTACTAGAGGTATAGGCTCACCCCAATAACGTTGCCGCGAAAATATCCAATCGCGAAGACTATAACGCACCTGCTTTTCTGCGATTTTGCGCTGAACGAGAAGATCGATTATGCGCTCTCGCCCTTCAGGAAATGCATTGATCCCGTCAAAAGGACCACTGTTGACTAAGTTACCGTTCCCTTCGTAGGCACCATCTGGTTGCCCACCGGGATTATGGATTACATGGCGGATTGGAAGTTTTAGTTTTTCGGCAAATTCGTGGTCTCGTGCATCGTGTGCAGGGACCGCCATAATGATTCCAGTCCCGTAGTTTTTAAGCACAAAATTGGCGAGGAAGATAGGAATGCGTTCACCATTTACGGGGTTTATGGCGTAAGAGCCTGTAAAGATTCCGCTTTTTTCAAGTGTCCAGACTCCGCCTACTTCGCGAATATAGGCTTGTTTATAGGCATCAACAGCATCTTTTTGAGTTGCGGTAATCAGATGATTGGCCAATTCATGGTCTGGGGCCATAGCTAAGAACGTGGCTCCAAAAATGGTTTCTGCGCGCGTTGTAAAGACAGGAAGTGAAAGAGGAGCTCCCGTGGCATTGCTGTCTCCAGCTACAAGAAACTGGATGGTTGCTCCTTCGCTTTTGCCTATCCAGTTGCGTTGCATTAGTTTGACTCGTTCAGGCCAATCAAGTCGGTCAAGCCCTTGGAGAAGTTTTTCAGCGTAGGAGGTTATGCGTAACATCCACTGACGTACCTTTTTCTTTTCAACTTTAGCGCCTGATCGTTCACATCGTCCTTCTACAACTTCTTCGTTGGCGACTACAGTTTTTAAGACGGGACACCAGTTAACTTCCATGTCGGCTTCGTATGCAAGTCCGGCTTTATACATTTGCAGGAAGATCCATTGTGTCCATTTGTAGTAGTCAGGATCGGTGGTATTGATCTCTTTGGACCAGTCGTAGACGGCACCAATATCTGCAAGTTGACGCTTGAAATTAGCGATGTTTTTCTCAGTGCTTATTCGAGGGTGAGTTCCTTGTTGAATTGCAAAAACTTCAGCGGGCAGTCCAAAGGCATCCCAGCCCATAGGGTGTAGAATATTGTAGCCTTGTAGCCATTTAATGCGCGTGTATACATCAGATAGTACGTATCCTCGCCAGTGGCCTACATGTAAGCCAGCTCCGGATGGATAGGGGAACATATCTAGGCAATAATATTTTTTCCCGCTGCCAGTAGGCTTTGATTGTGCGACTGGGTGCGTAGACCACCGTTCGCGCCAGGTCTGTTCAATTGATTTAAAGTCGTAACTCATGATTTAATTCTCCAATGTTCTTGAGAACCGGTTCTAAAAAAGGGGTACTAGTACAAACCACGCCGAAATTAGGGCGGTTATTGCAACAGGTAACTTTATCCAGGTGAATCCATACAGTTTATACAGTAGGTTGCATACGGTTATAGCAATAATCAGGGGATAGAAGAAATTGATAAAGGGTCCTGAGTAGACCAGGAGCATTGTAAGTCCAGAGTTTGCAACCAGTGCGCAGGCTGTGAGAACTACGGCGACTGAATGGGCATATGAGATGCGTTGGTTTGAAACGAGTTGAATATACTCACCCACAACAGCTGAGATGGATACTAAGGTAGTCAATCCGGCCAATACCACCACAAACCCTATGACTGCAGCACCCCAATTGCCTAGAATGCGGAACGCAACTTGGCTAAAAATCTCGCCCTCGTTGAGTGATGAGATTCCTTGTGTGTGGAAGGCGCCCAGGCACGTGATGCCTAAATAAACGGCTCCAAGGAGTAACCCTGCAAATAGACCTGAAATTGCAGTTATATGAACGGCTTTTGAAAGATCAATATGCTCTTTTTTGTTGGAGTATTGTGATAGCAGCTGTACTACAATAGATCCGAAGAATATGGCGCCAATGAGATCGAGTGTTCCATATCCTTTAAGTAGAGAGTTCCAAAAGAAAGCCATTTGGTCTATGGGGCGATATTCGGCTTTATGTGCGGTAAAGAGTCCAATAACGATGATGGAGACAATGCTGACTACTTTTGCAGGGCTTAGGTATTTTCCAATGATATCGAGTAACCGATTGAGCCTGTAGGTGGCTATAAATGCAACCAATGCAAATAAAATTGTAAAAAGCAGAAGGGGCATGGATGGTAAGAATGGTCTTACCATTTCATAGGCAAGATCCATGATACGAGGCATGGCTATGAAGGGGCCTATAATCATCATACAAAAGAAGATAACTACCTTGCTAGACCAGGAGCCTAGGCGCCCAAAAAAGGACTGATAATCCCCGTTAAAGGATACGACGGCCATAAGACCTAGGATGGGGAGTAGAATTCCTGTAAGTGCAAACCCAAAGAAACCGGTGAAAACATGTCCGCCCGACTCAACACCGATTCGTAATGGGAAGATTAAGTTTCCGGCACCAAAAAGCATGGCGAAGATGGCTAGACTTGTAGTTAGCACCCGGCCCGTTAAGCCTTTCATACGCGACTCCCAAAAATACCTGTCTGACCCTGTAACTTATGTCAGATCGAAGCTCTGCCCTCACGGGGCATAGATGAATAAAATACTTATTAAGTCTGACTAAAAATCAAACTTTTTCAAGCAGACATAATATTAAGAGTGGGGTTGGCAAAATAAGGACGTTTGATACGCTCTCAAGTGCGATTGTTCATTTTCCTGTTAGTTTTTAGGTGAAAAGATAAGCGAAAAGGTGTAGAATGCACACAGAAAAAAATGCAGAAAAAATGCGCGCAAAAGCCGTTGTAAACCCTGTTTCTTGTCCTGTACAGGACGAGCAGATTTTGGTGGTGCCTCGAGCAGATTTATTTGTGGCTGGCGAGTGGCAGGGACTTAAAAAACTCCCTGAGTCTGAGATGGCTCGATTAATAATAGAAAAAAAAGAATTTGTTCCGCGTAGTAGTGCAGAGCAGGATCCAACCTATAAACAAATCATACCGTACCTTGTTTTTAGGCATCAGGGCCGTTATTTTCTTATGCAGCGACGGTCTACTGCTAGTGAAAAGCGTCTGCAAGGTTGTTATTCATTGGGCATTGGTGGGCATATTAGGGCGGAAGATATGACGACTGATTCTATTTCCGATTGGGCTCGGCGTGAGTTTTATGAAGAAGTGGCGTTTGGTGGGGCCGTTACTATTTCCCTTTTAGGCGTATTGAATGATGACTCTAATGAGGTGGGAAAAGTTCATGTGGGTTTTGTCTATCTGCTTGAAGGTGACTCTGCCACTATTAGTGTAAAAGAAGAGCTGCGCAGTGGGGAGCTTGTTGATCGTGAAGGGTGTCAGCGAGTATATGCGCAGATGGAGACCTGGTCACAGATAGTGCTAAATGCGCTGTAAGACGCTCTGTGAGTTGGTTGGTAGTAAAATGATTTTATCCGTTTTTTGTTCGTAAGGTTTTATGCAGCAGGTTTGCCAAAGATGGCATCGTGAATGGCTTCTCGGTTCTTCCTGTTGAACAAGACATCACGTGAACCATCAAATGCCCTCCATTCTTGCTTCATACGCCTGCTCCATGCAACGATGATATCGCGAATTTCTTTTTCGGCATGATGATTTTCAACGATGGTCTTGGCTTCGTTTTCCTTTTGGCACTTTATAAAATAGCTACCAATGGGTTTGTTTTTGGGGGCGTCTAGACATTCTGCGGTGCAGACCCAGTAACGCTCTGTATCTGAACAGACCTTTACCTTTAGGTGCGTGCAACAGGTTCCCTTTGAATCTAATGCTTTTACGATTAATGGCGTTAAAACCATGAGAGGTAGGGGATCCATATCTTTAAAGACAGGCTCGGATCGTCCACATAACCACATGTTAGTGTGAGAGATAAGTCGTTCATTATCATTAACCGCAAATCGGATATCGCAGCGCATGCATCCAGGGTGAGCGGTTACGATCTGTTTTAAATTTGTAATGTCTCCCATGCGCATAAAGCTTTTATGAGCTGCAGTTGAAAAGCAATCTCGGCGCTGAACACTGTCGCCCCATGAGTAGCCCAGTATAATCCGTCTAAACAGAGGAGATGCGATGAGCGGGGCGGTTTCAATTTGCATAGGAGCGCCGTACATAAATAGGAGGTCTATTGAAAGGTGTTTTTGGAGCTCAAGTTCAGCTTGTGCAATCCATAGAGCGACATTTCCGCCATGGCTATGCGTAATAATTCGTATTATTGGCTCCACGCCCTTTTCACGTACTATGCGTTCACGGTAAGCTTGTAGCTCTTTATAAAACTGCAAACCAGCGTCGCGTCGTGCTTTTTGACTTAAAAGTCCGGACCATCCAAACGAGGCATATTCTTCTATATCACAACTATTACCCACGGCGCGTGCTATTTCGTCATAGGCTGGTACTAGATAGCAGGAGGCAATGAGGGGATCAAATTTGCAGCTTTCAAAAATGCAGAGCCCTTCATCACCCAGTACCTGGTCGTATTGCATAGCATGGTGGTTTCGATAGCGACGAATTACTTTATTGCAGTAAGTGTCTTCTTCGGTACAATCATGGTAACACTGGAACGGATTGAAAATGTTTAAGGTTGAACCAACGGTTCCATGAACAAAGACAGTGAGCGCCCAGCTCTTTTTTTTAGCGGGCGCTTTTATAAAGTCATGTTTTTTTGAGGCCTGTTTTATATCTTTGTCTTTTGGCCCTCTGTCTTCGAAAACACAACAGGGTGCAAGAGAAAGGATAAGGATTAACAGGCCTAGTATTTCAAATAGCTTCCTCATACTCAATTGACCTCCGACAATCTCCTTAGTGGCGGACTATTCTTTCGTGTCTACGACCGCCGCCGTTGCGTGGTCTTGAAAAAGAACGCTCCGGACGTTGTTCGCGACCAAAAGGTAGTGGTTCCACAACGCGTCCAAACATTTTTCTACCCGCAAGAGTCGTGTTTTTTACAGCATCCATCAAAGCTGGTGCAGACTGGAAAGGAACATGGACAAACGTTCTCTTACGTATCATACGTATCTTAACAATTGTGTCTCGTGAAAGTGAACTGTTTTCAATAAGATGTGCTACAACATCGTCTTGTGATACGCCATCATCGGTTCCAACAAAGAACATAAGTTCTTGAAGGGAAGGATCGACACTCTGATTGTGGTAGGAGGAAGAGTTAGAATCTATTTTGCTGTCGAGTTTGCTCTCTTTTACTATAGGAGCGAGGAACTTTTCATGCAAAATTTGAGCAAGCATTCCACTTAGTTGCTGTGCATCAAATTGGCTCATTAAGGCCATAATAGGTTCGGTTTCTTTGTGGTCTAATTTTAGTTTTTCAAGAGAGACTAGGTATGTAGATGCTTTTGCAAGACATCCTTTAACTAGTTCTTCTTGTGTAGGAACTTGAAGCGGTTCAATAGTAATATTGAATTTGCGCTCAATTGTTTTAACATCACGTAGTTGATGTTTTCCAACAAAAGTTATAGCGGTGCCATCTTTACCAGCCCGACCCGTTCTTCCGGTCCGGTGTATGTAGCTTTCAAAATCATCAGGCAACGAGAAGTTGACTACGTGCGTTAGATCTTGAATATCAATTCCTCGTCCTGCAACGTCCGTCGCAACTACGATAGAATATTCGCGATCTTTGAACTTCTTTATAACTGAGTTACGTTGGGCTTGGCTCATGTCACCATGAAGTGCGCCAACCGAGTAGCCACGACGTACCAACTGGTCTGCAACTTCGCTTGTTAGGATCTTTGTCTGACAGAAGATGAATCCATAAAAATCAGGAGCCGCTTCAATAAATCTGCCAAGGGCTTCGATTCTGAAAGGCGAAGGAACTACGCAATAGTACTGTTTTGTGGTGAGAGAGCCGACTTGGTTTTTGCTGGCTGAAACAGTAACGGTATTGCGCATATGCTCACGCATAAGAGCTTGAATACCAGTCTTTACCGTAGCTGAAAAGAGCCAGATTTCACGTTCGGTAGGCGCATAATTTAATATTTCGTCTACTTCTTCTCTAAATCCCATGTCTAGCATAATATCTGCTTCGTCAAGGACGAGAGTTTTTAGTTGGTTTAGTTGAAGAGTTTTGCGGTTTAGATGATCGTTTATACGTCCAGGGGTTCCAATAATCAACTGCGTTCCGCGTTTGAGCGAACGTACTTGATTATCCATAGGGACGCCACCGTAAATAGTACAGAGTGAAATGCCGATTGATTGTGCATAAGGGGTAAGGCTGTCGGCTATCTGTCCTGCAAGTTCGCGAGTAGGAGCAACGACGAGTGCTTGAGCTACCTTAAGATCCTTGTCTATACGGTGTAAAAGGGGTAGTCCAAATGCAAGGGTTTTTCCCGTTCCTGTTTGAGCTTGACCATGAAAGTCAACCCGCTCTTTTGATAGTAATAGAGGGATGGCTCGCTCTTGAATTTCTGTTGGCTCTGTAAAACCAGCTTCAACCAATTTCTCAGAAATTTGGGGTAAGAGTTGGAAATCGCTAAATAATTGTTTAATCATGAATATTATGTCCTTCGTTCTTAACAAGTGTAATAGGGCACTAGTAGTATTGTAGTGAGTATTGGCTTTCCTTCCACACCCACCGTCCTTACCTATTCACATGAATAGGCTCTACAATACGGCCCTAAAAATGCAAGAACGCATAGGAGCGAAAGATCAATGCATGCTTTTTGTAAAAGCGGTGCAATCACTATTATATTGACACTTTTTTAGCACTTTGTCAAAAAAGAATTTTAAAAAACAGCAGAAACACGGTTTTTTCTTGTGGAGAGCTTGATTGGCAAGTGACTATTTTCTTGATACAATAAGATACAGTTACGTTGTATGTATAACCACTAAAACCCCAGATATTCCCCATTTTATGCACATGCTGTACGTAACGTTGTTTGCGGCTGCTGTTGGGCGTAATTTAGGTATATATCTGCAGGAGTATTCATGTCAAAAGAACTGCTAAGACCGTCACAATTTTGTGTTGCTGAGGTATTTGAAGAGGAAGATGGGCTGAAGCCTAATCAAGAGTTAGCTGACCTTTATAAGGGGCTTCTTGATAAATACAAGCCTGAAGCTATTATTACAGGCACCGTGTTAGAAGTTAGTCCAGATGGCGTACTTGTTGACGTTAAGTTCAAGTCGCATGGATTGATTTCGGTACATGAGTTCAATGAGTTTGAACTTAAGGGCTTGCAAAAAGGAACTGAGATTCAGGTTATCATTGATGAGTTAGAAAACTTTGATGGTGACGTGGTCCTTTCTTATGAGAAGGCTAAGGCGCTTAAGGCTTGGAAAGAGATTATGGATCTCTTTGATGCAGGCAAGCCGGTTGAAGGTATTGTGTCTCATAAGGTTAAGGGTGGCTTGAGTGTTGATATTGGTATACCGGCGTTCTTGCCTGGTTCCCAAGTTGATGTTCAGCGTGTTTCGGACTTTGATCAGTATGTTGGCCAAAAGATTACGGCTCATATTATCAAGGTTAATCAAAAGCGTGGCAATGTTATCATTTCCCGTCGCAAATACCTTAATGAACAACGGTCTGAGGTTCGCAAGAAGGTTCTTGAGACCCTACAAGTCAATCAAATTATACGTGGTATTGTTAAGAACATCACTAACTACGGTGTCTTTATTGACATAGGTGGTGTTGATGGGCTTCTGCATATCACTGATATGACATGGGGACGTATTGCGCATCCAAGTGAAATTGTCAAAATTGGCGATGCTGTTTCGGTTAAGGTTTTATCCTTTGATCCTGTCAATGAGAAGATTTCTCTTGGTATGAAGCAGCTATCCGAAAATCCATGGGCAGAGTTGCCAGATTCCATCAAGGTTGGTGAGCACATCAAAGGCGTTGTATCCAGTATTACGGATTACGGGCTATTTGTGGAAGTTGCACGTGGAGTTGAAGGATTGGTCCATATTTCAGAAGTATCATGGACGGATCGTATAACGGATCTTCATAAGCACTTTAAAGTTGGGCAAGAGATTGAAGCATTGGTGGTTTCGCTTGATAAAGAAAACCGTCGTATGTCTCTCAGTATCAAACAACTTAAAGAAAATCCATGGGATGCTGTGGTTGGAAGTCTTCAGGTTGGACAGATTATTACAGGCACCGTTCGTAATATAACGGATTTTGGTGTGTTTGTTCAGTTGGCCCCTGGGGTTGATGGTCTTATTCATATCTCTGATCTTTCATGGACAGAGCATATTAAGCATCCTGCCGATCTCTTTAAGAAGGGCGATGAAGTTAAGGCTATTATTACCGACATAAACCGCGAGAAACGCAAGATTTCCTTGGGCTTGAAGCAGCTTGATGAAAATCCATGGGAAAATCTTGAAGCTAAGTATCCGGTGGATTCAGTCGTTGAAGGCGAAGTCTCTAAGATTACTGATTTTGGCGCATTTGTAAGATTACCAAGCGGTATTGAAGGGCTTGTTCATATCTCTGAGCTTTCTGGCAATACGGTTGAACACGTAGAAGATGTGATTAAGGTTGGCGAAAAGCGTCAGTTTAGAGTTATCAAGGTAAATCAAGAAGAGCATAAGCTTGGATTGAGCCTGAAGCCTAAAGGTGCTGAACGTCCAAAACGCGCAAAAGAAGGTGGCGATCAACCGCAACGTCCTAATAATGTGCGTCATGAGAAAAATGCAGAAGCTGCACCACGCCAAGCTCCATCCCGCATGAAATCACAGTTGCAGATCGAACTTGAAAAGCACGCAGCGCGTGGCGGTGAAGGATCTGGAACTACTGAGCATACGGATGTAGTCTATGTTTCCGATGATGATAATCAAGAGTAGGGATGAGTGATCATGTCAATTGAACGTACTTTTGCTATTATCAAGCCGGATGCTATCGCTGGTGGGCATACGGGTGAAATTATTAAGATTATAGAGCTTAATGGTTTTTCTATTGTGCGCATGGAAAAAAAGTCGCTTACTCGGCAAGAAGCGGAATCCTTTTATGGGGTTCATAAGGGCAAGCCATTCTTTTTGGAATTAGTGCATTATATAACCTCAGGTCCTGTTGTAGTTATGGCTCTTGAGCGTGAGAATGCTATACAAGAGTGGCGTAACCTTATGGGTGCGACTGACCCTATTAAGGCGACAGTGGGTTCATTGCGCAAGATGTTTGGAAAACATATTGGCAGCAATGTTACTCATGGGTCTGATGCTTCGGAGACAGCAGCGCAAGAATTGAAGTTCTTCTTTTCGGATTTGAAGTAATTTAGGTTACTATCTATCACAAAAGATCTTGTGAATTAAAAAAGGTCACGGTGCACATATCGCTTTAGATATGTGCACCGTGACCTTTTTTGGTAGGGTGTTTAGTTTTTGGGTTGGCTTTGTTGATTGTTGCTAGGTGGAGTTGATGGTTCAGTAGGGATTGATTTTATGATAGTTATGGTCGTGGTTGTCTGAGGTGTGGGTGATGGTTTGATCGCCGTTGGTTTTAAGATGGTTATGGTTGTTTGAGATTGTGATGCGTTTAGTGAATTAGATGGTTGAGTTGGCCCATTCAGAAGTTGATTAAGTGCGTTAAAAACATCTGGAAATCTTTGTTTGTAAATCAAGTCTTTTGAGGTATTTTCTATTATGTCTATGACGTTGTTTATTAGGTTTGAATATTCAGGTGCTGTGTTATTAGTTGTGTACGCTTTCAGTTCAGTGGTTAGAACTTGGTAGTTATTTAGCTGATTTGGGAATTTTTTTAAAGAATTAATTTTGAGGATTACAAGGTTTAGAATAAATTTTAGGTGACGAAGCCCTGTAGGGTTATTTTTGTTAATAGCTTGTTGTACAATAGAGTTTTCTGAGTTCTTCATGGGTTTGAAGAACCATTTGAGTACAGCATTTGGTTGTTGTGTTTCATCATCAAATATAGTCTTTATTTCATTTAACATTTTTTCAGAAGTTCCTGCGTCGTTAAAAAGGGTTGCAATGATTTGTGCCTTTTTACTGATTGAGAGGGAGACCCATTTTTTTTTATTCCAGTGTGAGGGAGGGTGTCCTGTCCACGTGTTTGTTGTCGATGAAGAGCTAGAACTTGATCCAATAGCAATTGATAGGCTTGAGCTAGAGTTTGAGCCCGGGGTAGTTGAATTGGTCACACTTTGCTGGGAAGTATTTTGCTTTTTCTGTAAAGGTTGGTTGTTGGTGATGGGTTGATTGGTTGATGTCGATTGTTGGGTTTGTTGCATCTCTTGCAGGTGCGTTATGGTCGTGGTTGTCTGAGGTTGTGTTAGAGGTGTGTAAGCAGGTAATAGCTGATTTTGTGAAGATGAGGATATGTTTAGCGAATTAGACTGTTGAGTTGGCGTATTAAGAAGTCGCTTTAGCACTTTAAAAATAGTGAAATCTTTTTTTTTGGCAGTCAATTTTTGGATGTTTTTCATAGCGGTTTTCATGTTGTTTATCAGTTCTGAACACTCAGGCGTTGTGTTATCAGTTGAGCATTCTTCCAGTTTGTTGGCCAGAAATAGGTAGTTTTGTTTTCTGCTTGGGAATTTTTCTAAAGAATGAATTTTGGTGATTAAACAGTTTAGAATGAATTTTAGGTGACTAAGCCCCGTGGTGTTATTGTCATTAATTATCTGTTGTATAATAGAAATTTTTGACTTTTTCGTGGGATTGAAGAGCCAGTTTATTAAGTCTCTGGGTCTTTGTGTTTCCAAGTTGAGCATATTCTTTATTTCATCTGGCATTTCTGTAGAAGTTCCTGCGTTCTCAAGAAGATCTTCAATGGTTTGTTGCTTTGATTTGAAGTTTTTGGGAGCAGAGTTCGACTTTTTTTGATTCCAGAGGGGATATCCTATCCACGTGTTTGGTGTCGATGAAGAGCTAGAACTTGATTCCGTAGTTATAGATTGGCTTGAGCTAGAACTTGAGGCCGTGGTAGTTGCATTGGTCATGCTTTGCAGGGAGGTATTTCGCTTTTTCTGCAAAGGTTGATTGGCCGGTTGATTTTTTGTTGGCTTTACGATTCGCTTGCGTTTTTCACCATGTTCATCTTGTTGCATTGTGTTAACGGAAAAAAGCTCCGAGATAAAGGGAGGTCTGTTTTTGTTGGTGTCATTGTTAAGGGTATTGTTGATATTTTCCATGCAGTGTACATCTGTTGTGGCAAGCAAAAGCAGCGTAGGCAATAGGAGTAAAGAGTATTTTTTCATAATAGTTTCCTGGCTTTTATTTATTTTTGGTTTGGTGTCTGGCTTTGGGGTTGGTTTTGCTGATTGTTGCTAGGTGGGGTTGATGGTCTAATAGCGATTGGTCTTAAGATGGTTATGTTTGTTTGAGATTGTGATGTGTTTAGTGAATTAGACAGTTGAGTTGGCCCATTAAGAAGTTGCTTAAGTTCCTTAATAATAGTGGAAGCCTTATTTTTGGTACTCAAATTTTCTTTTAAGGCGTTGTTTATAGCTTTTTTTACGTTTGTTACTAGTTCTGAACACTCAGGCGTTGTGTTGGTTAGGATGCATTGTTCCAGTTTGTTGGCCAGTAATTGGTAGTTATTTATGTGGCTATAGTAGCATTCTGAAGAAAGAATTTTGTTGTTTAAAAGGTTTAGAATAAATTTCAGGTGAAGATGCCCTGTAGTGTTATTTTTGTTAATTGCTAGTTGTATAACAGAGTCTTTTGATTTTCCCGTGGGATTGAAGAACCAATCGAGCGAAGACCTTGGTTGTTGTGTTAGTGGATATAATCTGAGGTTTATTTCATCCAGCATTTCTGGAGAAGTTCCTGCATCCTCAAGAAGGTCTGCAATGATCTGTTGCTTAAAGCCTTTGATCATCATAGGAGCGTTCCAATTTTTTTGATCCCAGTGTGAGGGAGGGTATCCTGTCCACGTGTTTTTTGTCGATGAGGTGCTAGAACTTGATCCAATAGCAATTGATTGGCTTGAGCAAGAGCTTGTGGTAGTTGCATTGGCCACACTTTGCTGGGAGGTATTTTGCTTTTTCTGCAAAGGTTGGCTGGTGGAGAGGGGTTGATTTTTTGTTGGATTTTGTTGGATTTGTTGAGTCTCTTGCGGGTGGGGTATGGTCGTGATTGTCTGAGGTTGTGTTGAAGGTGTGAGTGTAGGTAATAGCTGATTTTGCGAAGATGAGGATGTGTTTAGTGAATTAGACTGTTGAGTTGGTCCATTAAGAAGTTTGCCAAGTTTTTTAAAAATCTTGGAAGCTTTAGTTTCGAGAATCAAATTTTCTTTTAAGGTATTGTTTATAGCGTTTTTTACGTTTATTACTAGTTCTGAACACTCAGTCGTTGTGTTGGTTAGGATGCACTGTTCTAGTTTTTTGGTCAGTAATTGGTAGTTTTTTGTGCGGTTATAGCATTGTTTTAAAGAATTAATTTTGTTGTTTAAAAGGTTTAGAATAAATTTCAGGTGAAGATGTCCCATAGTGTTATTTTTGTTAATTGCCTGTTGTATAATAGAGTCATTTGATTTTTTCGGTGGGTTGAGGAAATAATCGAGCGAAGACCTTGGTATTTGTATTAGTTGGTCTAATTTGAGCTTTATTTTATCCAGCATTTCTGTAGAAGTTCCTGCGTCCTCAAGAAGGGTTGCAATGGTTTGTACCTTTTGACTGAGGTTGTAATTGTTCCACGTTTTTTTATCCCAGTGTGCGGGAAGGTATTCTACCCACGTGTTTGTTGTTGATGAGGAACTAGAAGCTGATTCTGTAGTAATTGATTGGCTTGAGTTAGAGCCGAAGTTTGTTGAAATGGTTATGGGGTTGTTGAGACGTGTCTTCTTCTGTTCACTCTGGTTTTTTAAGCGCTTGTTACTGTTTTCGCGTGGATGTTTTTTTGATGGTGATGCTGTTTGGAGGCCCATCAAATTTTGATTTGTGATTTGAGGAGTGGGAAGGTTTTGTACGGGCACCGTGTCTGTAGTATTAGTTAAAAAGTTTGAAAATAAGTTGTTTATGTCGAGCTCTTCTTCTGTGGGAGCAGGAACGGTATTATTGATGTTTTCTGAATCATCTAAACCAAAGGATGGGGGTATTAGGTCTTTGTTTTTTTCAAGATCAATGGTCTGCCCTAATGAAGAATTGCTATCAAGATTGCTATTGTTAGGGGTAGTTAACGAGGCAAAAAAGTCGGTTGGCTCTGGGATCTCAAGGCTTTTTTCTTCTGTATTAAAAAAAGAATTCTCATCATCCATCCCATATAAAGGGGATTGAGAGAGGGCAAAGAGTGCTGTGGCAATAAGGTGTAAAGAATATTTTTTCATAAAGAGTCTTTGGTTTCATTGATTTCTGATAAGTTATTTTCTGGTTGCTTTTAATTTATCAAATTTGACAAATAGATCAAGTTTTAAATTAAAAAATTATTTTTCTACTGAATTTTATTTGGTAAGTATAGGGTTGTGAAAGCCTTATTTTTCGTCTAGTACAGAATTGGTATTTTCTGCCTAATGTTGTTTTGAGTTGTTAGGGAGTTGTTTGACGTTAGAAGAATTGAATGAGGTTTGTTGAGTCTGTTGTATTTGTGGAATGAGAATTTTTTTTTCTAAGTGTTCAGCAATGTTCGTTGGTTTAGTTTTTTCTATGACTTTTATAGCATTACTTATGAGTGTGGTGCAGGGTGTGGTTGTATTTTGAGGCATACAAGTTGTTAGCTTTCTCGCAAGTAATTTATAGTTGTTTGTTTGGTGGTAAGGCGTTAGTCGGTTAATTTCTTTGCACACAGATTGTAGAGTCAAAGCTAGTTGTTGGTTGTTATTCTTATTGATTATTTCTTGCATGATTGAGGGATTATTTTTTTTGGCGGTGAAAATGCAAGAGATGAGATTGCCTGGTTTTTTATACTTTGTTGGGAGCACTGTTTTTATGGTAGATGGCGTTTCTGTTAAAGGTTTTAAAGGGGGCTGGGGCGTATTGCATTGTTGCGCTGTGTTATTCTGATTAATGATGGAGCTGTTCTGCGTCGGTATAATCAGGGGAGCTCTAGTATTATTTTGCATAGGTGGTTCGATTGTTTGCATGGTTTCTAGTAGGTCGTCCAAATCTTTATCTGAGATGTTAGTATTAATGGGATTATTAGTCTTTGTAGTGGTTGTTATCGTCTGAGTGAGTGCGGGTAAAGAAGTTGCTTGTGGATTGAGAATTTTTTGCAGATCGCTAAAAATGGAGTTGCCCTGATTGGATTGGAGTGCATTTTTAATAATGTTTTTGATGTTAGTTATGAGATTTGAGCATTCAGGGGTTGTGCTGGAAAGAATGCATTCTTCTAGGTAGTTTTCAAGTTCATTGTAGCGCGTTAGTTGGGTGCTGATTATTAAAGTATTAATCTTAGCGACTAAGAGGTTAAGAATAGATCTTAGGTGCGTGAGGTTGGCTTGATTGATTGCATTTTGAATGATTGAGGCTTTTTGATCTTCCAAAGGAGTGCTCAGCCAAATTAACAGTTCTTTTGGTCTAGAAATGTTTTTTTTAAGCATCTTTTCTATTTCTGCAAGTTTATTGGTTGAACGTCCTGCCTCTTCCAAAAGGGTGGTAATGAGGTGTTGTTTAAACGTGGTTGTTTTGCTTCGCCAACGTTCTAAATTCCAGTAGGAGGCGGACTTCTTGTTGCCATTTTTACCCCTTTTATACCGGGAATTGGGGGTCTTTTGGAGGGCTTGTGAGTTTTGATTTATATTCAACTTTTGTAGTGGTATTTTGGCTGGATAGGCGCTGGATTGCGGTTTGGGTATTAGCTGTTTTTGTTGAGGTATGAATAAAAAGATTGGTTGGTTAAGGTGAGTTTTTTTCTGCGTGCTTTGGTTTTTTAAAGGTTCTTTTTTGTCTTCTCGCGGACGTTTTTTTGACGGTGGTGCAATTTTTTGTAGACCCTTATTTTGGGTTTCTTTGTTTGCTGAGTCATCCACGTTAAAGGAGGGAAGTATTAGGTTTTTATTTTCAAGATCAATGGCCTGCTCTAATGAAGAATTGCTATCAAGACCGCTATTGCTAGGGGGATTTAATAAGGCAAAAAAGTCGGTTGGTCCTGAGCTGTTTTCTTCCAGGTTTAAGTTAAAACTCTCAATAAAATTTTTTTCATCTTGATTCATCCCATATAACGGGGATTGAGAGAGGGTAAGAAGTGCTGTGGCGATAAGGGGTCGATATTTTTTCATAATAAGTTCTCTCGTTTTTTTAAATCTATTTAGTTTTGTGGATGCGTTTTAATTCGAGTGGCACCTGACTGCTCAAAGAGGGAAGTTGTGGGCTTGCATTTTGGCTATGGGCTTTTTGGTTTAGGGGTGATTTGTGTTGATAGCGAGCCTGAGTTTGTCGTTATACTAGTTTGATTGGTTGATGCTGATGGGTTGGTTTGTTGCAATCCTTGTCGGTGGGTTATAGGTATAATGGTTTTAGGCTGAGTTGTAGAGTTGTTTGCCTGTACAAGATGAAAGAATTGTGGACAGGACGAAGATGTTGACTGATTTGTCAGTTGGGCCTGTTTTATTTGTGGAATAAGAACTTCGTTTTCTAGGCGTCCAGCAATTTCGTTTTGTGTAGTTTCTTCTTTTATAATTTTTATAGCGTTACGTGTGAGTATGGTGCAGGGCGTTAATGTGTTTTGAGGCATACAATCTGTTAGTCTGTTGGCAAGGTATTGATAGTTGTTCATTTTGTGGTTAGAGATTAACTCGTCATTTTTTCTGCATATAAATAGGAGTATGTAAGCTAGTTTTTGGCTGTTATTATCATTGATTGTTTTTTGTATAATTGAGACGTCATTTTTTTGGGCGAAGAAGAAATTAAAGATAATGTCTCTAGGGTTTTTATACTTAGTTGGGAGTAATTCTTCTATTTCAAGCAGCTTCTTTTTTAGTAGGTTATTTAAACCGTTGTCTAAGATGTTACCATCGTTGGTCTGTGTAATGGTTGTAATAGTCTGTGTCGAGGTGTTGAGTGAGTTAGACGGTTGGGTTTGTGGATTGAGGATTTCATTAATTGCCTCGAATATGCTAGAAGCACGTTGTGGTTGGGAATAGATTTTAGTGGTATTTTCTATAGCTGTTTTGATTTTGTCTATTAGTTCTGAACACTTAGATGATGTTTTTTCGTGTGAGAAAATTTCTAGGTAGTTGGCCAGAGATAGGTAATTGTCTATTTTGGCTTTGGCTGTTTTTGCACTAAAAATTTTGGTATTCAAAAGGTTTAGAATGAACTTTAGATGAATGTACCCTGTGTTGTTATTTTGGTTAATTGCTTGTTGTATAACAGAATTTTCTGAATCCTCTGTGGGTTCGCAGAACCAGTTGAGCAGAGTTTTTGGCGGTGGATCTAGTAAAGTGAACATGTCTTTTATTTCATTCAGCATTTCTTGAGAAGCATTTGCGTCGTTAAAAAGGTCTGCTATGATTTGTACCTTTTTGCTGAGTGAGTGTTGCAGGTCCCATGTTTTTTGATTCCAGTGTGAGGGAGAGTGTCCTGGCCAGATATTGGTTACAGCATTCTTGCAAAGTGGTTTTTTTTGTGAACATTTTTTTACCGAGGAGGTCTTCTGAGGTGGCGTAGGGATTTGTGAGGAGAGAGTATTTTGTGTTTGGGGGTTTGTTGTAAGTGGTTGTTGTGAATTTTGAATTTGTGGTGTGATTGTGTTTACTATTTCTATTAGGTTGTCCAAATCTTCATCTGAGATGTTTGTGTTGATAGGTTGCTGAGTTAGGTTTTGCGAAGATGAGCTAGAATTTGGTGAGGGCGCATTTAGTGATTTCGAGTCTTGAATAATGGGAGCGAGTTTTTCGACTGATTTTTGTAGATTGTCTAATGATTCCCTTGAGCTAGAGCCTGAGTTTGTCGTTATATTATTTTGATTGGTTGATATCGATAAACCGTTGTTTAAGATGGCGCTGTTATTAGTCTGCGTTATGACCGTGATTGTCTGGGGTTGTGTTGAAGGTGTGGTTGAAGGTAGTAGCTGATTTTGTGAAGATGAGGATGCGTTTAGTGAATTAGGCAGCTGAGGTTGATTATTAAGAAGTCGATTAAGTGCGTAAAAAATATGGGAAGCTTTATTTTTGGCTCTCAAATTTTTTTTTGAGGGATTTTTTATGGATTTTTTTACGTTTGTTATTAGTTTTGAACACTCAAGGGTTGTGTTATCAGTTGTGCACTCTGTCAGTTTATTGGTCAGGAATTGGTAGTTATTTATCTGGTTGTAGTAGCCTTGTAAAGAGTGAATTCTGTGGTTTAAAAGGCTTAGAATAAATCTCAGGTGAAGATGCCCCGTAGCGTTATTTTTGTTAATTGCTAGTTCTATAACAGAGTCATTTGATTTTTCCGTGGTATTAAGGAGCCAAAGCATCAAGTTTTTGGTTTTTTTTGTTACTTTATTTAGCATGAGCTTTATTTGATCCAGCATTTCTGTAGAAGTTCCTGCGTCCTCAAAAAAATCAGCAATGATTTGTGCCTTTTTGCTGATTGGTCTGATAGGGAGCCATTTTTTTTTACTCCAGTATGCGGGAGGGTGTCCTGTCCACGTGTTTGTTGTCGATGAGGAGCTAGAACTTGGTCCCGTAGTAATTGATTGGCTTGAACTAGAGCCTGAGTTTGTTGCGTTGGTTGTGCAGTTGTTTAGACGTGTTTTCTTCTGCTTGCTCTGGTTTTTCACGTGCTTTTTATTGTTTTCGCGTGAATGTTTTTTTGATGGAGGTGGTGTTTGGGAGTCTACCAAATCTTTAGGTGTTGTCAGGTCTTGTACGGGCATCGTGTTTGTGGTGTTGGTTAAAAAGTTTGAAAGTAATTTGTTTATATTATGCTCTTCTATGGCAGCAGGAACGGCATTATTGATGTTTTCCGAATCATCTAAGTCAAGTATTAGGTCTTTATTTTCAGGATCAATGGCCTGCCCTAATGAAGAATTGCTATCAGGATCGCTATTGTTGGGGGCACCTCTTAACGAGGCAAAGAAGTCGGTTTGCTCTGAGGAGGCCAAGCTGTTCTCTTCTGTATTAAAACTTTCAAAAAAAGAATTCTCATCATCCATCCCATATAAAGGGGATTGAGAGATGGCAAAGAGTGTTGTGGTGATAAGGAGTAAAGAATATTTTTTCATAATAAGTCCTCTTGTTTTTTAAATCTATTTAGTTTTGTGGTTGTGTTCTAATCCGAGTGGCATCTGGCTGCTCAAAGAGGGAAGTTGTGGGCTTGTATTTTGATTGGTTGATATCGATAAACCGTTATTTAAGATGTCATTATTATTAGTCTGCGTTATGGCCGCGGTTGTCTGGGATTGTGTTGAAGGGGTGGGACTGGTTCCTATCTGTTTCCTGCTGTTTTGAGCAATTATGGAGTTATCTGGCATTGGAAAAATCGAGGGTAATCTGTTAACCATTTTCATTAGGTCGTTTAACTCTTTATTTGACATGACAGTAGTGAGGTTATTGTTTTTAGTCTGAGTTTTGGTCTTGGTTTTCTGAGTTTTTTTTCGAGGTGTGGTAGTAGATAACAGCTGATTTTGTGAGGATGAGGATGCATTTACTGAATTAGATAGTTGAGTTGGATTATTAAGAAGTTTATTAAGTGTATCAAAAATCTTGGAAGCTTTATCTTGGACACTCAATTTTTCATTTAAGTTATTGTTTATAGTGTTTTTTATGTTTTTTACTAGTTCTGAACACTCAAGGGTTGTGTTATCAGTTGTGCATTCTGTCAGTTTTTTGGCTAGGAATTGGTAGTTTGTTATGAGGTTAGGGTAGTTTATTAAACACTGAATTTTGTCGTTTAGAAGGTTTAGAATAAATTTTAGGTGAGTAAGCCCCATAGTGTTGTTTTTGTTAATTGCTAATTGTGTAACAGATTCTTTTGATTTTTTCGTGGAATTTAAGAACCACTTGAGCAAAGCCTTTGGCGGTGGATCTAGTAAAGTGAGCATGGCCTTTATTTTACCCAGCTTTTTTTTAGAAGTTCCAGCGTCTTCAAAAAAGTTTGCCAGGAGTTGTGCCTTCATGCTGATTGTATGGTTCTGAAATCTCGCTTGATTCCAGTGTGAGGGCGGATATCCTGTCCATGTATTTGTTATCGATGAGGAGCTAGAACTTGAG
The DNA here is from genome assembly GCA_001000065.1 of candidate division TM6 bacterium GW2011_GWF2_43_87. GTDB lineage: Bacteria > Babelota > Babeliae > Babelales > Babelaceae > UBA12395. The sequence continues at coordinate 132,811 of LCGZ01000002.1, read as the reverse complement.
CCAATAGCAATTGATTGGCTTGAGTTAGAGCTGGAGTTTGTTGAATTGGTTGTGTGGTTGTTGGGACGTGTTTTCTTTTGCTTGCTCTGGTTTTTCACACGCTTTTTACTGTTTTCGCGTGGATGTTTTTTCGATGAAGATGCTGCATTTTTGAGGACCTTCGAATTTTGAGGTGTGGTCAGGTTGTGTACGGGCACCGTGTCTGTAGTGCTAGTGAACATAACATTTGAAAATAAGTTGTTTATATTGAGCTCTCCTTTTGTGGCAGTAGGAACGGCATTATTGATATTTTCTGAATTACCTAAACCAAATGAGGGGTGTATTAGGTCTTTGTTTTCAAGATCAACGGTCTGTTCTAATGAAGAATTGCTAACAAAATCGTTGTTGCTAGGGATGTTTGACAAGATAGATAAATCGGCTGGCTCTGGGATCTCAAAGTTGTTTTCTTCTGTATTAATAAAAGAATTCTCATTATACATTCCATATAAAGGGGATTGAGAGAGGGCAAGGAGTGCTGTGGCGATAAGGGGTAAAGAATATTTTTTCATAATAAGTTCTCTCGTTTTTTAAATCTATTTAGTTTTGTGGTTGTGTTTTAATGCGAGTGGCATCTGGCTGCTCAAATAAGGGTGTTGTGTGCTTGTATTTTGGTTATTGGTTTTTTGGATGATTTGTGTTGATAGAGAGCCTGATTTTGTCGTTTTTAATAGCGGTTTTATACCATTTTGATTGGTTGATGTTGTTAAACCGTTGTTTAAGATGGCGTTATTATTAGTCTGTGTTATGACCGTGATTGTGGGAGACAGCAATGGCTGATTTTGTGAGGATGGGGGTGCGTTTAGTGAATTAGACTGCTGAGGTGGCGTTGGGAAAACCGAGGGTGATTCGTTAGTCAGGTCTATTAGTTCGTCTAATCCTTTATTTGGGATATCACTAGTGAGATCATTGTCGTTAGTTAGGTCTATTGGGTCGTTTAATCCTTTATTTGGGATATCACTAGTGAGATCATTGTCGTCAGTTAGGTCTATTGGGTCGTTTAATCCTTTATTTGAGATATCACTAGTGAGGTCATTGTCTTTAGTCTGTTTTGTGGTCGTGTTTGTTTGAGGTTGTGATGCGCTTACTGAATTAGATAGTTGATTTGGATTATTAAGAAGTTGCTTTAGCGTATCAAAAATCTTGGAAGCTTTATTTTGGACACTCAATTTTTCATTTAGGGGTTTTTCTACAGCGTTTCTTACGCTATTTATCAGATTTGAATATTCAGGCGTTGCGTTGGTTAGGATGCACTTTTTTAGTTCATCGGCCAGAACTTGGTAGCTATTTATGCGGTTATAGGAGCTTTGTAAAGAATCAATATTGTGATTTAAAATGTTTAGAATAAATTTCAGGAGACTAAGCCCTACCGTGTTATTTTTGTTAATTGTTTTCTGTACAATAGAGTTGTTTGATTTTCCCATGGGTTTGAATAACAAATTGAGCGAAGTCTTTGTACTTTTTAGTCGTCGATTTAATCTGAGCTTTATTTCATTCAGCATTTCTGTAGAAGTTTCTGTGTTTTCAAGAAGATCTACAATGATTTGTATTCTTTCGCGGATTGGGCGTTGCTGGCTCCGATTTTTTTGATCCCCGTGTGCAGGATGGTTTTCTGTCCACATGTTTGGTGTCGATGAAGAGCTAGAATTTGATTCAATAGCAATTGAGTTATTTGAGCTAGAGCTTGAGCCTGTGGTAATTGAATTGGTCATGCTTTGCGGGGAAATCTTTTGCTTTTTCTGTAAAGGCTGGTTGTTGGAGAGGGGTTGATTTTTTGTTGGCTTTTGTTGGGGTTGTTGCAGGTGAGTTATAGTCGTGGTTATTTGGGGTTGTGTTGGAGATGTGGGAGACGATAATGGTTGATTTTGCGAAGATGAGGATGTGTTAGATAGTTGAGGTGGCGTTGGAAAAGTCGATGGGGATTCGTTAGTGAGTTCTAATAGGTCGTCTAATTCTTCATCTGAGATATCAGTAGTGAGGCCATTGTCTTTAGTCTGCGCTATGGTTGTGGTTATTTGAGGTTGTGTTGCAGGTGTGGGAGACGATAATAGCTGATTTTGCGAAGATGATGATGTGTTTAGTGAATTAGACAGTTGAGTTGGATTGTTAAGAAGTTTGTTAAGCGCGTTAAAAATTTTGGAAGATTTCTCTTCGATAATCAATTTTTTTGAGGCGATTTTTTTTATAGCGGTTACGACGTTTTTTATTAGTTTTGAACACTCAGTCAGTGTGTTGGTTGGGATGCACTTTTCTAGTTCATCGGCCAGAGATAAGTAGGTATTTATGTCGTTCTGGTGGCTGATTGAAGAATGAATTTTGGCGTTTAAAATGTTTAGAATAAGTTTCAGGTGAGTAAGCCCTGTAGTGTTATTTTTGTTAATTGCTTGCTGTATAAAAGAGACTTTTGATTTTTTCGTGGATTTGAGGAGCCATTTGAGTGAAGAAACTGGTTTTTTTATTACTAAATTGAGCATATCCTTTATTTCCTGAAGCATTTTTTCAGAAGTTTCTGCGTCTTTAAAAAGGGTTGCAATGGTTTGTGCCTTTTGGTTGATTGTCTTGGTGCCCCAATGTTCCTGATTCCAGTGTGAAGGTGGATGTCCTGTCCACATGTTTGGTGTCGATGGGGTGCTAGAACTTTGCGCCGTAGTAATTGATTGGCTTGGGCTAGAGTTTGAGCTCGTGGTCGTTGAATTGGCCATGCTTTGCTGGGTTTGTTGTATCTCTTGCGGATGAGTTATGGTTGTGGTCGTCTGAGGTTGTGTTGTAGGGGTGGCAGTAGGTAATAGCTGATTTTGTGAAGATGAGGATGTGTTTTGTGAATTAGGCAGTTGAGTTGGTTCACTAAAAAGTTGATTAAGCTCCTCAAAAATATTGAAAGCTTTAGTTTTTGGAGATGAATATTTTTTTGTTGAGGTGTTTTTTATAGCTTTTTTTACGTTTTTTATCAGTTGTGAACACTCAGGTGTTGTGATGCACTTTTTCAGTTTTTCGGCCAGAGATTGGTAGTTCCTTATGTGGTTTTGGTAGCCTATTGAAAAATGAATTTTGTGGTTTAAAAGGTTTAGAATAAATCTCAGGTGAAGATGCCCTATAGGGTTATTTTTGTTAATTGCTTGTTGTATAACAGAGTCATTTGATTTTTCCGTGGGATCGGAGAACCACTTGAGCAAAGCGCTTGGCTGTGGATTTAGTGAAGTGAGCGTCTCCTTTATTTCATTCAGCTTTTTTTCAGAAGTTCCTGCGTCGTTAAAAAGGGTTGCAATGATTTGTGCCTTTTGGCTGATTGAGCTTTGCTGATTCAAATTTTCTTTAGACTCGTGTGCGGGAGGGAGTTCTGTCAAAGTGTTTGTTGTCGACGAGGCGCTTGAGCCTGAGCCTGTGGGAGTTGAATTGGTTATGCTTTGCTGGTGAGTTATGGTTGTGGTTGTCTGAGGTTGTGTTGTTGGTGTGGCTGTAGGTAATGGTTGATTTTGCGAAGATGAGGATGTGTTTAGTGAATTAGACAGTTGAGTTGGCATTGGAAAAGTCGGGGGTAATGCGTTAACCATTTTCATTAGGTTGTCTAACTCTTTATTTGACGTGACAGTAGTGGGGTCATTGTCTTTAGTCTGCGTTATAGTCGTGGTTGTCTGGGGTTGTGGTTCGTTTACTGAATTAGAAAGTTGGGTTGGTTTATTAAGAAGTTGATTAAGCTTAATAAAAATGTCGGAAGCTTTATCTTCGGTATGCAAAATTTTTTTTAAGGGTTTTTCTATAGTGGTTATGACATTTTTTATTAGTTCTGAACACTCAGGCGTTGTGTTGGTTAGGATGCACTTTTTTAGTTCATCGGCCAGAACTTGGTAGAGATTTATGCGGTTATAGCAGTTGTGTAAAGAATTAATTTTGGGGATTACTAGGTTTAGAATAAATTCTAGGAGCTTAAGACCCGTAGTGTTATTTTGGTTAATTGCTTGTTGTACAATAGAGTTATTTGATTTTTCCCTGGGTTTGAATAACCAATTGAGCCAAGCTTTTGGACTTTTTAGTTGTTGATTTGATTTGAATTTTATGTCATTCAGTATTTCTGTAGAAGTTCCTGTGCCGTTAAAAAGGTCTGCAAGTTGAGTCTTTTCGTTGATTGAGCTTTGCTGGTTCCAATTTTTTTGATTCCCGCGTTCGTGAGGGTGTCCTGTCCACGTGTTTGTTGTTGATGAGGAGCTAGAACTTGGTCCCGTAGTAATTGATTGGCTTGAGCTAGAGCCTGAGTTTGTTGAGTTGGTTATGCGGTTATTAAGACATGTTTTCTTCTGCTTGCTCTGGTTTTTCACGTGCTTTTTATTGTTTTCACGTGGATGTTTTTTTGATGGCGGTGCTTTTTTTTGGAGGACCATCGAATTTTGAGGTGTAGTCGGGTTTTGTACGGGCACCGTGTCTGTAGTGTTAGTTAAAAAGCTTGAAAGTAAGTCCTTTATATTGAGCTCTTCCGGATTAAAGGGGGGGAGTATTAGATCTTTGTATTCAAGATCAATGGCCTGTTTTAATGAAGAATTGCTATCAAAACTGTTATTGTTAGGGGTGGTTAACGAGGTAAATAAGTCGGTTAGCTCTGAGGCTTCTAAACGGTTTTCTTCTGTTGTATTAAAACCTTCAAAAAAAGAATTCTCATCATCCATTCCATATAAAGGGGATTGAGAGAGGGCAAGGAGTGCTGTGGCGATAAGGGGTAGATATTTTTTCATAATAAGTTCTCTCGTTTTTTAAAATCTATTTAATTTTGTAGATGTGTTCTAGTTCGAGAGGCTCCTAGCTGTACCAAAAAGGGTGTTGTATGCTTGTATTTTGGTTATTGTTTTTTCGGTTTGGGATGATTTGTGTTAATAGAGAGCCTGAGTTTGTCGCTATACTATTTTGATTGGTTGATGTTGATAAACCGTTATTTAAGATGGCACTATTATTAGTGTGCGTTATGGTCGTGGTTGTCTGGGGTTGTGTTGAAAGTGTGGTAGTAGGTAATAGCTGATATTGTGAGCATGTGGATGCGTTTAGTGAATTAGACAGTTGAATTGGTCCATTAAGAAGTTGATTAAGTGCGTTAAAAATCTTGGAAACTTTAGTTTGGGGACTCAATTGTTCTTTTAAGGGGTTTTCTATAGCCTTTCTTATGCTATTTACCAGATTTGAACATGCAGGTGTTGTGTTGGTTAGGGTGCATTTTTTCAGTCTTTGGGCCAGAAATTCGTATCTTTCTACATGTGTTCTGTGTGTTTCACTAGAGCAAAGCTTGGAGTTTAAAATGTTGAATATGAACATCAGGTGAATGAGTCCCGTATTGTTATTTTTGTTAATCGCCTGTTGTATCGCAGAGTTTTTTGTGTCCTGCGAGGGATTGAGGGACCATTTTATCAAGTCTCCGGGTCTTCGTGTTACTCTATCAAACATTTCCTTTATTTCATCCAGCATTTTTGTAGAAGTTTCTGCGTCCTGAAGAAGGTCTGCAATGATTTGTGTCTTTTCTCTGATTGTGCCTAGATTATTCCAATTTTTTTGATTCCAGTGTGAAGGCGGATATCCCGTCCACGCGTTTGGTGTCGATGAGGTGCTAGAACTTGGTCCAATAGTAATTGATTGGCTAGAGCTTGAGTTCGTGGTAGCTGAATTGGCTATACTTTGCTGGGAGGTATTTTGCTTTTTCTGCAAAGGTTGGCTGAAGAGGGATTGATTTTTTGTTGGCTTTTGTTGGGTTTTTTGCATCTCTTGCGGATGAGTTATGGTTGTGGTTATCTGAGGTTGTGTTGGTGTGGCTGTAGGTAACAGCTGATTTTGTGAAGATAAAGATACGTTTAGTGCATTAGACGGTTGTGTTGGTCCATTAAGAAGTTTGCCAAGCTCATCAAAAATAATGGAAGCTTTAGTTTCGACACTCATTTTTTCTTTTAAGGTGTTGTTTATAGCGTTTTTTACGTTTTTTACTAGTTCTGAACACTCAAGGGTTGTGTTATCAGTTGTGCACTCTGTCAGTTTGTTGGCCAGCAATTGGTAGTTTTTTTTGTGGTTTTCGTATTTTTTTAAAGAATGAATTTTGTTGTTTAAAAAGTTTAGAATAAATCTCAGGTGAATGAGTCCCGTATTGTTATTTTTGTTAATTGCCTGTTGCACAATAGAGGTTTTTGATTTTCCCGGAGCATTGAGGAAACAATCGAGCGAAGACCTTGGTATTTGTATTAGTTGATCTAATTTGAGTTTTATTTTATCCAGAATTTCTGTAGAAGTTTCTGCGTTATTAAGAAGATTAGCAATGATTTGTACTTTTTTGTTGGGGGTGTTGATGTTCCATGTTCTTTGATTCCAGTCTGAGGGCTGATATTCTGTCCACGTTTTTGTTGTCGATGAGGTGCTAGAACTTGGTCTCGTAGTAATTGATTGGCTTGAGTTAGAGCTTGTGGTAGTTGAATTGTCCATGCTTTGTTGGGCGGTATTTTGCGACGGGCTCTTGGAAGGGGGTTGATTTTTTGTTGGTTTTTGTTGCGTCTCTTGCGGGTGAGTTGAGGTTGTCTGAGGTTGTGTTAGAGGTGTGGAAGCAGGTAATTGCTGATTTTGCGAAGTTGAGGATGCGTTTAGTGGTTTCGAGTCTTGAATAGTGGGGGAAAGTTTTTCGATCGGCTTTTGTAGTAGGTTGAATGATTCCTTTGAGCTAGAGCTGAAGTTTGTTGAATTGGTTGTGTGGTTATTAAGACGTATCTTTTTCTGCTTGCTCTGGTTTTTTAAGCGCTTATTATTGTTTTCGCGTGAATGTTTTTTTGATGGAGGTGTTGTTTCTTGTGGGACCCCCGAATTTTGAGGTGTGGTTAGGTTTTGTACGTGCACCGTGCCTGGAGTTTTAGTGGAAATAAAGTCTGAAAGTAATTTTTTTATACTGAGCTCTTCTTCAGTGGCAGTAGGAACGGCATTGTTGATGATTTCTGAATCATCTAAGTCACGTATTAGGCCTTCGTTTTCATCTAACGAAGAATTGCTATCAGAACCGATATTACTAGGGATATTTAACGAGGCAAAGAAGTCGGGTTGCTCTGAGGGGGCCAAGTTGTTCTCTTCTGTATTAAAACTTTCAAAAAAAGAATTCTCATGATACATCCCATATAAAGGGGATTGAGAGAGGGCAAAGAGTGTCGTGGCGACAAGGGGTAAATATTTTTTCATAATAAGTTTTCTGAATTTTAAATTAAAAAATAACATTGTTTTTCTTGTTTGTTTTTACTATAGCCAATTAAGACACAAAAGTCAAATTTGAAATATTTTATACAAGGTCTTTTTTGACAATCTTATAGGGCTTTGTAGTATGCTACTGAGCTATATGTTGAAAATCTTTTTAAGTTGTTGGGAGTTTTGCAATGAATACACAAGAATATCGTCCCAGTGCCATGCTTATGTTTGCGATAAAGCAAACTATTGATCAGTTTGGTATATGGGTTGGGGTACTTATGCTGAACATGGTGCTTATTATTTTTGAGCTTCTTGGTGTAGCGTTTGTGGTGGCCTTTGTTGTTCGCACGGTTGGACAGAGTTTGGTAGGGAGTAGTTTTTTTTGTGTTCCTCAGCCATGGGATACCTACCTCTCTTCTACAACGTTTGTTGTTATAGCGAGTTTGATAGCTCTCTTTTGTGAGCTTTTTGGGGGTGTTGTGCGAATGGGGGCGGTCCAAATTGCACAGGATTTGTACGCCGGCAAGAATCCTTCATTTGGGAGAGTATTTGCGCATCCTGCGCTTGCATGGAGTCACTTGGCAGCAATGTTACTGTATACTTTTTCTGTGCTTTTAGGGCTTTGTTTCTTCGTGATTCCCGGTATCATTATTGCGATTCGTTTGGGATTTTATCGACAAATTATGGTTGATCGCCAGTGCTCTGCAATGGAGGCTCTTGGTGCAAGTAGGGCGCTAACTAAGGGTAAGATGGCGGTATTATTGCCTGCGGTTGCGCTGTTAGCCATAGTACAGTTTCCCGTGGGATCAGTGGGTTTGTGGGGCTTGGTTTCGTATCCTATGTCTGTTCTTTCAGGAACATTTTTGTATCGTTGTGGTTTGAGTTCGCGTTAATAAAAAGAGTGACCGGTTCGAGAGCCTGAATGTTTAGACTTTTGAACCGGTTCTATCGGGTTTGTCAGGGGCTAACTTTATATGAGGATAACTCGTGGGTGTTAGCTTAACTCGTCAAGAATAACGGGTGAGTGGTTATTGAACGATATTTTTAGATCGGTAAATTCTTGTTTTTTGGTGCATCTTTTTTTAAGAAGTTTGACGTGCTGCCTCATGTTATTGTAAAAATAGCGAGTATCTTTTGCAATCTGGTTATCAGTAGCTTGTAATTCAAGCGAAAATTTGTCAAAAAGTTTTTCCATGGCGGGTGTTATAAAGAGTCTGGAGTGGATCTTTTTGCCTTCAAATTGCTTGATCGCTCTCTTAAAAGCAGGGATGAGGATGAGATATTGCTTAATTAGACTCTTTGGAGTTTTGATGGTTGATTTTTTTTGGAGCAGTGCAAACAGTAATGGTTCAACCATCTTTAGGCAGTTAATCTTGTTGGTTGTGTTCTGTTTAAAGGGAATTATAGCTGTTGTTAGAGCGTACTGACCATGGAGAGGGAGTGCGATATTACACAGATCATTTTTTTGGGATGGGTTGGCTCCTGCTTGAATAAGAGTAAGGATGATTTTTAAAAAATGCTCTTGATCTGAGCTATCGCCATTGTTAAAACCGTTGTACGCGATGTGTAGTGGTGTGTTGCCAAAATGATTTTTTATATTGAGGTTTGCTCCAGCATTGATCAGCTCTTTGACAATGAGAAGATCATATTTCTTGCCCGTCGCGCACGCAATGTGAAGTGGCGCTTTCCATGGTTTTTGATTGCAATCACATTCCATTTCGTTGGCATTAACATGAGCTTGAGTAAGGAGTTTTACCATTTCTAAGGAGCTTTGATAGCATGCGGCGCAAAGAGGTGTTGAGCGGTTGTAATAGGGCGGTTTTTCTTCATAGATCCCAAGAGTTTTTTCAATAAGGGTGTTAACGAAGGAGAGGGTAGGGGAGTTGTTTTTATTGGGGAGTGCTCCTGCCTTGAGTAGAGTTTCAACAATTTCTATATGGCCCCCCAAGCAGGCAAGGTAAAGAGGAGTTCTTTCGCACTCATCTTTTTTGTTTATCTTTTTTTTGTTTATTTTTCCGTTTTTTTGAATAAGCTTTTTCACGGTTTTAAGCTCGCCATTTCGAGCGGCGTTAAATAGGGATGTGGTTTGCTGTGAATGGGATGAGTTGCTTGCTTGTATACTTATTCCTGCAAGTGTTGCATAGAGGGAGAGGTATAAAATAATACGTTTATTAGTCATGGTAGTTAACCTTTGTAATAATTCTGTTTCAATCATTATCCCCTAACACAAACTTTGCATTAGGGGATAATAAGAATCTATCGTTTAGGATTTTATTTTAGCTTTGGAAGAAGATGTTTATGTCTTTATAAGGACGTTGTTTTTTCGTCTTTTTTCCCATAGGTTCAGGAACGATGTTTTTTATGTTTTTGAAGAAGTATTTTTCGCTTTGTGACCAGGCTTGGTTATATTGTGCAAGCAGGTTGAGGAGTGGCGACTTGTTGGTGAATAGTTTTGCACATAGCGCAAGTTCTTTATCGTTAAAGCCCAGTGTGTTTTTGTGAGCGATGGACACATCTTCTAAGAATGACTTTTGAGTTGTGTAAAGGAGTTTGATGAACTTCTGGATGATAGAAATGAGGACTACTTTTTCTGGTTGTGTTAACGGGGACTTCATTTCTAGGAGCACCTTTTTTTGTACTGGGGTTAGAGTTGCTGAATCGATCGTATTGGTCATATTTTTTGTAAATGTGGTTACTACATTTTCCAAAAAGACAGAAGCCGCATTGTTGTCATTTTTGAGTGGGAGTAAGGAGATAAGAAGGTCGGCGCGATTATTTTCTCCTGAAAAAGAGGCGTTTTTTGAAAGTTGATCCCAAGGCGTTTCTTGAGCGTTAACTTGGGTAAATAAGTTTACGTCTTTTTCAATAAGTAGCTTGCATATCTCTGGAGCGTAGAAGATGCATGTGAGCCAAAGGGGCGTTAGGCCATCTTCTCCGTTAAGATTGGTGCTTGGCTGTGCAATTAGGTTTTTTGCTTCATTCCATTGTTGATTAAAACAGGCGAGTAAAAGCTTGTCTGTAAGTATAACAGAGGTTGCATTGCTGCACGTGTGTATTCCACCCATAGTGAGGAGTGCGAGGCTTAGCATAGTTTTAGTTAGTTTAAACATGAATTGTATTCCTTCTTTTTTAAGAGTTGCCTCATAATGAGGCGTGATTATTATTTTTACATGAATGTATTTAAATGCCGATATAAATATTCTATAGCACATTTTAATAATTGTCTATAAAATCTTATTTGAAAATTTTTAACAAAGAACTATCCCTCAACATAAACTTTGTGTAAAGGGGCCGTAAGAAGCTATTATTTAGGATTTTTTTAGCTTTAGAAGAAGATATTTATGTCTTTATAAGGTCGTTGTTTCTTCGTCTTTTTTCCCATAGGTTCAGGAACGATATTTTTTAGGTTTTTGAAAAAATAGTTTAGCATGCGGTCTTTTGATAACCAGTTTTGGTTGTATTGTGCAAGTAGGTTAATGAGTGGCGACTTGTCGGTGAACAGCTTTGCACATAATGCAAGCTCCTTGTCGTTAAAGCCCAGTACATTTTTTTTAAGGATAAAAAGGTCCGAGCAAAACTTATCTTGACCGATATAAAGAAGATTAATGAACTTTTGGACCAGCGAGATGAGGACTAGCTTTTCGTGTTGTTCTAGCGGGGTATTGATTTTTAGGAGCCAGCGCTTTTTCTCATCGGTTAGCGTTGCTGAATTGATTGAATTAGTCATTTGTTCTGCGTGTTGGGAGAATATGTTGTTTAAAAAGGAGCGTATGAATACCACCTGTTCCATGGGGGATTTTTTTTAGGTTTTAAAGGTAGGAGGGATTGAAGAAGAAGTTTTTTTAGCTCAATCTTAGAAACCATTTGCTAGGCGCTTTTTCCGAATTACCCTATCTGCAAGCGATGTTGCTATACCACCCATTATACGCTCCTTCCAATCATTTCAGCGATATCTCTCATGCTAAAATGCTGTCGCAAACAGTTGCCAATTTCCATTCTTTTTTCCATATTTAAGTGTGTATATTTCATATACTTCAACACCTCTTTGTGTGTGTGTTTCTTTTGTCTTTAATACTATACACCTAAGGGTGTTGCACTTCATACTAGAACTTTTTAATCTAGATTTGAAAAAATTTTGTAAATATAAATATTGGAAATAAAAAAATTGACAAAAAGGGAATTTTATGATATCTTGAGTATAAGATGAAAGTTAATCTTAAAATATAAAGAAGGAAAAGAAGGAATAGTATAAGGAATAGTATTATGTTTAAATCAAGTAAATCATATCTTATCACTTTTGCAGCTCTTTTTTCATTCAGCACTGCGCTATCGCAATCAGGCGAAATCAAAAAACTCGTTAAAAAGAACGACATTAAAGCACTCGAAAATTTATTTAAAAAAAATCCTAAAGAAATTGAAAAACTAAAAAAAACTAATGAAGAATTCTTAATTATTGCATTAAACAAAAACTTTAAAGATCTCGCTAAGTATCTAATCAACAACGGCGCTAATCCCAATGTGCAAAATCTCTATGGTGAAACCGCTCTGTATATTGCTTTAGAGGAAGACTATCTAGACATCGCCGAACTTCTAATTAATAAGGGCGCCAATCTCAATGTGCAAAATAGTTATGATGAAACCGCTCTGCAGATTGCTTTAAAATACAATTATCAAGACATCGCTAAACTTCTAATTGAGAAGGGCGTTAATCTCAATGCGCAAAATAGTGTTGGTGAAACTGCTCTGCATATTGCTTCAGATAATAATTTTTTAGACGTCGTCAAACTTCTAATCAATAAAGGTGCTAATTTTGATTTAACAACTGAAGATGGTGGAACCGCTCTGCATATTGCTCTAAAGAGAGGCTATCTAGACGTCGCCAAACTTTTAATCAATAAGGGCGCTAATCTCAATCAAACAACTAAAGATGGTGAAACCGCTTTGTATATTGCTTTAGAGAAAGGCTATCTAGACATCGTCGAACTTCTAATTAATAAGGGCGCCAATCTTAATCTACGATATGGTAAGAAAACCGCTCTGTATATTGCTTTAAAAGGCAATTATCGGGACATCGCTAAACTTCTAATCAAAAACGGTGCCAATCTCAATCTACAATATGGTAAAGATAAGAAAACCGCTCTGTATATTGCTTTAGAGAAAGACTATCTAGACATTGTCGAACTTTTAATCAACAAGGGTGCTAACCTCAATTTACAATGTGGTAAAGGTAAGAGAACCGCTCTGTATATTGCTTTAGAGAAAGGCTATCTAGATATTGTTAAACTTTTAATCACCAAAGGCGCTAACCTCGATCTACAAGATATTGTTGGGAAAACTGCGCTGCATCTCGCTTTAGAGAAAGACTATCTAGACATTGTTAAACTTTTAATCACCAAAGGCGCTAACCTCGATCTACAAGATATTGTTGGGAAAACTGCGCTGCATATTGCTTCAAAGAAAGGCTATCTAGACATTGTTAAACTTTTAAAAGAAGCGCAATTAAAGAAATAAAAATCATAACGATCTCAACGACATCAAAATCTCGCGCTCACTAAAGCGCGTTTTAACGCCTTTAACCAATTGGTACTCATCGGGCCCTTTGCCAAGAAGCGCAATAATCGACCCTGGTCGCGAGTGGGCATAAGCCCGATGAATTGCCTTTTCACGGTCCAATTCAACCACCACCTTATGCCGATCCACCGACTTAACCCCTGTTAAAATTTGATTAGTAATAACGGCAGGGTCTTCTGATCGAGGATTATCCGATGTTAACACTACCCTATCTGCAAGCGATGCTGCTATATCACCCATTAAAGGACGTCGCGCAGGATCACGGTCTCCTCCTGCACCAAACATCACAATCAAATTGTCAGTCATAGAACGAAGTTCAGTTAACACCGCCGTATAGGACGCAGGATTATGCGCATAGTCAATAAAGGCCACCGCCCCATTAGGTAACATATACCGATCCAAACGACCGGGCACACCAGGAAAAGTTAAAAAGCCCTGTTGGAGTATCTCTTCATTCAAGCTAGGCAGACCTAGCGCCCTAACCAAAGCCGCTGCTGCCGCAATATTATAGGCATTAAACCGTCCAACCAGCTGCGGACAGATGTATGAGTGATTACTGTCAAAATAAAACACCGGCTCGTACAACGCACCCAATGCAGCTACATTTTTATCGTCTCGATTTAACAACAACGGCGCCATCGGCTTTAACTGCGACAAAAGCTGTTTTTTCGCCGCAAAATAATCCTCTTGCGTCGCATAAAACTCGCCATGCTCACGACTAAAATTCGTATAAATTCCCGCCTCAAAAAAAAGTCCATAGACCCGATGCAGAGAAAAAGCCTGGGCTGCAACTTCCATTACTACCCATTCAACGCCTTTTTCAACGCACTGCGCAAAAAACGCGTGTAAATAGTCAGGCAGCTGCGTAGTTAAGGTAGTAGGATAATCGACCCCACAGATTTTATTCTTAACCGTACTCAAAAGAGCCGTTTTCAACCCTGCCGTTCTCAGAAGATGTTCTACTAAAAAGGTAGTTGTTGACTTTCCTTTGGTTCCCGTTATTGCAATAAATTTAAGCCGTGATGCAGGGTTGCCAGAGGCCTTGGCACTCAATTCCGCCAACGCCCGTCGCGGCTCGCTAACGCGAACTAGCGCAGCCCCGTGACTAGCTATTAGCTTTTCCACATTAGCAGGTAAAACCGCATTGGTTCCCACCACAATGGTGCAGGCCCCCTTTTCGAGAGCCTGAGGAATAAAATCAACACCATCTTTTTGCATGCCCTTTATGGCTACAAAGGTTCCACCGGGCTCAATCGCATCAGTGTGACAAGCAACGGGAAATGTATTAAGCAGGTTTTTTTTCTGCATTTTTCCACCATTTTCTCATTACGGGTAGTAAGTAGAGTAGCCCATAAACATTCAAAATAAGAAGAGCTGCATTCATAGTTCGCACCATAGACCAGACAAATGAGACATCGCTCAACGCTCCCAATGGGGCCATTAAACTATAAATGACCATGAAAATCCATTCCCAACGACCACGCGTCAAGAAGAGCCAACATTCACGCCCTACAAATGCATATCCAACCAACACCCCAACCCCAAAAAGAATCGATAAGATATTGGCTATAATCTCACCAAGCGAACCGAAGACGGTTGCATAGGTTGCCATTACCAATGGTGTTTGCTGCAAACCTGAGTTCCAGGTACCTGACATAGTAAAAGCTAGGAACATGAAAAAGCAGATTACCTGAGTTGTAAAGACAAGCGCCATAGACATTATGCTGCTTTCTTTTGGATTCTTCCCACCTGTAGCACCAAAAAGCACACTGGCCGTTCCAAGCCCCGCTTCAGTTGCATTGAAAAAATTAGGAACGGTAAAACGAATAGCATTCTGCATCATATGACCCGCAAGTCCACCAACTAATGCCTGGCTAGAAAAAGCTCCGTCAACCATCAATTTTAGTGCACTAAAGAGATTGGGTAAAAACATAACGATCACAGAACCGGTTGCCAATATAAAGAGTAGAACCTTTAGTGGTGCAATAACCTCAGAGAATCTTACTATGCGCTTGGAACCACCGAGCAATATGTAGACTACAAATATCAACATAATTACGGCAATTATACGTGCATCAACGCCTGTCAACGCCGTGAGTCCACCCGTCATAGAATTGCATTGCATGAGCCCCGAACCCACAAAGGTAAAGAGGAGGCAAGTGAAGGCGTACAGGTAGGTTAAAGCAGACCCGCCTGGAACTTTTGCCAAATAAACCATAGGTCCACCACGCATACCATGCTCTGTTTTTGTCGTAAAAATTGAGCTTGCAAGCACTTCCGCAAAACGAATAGGCATAGCAAAAAGACCAAAAATCATGAGCCAAATAGCGCCCCCCGGTCCACCAGCATACATGGCAACCGCCATGCCAACCAAGCTCCCATTCCCCAATGTCGAGCTTAGAGTACTTAAAAAAGCCTGTATGGGAGAAATTTCTTCACCCTGAGCGGAACCTTTGGGCGACAACACATACCGCCACGATGTAAAGAAGTATCTAATTTGAACGAATCTAAATGCAAACGTTATGATTAACCCTGCAATAGATAGGAATACTGGCATTGGCCAGCCCCATAAATAATCCGTCACTGTATTTATAATCATAAAAGTCCCCGTCCTTCTCTGGTTAATGGGAGGCTGTTTCCTATTTGTGGTATAATACTACCGGAAGTCGCCGCATCTGTAAAAATCTATAAGAAGGATTGAAAACACCATGGGAAAAATTTTAGCCTTAGATCTGGGCGATGTCTGGACCGGAATTGCAATCTCGGACCCCCTTAAAACATTGGCGCGCCCGATAGAATCGGTTAAAACAACAGCTCTCCACGCCCATCTTAAAGAACTGTTAAAACTCGAAAAAATCGAGTCCATCGTGGTTGGCAACCCCATAACCCTTGCTGGAACGGAGAGTAAGCAGACCGAACGCGCCAAGGAACAAAAAACCGCACTCGAAGCAGAATTCCCCTCCATGCAATTTATTCTGTGGGATGAACGACTAAGCAGTAAACAGGCTAGTCATCTACAGCACCAGATGCAAAAAAAACGATCCATAACTACCAAGCAACAGAGCCATTCCATTGCCGCAGCAGTCATTTTAGATTCCTACCTGGCTTTTTATCACCACACACACGCACAAGAAAGCGAAGAGTAAAACAATCTATTGACATACATAAAACTCACTAAGTAGTATCAGTGTATAAAAGGGGGAGACTACACGGGGAAAGGGAGTCATAGGATGAAGTGTCCGAAGTGCGAAGGATTAATGATAATCCAAGCATTCTTTGATCATTTTTTTAATTTTGAGGCATGGAAGTGCATTAATTGTGGTAATATTATTTCTAAGAAAGAACGGACCATTGAGTATGATGTGTTCAGTATTTTTAACCAGCAACAGAAGATAAAACAAAAGAAATGAGTTTACCACGTTATTACATGGTGCTACACAGCACATCCTCAACTATCTCGTTGGGGCTTTTTTGCGCAGAAAAGGGGCCCAATTGCCTTGATCAGGTTGAAGGGAAAAGTAGTGTCTTGAGCGCAACACTTTTGTTGCATCTTGATGCTCTACTAAAAAAGCACTCTCTTACGCTTAAAGATCTAGCATTTATAGGTGCACACCTTGGCCCTGGACCGTTTACTACGGTTCGAGTTCTTCTTTCGTATGTTAATGGACTAGCCTTTGCGCATAAAACTACCCTAATTGGCATAGATGGCTTTGACGCTTTTCTAAGCGAACGGTCCTGTCAGACTGCAGATTATACCTTAGTTCTCCTCAACGCCTTTTGTAATGAAGCCTACTATGCATTACGTGCAAATCTTTCCAAAACCGTAGAGAAGGGCTGCTTACCTATCGACATACTTTGCGAAAAGCTTGCGCACTATGCATCTTATTCCGTAGAAATTGTGGGAGAGGGCGCCAAAACCTTTGAGAACCAGATTAAAAATCTTGCTACCTCACTCCCGGGACTTAAGGTCATAGATCCGCTGCTTGAATTTCCTTCATTAGATGCCATGGGTGCCATCGCACTTAAAACCTGGATGTACCAAAATGAGTTAGACACGGTAAAGTTAGAAGGGCATAAAAATCTTCTGCCTCTTTATCTTAAGGGCGCGGTTTCACGCATGATCGTAAAAGTCCCATAAAAACTGTAACCGCCGTCTCTGCCCTTAACACCGTAGGCGTAAGCGACACATTTTTTACACCAGCCGCATGCAATAATACACGCTCGCTATCCGTCAAATCACCTTCAGGACCCACTATGCATCGAATAACCTCAGGCGGTACTGCCGCCAACTGGTTCATTTGATCAAGTGCAGACCTGCCATCCGGATCGCAAAAAAAGGTAAGTTCGTTTACCGATTCTCGCTTTTTATTAAGCTCCTGCACCATATCGTCAAACGAGATAGGAGCCTTCAAAAGCGGTATCCTAAACTGCTTTGACTGCTCTGCTGCCGCCACCATAATGCGAGTAGCTCGCTCAGGATCAACGGTAACTTTATGGCGTGATTTTTTGGTTAACAGAGGTGTTATGGATGTTGCACCCATAACACACAAATCGGTAAGAACTTCTTCAAAGGCACTTCTCTCCAACGGGGGAACAAACCAGTGAATTTCAGGTAAAAATGTAGGATGCGCCTCGAAAGAGAGAAGCCGAACGGAAATCTGCCGCTTCTCAATACTCTCAATAACCACCCGCGCATTGCACTCGTCATTAAACAATAGCATGGCATCTCCAACCTCAAGGCGCAATACGCCTCTAATCCGATGGATAAGCTCATCATCTTTTAGATGAACAATTGTATTGGCAGCTACCTTAGGGGGTAGATGCACCCAAAGAAGGGCAAACTCGTGCGCACTATTTTCTTTCTTTTGCATGCAAAACCCACGCTAAAAATCTATCTTTCCATGAACAAACGGCGGTGTAGGAATTTTCGGCTTTTACGGCACACCAGACCATCCAACGCAACATAAAGATTCGCAGAGCTGAGTGTTTTTCTGCTGGCGTTCTAAAAACCTGGTCAGCATCGGAAGCCCCTACGTTAAAAAAGTCATCAAAGCTGTCCTCTTCATCTTCAATTTCAGGTTCTTTTTTATTTTCATCTGTCTGACTATTGGATTTTATTGGCATAGACTGGCCATTTACCACTACATACCGTTGTAACTGAACCTCAGCAGACAATTGTATGCTTATGCTCAACAACATCCCTACACCTAATGCTATACTACTCCTATTCACAACTAAACTCCTTATGAGGTAAAGTAACAAGGTACAAAGATCAGCTCTTAGCCTACCGAAAAATAACATTATTTTGGAAGGAAAGAATTATGCTTCCCTATCACCCTATCGTTTTCATAACCCTTTTACTAGCCACTATCGCTGCAGCAGACGCACCATACGAAAGAGCTGCGTTGCCAGAATGTCCCCAAAGATCCACTCCAACAGCCTTAATAAAAGACTTTTTAAATCCACAGGATCAATGCTTTATACTTTCAGTTCTAAAGGAAATAGCAAACCTTGAACTTTCTATAGAACGCAACAATCTACTCCTAGTCGCACAAAGCAGTAATGAAACATTTGGACAATTGCCCATAACCGCTCTATTAAATTCTATCGAAGAAGCCGGTGGAGTGCTAAGACATCCACCGTACGCACGCTCTATAAGCCCTTCGCACATAGAAAATTTGGCAAAAAATCTTATTCTATGCGGCACCATAGCTAGTCAAAATCTTGATAATCCGCACATACTTTCCAACCCACATTCTTTTTCAAAGGATACTGTATGAAGCACCCCTTAGCTCTTGTTATTTTAGACGGGTGGGGCTATAGCACCTCCAATACATTCAATGCAATCCATGATGCACGGCCCACTACCTTTAATACTCTTATAAAGTCATTTCCCCATACACTACTCAAGGCCTCGGGGCCTGCTGTGGGCCTTCCAGAAAATTTTACTGGAAATTCAGAAGTGGGACATTTAACCATTGGAGCAGGAAGAAGGATTCCTCAGCTATTAACCCTCATTAATAACGCAATTGCAGATGAAAGCTTTTTCAAAAATCCTCAACTTACCGAAAAATTTAAACAACTGACAGAGACAGGCGGCGCACTTCACCTTATAGGCCTTGTTTCAAATGGAGGAGTTCATAGTTACGATTCACACCTTGATGCTCTAATAAAATTAGCCTCAGAGTATAAGTTAAAAAAAGTTTACATCCATGCAATTCTAGATGGGCGGGATACCCCGCCCCAGTCTGCCTCCACCTTTCTAGAGCAGCTAGAAGATAGTTGTGCTTTATACGAAGTAGGATCTATCGCCTCACTCTCAGGCCGATGGTACGCCATGGATCGCGATGAAAACTGGGATAGAACCTTACAAGCCTACACCCTGTTGACACAGTCACGCGCCGCCACACCGCAAGACTGGAGAACTGTAATAAAAACCGCGTACGAGAAAAATGTTTCCGATGAATTCATTCCACCTGCCGCATTAGAACCCTTTGATATAAAGCCAGAAGATGGGCTCTTGTTCTTCAATTTTAGGCCTGACCGCATACGACAACTAACTTCACTTGTATTAGGCATCCCACTTCCCCTTAAAAACAAGCCATTTAGTGGTTCGTTCCCTGCAAAATTGCCTTGCGCTTTTGTTATAAGTTTTGGGCGCTACCACACCCTATTTACCAACGAGGCTCTATTTGAAAAAAAACAGGTTGAACATACCCTGTTAGATGCCTTAGAGACTGCAAAAAAAAGGTCCTTTGTTATCGCAGAGACTGAAAAATATGCCCATGTCACCTACTTTTTCAGTGGCGGAAATGAGACGGCACATCAGCATGAAACGCGTGTATTAGTGCCTTCACTTGCCGTTAAATCTTACGAGCAAGTACCCGCTATGTCCGCAGAAGAGATTACAAAACAAGTAGTCAAGGCGCTCGTAAAAAGTGAGCATGAGTTTTTTCTCATAAATTACGCAAATGCGGATATGGTAGGCCATACAGGCAACTACAAAAGCACTATTGAAGCAATTCATGCAGTCGACCAACAGCTTGCAGTTTTATGGGAAGAGATTGTTAACAAACGCCAGGGAATTTTACTGATCACCGCAGACCACGGGAATGCTGAAGAGATGGTGGATTTAGTCACAGATACCCCAAAAACCTCACACACAATCAATCCGGTTCCTTTTATCGGTGTAGGCGTCGTTGGTAAAGAGGCGGCATGCATCTGCAAAATGAGTGAGCTTGCAGATATTGCTCCGTTTGTACTTGAGCTTTTACATGCTCATCCACCTAAAGAAATGGCTAAATAACGTCTAGCTTTCAAGAAAAGACGGAAGTAAAAAAACGATTACCATTAACTAGAGGACAATTTCCATGAATTTTACAATTTTCATGAATTTTAAAGGATACTTACTAATCGCAAGCATTTTTTTATTAAACCTATGTACTACTACACTGCCCATGACTACACCAACAAACCGGACAAATAAGCAGATCCTAAAGCAACTTAAGAATAACGGGGAGGAATCCAATCCATCGCTATCAAATACTTCCCAAGAATCACCTGAACGGAAAATTAGAGTATTTAAAAAAGACTATTACAAAGACCAGGGAATTCTAGATCTAGACACCACAACCAACGATCTTCCCAATTCAACATCCTGTCCATCGTTATCATGCATTGCCGGTGGGGCTGCGTGCGGAGTGCTCATCTACTTATCACTCTGGGTTGTCGTTTTGGGACTCGCAGAGGGTGGAACTATATAATGCGAACCCTAACGATTCCGTTATTTCCCCTTGGGTATGCTGGACCCGCATACCCAAGGGTCCCCAGGGTCCGCCCTTCACCCCATTACTTTTTACCTCTTGTCACCGGCTAGCGCAACAATGAACGCGTTTATTTAAGAGAGAATTCTAAGTACCCCCTTCTTCAAAAAACAGCGCCCTGCAAAGCCATGTGGTCTGCTGTAAAAACTTGACCAATTGTAGATAATATATAAAATGATATATGTTTATTAAAAAACAAAAAATAAATAATTACTGCAAGTAGAAGTACAAATAATCTCATATCACATATGAAAAGGAACCTATCATGATCAAGAAATCTCTTTCACAACTCTCTCTCGCCGCTCTTTTGAGCGTCATTATTATTGGGCAAGCTAACGCCATGCGTGGGCCTGTGCTAAAACCAGCAACGCCTGTCTACGAAAAGAGTGAACTCTGTTTTGATGCTCCTAAAAACAATAGTCCAAAATCACTCAATGTATTCATGCTAGAGTATGAAAAAAGCAACCCCCTCTCAAAAAACACCAAGAAATTCTATAATGCCCTCGTTAACAAAAACCTAAAATCAGGGATCACCCTCATTGACCAATTTTCTCAAAAAGAGCTCATGGAAGCTTTAATGATGCTAGACTTTCTCTGTTTAGACTCCAATACATTTGAATACTTTACTAAGGCCTTTACCAAACGCATTGCTCAACAGGGTATTGAATTCATAGAACAAAACGCCGAACTACTCGAAAAGTTTGAGCCCAAGCAGCTTAAATCTCTCGCCCATCAAGCGCTTGTCAAACTCTTGGAATCAGCCAAGAAAAACCGTGACGTTATAAGGCTAAATGAAAAACGTAACAAAATTTTTCAAGAGCTGCCTGAAGGGCTTAAAAACCACTTCATCTACAAAGGCTGCGTCATGGATTATGATGCCCCACTTTCCGACGAGAAAATATTACAACTTAAAAAGTGGTTGGCAAAAAATGGGGGGCCAGAAGTTATGCAAAAAATTATTGACCTTCTAAAAAAGTTCAACCTACAATTCGTAGTGGTTCAGCTAGCCCCAGGGTTCAATATCGTAAATACCATTGACTATAATCCTGAAGCAAACCTTGCAACAGGCCTTTTTGTTCTACTCAGTGCCACGTTAAAACATTGGTATTGCCAAGAGCCCTTATTATGGTGGTCTCAATTGATTTACCACGGAGCTTCATTAACTACACTAAAAAAAGATCTCTCAATGATTAAAAGAGACATTCCCTTGGTAATGTGTGAAGGTTTATGTTTATATTTTGTCAGAGTAATTTTAGGAGTACACCAAAACCTCACCAATGACAAACTCAAAGAAATTGCGCAAGATATTAAAGATGAATTAGAACGGTACGCATAAAACACTCTGCCTGCAGCACACCTCGTATTCACACTGCATCACAATTCAGTCTAGAAAAATAGGTCAGATCGTGACAAACTAATCATCATGTCACGATCTGACCTATTATCACAAAAACACACATTATTGCGACATCCCGCACTAAAGGTAATTAGCATGGCAAAGAAAACGCTTTCAAAACTCTCTCACATTATTTTTTTAAGCGTCGTTATTGCTGGGCAAACTAACGCCATGCGTGGACCTATTTTAAAACCAGCAAAATCGGTCTCTGAAATCGTTGACGACATGAAAGGGAACAAAAAATGGGCATTCGCAACTCTGATACGTGAGTACGAAAAAGAAAACTCCTACCCTGAAAAGACACGACTTTTTATAAACGCTGTTATGCGAAGTGATTTAAAAAAAGCAAAAAAGCATCTTGAGCATAGTAAAATTGATGATTTTATGGGCATGCTCAAAGCACTCGATTTTCTCAAAGTCTCAAATAAAACCATAGAACCGCTTATCCCCCTTATAGAAAACCGCATTGCAGAAAAAGATCTGACATGGCTCGAAGAGCATTCCAATCTCCTCTGCAACTTTGAACCTACACACTTTAAGTCTCTTGCTCATAAAAAACTGGTTAAGTTCTTAGAGTCTGCAAAAAAAGATGGTACAATTCTCAAGCTAAACAATGAGCTAACCCCCATCTTCAACAAACTCCCTGAAGGTCTTAAAAATCATTTTATTCAAAAAGGATGTGTTATAGATTGCAATGCCTCTCTATATATGGAGAAAATACTCCAACTAAAAAAGTGGTTGGCAAAAAAAGATATCGCTCAAAAAATCATAGCCCTATTAAACGTGAACCATCCATTCCCAGAAAATATCGCAGACTTTGATGTCTACTCAAAAACCGACATCAATGCTCTTTTTAACAACGAAATTCTAGGTTTGAAGCTAGAAACCGCACTGACATTTTATAAAAAACGTTTTTCAACTTCTGCACAGATAACTGGAATTTCACTGCTCCTAGTCTTGGTATTAAGACATTGCCTTATACCATCCTGGCCTTGGTCCACAGATATTATCTTTGCAGGCATTGGCACAGATCTTGCATTGCTGTTATGCGCATGCCTAGGGCTACAACCCAATCCAGTACACAAAATACTTCTCGATAATGCGTATGCATTAAAAAACTATATAGAGCCCTACAAATAGAGCCTAATTCTTTTGGTCAGCGTTTTTTTATTTAAATCTTAGCCGTAGGATTGTTCTATGCTAGCTCAAATTCCTTGCATCGGCGGTTAACCGATGAGCGATTAACGTTTAGAAGTGTAGCGATTTTTGTCTGATTATTAAATTTAGTCCAGAGATAGGTAAGAGCGGTGCGATCTTTAAGCGCCTTTTTGCCCATTAGAAGAACTCTGTTAAGCTCGTCATCTTTAATAGTACTGCCCATAAGGATTTCGACGGGTAGCTCAATTTTTTGCACTTGAGATTTGCCTAGTATAAGAGCGTGTACACGCTTTCTTAGCTCATCAATGCTCTGGAACTTCTGTTCAAAAAGAAGGGTTGTCTCACGTTCATCGAGCATGAGCATGTTTTTAAAAGGAGATTCTAGTGTTAATTGGTTTGTCATTCCTGATACAAGTTCGTTAAATTCAGATCGTAAGAGGAGTGCAGGAATGGGCATCGCAAGACTTGTTCTTCGTAACTCTTGAAGTAATTCAGCCGAAAATAGACCTTTGTTGGCAAGCTGTGCTAGATCATGGTTGCTGGAGCAGATCACACGCACGTCACTAAAGTACCGAGTGTCACCTTTTAAACGTTTAAATGAGCCATACCGTAAAAATTCGGCCAGGTGTTTTTGTGTTTCGAGTCCAAGCAGGTGGACTTCTTCAATAAATAGAGTTCCTGTACCATTAAGTTGCTCAAGAACAGGGGATTCTTGAGCAGGAGATCCAAGTAGGGGCGGTAAGCCAAATAAAGTCATTCCGTGAGTTGAGCTTTGTTCTGGTTCCTTAATAGATAGCTTATAAAGCTGCGTGCGCAAACTTATAGTATGAAATAGGTTTACAAGGGCCGTCTGATCATCTTTTGATCCTGAGATGAGCGTAGCATTACGGCTAAGCGCAGCTCCCAGAATATCTATTTTAAAGTTAAGCAGCACCGCGCTTTTGCCCGGAATGAGTCTGTTGACCATGCGGCCGGACTCTGTAGTTTCAAGATAGAGTAGATAATCCCAATGAGAAGGATCTTTTAATACATTTGCCTGAAGCCGTATAACATCTGAAAGGTCTGGATGGGTTACTATAACTATGACGCCTGTTTTCTCCAAGCTGGGGAGAGCGGTAATTGCAAGAGCTTTGTCTTCTTTTTGCGTAATGGTAGTAGTTTGTAAGCTTTTGTATTGGTCGGCCTGTTGGGCAAGTTTTTTGAGAGCTTGGCTTACGGGATGGCCTTGCTGTAAGTTAGGATCACAGGCAATTAAAGCCTGAGCCGATTGATTACCGAATGAAAATTTGTTGTTCCGATAAAAAAGTACTCCCACCTTTTTGTCATGTGATTCACGCAAAAAGGAACGGATGCTCTCTTTATAGTGGTTGTTTTCTTGGTGTTTGTGAAAGAGTTCTTCTTCAAGTTGTTTTTCTTTTGCAAGCACAGAATCGAGGCTTCGATTGCGAAGAAGGTTTATAACGGAACTTAGGTAGGCGGCAAAAACAGCCATCTCATCCTGTTCGGTTCCACTAAAAAAACGTTGATCTCGTGCACCATGTTCAATCAAAATAAAGCCCATTAAGGTCTGTTTATCGTAGATGGGAACCAGAGCGTCTGCATTGAGTTCTCGTAAAAGGGCAGCTGCCTCGGCATAAACAGAGTGCTGTTCGTAGTAGGCAGAAAAGTCTATCTCATCGCGGGTTATGATGCGCGATTGCTCCAAAAGAGCCGTAAGGCGAGGACTTGATGCAAAGGCTAGGCGTATGTGGCGTTGAGTTTCTGTTTCGTGGTCATAGTTGCTATCGTTTTGAATAATAAGACGGGCCGACAAGGGCGCTACGGAGAATGTTTCACTAAAAAAGTGCTGGACGATATGCCGTAATTCTGCGCTAGTTGTTGCTTGGCCTAAGAGGCCGATAATCTTCTTGAAGGATTCTACAAAGTTATATCGCTTTGTTGTGGTTATGTGATCTTTGGCGTTTAGAAATCTGAGGCCTATGAGGCGGAAAGCGCAATAATAGATGGATGCCGTGCCAATTATAACCCCAAGATTCGTTATTATAGTGTTTGGTAGGAGGATAGTATAATCTCCTGTGAATGGGTTGACGTTAATAAACTTAAGAACAAAGGTTGGAAGAATAAACCAGTAGGTAAAGACTTTAAGTTGGTATTTTAATAAAATTGGTATCTGCTTTTTAGAGATGGCTGTAAGGGCTTTTGTAATTGTCCACACGGCTATAATAAATAGAAAGGCATAGTTTATTTGCCATAAGCTGAGTGCAAGAGGGCTTTGACTTGTTGAAGTTCCAGTAATTAGAGTAGACGTGCAGACAAGACCTATAGCAATAAGGGCTCCTAGTAAGGTTCGTAAGAATTTTACAAATCTATAAGGAGATGTTTTAGTAAGGTGCTCAACAAATGAGAGAAGAGCTAGTTGATAGATGATATTTGCTATCCATCCGATCCAGTCAAAAGCATTTGTAAGTGTTAGGTTTGGCACCAGAAATTGAAGTCCTTTGGCTGTATAAATTGCAGAGCTAAAATTGACTAATACAGAGGCTAGAAGCGCTGTAAATAGCCAGCCAGCCGTCTTTTTACTGGTCTTAATTTTCGAGGTGTAGGGGGGAAGCATGAAAAGCAGATAACTTTTCAGGAGAATGGCGACTATAGTAAAAACAAATAAGAGTTCTGAACTTTCTAGTACTGACAGGATCTTTGGTAGAAAATTTGTCATAAGTATTGCTCTTTTTTTTATTAACTATTATGCTAATTGTACTATTTATAAATTACCAAGCTTGAGAAATTTTTAATCCCTGGAGTTTTACTATGAAAAAACATTTTTTATCGCTGTTAATTACTATTATGGCAATAAGTTTTCTAAGTGTCAATGCCGAAACAATTAATCCACCTACAAAAAACAAGCTTGATCTCCATTCAAATAACGCTCCTTTGGTTACTAAACCAGTAAAGCCAGGGTCAGTTGTTTTGGCTGAGTGGGTTAAAGAACAGCGCAAAGCCAAGCGGCTTATGCAGCAAGGTAGATAAGTCCTAGCATCTTTGTGATTTTTCTCATTTGATGCGCAATTTTAAAAAGAGAGACCGTCAACTAGAGCCAGAAATGGTAAAAGACGGTCTCTCTTTTTTGTAATGTTGTTACGTTAGTAGGTGTGAAGCAAAAAAACTAAGGGCTATCTTAGGTGAGTGTGTTGATGTGTGGAAAAAGGTGTGACTAGCTTATTCCTAAAAATCAATCGTTGCCAAAAGGGTAACGGTATCCAGAAGTACTGCTCGCTGGCCATTAAATCCATGTTTATAGGTCAACTCGAGGTGGGGTTTAAATCGATCGTTCGCCTTTGAAAAGAAATCATAAGACAGTGTAAACACAGCGCTATGCGTGGTCCATTCACGCGTGCTTTCCGTAGTGTTTGCTATAATCGGGCTAAAATGCTCAGTGTCCAAGTAGAGCTTTACTTCTTCCTGTTTGGTAAATTGATAGGCTGCTCGAGCAGAGAGACGATCTAAAAATTGGAATGCTTCGCCGTAAAGTGTAAAGTGCTGCAAGAATCCAGGGTCTTCACATACGGGAGCTTTTTGCAAGAGTAGAAGATCGGTTTGCGCAGGGTCGGTTTTGATACGACGCATACGGCTAATACCCCAGAGGTTTAAAAGTTCTACATCCGCTCCTAAGTGTAATCCTTTGCAGAAGTTCAATTCTAGATTAAATCCCCCAATGATCCCTAATCCTGCATCATGGCCAAAGGCGGGTGCAAAGAAAATATCGTCATCCATTTTTTTGCCGGTCGGAAATACTAGCCCTGTGCGAACATTTAAAAATACATTCTGCAGAAAAGGACGTGGTTGTGGGAAAAATCGTTCCCAACTTACCATAGCTGTAAGGTCTCCCACTCCATTGCGGTCCCAATCATGGAGATTTATCTGGGCAATTTTTTCAATATCTCCAATGAGGTCTTCTACCAAGTTGCTATCAAAGGCTTGGTTATTGTTGCGCGGCGATTTGCACCACTGTACAGAATTTAGGCTCATCGAGACAAAGGGAAGGTAGAGAGAGAAGGCAAAGTCATTGGGTAGATAGTAGGAAGTAGAGAGCATGAGATTATCTACTGAGAGCTTCCCATGCGGGATGAAAAGCCCAAAGGTTCCATCATCATCGACTAGATTGAATTTTTGCCCAAGTCGACTCAAGTCCGTTTGATACGTGTTGCCTTTAAGTGCCGCAATGGCATCTTGTTCATCTTGATAGAGCTGCAACAGGTCTCCCCGTTTTCTAAAACAGCTGGAGTTGCCAAATTGGTCTTCATCTGCTTGGTAAGCGCGTGCTTTTACGCTGCGTTCAATCCCTAGTCCTATGTGCCAGTTAGAGCAGGCGGTCTGCTTGGTTGATACAAGCCGGTCATAGGGGTTAAATAGATTAAGCCGTGGACTGCTTGCCCTTGCACAGGGTAAAACCAGCAGCAGAAGTGCTACAAGGCTTGCAACTTTAGCGCAGTTTGCAGATACGCGGAACATCTTATTCATACGTCACCTTTTAATTGATTTTAGTCATTGGCATATAAATGTCCGCCGCCTACCATCCAGCTGCCTGAAGCAGAGCGTCGAATGATGGGGCCCATAGTTGGTGCATTCGAGGAGACTAGTCTTGCCGGTGGAACATCAAACATGGATGGTCTGCCGGTGCGAAGCTTCGAGTTAAGAGTCTCTAAAAGCCCGTCCATGCGGAATGGGTAATAGTAGCTGCGAGACATGAAGATAAGGGCTCCATCGGTTGCTGTAAAGTTTCGGTAGTCCCCTCGACTATAGAAGAAGGATGGATTTACATCCTTGTAAAAATGATCTGCGAAGAGAAGGACGGTTGTGGGTAATACAACCGTGGTATTTCCTGTTATTGCGATTCTATAAATGTATGACTGGTGCAGACTTATGCAGGCGCTTAGGGCATAGATATTTCCACCGCGTACGTCTGTTGCAAAATCGGTGTCATTGCCGGTTGCGCTTACAACAAATAGGCGGGTGACCGGTCCTGCGCTCTCTGGAAGAACTACGCGCTTCCATGCTAAATCTAGAGAGCTTGTTGCCGTTGCTATAGAGCGGTTATTGCCAACGCGTAACAGTCCGTCATCACCAGCAAGAAGAGCTACAGGTCCTGAAATTGCAACATCCGAAAAGGAGGTAAAGGTGCCAACTTCTTGCGGGATGCTATCAAGTGAAGCTAGTACTGTGGCGGGAGCTCCTAGTGGGAATAGGGGGTGGGTCGCATCAAAACGTACTAATTGATCAGTGGTCAATACATAGAGTGCGGTGGCAGTTGCAATTATTTTGCGTACGTTACGTAAAGATCCCATCGCCCTAAAAGATAGGGTGGTAGGCAGGTTGGTAAAGTTTTTATTAAGGAGTGGTAGTCCAGAACCATCAGCGGCTGCTAGAACAGCAAGTCCTCCATTGCCACCAACAAAGAGCCAGTTAGACGTGGCCGTTGCAGCGGTGTGGAGAATGTCTGCAGCAATAAGCGCGCCCAAGTTTTCTAAAGTACCTCCCGAAAAGAAGAGACCATCGGCAGTTCCTCCAAATCCTGTTGTTGATCCATCGGTTGAGCTAAATATAGATTGAAGGTCCGTTGCGGCTTTAAATAGGACGCCAGAATCTGAGCCGCTCTGAACAAGGGCTAGACAGCGATATCCGGTTGCACAGAGCAATGATAGGCGGTTGCCTGCAATCTGGTTAAAGGCAGCATTTTTTTGAGGGAAATCGGCAATATATTGTGCTCCTGTAGCAAGATTAAGATTAGGATTGTTAGGGTCTTTAAACAGTGCTTCTAGATTTTGGTAGAAGGTTGAAGTTCCCCAGAGTGTGCGTTTTACGGTGTGAAGATTGTTGGGATCATTGCCGGGGAGAAATGTAAAGTCGCCTAAAGTATTATCCAGCACGCTTGCTACAACCGGTTCCTGGGCTCCTGATGCCCGGCGCCAGTTTGTAAAGCCCATAATACGTCCATTGGCATCAAAAATAGCCTGCGAGGCGAAAATTCCGCCTGGTTGATTAATTCCATCGGTTGCTATGGTTGCAAAGACCGTGTCTTTTTCTACATAAATAGAGCTTATGTCGCCTGGCAGTAGGGCTGGATCATTGCCGCCCACTTGTGCTCTGTAAATATCGGCATCTGTGGGTGAAAATAGATCACCTGGTTGCGTTGCGGGAGTTAAAAAGGCTCGTGTGGTAAGGCGATTTAAGAGAATGGTGCTTTTGCTTGTATAATAGACGTCTGTAGGTAGGGAGTTCTTTTGTGCCAAGGTTCCGGCAAGTTCTCCTACTCCAACTAGTGGGAGTGCGTACACATTGTTTGTAGTGGTGGTCGGTGTTCCGACGCCGCCTACCATAATGAGGTACAGGAGAGACGTTGAGGTGTACATAACGGCCAGCTGGTGCGCGCAAACTGTAACCGGTGTGCCGGCTACTACTGTGCGTCCGCCGATGATGGAGTCATTGGTTATGGCGGCATCGGGCGCGATTTGGTTGTTGAGTCCGAGGATAATGCAGCGTGCGCCACTGCCTAAAATGCCGTTGGTTTGGACGCAAAGACCGGTATAAAATCCGCCGATATAATAATCGTTCAATCTTCTGCTTGCATAAATGTTAACCGGAGTGGGTGCAATTGAGGTAAGGTCGTTGGTTATCTTAAGCGCAGGGCTATCAACGCCAACGGCGCCTTTGCTACTTAGGGTGATGACATACTTTTTGACAGTGTCGGTTGGAATCGTAAGGATGCCAAGCACCAGCGCCGAATTTGGTGTTCCAAAATTGGTTCCGGCGTTTGGCGTGACGGCAGCTAAAAAAGCATTTCCGTTGGAAGCACCTTGCAAGGCAACAATTCCGCCGCAGGTTAGGTTTGCAAAGTCTTGCAGTTCAGCCGAGGAGACTACAGTTGTGTCATTTACAAAGTTTGGCAGGGCATATACTTTTTTGTTTTCGGCGTGTGAAACGACCAATGGTGCGCTTGAGGGGTAGTCGGTATTTGTGGTGCTGCTTATAAGGGTTAAAAAGTCGATAGTCTGCCCGTACAGAGGATTAGGTTGGTTTGATACGCCATCGAGTGTGGTTTTTTCGGGGGTGATTCCAGTGAAGTAGGTTGTGAGGGGTGTAACAAAAGAGATTGAAGCCTTACGAAAATCTCCGGTGGGGTCTTGGCTAGCTCCCACAAAGAAAGAGTGTCGGTCGGGGTCATAGGCGTAGGGTTTTATGGTGAACGGAAAGGGGGTGTTAGAGGATTGGCTTGCCGAAAGAGTTATATCGGCGCGCGAAACGGTGGTTGTGGTTAGGGTGAATATAAATAAAAAAACAAACGACTTGTATCTGCCGCTCATCGGGATGTTCCTTCTAGTGAGGCACTGCTTTAAAACGGCATTCAGTTTACAACAATAAGGCGCCCTTTGACTACCACTTTGCAAATTTCAGGATTAAATCCTGTCGATTCATTCAAAAATGGTGACCAATTCTCCCACATGTTTGAATCGTCGAATCTTGCAGGTGCACTTTTCTATTTTTTGTGTACTAGCGGTTAGCAATGTTCCGATTCCAAACTTTTCTGCTTCCGTTATATGCATGCTAACGTGATTGATAGGTTTAATCTGTCCGGTTAAACTGATTTCTCCCATTGCAAGGCTTTTTGCGGGTAGGGGTTGCTGAAAAAAGCTTGAGAGAAGGGCCAGGGCGATTCCAAGATCAGAGGTATTGCCTCGGATTTTTAGACTGCCGCTTATTTTAAAGAAAATGTCGCTAGCGCTAAGCTTTACATGTAGATATTTTTCAAGAATAGCTGCGATGAGAATGACCTGCTTTTGGTCAATGCCTGATACTACTCGCTGGGGAATCCCGTATTGACTTGCTATGGTAAGCGCTTGTAGTTCAAGTAAAAGAGGGCGAGAGCCTTCAATTGAGCTTACCAACACAGCCCCCGGGCTGTTTGATAGCTCGTCTAATAAATGAGCGTTGATATTGGAGACTTGTTGCATTCCCTGTTCGCCCATTTCAAAAAAGCCTATCTCATTTACGGTTCCAAATCGATTTTTTATAGAGCGTAGCACGCGCGTTTGCCAACGATCTTCGCCTTGTAGGTAGAATACAGCATCAACCATATGCTCTAGGAGCTTGGGGCCCGCCATAACTCCCTCTTTGGTGATATGGCCACTAAGTAATACAGCGATATCTCGCTCTTTAGCTAGGCGCATGAGCCTAAATGCAGCTTCTTTTAATTGGCCTACACTGCCAGGAAGATTGGATGAGTTAGCACTGGTACAATTTTGAATGGAGTCAACGATGATGAGATCTGGCTTCTTAAGTTCGGCAGTAGCGATAATTTCATCCAGATTGGCCTGGTCGGAGAATAAAACTTTGCTTTCTAGGCATCCCAAGCGTTCTGCTCGAGTGCGAACCTGCTCTAAAGACTCTTCAGATGAGAAGTAGAAGATAGAGTGGTTTTTGGAAAGCTCATGGGCAATGTGTAATAAAAGGGTTGATTTTCCGATACCAGGGTCACCTGTCAAAATAATAAAGGAGCCGCGCATAATGCCGCCTCCTATGACGCGGTCCCATTCATCGATGTTTGCAAGTAGGCGTTCTTGTGTCTTTTTAGAGACGGTTACAAGCAGCTGCAAGTTTACAGGGCTTGCAGCTGCCTTAGTCTGTGCATATGCAGTAGTGGATGAGGGTGTAAATTCTTCGACGGTGTTCCATTCTTTGCACTGGGGGCAACAACCAAACCATTTAGCAGATTCATTGCCGCATGCATTGCATACAAAAAGTGACTTTGCCTTGCTCATTTTTACTTTACGGCAAAGGAATGCGTTTTTAGGTATTCATCCAATGGCTTGCAATCAATCTTATAGCATTCCCGTGCTCGAGCTTCATAGCACTCTTGGGCTCCCACTAGAATGGTAGGGTCGGTATGCTTGGCCGGTTCACCATTTACTAAGCGTTGGGTAAAGTGGGCATCCTTGCCGCTCTGCGTGCAGACGGCTTTTAATTTTAAAATCTCGTCCGCTAGTGCGAGTAATACAGGCATGCAGCCAAATGGAAGTCCGCGAAAATCCAAGTCAAGCCCCGCTGCAATGACCCGTTTGCCTTGTGTTACGAGCCGATCGACCAAGAGAATGATTTCGGGGCTAAAAAATTGAATTTCGTCGATTCCGATAACTTCGGTATCGCTATGAAGAAGCTGTTCAAGCTCCCCAGAGTTCTCGATTGGGCAAGCAGCCAACATGTCTCCGTTGTGAGCATTGACGTGGCATAGCGTTTTGCGATTGTCTTTACAATGTTTGAAAAGTTGGGTCTTGCGTTTTCCAATTTCTGCGCGGCGCATGCGGCGAATCAGTTCTTCTGATTTACCCGAAAACATTGAACCGCATATGACTTCAAGCCGTCCGGCTACGGTGTGAGATTCCATAGCAAAATTCCTTTAAAAAATCTGTGAAAAAAAAGCATCCCCTACTAGGGTAGGTGGTCTTGGGTTTTTTGCAATGGGGTGGGAAGAAAAATTTTTGAAGGGGTTTTTATGAAAACAGGCCCCCTACTAAAAGTAGAGAGCCTGTGGTTTTTTACAATGGGGTTACGCTAAAAATACTTATTTCTTCTTTAAATCTGTTTTAATGTCGTGGAAGAAGTTCTTGTTCATTCCTGAAAAGAGTGTTTTTTGATGGTTGTGCATATTTTTAGAGAAATTGAGTTGTTGAATAATCACCTCTCTAAAACCTTCGGGACGCATGGTGAAATACTGGTCACAGAGAATCTTTTCTTGGTTTGTGAGTGAGAGCTTTTCTTTAGTACTAATGGCTTTGATGAATTGGTAGCACACATATTCAAGAGTGTCGTGTGCAATAGTTTTTACCTGTGCGCAATCCAATGCAATCAAGAAGCCATTAATAACGGCCGTGTCGACGGGCTTTTTGAATGGAAGCTCTAGGGGATAACCTGCTAGTTTTGTGAGAATTGTTTTAATAATTTTTTCACAGTGAACATTGCGATTCTTGAGATTGTTCCAGGTGTCCATGATTAATGAGGGAGAAGATTCTCCTACGTTATTTAATAGGTTCCAGTTGGCTCCGAGGTTAATCAAAAGAACGATCATGTCAGGAAGTTTCTCATAGGCGGCTTTGTGTAATAATGTATCGCCAGAGGTGAGCTGTTGGTGGTTGAGGTTTGCGCCATGCTTTGCAAGATAGGTTAAAAGATGGTCGGCAAGGGGATGGGTAAGTTCGAAATTATCGATCACGGGTTTATAGAATGATTCGATTCCTACATTGATGTCAGCGCCCTTAGATAAGAGATAATCAATAAATTTAGTTATTTTTTTGAACTCATCGAGGGAGAAGGCCTCAGAATTAAGTTTATGGATGATGTGAGTCGTGGCAGTGGAGAACCTATAGGTGTTTTTTTCATCGATTAATGCGCCGTTATCGAGCAGCAATTTTGCTAGGTCATATGCAGAGTCCTCTCGTGGATCAATGTAATAGAGGGGAGCCCTTCCGACAGCATCAGGTTTGTTAATCCATGTGAGAAGCCCATTTTTTAAAAGATAGGTGGTCATTTCAGTAGAGCCTTGTTCGACGGCATAGTGTAGAAGTGTTTTTCCGTTGTTATCGAGTGACAGCATAAGGTTGCCGGGTGCGTGTAAGGTGTCGTCAGAATTAGTTTTGTAAGAGTGTATATCACTGTCAATAAAGGCCTTAAGCGTTGCTATGCTTTTTGCATGCATTATAGGGCGTTTTCCGAACGTATCGGTGATATAAGGGTTTGCTCCTTTTTTTAAAAGAAAGATGACTCTGTTTGGTAGGTCTTGTTGCGCCGCTTTAGTGAGTATAGTTTCTCCAAAATTATCTGGACTGTTGAGATCGAATCCTAAATTTGTTAGATGTTCAATGAGTGCTGTGCTATTAGGCTTGCTAAGGTCGAAATAGTCGATAGCTTTGGCTAGTACCTTGATATAAGCGCCTTTGTTTACGAGGAATGTGATGAATTCTAGATATGCGTTAAAATACTTTTTAGGATTAAGATTGGCGTTGTAGACAATTCGTTCAATAATAGGCCATCCTGAGTTGTCTATTTTGTTTATATCTGCACCATTATTGAGTAGAACTGGAATCATGTCTTCTTGGTTAATGTAGATTCTTGAAAGCATTGATTGGGCGTGTGGCGCATCAAGTGAAAGGCCCTTGTTAATCAGATAAGATAGCATCTCTGTGCAATTATAATAAAAAGCCGTGTCAAGTAGGTCGTAACCATAATTATTGATCTCATCGAAAATGGAACAGTTCATCTCTTCGACAAAAAACTTTAGAACGGGGAGTGAGGCCGTGTAGAGTACTGGAGTGCTCCCTTCAGAATCTTTTGCATCAATTCTTGCACCCTGTTCGATAAGAAATTTTACGGCACCACGTGGGTCGCGGCCTCTTTGATTGATGCATTTTTTGCAACCACAACAGCTTGCTGCCTGATGTAAAGGAGTTATAAGGCCAAATTCATCTTCGTCGTCTGTAATGATTTTTGTGGGTTGGTTGACTAAAGCGTAGATGTCTTCTTTTTTAGTATATTTCACTAATAGTTTGAGCATTGCAACATTGCCTTTGCGGGCGGCGATATGAACTGGCGTTTCATTGTAGTTGTTGGGAAGAATAAGCGCTCCGTTCTTAAGAAGAGTTTCTGCCCCCTCCATAAGACCTTCGTAATTTATGGGAGCATCGGCAAGATAGTGTAACAGGGTGTCGCCGGTTTCAGAGGCTCTTTCGTTGAGGTTGGCTTTTTGTTTGAATATTTTCTCAACGTCTTGAGGGGTGATTGAGATGTTTTTATCCGTATACATGGTATCCATTTTTTGCATAAGCTCTAAAACAGGGCTTGATGGTGTGGGGCTCTGAGAGAATGGTTGAGTGTTTGTGGTCTCAGTTTCTTTAATTAGACGTTGACTGTTTTGCGAATAGGAGTGCCCTGCATTTAAAAGGGCAGCAATTGCAAAAATTGATTTTATTAAAGAGTGGGTAGACATTTTTTATTTCCTTTATTTTTTAAAGCATTGTTTTTTTGAAAAATACGTCATTAAGACGTTAATATTATTTTACCATTTGAAATAAGTATTGTAAAGGGGCAAAGAATTTTTTGGAGTAAAATTTTTGAGATCAGTGAAAGCGAGGGACTTATTTATAGCTTCTTTAATTCCTCTTTAACCGTTTCCCATAGTTCATTAGTGCCTATTGAGAGCTACTGCTAGCTTCTCAATAGGGTTGGGGTAGCCAATGCGTGCGGCGTACGCAGAATAAAAATGGTGGTGCAAAAAGAAATAAATTTTATGACTTAGGCCTTTTTATAGGTTTTGGGTTCTCCTATTCTAGTTTAGACATAAGGGCAGGGCGCTTTGTAAGAGTTTTTCTCTATGTTCCCTCTTGCACTTCAATAACCGCTATGTTAGCATTGGGGCGGTTATAGTTATTTTAGGTCTCTTTTATAAGGGGAGCAGTTATCCCATGAAAAAAATATTCGGTGTTATTTTACCGTTAGTGTTACTTTCAGGATTTGCTATTTTTGCGGACGATCAAGTAGCGGTTGCGCCAGCTCAGGATGAACAACAAGCCGTTACAGATGAACGCGATAACAAATTCCTCTCAACCTTGAAGGATGCATACGATAAGGTTGGAGCACACGAAAAAATCCAAGCCGCCATTCAAGCCGCTGCGGATTCAGATGCGACTTTGAAGGCTGACATGCTTACAAAGTATGGTCAGAAGATGCAGGATGGCACCGTGGTTATTGGCATACCTGTATGGTTTGTCGTTAAATAAGGCTTAAATTCACCCTTAAGGGAGAGAGATTTCTCTGCACATGTGGCAGAAATTTCTCTCCCTTACCTTTTTTTGTCTTCAATGTTTTTGATGGTGGTTTAGAGTTAATCTATTCCATTCTAAGCCCAGCGTCATACGCATGCGATTTTACCAATCCCTTTAACACGATGGTTTGAAGTAAAAAGTCTTCTTTAGATGTGAACTCAGGTTCACGCTCACCAAGCAGGAGAAAGTTGTGCTTTTTTGCAATAACATCGTCTTGAATAGCCTTATAGAAGCTTTCGGGTAGTTGTGAACCGGCGCAGTCTACAAAATAGTTAAAGCGGTTTAATAGTTCCCAGATAAGCAGATTAAGATCGTCAACATGTGTGATTAAATTTGCATCATAAAGGATCTGGATACGATTTCCAATGGAAGTGACCGAGGTCCAGATATCCAGTTTTTCTTTGGGGTTCCAAATAAGCTTGCTGATTGCAGAATGTAATAGTTGTGTCATGCGGTTTTGAAGTTCTCGCACAGACCCTGCATCATTGTTAGCAGATAGGCTAGCTAAAATCTTTCGGCTGGTTGCATCTAAAAAGATTTCAGGATCTTTTTTTAGTTGTCCAAAGTTGTTGGCAAGAGCGTCACGTAGTTCACGTTTGAGTATTTTTAAATCCTGTTCATTTTTTTCTGGGCTGCAGTAGGGTGCTAGCAATTCAGGTGCTTGTTCAAGAAAGGTTAACAGGGTGTAAGGATTTACCCAGTAACAGGCGCTGAGCCGTTGTTGGAAGAGTGAAAAGCTGGCGGTAATAAAGGCGCGGTCTTTGTGCGTTTCGGTTCCAAACTTTATAAAATCCATAAGATGTACCCAGCAGGCTGGCAGAAAGCGTTCAGCGTAAAGTGTAGTTAGAAAGCAGTTTCTAAAGAAGGTTGAAAGCCCTTGCTTTGAAAACTCAACTGGACGCAGATAGTCATTTAAGATCTGTTCGACCGACTTTTCGGCTTCTGCAGTAACGTGTGGGCGAAGCATTGGCTTAACAGGCAAAACCTCCCTTATTTCTTGCGGAGCGTGAAGTGGTTTTTTTGCGCGAGGCTTAGAAGCGTGTGCAAGAGTGCAGGCTGCCGTGGCAGAAGCGATAATTAAAACGTGCGCAAAAAGAAATTTTGTTTTCATATCGATTCCCTATAGACAGAAAGGGTTATTTTTTTGTACAGTGCAAACAACAGTGGTAGTATAAACAGTGGTAGTATAAGGTGTTGTTCGCCGCTGCACAAGGATATTCTATGGCTTTATATATTTACCACGCATTCTCAAGAGATGGCAAGAAAGTTGCGGGATCTCTCGATGCGTCATCTACAAAACAGGTTCGCGAGCAGTTGATGCGCAGCGGACTTTTTGTTGTTTCCATAAATTTGGCAAGCGAAGAGGCAAAAAAATCTTTCTCCTTTAAACAGCTGTTTGAAAAATCGGTTACCGTTAAAGATAAGATATTTTTTACTAGGCAGCTAGGTGTGTTGTTACGCTCTGGTATTCCTATTGTGGATGCGTTGACTCTTTTGGTCGATCAGACTGAGGGGCAATTGCGAAACATTTCGGTTGCATTGCGTGATGGTCTTAAAGAAGGCCGATCATTGGCAGAAGGTCTTGCCGCATACCCTAAGGTTTTCGAGCCTCTGTATATTCAACTTATACGAGCGGGTGAAGCTAGCGGTAAGCTAGAATTGGTTTTGGATCGATTGACGAACTATCTTGAAAAACAGCAGGAGTTAAGTAGTAAGATAACGGGGGCTTTAACCTACCCTATTATTCAGTTAAGTATTGTCCTTATAATTGTTACAGGTCTTCTTACAGTTGTAGTTCCTCCGATTGCAAAGATATTCGAGGACCAGAAAGCGGAGCTTCCGTTTGCTACACGTCTTTTGGTAGGCATATCAAATTTTTTGACGGGACATTATATTTTATTGGCCTTCATTTTTGTGGGCGGCTACCTGGCATTTCGCTTTTGGAAGGCGACTCCTGCGGGTGCCTATAGGATGGATACAATTAAGCTGCATGTTCCGATTATAAAATACTTTGCGCGTATGGGGGCAGTAGTACAGTTTAGTCGGACATTGGGCCTGTTGTTAGAGGCAGGGGTTGGGTTATCTGAATCGCTTGATATTGTCTGTAATATTGTCGACAACAAGGTATTGGTAAAGGCGCTTAAATCGGCTCGAGAGCAGATTATTAAGCAGGGGAAAGTTGCAGAATATCTTAAGAAGACTGACATTTTCCCCTCTATGGCTATTTATCTTATCAATACGGGCGAACAGAGCGGGAAATTGGATGCTATGCTTACTGCCGTTGCACAACATTATGAAGGTGAGTTGAACGAATGGAGCGACGGGCTTGTGGCACGTTTAGACCCGATAATGATGGTAGTTATGGCCGGAGTGGTGGGTTTTGTGATCATAGCAATTATGAAGCCTATTCTTGGGCTTTCGACGGCTCTTGGTGGATGATATTTAGGAAATACGGTTTTACATAAGTTTAATTTTTTTTAAGCGAGGTATTGTATGGAATATACTCAGATAAGGCAGCGGCGCGATCGCGCTACCGGGATGACCCTTATAGAAATAGCTATTGGTTTGCTGATTATAGGCCTTGTTATTGCTATGATAATACCTCAGGTTACCAAGCAGTTAGCGAAGGCAAAAAGGCTTAAGACTGAGACGGTTTTGCGTGGCGTGAAAACGGCTATTGAGAGTTATAGAATTGATACTGCAACGCTTCCTGCAACGGTGCAAGACCTTATAACTCGTCCTTCGGATCCTAAGGTTGCAGCTCGGTGGAAAGAACCTTACCTTAACGATGAGATTGATTTGATTGACGGGTGGAGTAACCCAATTGTGTATCAACGAAATGCTCCAGGGCAGCGACCACCGTACAAACTCTATTCATGGGGCAGAAATGGTGAGGGAAGTCCTCAAGACGAGTGGGTAGATGCGGAGAGCGTGTAGCAAGGGAATGACCCTTATTGAGATCACTATAGCTCTGTTTATCATTGGATTAATGGCGGCGATTGCAGTACCTGCACTTTTTAAAAGGCCACCGGATCGCCGCCGGCTATTTATCGCGGATTTGAATACAATGGTGCAATCCGCCGTTAAAAATGCCATAGAAACCAACTCTGTTCATCGTCTACTGTTTGATTTTGATAAGCAGAGAGTCTCGCTTGAAAAGGCGGCCAAGAAGGGTCTTTTAAAAGATCTGATTACGGTTCGCTATGAGCCCGTTGTGGGCGGTGTTTTAAAGACATCGTGTGCTATTCCAGGCGCTATGGTCTTTAAGAGCTTTGTTATCGAGAAAAACCAGGATGAGCTTGCAGGTGGAATGAAGACCAAGCAGGTTTTCTTTGTGGTCGATAATAATGGCTATGTCCAAGATGTGACTATTGGGTTGGGAGAAGAGGATCGGGACGACGTTAAGATTTTGACAATAAATCCTTTCTCTAAACGGTTTGAGGTAAGTGATGGGATTAAAAAATCATAAGTCCGAAGGATTTACCTTTATTGAGGTAATGGCGGCTATGGTTGTCTTTGCGTTTCTTTCTGTACCCTTGGTGCGATCACAGTTGGCGGTATTGCGTCGATCTGGTATAGCATTTATGTTGGTATCTTCTATGATTGAAATGCGCAATTTTTGCGTTGAGCTTACTCGGGATGCTAAGTTTGAGAAGGGTGAGCAGTTTGAGAAACAGGTTGAATATCCGCCTATGCGTATAACGGTGAATGTCAAAAAATGTGCAGAACAGTCCGCTTTGGCCGTTTTCCCACAAGGACGTATAGTGGCTGTTGAGGCTGAGTATGAACTAAGGTCGCAACCTCAAAAAGAGCGGTTGATTAGCTTTTTGGTAGTTAAACCGCCGCCTAAGAAGGTCCTTACCCCATGATTAAAAAATCTACTTTAGGTATGACGCTGATCGAGATTTCTATTGCCCTTATGATAGCATCTATGATGTCGATTGCGCTTTTTAGCTTTTTACGAAACACGACCAAAGTCTCACAGACGGTTGATGCTGTATTGGATTATACCGAAGCTATTCCCCTGGCGTATGATCAGTTAGAACGGGATATATCGGCGATTTACGCACCAGATGTATTGTATGAAAGAAAGCCGCCGTCGCAAAGTAAAAAGAAAGGTGCGGCTGGTAAGAAGGGTGCTCCGGCAACGCCTCCAGCTCAAGCCGCGCAAACGCCTTCTGCTTCCTCTTCTGATACTGAGCCTAAGCCGATTGCTTTTTATAGCAAGATTGAGGGTAAGCGCTTGTTGACTATGAGTTTTATTACGACTACTAGGCTGGTTGGCTTTAGGCGGAAAGATCCGTATCGGATGCAGGTGCTTTATCGGACAATGCCGGACGAGAATTCTCCAGAATTGTTAAAATTAGTGCGGCAACAGTCGCCTGATATTCGGCTCCCACTTAAAAAATTTGAAGAAGGTGTGCCTTCTTTTACGCTAATGCGGCGTATCAAAACCTGTTCAATGCGCTTACTTGCGCCTAAAATAAAACCAAAGCAGAAGACTCCACCTAAAGATAAGTCTACGACTCCTCCTGCAGGGCAGCAGGGACCTCAAAAAGGGCCTCAGAAAAATCAACCACCAGCTCAAGCAACCGCTAATAAATCACCGGCGGATCAGAAGGCTAAGGAAAAAGAGGAGGAAAAGAAATTAAATGTGGCGGATGCGTGGATTCCTGCTCAGATGAAAAAAGAGTTGAATGTGCTCATTCCGGCCTATGTTGAAATAGAAGGCATTTTTGTGGATGGAACAGGTGCGCGAGAGCGGCCTTTTAAATTTGTGTATAAGATCCAATCCTTTGAGGAACATGCGGATCGGATGAGAAACCGGTAGAGGTGTGATAAGGATGCAAGAGATGCAACGTATTCGATCAGATATGCGGCAACCAGGGTTTATTTTAGTACTTACGTTTTTCATACTCTCTGCTGCAGTGGTTTTGGTAACCTATCTAGTGACGCGTGTGATTGCGGATCAGCAGGTGAGTGGATTTGTGATTGAACGTGAGCGGAACAAGCAGCTTGCGCTTGCGGGGGTTGAGCTTATTAAAAGCAAATTAGATCTTGGCAAGGAATCAAAAGAGCGAAAGGCGTCGCTTGAGTGGCTGTTTACTGTACTAAACCGATGGACTGAAATTCCTCTTAAAGCCGGGCAAGATGGCATTGATGGGACTCTGTTTTTTTATATAAGTGCTGAAGATGGGAAAATAAATTTAAATCGTTTTTATGACCAAAATAAGAAGGTGTTTAAGTTGCCTAATACCCCGGAAGAGAAAAAAACGTGGGGGATTATTTCAGAGGGAGTACGTAAGCAGTTTCCTAATGATTTTTCGCTTATTGAAGAGATAGAGAAGGTTTTAAAGAAGCGTAAAAAGCCCTTAGAAGATTTGAGTGAGCTATTTTTGGATCCTACCGATCCTTCTAAGGAATCATTCCCATTTGTGCCTATTTCCTACTTTCCTGTTCTTCCCACAGGGGAAAAAACTGAGGATGGGAAGGAGGAACCGCTTGCTTTTGCGCTTAGCGACCTATTTACAGTAACTTCAGATGTTACTAATATTGACAAGGTAAAGCCGATCTATCTTTCTCATTGGTTGACGGTTGCCTTGGGTTTAAATCCGTGGCCAACGAGTAAAGACGAGCGAAAAAAATTGGCTAAAAAACTGGCGGATAAGGTTGAACCAGCAAACCCTCAGTTAACCTGGAGCAGTGAGTGGGACACGTTACTTGCTCCCGTTTTTGGGAAAAAATTTGCAGCACTTGATAAAGGTGTTTCTGGAATGTTTGAAGGGCAAGGTAGAGCTAAGAATCTTTCTGTGGTATGTTATGGGAAAACCGGAGAGAGGAGTCAGGGAGTTTTTGCTCTGCTTCAAATGAAATCAGGCGACGATAACCGTGTTTTTTACGTTATAAAAAGATGGTATTGGATTTAGCTAAACGAAGGGACAGCGTTGCGTATAAAAACAGAAACTTCGGTTGGTTTGTTTATTCTTGTCGCGATCGGCATCTTTTTGTATATGAGTTTTCAAATAGGTGTCTTCCGTTTTGATACTGCTCGTTACAATCGATACTCAGTATTTTTTCATGATATTTCTGGTCTAAACACCAAGGCAAATGTTCAAATAGCAGGAGTCAAGGTAGGATGGGTCGAGGCGGTTGACTTGGTTAGCGATGGCCAGCAGGTGCGTGCCGATGTAATGGTGCTAAAGAGTTATGTTCTTCACACGGATGCCTACGGTGTTATTCGTCAGGATGGTCTTTTGGGAACCAAGTATGTGGAGTTGCATCCTGGAGACTCTCGTCTGCCAACGATTAAACCGGGTGGGATTTTGATGCGTGCAAGCCAAGATCCGGTATCTATTGATCAGATTTTGGTCGAACTGCAGGATATTTCAAAGAATATAAGCGACGTAACTAAATCATTTAAAAATGTCTTTGGTGGAGATGCTGGTGCGGCTCGCATTGAAGATATGATAGGTAATTTTACAAAAGCTTCTGACCGTGTAGCAACGTTTGTGACTTCGCTTGAAGGCGTTGTTGAGCGTAATGAGCACTCCTTCACAGATTTAGTAAGTGACTTACGCATTGTTATTGGTGACCTCAAGCAGGATCTACCTAACACAACTCGTGAGCTTAGAGATAGTATAAATCGTGCATCGACTGCCATAGATAGAGATCTTGGCCGATTGATGACCAAGTTTGAAGATACGACCGGACCGTTATCTGATGTGATGACTAAGATCAACAAAGGCGAGGGTATCCTTGGTAAGTTGATTAGTGATGAAGATATGGGGCGCGATGCCAAGGTGGCTATCGATGGCGTCAAGAAGTACTTTAGCAAGATCGATAAACTGGGCGTTGTATTTGATGTGCGCGGCGAGGGCATGTATGGGATCGGTGATCACATGTGCCGCGAGGATGGGAAAGGATATATTGACGTTCGTGTTCATCCAACCGAAGACTACTTCTACCAG
Organism: candidate division TM6 bacterium GW2011_GWF2_43_87; assembly: GCA_001000065.1. Classification (GTDB taxonomy): domain Bacteria; phylum Babelota; class Babeliae; order Babelales; family Babelaceae; genus UBA12395. The sequence goes on along the minus strand of LCGZ01000002.1, from coordinate 89,808 downwards.
CTTGGGCTTGTGGGTACGTACAGCGGTACGGTTTCACGTTCCAATAAATATCGTCAGTGGTTTGATGGGAGAGGATGTCCTCTTAATCCGGCGGACGAGAATCTGGATCCTGCGCATCAACTTAAATATGCTCCTATTAAGAAGACAGAAAAGCGTAAGTTTGATCAGACCTTGTATGATATTCAATTTGGTAAGGTGTTTGATTGCGTTGCCTTTAGAGGAGGTCTCTTTGAGAGTTCCTTTGGTGTGGCTCTTGATATTGATATTCCAATGCAGTCTGATAACATCCGGTGGGTTACGTCTCTTGAGGCGTTTGATTTTGGCGGTAGAAACCGTATCAACGACGATCGTATTCATATGAAGTGGATAAACAAGGTTTTCTTTGCCAATAGCCTCTATGCGGTATTTGGAGCCGATGATTTTGTCAGTCGAAATAACAAGAACGCCTTCTTTGGTATGGGTCTGCGCTTCCAGGATGATGATATTAAATACTATCTATCAAAGGTAAATATTCAGTCTTAAGGCCCATTCCCATGGGGTTAAGAAGAATCGTGAAGCCCGGATGCACTGTTTAACGTGCTGATTGATTTTGTAGTTTGCCATCCAATTTAGGAAGATAGATTTTACGAGAGCAACTCGTTTTAGCCACTCGTCACACCGTTCTTTTGTCGGTCTATCATACCAGGTGTAATCCGTTAGATAGATCTTTTCAAGGCAGTTGCCGAGATTTTGGTAGGTGGTAATCATCTTTTGGTCGTACTCGATATCTTTCATAAAGAGAACAAAGGGTGTTATGAAGTCTGTTGGGGCTGTTGGGCTTGTGTAGCGACGTTGTATTTCTGCAACAAGATCATGACCAAGTTCGGATTGAGGGATGGCTAGTAATTCTTCAAGAGAGAGATGGTGTTTCCAGTAGAACCAGCGCTGGGGCTGTTGAAGTTCTTTTGCTATATATAGGTTTGAGGCGACTAGCGAGCCGTAACTACCGGTTGTTCCCAGAACTATGAATTTCCATTTATGGTTTGCAAAGAGATTCTTTGTAAAGTGATATCCGACCGCGCAGGCTTTTGTTACCTCTCGTTTTATATGGCCGGCATATTCTTGGATGGTGACCATGACTGCATTTGCAATTTCGGTAGTAACCGATGTGTTGACCGTGATCTGATTGGTAACGGAGTTGGAGTTGTTATTAATGTTTCCTTCGTTTCCTTTTCCTGCCGCGTGTGAAAAAGGGGTGTGAAATAGGGGCATTAACGCTAAGCTTACGATAAAAAGCAGAGTTTTTTTCATGAGACCTTCTCTTCATTTTTGGCGCATATGGTTCTTTGTTCTGTCTCATACTATACTACTTACGTGTCATCAATAAATGGTTTGGGGTTGAGAATGAAAAAAATTTCTCCAGCACTTCTTCGGCTTGTGGTATTATTAGGGATTCTTGGACTTTTTGCATCCTGTGCTTGGTGGTTTGGGTTCTTCTTTTTTGACTTAATTCGCTCCTGGAACGGGATCTTGGAAGAGTTTATTAGGCAGCATTATGCGCTGTCTATTGTCCTGTTTATTCTTATTTACATTATAGATAATGTGTTTGCATTGCCGATGGCTTCGGTTATGACTATGGCTGCGGGATTTTTTTATGGTCCTTATGTGGCAATTGGCATGGTGACCGTTGCGGCTACGAGTGGAGCGACGTTATCTTTTTTGGTGTCTCGTCGTTTGGTTGGTAATTATCTGCAGTGTACCTATGAGCAAAAATTGGAAAGATTTAATAGGCTTTTTAGAGAGCATGGAACGTGGTTTCTACTTTTGGTTAGGCTTATTCCAGCTATTCCATTTGTGATGGTTAATGTGCTGGCGGGACTTACGATTGTGCCGTTAAAAAACTTTTTTTGGACAACATTGGTTGGAATGTTACCAGTTACAACCCTTTTGGTTCTTTCGGGTAGTGAGATTCAGAATGCATCGTCGTTTGTTGAATTGGTGAGTGGCAAATTTATTATGCTGTTTCTGTTACTGTTTTTATTACTATTGTTACCCTTGGCGCTTAAAAAAGTGCGCCTTATGGTATAGTGGTTTGTGGTATAATTGGGCAGCGTTAAAAGGGGCTTTAGAACGCTATGGATATAGTAATAAAGCGTCAGTTGGTAGAACATCTTTCGCAGTTCATAACGCCTTCTCGGCGTGAGAAAATTGATTCTGCGTTGCAACAGAGAACTCGTTATGTAGTTCCTGTGTTGGAAGATATTTACCAACCGCACAATGTAAGTGCTTCGATTAGATCAATCGAGTGCTTTGGGGTGCAGGATGCCTATATAATTGAGCAGCAGAATCGGTATGCGGTTAACACGGGTGTAAGCAAAGGGGCATCCAATTGGGTGACGCTAAAGCGGTATGGGCGTGAGGGACGCAATAATACTGAGGAATGTTTTTCTAAGTTGCGTGCAAACGGGTATCGAATTGTGGTGGCATCTCCTCATATCAAAGATGGTCTTTTGTCAGAGCTTCCTCTAAATCAGAAGACGGCAATTGTCTTTGGGGCTGAGGAACGCGGCGTTTCTTTGTATGCGCAAGAGAATGCAGATGGTGCATTTACCATACCGATGTATGGCTTTACTGAAAGTTTTAATGTTTCGGTTTGCGTATCACTCTGTTTTTATGACATTGTTAATCGCTTAAGGGTTTCGTCATTGCCATGGCGGCTTTCTGAAGATGAGCGGCTTGATATCAAGCTGGAATGGCTACGCATTATTGTGCGTGGCGCAGAGTTTCTTGAGAAAGAGTTCTTTGTGGAGTAGGGAGAGGGCGCTGCAAGGGGCACGGCCCCTTGACCCAGGCCTTGCACATATTTCAGCTTTGGCTCTTGCTACTAACTAGCTTTTAACCCAACCTTACCCACGTTTTTTAAAAACGTGGCATAGGGCTCTTCCATCCAGTGGTCAATAATATACTGCCCGGGCACGGTTCTTTGTTTGATATCAACGGCTTGTGTATCTATCTTAAGATCATCAAAGAGGTTGAGAGTATCTAATGCTTTGACAAGCGCGTCGATGTAATTCTGATTTGACCAGAGTGTTTCTGGAACATGTTTGTTAAGGTACGAAATTAAAACTGGAAGTAGGGTAGTGTTGTAGCACGTGTCAGAGCTATTTGGTTCAACTCTGACGAATGCGTTATGCGCTACGCCGTATTTTTTTGCAAGTGCATCGCACAGAACATATTTAAAAATACCAGGTATCTGGGCGAATGATATGAAGGGCTCTTGGTCGCAGAGGTCGTGTAGTGAGATATTTTCATTCTTGTCGTTTACGGTGTAATACCCAAATTTGTGATAGCTCCATGTAATGTTTTCTTGTATTTTAGGAGTGGTGCTTGAAAAGGTAGGGCGCTGTTTTGTAAATACAGTGAATGCTGCTTTTTTATTCTTTTCGTCTAGCTTGGCGTTAAACTGGCCGGCAATGGCACCCGCTAGCAGAAAACCACGATTTTTTGCTAGAATTTCGTAGAAAGGTTCTGCACTTTGGCTATCGTCGAATTTGAAGCCGAGGTAATTTAGTATGAACGTATCAGAGACTTTATGGACAAGGTCGTTTTCAAAGAGTTTAACCTTGTTCATAAAGGTTAATCCAAGCTGACGGGTTGTGAGTATACGTTCTAGTTCTTCTATGTTTATGGTTTTGATGAATGTTTTTAAAGGTTCTTTATCTCCATGTTCTGCAAGTAATGATACCACATCATTGTCAAGATTTATAATGCAGGGCTTGATGGCTTGTTCATTAAAAACATTTTGAAATGAAGCGTAGACCTGTGGTGTTTTTACGCTCACTCTGCAGAGGTTACTAAACTCTGTAGAGTCAAGCTGGGAAAAAATGTTTATAGTTTCTTGGCGGTGACATGGAAATTTGTAGCAGAAGGGGAATTCTTTTAGCTTTGTACCAAGAGCTTTGTTTTGAAGGAATTCTCCTACAACTTCTCCATCGAGGAGGGTAGCGGAGTTTTTGTCTTCACCAGAAACTCCTACGTGCTTATTGGTGGTTATGTTGAGCGTACAGGTTTGATAGTTATTCCCGTCTTTGATAGTCATGATAATTTGTTGATCGGGCTCAAGATCGGAGGTGTTTTTTTTCTTACATTGTTTTAAGTCAAAAGTGACGGTACGTTTTTTGGGTACAGAAAGCTGGGTGCCAAGCTCTTCAAAGTTTTTTGCATTAATTCCAAAGAAGAAGCGAAGTGCTTTCAAGATATTGCTATCTGATGCTTCTAGTTCATAATATTTTGAGGATGAGGCGTTGTGATATTTTAGATCTGCTTTGCCTACTTTGTTTTCTTTGTCTGAGAAAAGATAGAAAAAGTTAGTTCGGGCCTTTTGGTTGTTTATGCAGATGTTATTAAACCATGAGATAAATTTGAGTACGGTATCCGAATTTTGGAGAGGTTGGGGTAGGTGTTCTGCTGTGAGTTCTCCAGGATTTTCGCTTTCCAATAGCGTGAAGATGAATTTGCATAGACCGTGTTCAACGCAGTCGCTGACCGTGTTTTCACTTAGACCTTTAAGGGCGCTGGGGGTTGCGATGGACAGTACACGTATAGGTTCTGAAGTTAAGTTGAAGAGCCATAGATAATCAAAGGTGGTGGGGTTTTGGTAGGTTTTATTTAGAATGTCAGTGCGGTCTTTAGGAATATATTTTTCCTGTAAGAATAAGGTCTCTTTTGAGCTGTTTGAGATGACCTCTCTGCCTTCTGGTGTAAGTACCTTATCAGGTCCGTCTATGTAAAAGTGGGCAAATCCATTTAAAAACATGAGCAGGTCTGCTTTTGTTTCAGCTCTCAACCCTGCATAGAGAGTGATGAGGGCTGCAGGGCCCTTTTGACTATCTTTTGACCAGGCTAGTTTTTTGGCGTCATTGATCTTGTGCAAAAAGGTCCAGACTGCCTTTTTTTGAAGTTTAGTCTCCTCGCATAGGGTGATGACCGCTTTTTTGAGCGGGAGTGCTGAGTTTGACTTGTATCTCACAATTAGAGCATACAAACCACCCAGGTGAAAGAGATTCATTTTAGTACAGACAGAGCCTTTGCCTAATTCTATTAATTGTAATGAGCCGTTATCATTAACTTGTTTAAAGAGCCCATTCGCAAGAGAGGTCCAGGCATTGTCTTTATGGCCGTACAATTTTAGATTGCGGCCTAGGTCATGCGCCGTGTTGGGGAAAAAGAGTGGGTAAAGGGTTTCTAAAATTGGTGGTTGTATAAGCCGGTCAAAACCTTTAACTGCGTGGGGTGAAATGGGGGATGTTAGGTGAGCTAAAGATCCGGCTAGAGCAACGCATAAGAACAGTAATTTTTTAAGAGAGAGATTTTTCACGATAGTGCCTTTAAATTATTTTTATTTCTTTATGAGGATTTTTGAATTTTTTAAGAAGGTGGCGTAAGGTTCTTCTGTGCAGTGTTCAGTGATGAAGGATAGTGGCTTGACTAGGTCTGTTTTACTTATGGTTTTTTTAACCGTAGACTCGTCTATCACATTGAGTTTCTTCAAGGCTTTGGCAAGCTTGTCGATGTATTTTTGGTTTGACCAGAGTGTCTCTGGAACATGCGTATTAAGATAGGTAATTAAAACCGGAAGAATTGCTTTATCATATAGCAGGCTATAAAATCCACTATTTTCAAGCGATTTTAGCTTGCGACTAATTTTATGGTTTTCGGCAAGAGCATCGCATATTACAGCTTCGAGAACTTGGGGGATTTGTGCGCATGATGTAAGGGGATCTTGGTCTACAAGCTCTGAGACTTTTGAGGGAAAGTATTTTTTTACTGTTTCATAGGCCCCTATGATGTCTTTTCTTTGGGCGTAGTTGATCTTTGCAAAAGTGGGTCGCTGCTTTAGGAATAATTCCATTCCTTCCTTTTTATGCGACTGTTTTATAAGGATTTTGGATAGAGCGAATCCGCGGTCCTGAACAATTGTTTTGTAAATGGGATGTTGGCTTGTGAATGTATAGAATCGAGATAGATTTCCTAAGCATGCTTTTAGGAAAGAGGCTGAGACGCGATGAATCAAATCGTCTTTAAAGAGGTTGATCTTGCGGGCAAAATCAGAGGCTAAGTCATTTTGTTTTAGAATGCGCTCTAATTCTTCTACATTCACGGTTTTAATAAACGTTCTGAAGGGTTCTTTATCTCCATGCTCTATAAGTAATTTTGGTATGTCATCATCAAGATCTATAATGCAGGGCTTGATGGCTTGTTCATTAAAAATATTTTTGAATGAAGCGTAGACCTGTGGTGTTTTTACGCTCACTCTGCAAAGATTATTAAACTCTAGATCTTCAAGTCGACGAAAAATATCAATGCTGTCTGCTCTTTGTGTAGGGAATGTGCTGCAGAACGGAAATTGTTCAATTTTGATAGAAGCTTTGTTAAGGAGGATTTTTTGCTTTTCGCGGTCTTCTTTCTGGCTATGATTTTGTGAATCTTCACCAGAAACTCCCACGTGTGTATTGGTGACAATGTTGAGTGTGCAGGTTTGGTAGCCATTTTCGTCTTTGATAGTCATGATAATTTGTTGGTTGGGCTCAAGAGCGGAGGAGGTCTTCTTCTCACATTGTTTTACGTTAAAAGTGATGGTGCGTTTTTCAGGGATTGAAAGTTGTTCTCCAAGCTCTTTAAAGTTTTTTGCATTAATTCCAAAGAAGAAGCGAAGTGCTTTCAGGATATTGCTATCTGATGCTTCTAGTTCATAATGTTTTGAGGGTGAGGCGTTGTGATATTCCAGGTCTGCTTTGCCTGCTTTGTTTTCTTTGTCTGAGAATAGGTAGAAAAAGTCAGTTCTAGCCTTCTGTTCATTGATACTGGTCTTATTAAACCATGAGATAAATTTAAGTACAGAGCTTGATGAGCGGAGGGATTGCGGAAGGTTTTCTGCCGTGAGTTCTCCAGGATATACATCTTCTAAGAGCGTGAAAATTAGGGAACATAGACCGTGTTCGACGCAATCACCAACGGACATTTGGTTCAGATTGGGGGTTGCGATGGACAGTACACGTATAGGTTCTGAAGAGGTTGTTGAGCTGCAGAACCATAGATAATCAAAGGTGGTGGGGTTTGGGTAGGTTTGATTTAGAATATCGGTTCGGTCTTTAGGAATATATTTTTCTTGCAAGAATAAGATTTGTGCAGATTTGTTGTTTGATGATAGGAGATCTTTGCCTTTTGGCGTAAGTACGGTGTCGATTTTGTCTAGGAATATATAGTAGGCGATAAATCCTCTTAAAAACAAAAGCAGATCTGCTTTTGTTTCAGCTCTCAACCCTGCATAGAGGGCGATGAGGGCTGCAGGGCCTTTTTTACTATCTTCTGACCAGGCTAGTTTTTTGGCGTCATCGATCTTGTGTAAAAGGCTCCAGATTGCATTTTTTTGAAGATTAGTCTTTGTGCATAGGATGGTGATTGCTTTTTTGAGTAGAACTATTGAGTTTGGATTGTATCCTACAACCAAAGCATACAAACCGCCCAGGTAAAAGAGATTCATTTTAGTGCAGACAGAGCCTTTGCCTAATTCTATTAATTGTAATGAGCCATTATCATTAACTTGTTTAAAGAGCCCGTTCGCAAGAGTAGTCCAGGCACTTTTTTTATTGCCGTACAATTTTAGATTGCGTCCTAGGTCATGCGCAGTGTTGGGGAAAAAGAGCGGGTAAAGGGTTTCTAAAATTTTTGGTTGTATAAGCCGGTCAAAACCTTTAACTGCGTAGGGTGAAACAGGAGATGCTAGATGTGGGAAGATGCTTGCAAGAGCAATGATAACAAATATTATTTTTTTCATAAAAATCTCTTTTGATATTATTCTTATTAATTACAATATATTACTAAATTGTTTTTTTATATGCTTTAATTGTATTTTAAATTTTTATTTTTGTCAAAGGTTTTTAAAGGCGGGTGGTTTCCTTTAAAATTACAAATAAATGCTCAGCATGCGTCTTCCTTTGTAAAATTAAGCGCACAAATTAGATAAAAGCGCGTATAATAGTCCCCGACTTAGTGTCTCTTTTCGTTACTACTTTGAAAAAGGTTTTCACATGCATCCATTTAATCGTCTATCTAAGCTTATTTGTCTAACCTTTTTTGTGACAACTACAGGGGTTTTTGGGGTATCAGAAAAAAAACCTTTTGAAAAGGATGTGCTTATTGGTGCTGCCATTGAACAACACTTGAAAGATATTCCTCAGGTTCTTACTAAAAGTGCCTTCAAGCATATAAAATACAATGCTTCCAATGAGCAGCTGGAACAATTGTACAAAAAAGGTACCCCTGGAGCTCATCTGTTACTTGATACTCTGTTGCACCAATCAAAAAAGATAGCCCCTTGTCAGACCGATGAAGAGTTTTTGAAGATTATAGGAAGTTTAGCCTCGCTATTCTATCTGGAGACCGTTGGTCTTTACCATCTACGCCAACTTATTCTCACTGCCCAACCAACGGATGCTGAGAAACCTGGTTTTAATAAGCGATTTGATCTTAAGTTGTTAGAAAGACCACGCTATTCAATTTATGATCCTTGCGGGCTTCTTTCCGATTTCTTTGAAAAAAATATTAGCAAAGCGCTTAGAGAATTTAAATCTTCAGAAAAGTTTGTGCTTTCTTCTTTATTAGGGAAACGAAGCTATCTTGCATTTGGCTCAAAATTCATTCATAAGCCTTGCCCGGAGTTTGGGCGATTTGATGGGTTTACACTTACCATTGATCGTAAAAGTAAAAATGTCATTATCCAGTTATGCGAAAATTATAAGAGCAGTGGGAAGCCTTGTAGTGTAGAAACTTTTGTGGGTGGCATAAACGGACTACTAAGAGCAGAGCTTATTCTTCAACCTCAAACTAATACTATGGGCTCTCCTCATAAAACAGGCTTGGAACAGCGCAATGCGATACTTCGGCTTCTTATAACTCTGCGAGACTACTTAACTTACTCGGTTGCTCCTAACCCAAAAATGGGGTTGTTTCATGATACCAGTGCAACAACCTGTACCGTTGTATACGATGAGGAAAAGATGGAGCTACTCCATGGTCTATTCATTGCTGTAGCGGGTTACGATCTTTCTGTTAGCATACCCTATATTCTTGATCCACTGGTCTGTAGTTATGTCATAAAAGCGTGTTCGTTGTGCAAGTTGTACCATGAAAGTTACTCTAAAAATTCGTTAGACGAAGTCTCATGTAAAAAACTTATTAAACAGTATACCTCTGCGCTCATTCATCTGAGTAGTACGTCGTTGGAGCAGGATTCCATTTTTGATAAAGAGGCCATCCAGAAAAAATTCTCAAATCTTACGTCAGGGCATGATCTTATTAACGTCATGCATAACGAAAAGCATCTAGCAGACATTAGCAAAAAAACAGAATGGCTTAAGAATATTGTAGGTAATTTTTGCAACGGCCTACTTTTTGATTACAACAAGCCGGCATTTGCCTTGTCTCTAGGGATTGTTGTGCAGCAGGCTAAGGACTCTAATTTAAACAGTGTTAGTGGCACTGAAACCATAGAATTGAAAAACGACGAAGGGGTCAGTAAGGAAGAAGCTTCCAAAGAAATTAACGAGAAAGAAATCGTTGTGAAGAATGAAGATTCATCCGAGCAACCCTCTGATACTAAAGCTATAAATGGCGAAGTTATAAATTTAAGCCAACCGTCTACTATCATCAAAAAGAAAAAGAATTTGGAGGTGGATGAAAAATATCTCGAGGCAATTGAAAAGCACGCCAAGTTGACCGCATGCGACACTGCTTCAGAGTATTTCTTAACTCAGCTTACAAAGGCGCTAGTTTCTGATAAAACTCTGTTTAAACCAAGCGAATCAAACGATGAACTTGATTACGACTTCGAAAATCAACAGGCTTTGCTTAATCTTGCATTTGAAAAGGTTATTCAACAACTAGGTTCTCTAAAAGAGGAACTATTAAATAAGAAGGTTATGGTAGCTGCGCAAGCGTTATTTACTCCACAAACTCTCGTGACGTTAAACAGCGAACTTAGCGATGTTAATGACGCTATATTAAAGGCGTGTGTGGAGGCAACTGCTCCTGCACTTTCAAAGTTTTGTGTTAATGGTGATACTCCGCGCATACTGGGACTTTTGGGGAAATCAAAAGAACTGAAAATTATAGAAACTCAGCTAAAATCAACACTTGCGTCTCTGTTAAAAAAGCTCTTACAGCATTCGGCTGATAAAAAGTTACAGCCTCTATTTCAGGCAATTCTTGCATCGTTTGAAAAGAGTAACAAGAGTACGTTGCCTTTTACTTCTAATGAAAAAATAGAGTTGCTGACAAAATTCAGGATTCATCTTAAGGTTTTGTGTGAACAGTCACCTCTTCAAGACCTGCTGTTAAAAGAAGAATCAGAACCGCTCAATCAAGAAAATAAATTAGTTCAAAGCCTTGAGAAAAACAGTGCACAAGAGCCATTGTTCTTGGTGGAAGATTATCGGGCCTTACTCGTATTTGTTTTTTCATCGGGGAAAGATTCAACTGAGCTTTCGCAACTATGTGTTAAAAAAAGTGCCATAGAAGCCCTCATTAATACCTACACGCCTCTAATGCAAAATTTACAAAAGACTTTAGGTGAAACTATAGACGATATTCGTGGTTTTAGAGGTGGATGCGACTTTTTAAGGGGCTTTGATCTGAATGGAGGTTCCCTATTTTCAACCATGGGTACACGCCTTTGTAATTTTATTATCATGCAAGCCTATAAAACCGATAAAAAGCTCCAGAGTGCATCCTACAAGGATAATGAGGAAAAGCGGGGAAAGCGTATTCTTGAATTAAAGACATGTGCTGCTTTATGTGAAAAGGTGACGACAAAATGGGAGGCAACGCATATCCAGCTTATAAAAATTCTCAGGAAATGGGGATACATTGGAGCACGATTGAAACGTGATGAATCTCCAGACAATCTTAATTGCCAAAATATGATAAAGGCTTGTTATAATGATGTTCAAACACGGTTTGATCGCGTATTTAAATCGTATCAGAATCTAAAGTTTAGCACTCAGAATTTCGCTGAAGCATGTGTGCTACTCAATACGATCAAATCGCAGGCGCTTAATGAGCTTAATCTGCGGCACAATATCATGGTCTGTGCACTTCCAACAAGCAGTTCATTTGCGCATCTACAAATGAGGCTTGGAGATAGCTTTCAAACGGTGCTTAACGGATATCCTGTGTTTTATTCATCGGAATATTTTGGAAAAAAGGTTGCAGATAATGCTTCTCCTGATGCAAAGGATCTTCTTAAAAAACTTCTTGAACTGTATTTAGGAAAGAAAAACTCCGCCATTGCCATGCAGCCTGTCCCCTGATAGAATGCTCCCTAGTTTAGGTTAAAGGCTCCTTTGAAAGGGTTGTGGACATGAATAGGATCATGCACATTATATCTAGGGCGGTTATCGCGCTTGTTTTGCTTCCTACAGAAAGCTTTCCTTGTCTAGACGCAAAAAAGTTACTCCCCCTTGCGCCTTTCTTTTTTAAGACTTCAAATCAGATACCCTTTTTAAATAGCCAGCTTAAGGCCTATGCGTTTTTAAAAAGTACCAAGCAGGAAACGGAAATTCCATGGTTCAAGAATGCCAATTTCATGCCCCTTCTGAAGTGCTCGCAACAGAAAGAGTTTGTCAGCCGTGAGGTTGCGTCTTTAGAACAAGCACGCCAGCGTGTATGCGATACTTGTTTTGGTTATATCAAAGACCATCTTAGCTTGTCCGCTGCTTTGTCGCTGATCTATTTGAAGGGTCCTGCGGTTAAAATTGATGGTGAGAATCTTATTAATTACTTTCTTCAGCATCAACATGAACATGACAATTTCTTGGAACTTTTTGACCATTGCATTTCGCAATTTATTGAAGGGGGTGTTGATCCTAATGAACCAGACGCAGACGGAGTACTGCCTATCCAAAAGGCTACAATTTTACATGCGAATAAAACGCTTAAAGTTCTAACGGTAGAAGGCAAGGTTAAACCGGATAAAATCTCAAGTTATTTGTGGAAAAACAATATCCCTGTCAAGAATCCTTGGAGAAATCATACTCCTCTTATAATCGCGCTATGTGCCCATTACACAGATACGGTTAAAATGCTCCTCGATCTAAAGGTCAGTCTTAATAAGCCAACTCCCAATGGTGATTATCCTATTCATTATGTCGGCGATTTAGCATCTCTATCTGTGTTGCTTGATCATAAGGTAAATCTTAACCAAACAGACTGTGCTGGGAAAACCTGCTTGCACGATTTCTTAGAATGGCATAAAAGGGATCTTGCCATCGCTGCGGTAAAAAACGGAGCACGGTTAGATATCAGAGATAAGGCTGGCAAGTTGCCAACCGATTATTGGCCACAAAGTAAAGAATGGCTCATCTCCCCAACACCAGAGGGAAAATAAAGCGTATGGAGTGAGAGTACACAATCATCTAAAGTAGGGAACGTTATGGTAAAAAAAATAAGTGCGTTACTAATAGTTGTCACAATTGTATGCGTGGCGCACATTGCTATAAACGCTTCAAACCAAAGTGATAAAAAAGTACCAAAGAAACTCACGGTCAAAATGTTTTATGAGCAGGTAAAAAATAACAAATGTGCCGAGGTTGAAAATCTTTTAAAAAAGTACCCTGCTCTTGCAACTAGTTCGTTTATGGCAAAAGAAAAGTCTATAAAGCTTGAAGAGTCTACCTTTTCTTGCTGTTCGCCGCTTTTTGTGACCAAAGAAAAAGCGATGGTAGAGTTACTTCTACAATATAATAGCGACCCCAATATATTTCATCCAGGCCTAAACTACACGCCTTTTTTCAGGGCGCTATTGGAGGCTCTTATTACTAAGAACTTTGATTTACCTAATCTTTTTTTAAAGTATGGGGTAGACCTTACTATTTCCCATCGCAAAAAAAAGGATAAAAAAACTCCATTTTTTCAAAGTCTTGTGCAATCGAAAAAAACAGAGTGGAAACCTATAATAGATTGGTTTGCTACTACCAGCAAAGATCCGGATTTTGTAGATTCGTATGGTAGATCGTTGCTTTTCTGGACGGTTCAGCAAGGGCTTTTTGATACCACAAAAATTTTGCTAAAAAGAGGTGCTAATCCTAATAAAAAAAATATTTTCGGAGACACTCCTTTTTCGTTAGCTCTTAAATCGTACGCAATAGGACGCCCTGTGATGCCCAGTCTGTTGCTTATGCTTACGTATGGGGCTGATCTTAAGACCCTCTATAAAAAAGAAAATCTAATTCATTATTTTCTGACTTATTGTAAGGATCAGATGCAACTAGTAAGAGTTCTCTCTCTTCTTATTAAAAAAGGGGTTGATCCGTGTGCGCTAAATGTTCAAGGAATGACTCCCTTGCAGAGGGCGGCCTTATTGGGGGCTGCCGAAGCCATAAAAATTCTCGTGGGAAAGGCTGCGGTTCCTGTAGACCAGACGTCCGATGGGGTGTGGAAAGTGGCTCCTCCGCTTATTTTAGCTCTCTCTAATAATATGACCTCGTCGGTCGAAACATTGGTTAGTTTGGGGGCAGATTTAACAAAGCCGATTGGTGAAGGATCTTATCCTATTCATTTTGTAAAAAAGAGTGTCATGCTTCCGTTATTTTTTAAAAAGAACGTAGATCTTAACGTTCAGGATTCAGAGGGTAAAACTCCGTTGCACTACGCGGTTATAAATAAAAATCAGCGATTGGCAGTCCTCCTTTCTAATGCAGGAGCGCGGCGTGATATTTGTGATAATGAGGGGAAAAAGCCCTGCGACTATAATCCTATAAGCGTTCTCTGGTTTAATTAAAAACCCTATTATTTCTAAGCACAACTCTTGTTTTGTGAGCCTAACTCTACATAAGCTTCTTGTAGTGGGGTTTTAGTGGTGTTTGCAAAAAGGAGTAGGAATGTTTGCTTTTCTAATGCTTATAGCAGCAGTTTTTTGTATAGGGTGTGAACAGCTTTTGGGTATGACTCCAGTGGCCGTGCCAACGCAACCGATTGGAATATTAGTTAGAACCTGGACTCCGACGGGTCCGTTACCTTTTCCGGTGCAACCACCGCCTCCGTTTCATCCGTTTCCTTTGCCAACTACTTCTATGGAAGAGCTTAACTATATCTGTGCCCAGTGGGATAGTGAAGAGATTCCAGCAACCGAGCCCTTTGATGATCATTACACAGCTACTGAAATTATTCTCACACAGCCTCAACATTTTGTTCGCTTGCTAGGTTTACCACAAAGCAGTCCCAATGGCGCATGGATTATGCGTTCTGAATATGTCCGTGGAAAAACGCCTGCAGAACTTCGTGATATTTTCGCCCTGCCAGCGCCTCCTGTTGATATCAATAATGTAGAGATGCCTGCATCGCCTGACCCTATAACGGGATTAAACTATGTTTTATGGACCGGTATTGCAGGTCCTATACGGGCTCCTGGTTATGATTGGGGAGATGGGGGTGCTGTACAAAATCGTTTAGTAGCAGATTTTGGAACCCACTATTTTCCTACCTATGGGTATACAAGCTCAAGTACCCGAAATCATCGACAACCTATTGGAGATATTGCTCTCTCCTACCGTCCGATGGCGGGGGGTGGTAATAATTATAGAGTGGCGACCTATTTGGATGCCTTTATCCCAGTGGCTTACTCAGACCTTGAAAATGTGTATCATGACCTTGATTATATAAATTATGTCAATTTTGGAAGCACGCCGATTAGAGATGCTCTCTATCAGATAAGCCCAGAGCGTTTTGATGCGCTTTCGACACTACATACACGTTCGGCTGCCCTTTTTAGTACCTCAGTTTTAGAACGGCAGGTGTCGCGGCAGTGGAATGGGGACAATTGCCCCTGCTGTCATACCAACGGATTCACCGTATATGGCATAGGGGAATCCGATAAAAAATCTGGATGTGCTTATTGCAACCCATTCTGCTCGCAAACCTTTGGAGTGGTTGGAAATATTGAGGCACGCAATTTATGCACGCATCCTGACTTTTCGGTTGGCTTCTCTGTTGCAGGGATGGGTACTGATCTTGATTGGAAAGGTTTTTCAGGACAAGTTCGTGGAGGTGCGGCACAGGCGGCACTTTATGCAGAGTATTCCAAAGACCATTTCTTTATTGATGGGTTAGTGGGTGGTGGCGTAACATGGAATAAGACCCGTCGCCCGATCGTATTTTATGGGGTAGATCGCGTAGCAACCGGTTGCCAGAAGGGTGGAATGGTTGAATTGTGCCTACAGGGTGGGGTTAAGTGTCATGCCCCTCTTATGCCCCTTGCACGCATTTCGTATATTTTTGCTCGACAAAATCATTTTGGAGAGCGGGGTGCTGATAGTTTGAATTGGTGTATAAATAGTTTTAATGCGCATACGTTGCGTACCTATCTAGGATTCGAAGCCTGTGAATCCTTTGAGGTAGGAAGTGTTACGGTGTTGCCTCATATAGAAATTGCGTGGGTGGAGGATATTCCTCTTAATCATCGCCCTATAGGAGCACGGCTTGCAGATAGGAGCGATTGCTTGACGGTGTGTGGTGCTCACAAAGCACATGGATATTTTATAGGAGGTGCTGGTTTGGCAGCAGAATTTGAAAGCTGTGGACGAGTTTTTATACGCTATGATGCTGAAGTTCGACCATGCCAAACTATTCAGACTGCAAAGTTAGGGTTTGACGCGACTTTTTGATTTCTTAGTCTTTGGATTATTTTGTGAGAGGCTGACTGAACATGTGGGTGTTCGCCCAGCCTCTCGTTTGCAAAAAAGCCGTTTTTCTGGCATAATTTTTTGAGTAGGTAAGTGGTAAGGATAGATTTTTAATAACGTTCAAAATTAGCGCACAGTACTGACTATCGCCTCAAGTGCGTCTTTGAGTGGGGGAAGAATCATGGTAAAATTTAAGGAACGAAGCCTTTTTCTTGGATTGGCTGTTATTTTATGTCTTGTAGGCTTTGTCTGCAGTGACGTGTATGCAGCTCATGATGACGATGAGGGCGGAGATCTTGTTACTCGTACGGCTCATACCCGCAATTATTCTTGGGTAGGTACTGTTGGTGAAGGGACGGGCATACTGTTGCGAACTTTTGGTGTTATCGCGCTTGCGCAACAAATTATATTTCCTAGGCTGCAAGATGCGCCACAAGATTTTGTTGCGGCCTCGCGTAAACGTCTTGCCGCTACGGGATGCTGGGGAGGCTCTTCTCTTCGTATAAAAATAGTTCCAGGGATTAACACGGTTGCGGCGATTCGGCCCTGTGGTTCGCCGTGGATTCCCCATGTTTTAATAGATCCACATATATGGGCTACGATGAATGAAAATCAGCAGTATATGGTGTTGAGTCATGAGTTTGGCCATCTGTATAATTCAGATATTATGATTAAGATTGCTGTTTTTAATGCGGTTCCGCTACTTTTGTGGGGTTTGGGCCGATGGGCCTGTACACGAGCTTATCGCACGGCTATTCCTAAGGTGCAAAAAGCGTGGAATGGTAGTTTGTACCAACGTAGATTTAATGCAACTTCATCTCTGGCTCATTCATATGTGAAAAAGTCTCCGAAGTTGCGTCGAGGGTTAAGGCGTATAAAACGCGCTCGCTACAATGCGTTGGTCGATTGGACGTGGCACAAAACAGCTGTGGTTGCTGGGTTGCATAATGCGACTAGTTTGGGTGACGCATTTACACTTTTTCTTGGTAGAGTTGCAGGAGGCTTTTGGCTTGGAAGCAGACTTTTTGGTACTTCCCCACCGGGATGGAACATCGTTGAAAGAATGCAGGAGAGCCGAGCAGACAAGTTTGCTCTTTCTCTAGCGCGCAATGCTGAAGATATTGTGCAGTTTCAGAGATTTTTTGAAAAAATTGACAGGGATCAGACGGGTTTCATTGTTAGGAGCTTTGTGGATGATTTTGTAAGGGTTGTGAAGCAACAGATGGATCCGAAACATCCGCTGCCTGAGGAACGGGCTGCGCGGTGCCAAGAGGCGCTGAAAAAATTTAAGTCTTTAGCCGTTCCAGCACCTTTGGTAACAAAATGATCCGCTTTCGTACTAACGTACTTCGGCGTGACCTTGTCCGCCTTTTTTATCTGACTTTTGTTGGTTGTGCAAGCTTTGCCGTTTTGACAATTGGTGCGGTGACAAATGTTTTGGAGCCTGATTTACGTGAGCCAAGTACGGAAGATGTCATACCTCATTATAATTATTCTTGGTTAGCGCCTGTTAGTGAGGCTGTGGGTGTTTTATTACGTACCTTTGCTGTGCCGGCTTATCAGAGTTGGAATAAGCTTAGTGCGTTACGGGATGCGCCACAAGATCTCATTGAATCTTCGCGACGGCGGTTGGAAGCCACTGGATGTATAGGTGCTTCTTTATTGCGTGTAAAGCTTGCGCCAGGTCTTGGGACTTGTGCAGCAACGCGTATGTGGGCTTTCCCGTTAATTCCCTATGTTCTCATTGATCCTGTTGCATGGAATCAAAGAAATGAGCAGCAACAGTATATAACATTGTATCATGAATTTGGGCATCTGTATTATGGCGATAATGTTATGACTATTGCATTAATTAGTTTTACTCCATTAGTTGTCTGGGGCCTTGGACGACTTTTGTTTACCCCCGTTGTACGCACCGTTGGTTTTAGGAGTGCCCGAGCGTGGAAGGGGAGTATTTATGAGCGACGGTTCTGTGCTACTCGAGCGCTTGCTTATTCACACACCAAGAATATTCCGATTTTTAAATCTATTAATCGGGCACGACGCACTCCTGTCTTTAAGTGGATGCACCATAAGGCTGCCGTCGTTTTGGGGTTGCGTGAAGCACAGACTGTAAGCGACGCCTGTGCGCTATGCGCAGGTAGGGGGGCGTTTGGTTATTGGCTGGGGTCTCGATTTTTTGGAAGAATGCCCTCTGCGCTCTATTTTGATATGTGTCTACAGCATGAATGGCGTGCTGATAAGTTTGCATTGGCTCATGCTCGTAGTGCCGAGGATATTATTCAACGGCAGAGGTTCTTTGAGGGTTTGGATAGAAATGCCAATGACTTTATAATTAACCACTATCTTGAGGGATGGCTAAGGCGTGTCAAAAGGGCTAATGACCCTCAACATCCGTTGAATGAGGAGCGGGCGGCTTTGTGTAAAAAAGCGCTTGAGAGGTTTAAAGCGCCTAAAAATGCGTAACCTGCTTTTTTACTCTTCTTTCACTAGAATCTTATCCCCATTTCTCAATTGATTAAAATATAGATAATGTACGACCGAAATCCATTTTGAGTCTTCTTCTGTAGCAGTGGGGACAAGGGACAGTGTTCCGCCTCTAGAGAGGTGTAGCACCTTTTCCCCTAGGGTTATACGGTAATGTACTGCGCCTACCAAATTTTTTGGCGTTACGTTTTCTAGGGTGAAATCTGAGGCATCCGATTTATGGTCAGTGTAACTTACTGCGCTTCCAGAGCCAGCTTTGAGATAGTTGTCGTTATGGTCGGGATCTTTTAGTAAGACGGCATTAAGTGCAAGTGAGCCTAGTAAGCTGGTGAAAATCAGAGCTGAGATTACAACGTTATTTTTCATATATTTCTCCATCAACAAAAGGGTTATTTCCTATAGTTACTATAACCGTTATTACCATCCAAATGCAATATTTCCCCATACTCCATACGTTTTTAGGGTGGAGTTGTTGTGTGGCCAGTCTATAAAGCCGCCTATTTTGACGAGAGCGTTATTGCACTCACCTCCACCTTGATAGAATAAAGAGGCGAATACTCGTTGTGAACCGGAGCCTTGTGCGGCCGCAGAACAGAAGTCGAGTTGGCTTTCATGTAGGTGGACAAAGGCCGTATCGTCAGGACCCTGTTTTGATATGGTGCTTGTGCTGGCGGAACTGCCTGGGGCTGTTCCGGCTATGCCATATTCTTCCATGTGATGAATTTCTTTGTTGCAACGAGGTGGGTTGAGATGCTTAATCTGTTCAGTTTGAGTAGCCCATAGATTGTAGCCTACTTCGGCTCCGAGGCCTTCATGGTCGATAGAAATGCCGGCAGAAAGGTCAACCGCGTTGTGAGGACATACTTCAACATATTTCGTGAGGATATTAGCTGCGGGGATAGTCCGTGGATCACCTTCTCGGCGCACGAGTAGGTAGCGGCTCCATTGCTTGTGACACAGGTCAAACACTCTCCATTCTTCTCTTCTGAAGCGATAATCTAATTCTATTGAACAGAAAAAGTCTACCGAGTCACCTCGGTCACAACAGCGGTAAAAGGGAAGTCTGCACAAGAGTCCGTTCACTAGTCCCATGTGGCCATTTGTTCCGGTGCTTGGTCTGAATATATAGGTAGTGCATCGGCGTGTTTCGCCGGGAAATGCTATGGCACCGTAATAGGTTAGGGTAAAACAGTCGGTATTGAGCACGGTAGTCCCTAGTGCCACTCTGAGTTCTCCAACCCCTGTCTTTTTTTTGCGGCCACCTTCCATTTTTGCATTTTCAAGTTCGGGGCGCTTCAAGGCATTAAGAAGATCTTTGGGCCCTAGTGGGTTTAGGTTGTTATATACCTGAAAAACGGGAAGAGATACATCAAGCCACCAATATTTTAGAAAGGTGGTATCGATCCAGCTGCCTAGATCTTGGTTGTAGTTTAGTACGGCGCCTATTTGTCGCTGCCATGGTTCAACTGAGAAAGTACCTTCAAAGGTAGGGGCGAGCCCTAGCCATTCTGCTCGTACGTCTCGCTCATCGAAGTTGAGCATTGAGGGAGAATTGTCTCCTGCGACGAATAGTTGAGGCTTGCAGTTCATCAAAAAGTAACTTTTTATTTTGCAATCGCAGGTAGATTCCTGAAACAGGGGAACTAATTGGACAGCGGTTTTAGAGGCCCCCTTTTTGTGTGTGATTATTTCTGCCCACGATCCTGAAGTTGCAGAAACAAATTTGTACGCAGGGCGTGTGTACATGATAATCTGGCTGGTTCGGTTTACTTTGTAGGCAAATAGCGGAAGTCCGCAACTTGCTAGGCATAGGATTAATACAAGTCTCTTCATAGGCATATCCCCTTTTTGTGACCATGCTATGCCAGATACGAGAGAAACTCAAGAAAAAAGATTTGTTTTGATTGACGCATCGTGCCTGTCTGCTATTTTGGTCTTCGGTTAGGTGTTTTTAATTTTTAACGTGAGAAGGGGAATTATGAAGAGGATGTTAGGAAGCATTGTAATGGCGATTGCACTGTTTGTTCCATTCTGTGTCTTGGCGGATGGTGGAGTACCTGCAAAACCAGATTCTCAAAAGCCTCTAGCACCCGTGGTGGAAAAGAAGGAAGCTAGACGGTGTATTCTTGCATATGCATTCTTGCCCGTAAAATGGATGTTGTGCTCAACATCAAAGGCTTTAGCATACCTCCATACTACACATCCTAAAAAGTTCTATACTGCATTAGCGCTTATGTGCGTAGGCGGTGGAGCTGCAGCATACTGTGCCCTTAATCATTGTGATCTAAGCGCCTATTTGGGTTCAGAAGATGATGCTGACAAGAATGACGATAAACAACCGGTTACACCTGAGCAAGACGTGCGGTATGTTAGCGTAGGACGTTAAGTCAGATACGAGCAATTTATGTATGATCGGGCGCTTTGTAGGAATACAAAGCGCCCGATCATACATTTTAATAGGTTTTTAAGCGTTGAGACATGGAGAATCAATTGATATAAGAGAGAGCATCTTTGAAGGCCTGTAGTTCTTTTTTTATTTCTTCCTTTTTTGTTAGTTTTTCTCTCGAAATTTCATGGTCCTGTAGTTCAAATTCTGCAGCAATTTTGTTTTTGTAGACGACTAAGGCTCTTGTTTTTTGCGGGACAAGTGGCTTGTTGAAAAAGGTGAGTTCAGCCGTTTTATTTACAAGATAAAGCGAAAAATGTTTTAACTTTAGCGTCTGAGCATTCTTTTTTTTGAAAAGATCATCAAGAAGCGTCATGTTTTCGCACTGTAATCCTTTATAATCTTCATGTTCATGCCATGAGAACATGAGGGATTTTATACAGTCGAGGAGGGTGCAAGAGGGGGCCTTTATGCCTTTGATAGTAAAGGCGGCTGATCCACTAATAAAGGGAATAATGAGAGGAAAGTTTTGGAGGGATTCTGTTTTTTGGTAGGAGAGTGCTTCGCATTCTTTTTTTACAATTTTCTTTTCGACTAATTTTAAGGTATGGGTTATGTCTTTGCAGCTTAGGGTTATAACGTTTGGGCATAGCTTTAGAGGGTGGGGGGTGTATGTAATGCGCAGGGATTTTTTTGGGGATGATTCTATACAAGGTCCCTGTGATAAGAGTTGTGACTTTTTTCCCGGATACTGAATAAGGGGAACATTGTTTGTCAGATTAGGTACAGAAATTAAGGGAGTTTGCAACGGGTTGCTGAAATGGGGCATCGTATAGAGGTATTTTAATGCACGCTCAAATTGAGGTTTTTTTTGTTTTATCTCAGAGGAGAGTGTTTCAAAAAATTTTGAGAATAGGGGAACTGAGATAGTTTTTCCCTTAACATTGCCATAGCTGCAGAAGATTTTTAGTACGGGCAGATCGGAAAAGAGTTCTTTTAGCTGTTCGCAGTAACAGGTTTTGTAGATTATAGCTTTTTGAGAGGTACGTGTGCATAATTCCTTAAAAAAGTCCTGGAGGTAGCCTGGATTTGAATTTAGTGTTATAAGACCAGGTAAGAAGGTGAGTTTTTTATTGCTCATCTGGTAAAAAGGGCCTGAGCTGTGACCATGGACAAAGGTGATCCATTCAGGTTGTTGTGTAGTTTTGTAAAAATTGTTTGATATAAAAAGGCGATCGTTTTTTTGGATATCTAGTAATTCATTTGTTAGGGTAGTATTTTGGGGGTCTTCTGTTTTATCGTATTCATTTACTGCATTGGGAGAGATTGAAGCGAGATGATCAACCCATAGCCCAAGCTCAAGTTCTAGAGACGTAGGCGTAGATGTGTTGGAGATATTTTCGGGCGCGATAGTTTTGATCTTTTTTTCAGGATCTGGAATTAACAGTATCCAGTTTGTTGAAAGTTCTTTGCAGTGGATATCTTCTAGAGGAAGATGGGGGATAACTGTTTTTGTTTTTTGTTCTTCATTAAGGGCATAGACAAGCTGTGATTTATTTGTGATTAGGACGCTAGGTTGTTGGTAGAGAGCATGCAAGAGATCGCTGGGATCCTCCGGTTTCCCCGGTCCAAAAAATAGAATGCAATAGGGCTTTTTTGTTGAGGAACTTTGTGATTGCTTTCTATCTAAATACTCTAATAGCTGCATGTTTTTGTATGGATTTGCTTTTGGCATTGGTGTGGCTGCGAAATCGAGGGGAGAAATGCCTATTTTATTTTTTATTGAGAGAGGTTCTAAGGGGATTTCCACTTTTTTTATCTGGTGGAAGCGAGCTTTGAAAATTAGAGGTACCCCCGATTTGTAGATTGCCAAAAGGTGCAGAGGTGTGTCCCCTTGGTTGTCAGGGGTTAAAAGATTTATATGTTCATGAGTAAGATACCGCATGAGAACTGCGCTATTGTTTTCAAGTAGTTTGTGCTTATTTAAAAAGTCTTTTTTAGTGTAGGGGGTTGTGAACTCTGTGTGTAGTTTCATTGGGGAAGTTGATTTTAGAAGAGTGTGAAATATGGTTGGTTCTGAGCAAGAGTCAATAAGTGCTCGAATTTGTAGTGAGCCAGGGAGCTGTGTTGTATTTAAACGAGCGCCTTTTTCATGCAATGCCCAGAGTTTATAAAGAGAAGCTCTTGCTAAGGGAGTTTGGCCAGAGTTATTTTTTGCTAGAATGTTTGCGTTGTGTTCAAGCAAAAGCTTTGTTATGCGATTGTTAGTGGTTGTGTGTAAGGGAGTGTTTCCTTTGGCATCAGGAATGCTTGGATTGGCACCATTTTTGATTAAGTCCATTGCTGCATTAACCTTGGCTGCCTTGCATGCATAAATGAGGGGGGTGTAGCCATTCTTCTTATCGTGTCGGTTAATGAGATCTTTAGAATAAAATTTGTCCCGATGTGTGAATTTTTTTTCGCTAAATTCTTTAAATGTTTCTCGTATCTTTAGTTCTTTAGAGAGAGATTTTTTTACTATTTTCTCCTTGGATGCGTGTATTGAAGGTACGCCAAGGAGGGTTATGATTAAAACAAGGAATATGCGAGCTTTATGGTGTTGAATTTTTTCTATTTTTTTTGTCATGATCTTATTCATTGGTTATGAGTTTGATAAGCGATAATGCCGTTAAATATTTATTCTTTTTGACCGAGAATTTTTGTTCTTTTATTTTTTTGGCTGGTTGATTAGTTTTACTTAATTTGAATTCCCAAGCGCCCTCTTTAGGGGAGACCACGAGGGCTCTTGTTTGAAAATCGAGCTTTGACTCCTTGTGGGGGAATAGGAGGCCCGCTTTGCGGTTTATTAAAATAAGGGTGAAGTCTTTTAGGACATTATTTTTTTTGTCAGAGAATAGGTTGTCTTTAACCGCCAGTTTTTCGCAGCGGAGTGCCGTAGGATTTTCGTCTTGATCCCATGCATACAAAAGAGCTTCTGTGAAAGTATAGATGTCGCAGGATGGAGCTTCTATACGTGCTATAGAAAACAATGCAGGACTTTGGGGATTTGCTTTTATGAGAGGTATGTGTTGTAGGGAGCTAGGTTGATGCTCAAGATCTATTGGGGGTGTTGTTTTTGTTTGCTTGGTGGGAGGCAGAGGTGGTATGAATCCAGAGTTTTTCTCAATAAAACGTAGGGTATGATTTATTTGGGCAGAGCCTAAAAAAACGATTACGGGCACAGTTTTGAGGGGGTGGGGCGTGTATTCAATAATCTGAGGCGTTTTTTGGGATGATTTTATGGTAATAGAGGCGCTTAATAGAGGTGTTGGTTTTTCACCAGGGTACTGTAGAAGGGGAATATTGTTGAGGGTGCCGATTGGTTGAGTTGGTGTGGGGTAAGTGGGTATGACGTAGAAATGTTTTAGTGCGTGTTCAAAGAGAGGTTTTTGCTGTTTTAGTTCATGAGAAAGTTGTTCAAAAACAAGCGAATAGTCAGGTGTTCTGGACAATCCCATTACCGTATTGCTTGAGGTGCAGAAAATGACAGGAGTTGGGAGTTGTGAAAAAGCAATTCTATTTTTTCCGCCACAGTAGCAGGTAGAACAGACAATGAGCTTTTGGAATGTCTGCTCACATAGTTTGTTAAAGAAATTTTGGATATCCACCGGGTATGAGGCAAAAATGTGGCCGGGGAGAAGGATTGGTTTTTTGTTATACATCGTATACGTGGCAGGGGAGCTGTGTCCGTGGGCTATGGTTATCCATTCAGGTTTTTCAGTTGTTGAGGATTGGAGGTAATAGTTTTTTGATATAAAAAGGCGATGGTTCTCTACTGTTTCTATAAGCTCTTGTGTTAGGGTTAGTTCATTGAGTGGATCAACAGAGGCTGATTGAATAAGTTTCATGGGGATGTAATTTTTTATGTCGTTCTGTGAAATAGAGACAAGGTGGTCTATCCATAGCCCCTGTTCAAGCTCCTGTTTCGTTGGGATAGAGTCTTTGGAGACGGTGTCTGGAGTGATGTTTTTGATCTTCTTTTTAGGATCAGGAATTAGGAGTAGCCAGTTTGTAGAAAGTTCTTTGCAGTGGATATCTTCTAGTACGGAGAAGGGGAAGATCGCCTTTGTTTTTTGCTGTCTGCTTAAGCCTGTTGCGAGAAGAGCTTTGCTGATTATGGCGATGCCAGCCTTTTGGGGAAGAAAATTTAGCAATAAGAGTGAGCTGGAATTGGTTTTTTGGCCTATCCCAAAAAATATAACACATCCTTTTAGTGAGGGATAAATTGAATCTGATTTTTTGGTTAAGTGGTCTAATAGTAAAGATGTCTGAGAAATCTGATTTTCCTCATAGATGCTTGCGAGGTCGTGGGGCGAGAATCCAAATCCGTTTTTTATTGAGAGCGGTTCTAGGGGAACCTCTATCTGTTTTTTTGTTTGGTGAAAGCGAGCTTTAAAGGTAAAAGGTAGAGCTTCTCCGCAGGTAGCTAAGAGGTGGAGCGGGCTGTTGCCCTCATTGTCTGGCGTTAAAAGGTTTATATGCTCATGAATAAGATAGCGGATGAGAACAGCTCTATTGGTTTCGACAAATTGGGTATCGTTTAGAAATTTTTCTTTAGAGTAAGGGATTTCAAAATCATTTGCGATTTGAGTGTCTGGAGTTGATTTTATAAGTGTGTGAAATGCGGTTGGCTCTGTGCAGGAATCAATAAGAGCTCGAATCTGCAGTGAGCCAGGAAGGTACTTTGCATTCAAGTTCGCCCCCTTTTCATGTAGAGCCCAGAGTTTATAAAGAGAAGCCCCTGCTAAGGGAGTTTGACCAGCGTTGTTTTTTGCCAGGATATTTGCGTGCTGCTCAAGTAGAAGTTTTGTTATGCGGTTGTTAGTGGTTGTGTGTAAGGGAGTGTTGCCATTAGCGTTGACAGCCTCTAGATTGGCACCCTGTTTTAGAAGATAGGCGCTTATCTCTGGTGCGTCTGACTTAGAGCTTGTGCTTATATAATGCAACGGAGTTATCGCACCAGATTTTTTTGATGAGACTCCGTTAATATTTGCCCCGCAGGCGATAAATTTTTTGACGTAATTAAGATTGCCAGAGCAGGCATAGATAAGGCCGGTGTACCCTGTTGTAGGATCTTGTTCGTTTAGGGCTTTTTTTATGAGCTCACGTTCTTCATTTGTGTTGGCTGAGTGCATAGTGGGTGTGCAGAATAGGGCTACGAAGGAAAGCAGAAGGGCGCTTGTTTTAACGTGGAAAACTTTCTTTGTTTTTTTAATCATGATTTTATTTTATGCCTAATTATTTAAAATTATTTTTCTTTGTCTAACTCTTATTTTAAATGATTATTTACAATTGTCAATTTTTACAGAGGCTTTAAAAACCAATTTTGAGCGCAAAACTTGGGAGATTTTGTAAATGCCAAAATAGTCGAGCTCGCTAGGTGGTTGTGCTAAAGTTTGTTAGGCTAAAAACATAAGGTCTAAAACTACAAGCGAGAGGTTCTTTATGACGGCGCCAGAGAGAAAATATGTTTCGATAGGGATAGATGATTTTAAGGAACTTATCGAGGAGAACTATTATTTTGCAGATAAAAGTTTATTAATCAAAGAGCTTCTCGATTCAAAGGCAAAGGTAACGCTTATCCCTCGGCCGCGGCGGTTTGGCAAAACATTAAACATGTCGATGCTTCGCCACTTTTTTGAAAAAGTAGATCTTAATCATTCGCGCCGGCACCTATTTAATGGCCTTAAAATTGAACAGCATCCTAATTGCATGGAACATCAGGGGAAATATCCTGTCATCTGGCTTACTTTTAAAGATGCTAAAACTAATAGCTGGGCAGAGTGCTATCGATTATTGCAGATGCAAATTTCGGCTGAATTTGAACGAAATAGCTACCTTGTGGAATTTCTTTCTGATGCTGAGTGTCAGCGTTTTGACCGTGTAAAAAATGGAAGTGGTGATAGTGCCGATTTTAAGCGTTCACTCCTGGACTTGTCCACCTACCTAGAGCGTGCACATAACGCTAAAGTCGTTATTCTTATCGACGAATATGATACTCCGATTCATGAGGGGTATTCAAGTGGATATTACGATGAAGTTATTAATTTCATGCGCGGATTTATGGGTGCAGGTTTAAAAGGCAACAGTGCTCTTCAATGGGGAGTATTAACCGGAATTTTGCGTGTTGCTAAAGAAAGCATTTTTAGTGATATGAACAATCTTGAAGTCTGCACTCTGATACGACAAGATTATTCTGATAAATTTGGATTTCTTGAGAACGAAGTAGTGACAATGCTGCATGCCTTTGGTCTTGATAGCCATATCGAAACCGTACGCAGTTGGTATGATGGGTATCAAAGTGGTGACCATAAAGTTTATAACCCTTGGTCTATTGTCAATCTAGTTAAAAACAGAGGAAAATTGCAACCTTATTGGGTCAATACCAGCAGCAATTCAATGATTAAAGATCTGCTTAAGCGCTGCACTCCTGAAATGAAAGAGGAGCTCGAAGTTATCCTAACAGGTGGCAAGGTAACTAAAGCTATTCGAGAAAACATCATTATGGCTGATATTGAACAGAACGATGAGGTGCTTTGGAATTTTTTGCTTTTTTCTGGTTATTTGACCTTTAATAACTATCGATTGGTTGCAGACACTAACTATGCAGAGCTCTTAATCCCTAATATTGAAGTTGGTACGACCTATAAAACTACATTTAGCACCTGGTTTTCCGAGGGCGCTGGACTTCGCAACTATAATAATATGATTGCAAGTCTTGTTGCAGGAAATCCTACGCAATTCAAAAAAAACTTTGAGCAATTTAGTCGTGAAAGCTTGAGTTTTTTTGATATAAAGGGTCATGAGCCCGAACGTTTCTATCACGCTCTTGTATTGGGGATGCTTGCTAGCCTTATGGGAACACACC
This sequence comes from candidate division TM6 bacterium GW2011_GWF2_43_87, assembly GCA_001000065.1. GTDB lineage: Bacteria > Babelota > Babeliae > Babelales > Babelaceae > UBA12395. Next base: position 62,312 of record LCGZ01000002.1, on the reverse strand, counting down.
ATGTCCGATCAAATCGCGAAAGTGGTGATGGACGATACGATGTTATGGTCGTTCCGCATGATCTGGCAAAGCCAGGCGCTGTTATCGAGTTTAAGGCTCTAGGCATCGACCACAATGAAACGCTAGAAGCGGGTGCTAAAGACGCTCTTAAGCAAATTGAGGATAGGCAGTATGAAACAGAACTACATGCGCGTGGTGTAAAAAATATTCTCAAGCTTGGCATTGCATTCAAAGGTAAAGAGAGTTTGGTAGTAGTGGGGTAAAAGACGCTGGATTTTTTGACTACGATTGCTTGAAAATTTTGTTAGAGGTAGAGCATTAGGATGTGTGTCTAGTAAAAGTGAGAAGGATGGTGTGTTTGTTTACACCATCCTTCTCACTTTTACTAGAACTATTTAACTTTGATTACTTTGGGTTGCCATTGAGAATAGCTCAAAGGGATTTTCCCTTGGTTTTGTTCAATTTGTAACCATGTACTCATATTTGGCATGCTTTTATTGAAGTGTGATTGGAGGTAGGCTGCAACGTCAAAAAATCCGTGTTCTATAGCTATGTTAATAGCGTCTTGGGTTACTTTAAAGCCTTTTTTGATGAGGTATTCAGCAACATCTTTTGAACCTGAGCCCGCTGCGTAGTAAAGCAGTGCATCTTTTTTAGCATGAATATCGGCTCCCTTTGATTCAAGGTATTTTAGCAGTTCAAGCTTATTGCCAGCAAAAAGAACCAGTGTCATGAACCCAAAGTCAGGGTCCTGTATGCTTTGATTGACTTGTCCGGGGTTTTTTTCAATAAGAGCTTTTACGGCTGCAAGGTTATTGGCTTTTACTTGGTCTATCAGTTCTCTCATTGAGTCTTGATAAGAAGGCCGTGTTGCTAAAGGGTGTTGTGGTATAGTAAAGTTTGGTGTTGCAGGAGCGCCAACCTGTTTTCGTATCTGCTCAAGAGTGTTATGCATCTCTGTCGCACGAGTTTGCATCACAGCTGCAGGTGTCTGCTCATAGTTGTTGAATCTCCCGGCAAATTCGATTGCCTTTTCTTCTAAAAGATCTGCAAGGTCCGGGCGTTTTTTGAGAACGATTTCAAAAAACTCAGGGTATATGTTTATTGCTTTAGCAGCATCATGCATTAACTTTGTATTCGTAGCAAGTGTGATGCGTGATGCTTTGAGTGCTGCTTCAACTTTTTCTAGACGATACTGCTTTTGTAAGGCCATCATCTCGGCTTCGTATTTTCTGGAAAACTCGCGGTCTTCTTGTTCTTTGCGTATCTTATCTCGCTCTTCTCTTCCTAAGCGATTTTTTTCTTGTGCCTCTAAATATAATTTATTGGCTACGACTTCTTTGGCTTTTGTTCTGAGTTCCGGATACTGTTTTAAATTTGCATCGAGAATAAGTTTTTCGATATTGATTTCTTCTGGCTCTGAGGTATTACCATCTTTATCTGTTCGTACTATAAAAGCCATTTTCCTATCTTTATCAGGAGCTTGTGGGGTGAGAGCACTAGAGAGCGGTCCTTTTCGGACGAGAGCACCTTCTAGCTCAGCGCCTTGATGAGAAAGATAGTCGACGATATCAAAGTGTTTATTTAAAAAAGCAAAAATAAGCGGTGTTCCTAATATCAACTGTCCCTTTGTTGGTCCAACTCCAAAGTTTATCGCGGGGGCGTCAAGATAGAGAGGAAGCTTGTCCAAAGCATTAAGTTTTCTAAGTTTTGACTTGATCCATTCGACAATCGCTTTTACGACATCAAGGCGACCATGCGACGCTGCCGTTGCAAGTGGGTTGCCTCCATAACTATTGTCCTGATACAAAGCTCCAACTGGGTAGTTGGAATAATAAGAACCGGCGTCGGCTGATTTGATTCCATTAACCGTAATTGAAATTCCATGGTATCCCGGTACAAATGGTAGTATTAGGTCACTAATATTAATGTTAGCCAAAAACTTAGATTTGTTGTTTTCGATATCCTGCGCCAATGTTTCATATCGTTGTTCTAGCTTCTTTACTATGTCTGCTGGGTCCTTATCATTGCGAGCGGCAAGGTCATAGATGGAGTAGTGTGGCCCAAAGTTGTCCGACGCGTTTACATCCATGTCTGTGGGGCTAAAAATATAATTGTAATTAATACGCACTAGCTCTTCCGGAAGTGTTGAGACCTTTAGGGACTCTCCCCAACTTGTATGGTTTGTGCTTACGACTATGACGCCCAACAGGGCTAGTTTAAAATAATGTTTCATTACATTCTCCTCATTATTTAGTTTTATGAAACAATGACAACAAATTTGCCTTATTTTTAGCATAGCATTGTGACAAGTTGTTTTGCAATATTTTCAAATATAAAATTTAAATACAAGTTATATGCCACGTATAAAAATGACTTAACACGTGGTTTACGACTTGTATTGATCAAGAAAAATTAGGGCTATCCTCGAATTATTTCCAGCGCATCTTCTAATGCTGCTTTTTTATAGATGAGGGCTTCAATTGCGTGCGCCATGAGTGTGGCTTTTTTAAAATCTTGCTGATAAATATTGCGGCCTATAGCGCCTCCCGCTATTTTGCTGACGTTTAGGAATGTGTGTAAATCCTTTAAGAAATTTTCTGCTTCTTGTTTTTCTCCGCCCGCACAGAGTATTTTGGTGTTTCCGGCTGAATGCACTGCAAGGCTTAGTAGTTCGGCAACACTCTCTTTTTCTGTAGCGCGAGGGGCCTTTATTTTTGCAAAATCGGCACCTAAGCTGGCACCAACGCCTGCGGCTCCGGCAATAAGTTTTCCATCTAATTCATCTCGTACGGCTTTCCCGCGTGGGTACATCCATAAAATTGCGATCAGTCCGTTTTGGTGGGCCTCGTATACGATGCGAGCGGCTTCATAGAGCATTTGGCTTTCGTATTCACTGCCTAGATATACAGTGTAGCCAACGCCACAAATTGGTAGGTTCGCGTCTTCCCTAAGCGAAACAACGTGATCAACATCCCAGAGGCACATGCTTAGAGGATCGTGTTGTGCGGCGGGTACCAGATTGGTTTTCCCATTTAGTTTTGCAATGTAGTTAATATTTGGAAACTGTTTGCCATAACGGGTTATAAGCCCCATGTGAGTGGCAAATGCTCCGATGTGTGGCTCAGAGGCCAGCACAAAAAAGTCTTCAGGATTTATGGTGTTAAGAAGTTCAGTCTTTTGGTCCCCGGTGAAGAGAAAGAGATGGTCGGTACCCCTGGTAATGGCGGTATAATTTTTTTTGAAAAGTTCGTGGTGTTGTGCAGGGACGTCGGCAGGTATGATCATGGTAAATCCTTTGGCTTTTAAAAAGTTTTTGAGGAATGGTAATCATGTATATGATCGTAGGATACCGAGCTTGTTATTAAAAAAGCAAGCAACTTTAGCGTAGTGAGGTGTTTGTTTTTAAAGATGGTGCGAGCAGACCATAAGAATGCAATGTTGTTGTTTAAGGTGAAAGACGGGGGCCGTGCAGCCTAATTGGTTCCAAATAGTTTCAAGCCAAAAACTGAGAGGTTTACGTTGTGCAATAGGGCTATGACGCCAGTTTGTATTTTCTTTGCTAATTTTGATGCTTCTCTTATGAGGACCGTGTACTTTTTTTTGTAGTTTTTTAGCGACTTCTCTTCAAGAGCCTTGGTGCAGATTTTTGTGGATGCTTTGTCATCGTATACCAGTTCAACGGCTTTATTATCTTTTGTGATAAGAAGAGCCTGGGTAGTTGGTAGTGTGGGGTTTTGCTCGTTAGGTTTGGCTTGTTTTGCGAGTTTTTTATTGATGAGGTAAATGGAGAATGTTTTGAGAGGGTATTTCCCATTAAGTTTTTGCGAGAAGAGATCGTCTTGGACGATTAGCTTCTTGCACGTGAGTGCCTTTTCATCATGTTCTTGCTCCCAAGGTAATAGGAGGGCTTTTGCAAAAGCTGAAGCCTTACAGGCCGGGGCGTGGAGTTTTTCTATGGTGTGAAAAGCAGGACCAGGAACGCGCGATATTATTAGAGGGACTTCTTGTGGGTAGTTAATCGTAGAGCTCCGCTCTTTTTCCCTAAATAGTTTGAAACCTATTTTAGAGTCAGGGATAGGAGGGATTAGACCCGAAAATTTCTCAACCAGGTATATCGATCTTTCAATGTATTCTGTTCCAAGGGCGATTACACAGGGACATGTTTTAAGAGGGTGGGGGGTGTAGGTAATGGTTACATGGTCGCCATCCTCATCATCTGAATTGATGGGGAGTGGTTTTATAAGAATAACTCCCGACTGAGAGAGAGGTTTTGGTTTTTTATGGGGATACTTAATGAGGGGGATGTTGAAGAGTATGTCATCATTAGGGGCTGGCGCAAGCTGGTTAGGCATGGAGAATAATGAGGAGAGGGCTTTGTTAAAGCGAGGTTTTTTTTGGGTTAGTTCTTGGGCTAAGCGGTCAAAAAATGCGTCATACAAGGGTATTTTGCCTGTCTGTATTCTTGCGTTTCCAGACGTACAAAAGATCAGTGTTGTGGGTAGTGATTTTGGGAATATATGCGTATTTAGCCCGCCGCAGAAGCAGCTGAATACAACCCAGAGCTTTAAATTTATTCGGTTGCATAGTTCTTCTGAGAGCGTTCTTATATCTGCCGCATAGGAGCGAAAAATTCCTTGTGCTGTGTTGTACGTCTTATTATTTATGGTTTGAATGTAAGACGCTGTTCCATGGCCCTTCGATAACAGTACCCAGTGAGGAGCGGTTTTTTTGGTATACAAATCTTTTGAGGTGAAGAGTCGATTCCCCTTCAAAACGGTAATGAGCTCTTTGGTGAGGGTCCATGTGTCTTCAGGTTTTACGTCATTTGACGGTATCAGGGGAGTGCTGAATTTTTTGACCTCATCCGTGGCAATGGTGGATAGGTGATCGATCCATACGCCGTAATTTAGTTCTTCTTGTGACGGGATGTTAGCTGTGAGTACTGTGTTGATACTTTTTGGAGTAATCTTTTTTTCAGGGTCTGGTATCAAAAGTATCCAGTTGGCGGATAGTTCTTTGCAATGCCACTTTTCGATGGGTACAGGAAGGACTCTCTTGGTCTTCTTTTCTAGTTGGAGTGCCGAAGAAAGCATAGACTTTGTGGTAATGACAATGCCTGTCTGCTCAAAAAGGAGGAATGCAAGGCGTAATGGGAAGCAGTCTGTCGTATTGTCACCATATTTTTTGGCGCAGCAGAAAAATATGGTGACATAATGAGTGTTGCCGGCAGGGTTGGTTAGCTTTGCTTTCCCGACGGAAGGGTAGCATGCCTTGTAAAGTGCCTGCACCTTGCCAGATTTTCCACCAAAGTTTTGTGTTGCTATGTCCAGAGGAGTAAACCCGTATTTATTTTTAATTAATAAAGGTGCAATTAAATTACGTTTGTGGTGGCGAAAGGCCGCAAAAAGTTCAGGTAGAGCTTTGTCGTCGTTGGCCCATTGATGAAGGGGCGTGTTGCCGATGTGGTCAGTGGCTGACAGGTTGGCATGTTCTTGGATTAAGTAGTGCAGCATCGCTTTGGGGCTGTTAAACAGGTCTGGGAAAGGGGCGTTTTTCTTCGGCGCAGATTTTTCCCCAAAAGCGAAGTCCCAGTTGAGCCTGGGTGATGAAAACTGTGATAAGGGCGTTTGATTTTGATGGTCTCTAGGATTTAGATGAGCTCCCTTTTCGAGTAATTTCCATGCTATAAAAGGATCTTTTGTGAGATAAAGGGGGGTTTGGCCGTCTTTGTTTCTTGCATTGGCGTTAGCGTTGTGTGTAAGCAGTGCTTGACAGTGCTCTTGGTTGCAGTCTTTTTTGCTTGATATAAACCCTGTAAGAGATCTTTTGAGTAGCGGAGTATCCCCATCATCATCGAGGAGGTTGGGATTTGCTCCATGTTGCAAAAGCAGTTTCGTGATAATAGAGATGTTGGGATCACCTTCAGGACCTGATAGCAATAAAGTTAGGGCACTGTCGCCCCAGTAGTCTTGTGTATTGACTAATGCGTCCTGGCTAAGAAGGAATTTAACAGCCTCAATGTTTTTTTTATTGCAGGCCATATGAAGGGGTGTGCGGTGGAGCCAGGAAGTTTGAGTGTTGACCATAGCTCCTTGTTTAAAAAGAATGGGAAGTCTGTCAAATTCATTTTCTATGCAGGCTCTAAGTATTTCGTAGGCATTGCAGTGGGGAAGGGATTGTGAGGGCATCGCTATGCCCAGCGATTGGATAGCCTTTGTATTTGCTGCCCAGAGATTATGGAAAAGTTCATAGGGGTTTTGCATTGCATCATGGGTGAGGTTGAGGGTGAACTCGTTTCTTTTGAGTGAAGCGCTAATATGTGAAAGGCCTTCTGGTAAGGTTAGATGGGCAAAAGGTGTGCGAGTACTCTTTAGATAGTCCAAAATCCTTGGATTTTTTAGCGTGAATGAGAGTGAGTTGGTTACCTTTGAAGGAGCAGGGGTGGAGTATGTGAGTACGGGTACCAGAACGTTGTTAGGTTCTGGTGTTTCTTGCAATGGCGCTTCTAGTTGAATTTCAGGTTGAATATTGTGTGCTTCTGGCAGTTGTATTGGTGGTGTGACTTGAGTTGGTGGTGTTGGTGAGAAAAGTTGTTTTATGCGATCAAAGGTTCCTGTGTGGTTGAGAATGCGGTAGGAGATATAACATCCTGTCCCTAAAACAACTGCTCCACTAAGAGCTATTAAGGGATGTTGGACTAGTTTTTGGCGAATTGTATTATAGAGATTTTTTAGGCGTAGGCGGTGTGGTGTGTAGGTTGGAGTCTTATGCTGCGCCGTTAGTTGCATGGAATTTTGCAGGTACGGTTGCATAGGTGCTAGAGTAGTATGAGTATGAGTTCCATGGCTTGGTAAGAAAGTGATGGAACTTAAAAAAACCGCACCAAAAACTACCATCTTCTTTTTTAATAAAGAAATGAAATCCATAAAATCCCCCACCTGATTTCTGACGATTATAGATGTTTTTGGCAGCTCATTAAGCTTAACAAAATGGATTTTTTCGTCAAGACGTGCGGGATAAAAACGGCTGAAATATGGGATTATTTGACTTTTTGCATGCGCTTTGCGTAACGGATTTTTATTCCGCTGCAATTTGTTCGCGAACTAACATCTGTTGCGCAATCTCTTTAAATAGGGGAACGGCTATGGTCGCAGCGTACGTATGGCCTTTTTGAGGGCGTGGCTCACGCACAAATACAACTATGACTCGTTTGTAGGAACCTTTTTCAACAATCCCTGCAAAGGTGTAAATGGATTTGCTCTCATCATAGTGCCCATTGACCAGTTGATTAGCACTACCTGTTTTCCCCATCACAATATAGCCGGGAATGTGCCCATTTAAGGCCGTATTGCCTTCATGATTCAGGGTTATAATATCTCGTAGTTCTGCAATAGCACGTTGTGAAAAGGCTCGTTTTATAAAAGGCTCTGAGGGAGGTGTAGGATTCAAAATTAGGCGAGGCGTAATTAGAAATCCTCCGTTTGAGATCATGGCAAAACCGCGGGCAAGTTGGAGCATGGTGGCGCTAATTTCATACCCAAATGAGAGCGTTAGGGGTGTTGCATTTGACCACTTACTTGGTGGGGTTATATAACCTTTTTGTTCGCCAGGAAATTGCAGACCGGTTGGGTTTGCAAATCCACAGCGGCGTAGATAGTCGTAGAGTTTTTCACCCAGACGAAGCGCAACTTTTGAGGTTCCAATATTGTTTGAGGTTCTTATAACATCGGTATATGTCAGTTTTCCAAATGCCTTCCAGGTGCTTACTCTAAATCCATTTATGCGGGTCTCTTTTCTGCCTTCGCAGTCTATGATTTCATCTGGTTTTACTACGCCCTCTTCAAGGGCTGATAGAGCGGTGAATACTTTCATAACCGATCCAAACTCGCGCGTTTCGGTAAAAATCTTGTTTTTGGTTAGAGATAGGTCGGCGGTGAGCGGTAGGTTCGAGTCAAAGTCGGGGTAACAAGCTAGGGCTAATAGGTCTCCGGAGCAGGGGTCCATGATAAGGGCTTCACCCTCTTTTGCGCCTACGTTTTCAATATGGTTTTTAAGGGTATCATAGGTTATAAATTGGAGATCGCTGTCTAATGTAAGAGTGACGGATTGTCCGTCTACGCCAGCGTCTGTGGTCTTTTTTTCAAAATAATAAAAATGGCTGCGAGCATCTTTTTCAAGCCGATAGACGGATGGGCGACCTGAGAGTCGTGCATCAAATATAAGCTCTAACCCCGATAATCCTTGATTGTCGATGTCGGTGGTCCCTACGGTATGTCCAACTGAGTGGAGGGGATAAAATCGGCTGGTTTCACGCAGGAGTCTAAGATCTTCAAGATTTGCAGTTGTAATGAGATCTAATTCAGCTTCAGTGAGGTGTCGTTTGACGTACATAAAGCATGCAGATTGTTTTTTAATAAGGCGCTCATGCGCTTTGGGGAAGTTTTTTTTCAGAAAGGCAGTGACGGTTGATGCGTCTTTTAAGTTGCGTGGAGTAATGAATACAGAGAGAACCTCTTTATTCATGGCAAGAGGAGTTTGGGAATGATCGAAAATAGGGGCGCGTGCAGACTTTTGGGTTAGGGTGACCTCATATTGGCGTTGCCCAACTCCTGCAAAAAAAGGGTGCTCAAAAATTTGCAGAACAAAAAGATTGCCAAGGGCAAGAAAGAAAAGTCCAATAAAAAACAGGGAGAGAAACGCGGTTCTGAGGGGACTTATGAGTGCGACCACCTTACACCCCGCGTGGAGTTAGAGTGCGCATCTGTTTTACGGCGGTTGCCTGCATTCCTAATTCTTTTTGGGCACGTATTTTTATGGAGTCGTGTCGTTGAGCTTCTAAAAAGGCGTTGGCGGCCTTTTCTTTTTCGCGGCCGAGCTTGGCAAGCTCATTTTCATCCTTTTGCTTTCGGTAAGAGAGGTGAATGAGTGAGTTGCGGTGTTGAATATAGAGAAAGACAAGTAGTAGTGTTAAAACCAGGACTGCCGTTATTTCCCAACGGTATTTCATAAAAAACCCTCCTTTTTGGTACGGCACTTACCGTGTGCTGACGTATTTACCGTACCATTCTGGAGAGCGAAAATGCAAGGGGTTGGTTAGATTTAGGTTACTTTCTGATTATTGTTATGTCCTGGAACATTTTTTTATCTGCACCCTTATTCGTGTCCCAAACGAGTTCTTTTAACTGTTTTTTCATGCGGGTGTTTAAATAGGCATCTTGCTTCTTTTTGGCAAAAAATTTGGCTCTAAAATCCGATGGTGTCATGGTGAAATACTGGTCGCAGATAGTCTTTTCTTGAGATGAAAGGGATAGCCCTTCATCGGTTGATAGTGCACAGATAAAGGTTGAACAGATGCTTTCAAGCGTGTTGTTGTTTGTGATTGAGGAGCATTGGGGATCTAAAACGCTAAGAAAACCATTGAGAACTTCTCGTGAAACTGGTTGTTTGAGCGGTAGTTTGATGTCGTTTTGGCTGGTGAATTTCTCGAGTATAGCTTCAACGGTTTTTGTAAGGAGCTTGGTGGCGTATTTTTTATTGCTGAAGTTTCCATGGTCTCGATCCCACTCTTCCTTATCTTCAGCTTTATGCCACGAATCCCATATGTCTCTTAATAAGTCCTTTTCAGTCTTGATGGACAAACCCCAGTCTCCTCCGGGCCATGTTAAAATAATGAGGCAGAGACTCTTGTCAAGGGCGTTGTTTTTCAGCCAACCTGCACCAAGGTTAATCAGAAGGGGGACGAGTTCAGGCCTGCGGAAGGCAGCTCGATGAAGCGGAGCCCATCCATGTTTGGAGTCCTGGTGATTTAGGTCACCTCCTCGTTTTGCTAGGTAGGTGAGTAGGTTTTCGCTGTAGTTCTTTGTGAGTTTGAGCGAAGATAGGGCTGTGTTTTGGGCTAAGTTTTCTGCATTAATATCGGCGCCCTTAGAAATGAGGAAATCAAGGAGTGAGAGAGCTCTTTTAAAATCTTCTAGGGTGTTTGTTTTTTCTGCCTTTTTGATTGAGCGCATTACTACAGTTTGGCCTTTGTTGTTAGGTTCTTCGATATTAGCCCCATTATCAACCAATAATTGTGCGATCTTAAGGCAGGATTCACTTCCAATGTTGATGAAAAAGAGTGGAGTTTTACCTAATGTGTTTTTATGATTGATCCACTTGATCAAACCATTTTTAAGTAGGTAGGATAGCATGGGTAATGAGTCGATTCCCACGGCGTGGTGGAGGAGTGTTTCTTCTTGTGCATTGGAGGTAAGAATTAGATCGTCTTGGGGGTGGAGATCGGTCTTTAAATCTACTGTGTTTCCGATGCGTAGCATGGTTTCAAGTTCTTCAACTGTTTTGGTGTGCATTGGAAATGTGTTGCCATCCTTGTCTTTTAGATGCAGGGCGTATTTAAGTGTTTTTAAGTCCTCTTGTTTGGTTGCTGTAACAAGGGCTTTTTTCAGTGAGGCGCCCTTTTCAATTAGACGGAATGCGATTTTCTTATGTTGGGTTTGAAGGGCTTTTAAAAGGGCGGTTTCGCCACACTTATTGGTTGCATCAATGTCGGCCCCGTTATAGAGAAGACAGTTAACGCCCTCCTTGTTCCCTGTAAGAACTGCGGTTATTAAGGGAGTGTTTTCCAGAAAGCCACTTTTTTGGTTGACGAAGGCTCTTAGGTTTTTATGATTCATTTTAAAAAGGCTATTATTGATCATGTTCAAGATAAAGTCCAAAATTGGGCATCCTTTAGAGGGTGCCCAGCAGCAGGCGGCCATATTGAGGGGTGTGTCTCCCTTGTTGTCTTTTTCAAAAATAAGCCCCGGGGCAAAAAGGAGTAGGTGCTTTGCAGTTGCAAGGTCCTGATTGCTAATGGCATCCATGAGCCTTTCCATAAAGAAAGGCGTGGTAGTAAATGAGTTGTAGGTTGAATTTGTGGTGATTGTTGTGTAGGCCGTGTTAAGGGCGGATTCTAAGACACCTGTTATGCACGTTGCTGATTTTTGAACTGATGGCTTGCCGTAGTTGCTCCAGCAATGCCAGGCACCCTCTGTAAGACGGTCGACAAGAGTGGGACGAGTGTAAGTTGTGTGGTTTATGGGAACTGGGAATCCTTCTAGTGAGTTACTTAGTATGTTGCAGAGCAATGCAGTAATAGCAAAAATGGATTGCTTTGAATAGTTTTTGTATCTGTTCATGGCGTATTTCATTTCGTTTAATATTTTAATATTTTAAGTACATTATTTTTTATTGATTTTTCTTTTGGTTCTCGCTTGTTGACGTAATAGTTGTAATAGTGACGGGTGGCGTTGGTTCATTATTTTGGTGAGCGCCAAGAACGTTTTCAGGTTGTTCTACGTTGGTTTCGGGTCTTAGGAATGGGAGTAGTTGGTTTTGCCATGATGAAAATGAATTTAGAGACGGTGCTTCTTGCAAGAGGAGATCTTGTGATTGTTGGTAAACGCATGCACAGAAGAGGGATGGGTCAAAGTTAGTGGCATTACTTAAAATATCCAGGGTCCCTGTAATAAGTTTTGCGCAAGCTGTGTCTTTTTTTTCATAGGTACAGGCCGTTAAGTGCTTTTTAAGTAATTCGTAGTATTTTAACTGGTTTTTGGGGTCTTTTAGCTTGTGTGCACCTGTGAATAAAATATTTAGTATGTATTTTAGCTGTATATAGTTTTCTTGGTTGATTGCGTCTTGTAGAATTGAGACCTTGGGCTGCTGACTAGGTTTTTTCTTGATGGGGTTGCATATAACGTTCATTAGATAGTCAAAGCTGGATTTTTCAGTAAGCATTTCTGTAATTTGGGAGAGTTTTTCAGGGGTATTTTCGGTCCATTTTAGCAGAGCTTTCATAAGCTTGTATTTTTTTGTTGAGGGTTTAAAGTCGTTCCAGTTTTCTATGATCCACGACAATAGGGAATCTATGGTTATATCTTTGGATAAGTAGTGAGTAGATTGTTTGTTTTGTGTTGTAGATAAGGTGGGAGACGGGGTTTGTGGAAGTGGTCGCGCTAAAAATTCTTTCAGATTGGTCCACGCTTGGTGATTTACAGATAGTTTTTCTAATTGATTGGAGAGGATTTTTGAAATAGTTCGAATGTTATCTATGAGAGTTAAAGATTCTGTGTTTGCAGGTGTGTATTCTGTAAGTCTTTTGTGGAGCACGGTGAAGTGGGTTCGTTGGAATTTTACATTAACTTCAGCAATCTTAGCGAGAAGCAGTCGCAATACAAATTGCAGATGGGTGTTGTTTTCTTGGTCGAGTATCCTCTTTAGGATGCAATCTGACGTTTCAATAGAGTCATTTATGGGGTCTAAAAACAATGAGAGCAGGTAAGGTGAGCCTTTTTTTTGAAGAGGGATATTATTGTTGAGCATTTCTTCAATATTAGAAAGCTCGTCGGCTGAATTTCCTGCTTTTTCTAGCAAGCTGGCTATCGTGAGTTTTTTCTTGTCATCTGAGAAGTATTTCCACAACTTAAGAGCGTGGTAGTTGTTTTCAGGCTCCGGGGTTGTTGAAAATGAAGAAATTGAACTGGAACTGGGAATTGAACTGGAGCTAGAGCTAGAACTTGAAATTGAATTAGAGCTGGAGCTTGTGTTGGTGGTAGTTGTTGATTTTTCTTTGGAGGACTTCTTCGAGAGTAAATAGCTGCTTATAGTTCCTTTTTTAGAAATACGGTTTTTTTTCGGTTCAGTTTTGTCTTCTAAGAAATTTGTTCTGTTGTCGCGTGGACGTTTTTCTCCTTGTTTTTTTGAAACAGGACATCCAAGTTCTGAGATAAAGGGGAGTTGGTTATTTTTCATACACTGCACATTGAGTTGAGCAGTTAGTAATACCGTGGCTAAAAAAGTTAATAAAGATTTTTTCATTAGTAGTTTTCCTTGTTTTTACAAAACTATTTTCAAATTGCTTTCTATTTGTTATTTATTATAAAGATTTTTGTTAAAAAGTCAAATAGACGATTTGCGGATCATTGTTGCATAGAGAGTTTTTAATAGCGATTTTTATTATTTGTAAAGTTTTTTGAAAAGATATTATCTTCGTACGGCTTTATTTTTTCTTCTAGCTTGGCTTGTTAATTTAGCCCTGATTTTTCTTGGCGTGCAGGGAGATTTTAAGCGAATACCCCAGAGCATCTGCCACTTTGAAACAGACGTAATGCAAACACTTCTTACCCCACTACTACCAAGCTCTCTTTACCTTTGAATGCGATGCCAAGCTTGAGAATATTTTTTACACCACGTGCACGTAGTTCAGCTTCGTAGTTTTTGTCCTCAATCTGCTGAATGGCTTTTTTAGCGGTAGTTTTTAAAGTTTCTTTTGATCGAGCCTTTTTGAACTCAATAATGGCGCTGAATTGCAATAAGTCCTTTGGAATTACCATTACATCATATCGTCCATCACCGCTTTCACGGTTTGATCGAACCTCGTGTGTTTGAGCAAGGGTAGCAAGCATACCAAGTACTAGTGCATGGTAAAAACGTTCTGGTTCATCTCCGCGCACATCAAAAATGCTTAAGGTTTCTTGTGAAAATTTCATAAAATAATCTTGGAATAGTTCCGCTTTTCCTGCAACAAGACTTGCAATCATATTATTATAGTTGCGAAGTCCAGCGCCCTCGGAAAACCAGGTGCTAAACGTAGTTTTATAGGTTGTACCAACTTCAATATTTGGTATTAGGAGCTCTGCGTAGTTAGTGTCCGCAACCAATCGATAGTTGTCAAAGGTCAGGTACCCAGAAAAAAGTAGGAAATTCCAGAGCACTTCATCATTCTGTTCAATATCAGCCATGATGATGTTTTCTCGAATAGCTTTGGTTACCTTACCACCTGTTATAATAACTTCAAGCTCCTCTTTCATTTCAGGGGTGCAACGCTTGAGTAGATTTTTAATCATGGTATTGCTGCTGGTATTGACCCAGTAGGGTTGGAATCTTCCCTTGTTATCAATTAGGTTGATAATGGACCAGGGGTTGTAAACCTTATATTCTCCACTGCGATATCCATCGTACCAATTTCGCACTAGATCGATGTGGCTATCCAGATCAAATGCGTGCAATATTGCAATTACTTCACTCTCTAATAGGCCAAACTTATCTGCATGGGCGTTGCTTGTTAACGTGCAAACGCGCAGATTATTCATGTCACTAAAAATACTCTCTTTAGCAACACGCAAAATTCCGGTTAGTACTCCCCATTGAAGAGCGCTGTTGCCCTTTAAACCTGCACCCATAAATCCGCGCATGAAATTAATAACTTCATCGTAATATCCACTTGAATACCCCTCATGAATAGGGGTATCATATTCGTCGATAAGAATAACGACTTTAGCATTATATGCGCGCTCTAGGTAGCGAGAAAGATCAAGTAACGAGTTTTCATAGGCAGGCTGGGAAGCCTGCCCTGCAATAATTTCTTGTATTTGTCGCACTTCTAAATCATTTAAAATAGGCTTTAGTGCAGGGAGATGCCGTTCGAATTCAAGACCAATTACTCTACGTATTTTTTCGTAACAGTGGTCCCAGTTATTAGTTTTAGCATCTTTAAGAGTAAGCCATATGACAGGATATTTCCCTTGATGGTCCATGCAATTAGGATACTGTTCAATTTTAAGGCCATTAAATAGGTGCCGGCGCGAATGATTAGGATCTACTTTCTCAAAAAAACAGCGAAGCATCGACATATTTAATGTTTTGCCAAATCGTCGCGGCCGAGGGATAAGCGTTACAGGTGACCCTGAGTCTAAAAGTTCTTTTATTAGTAAACTTTTGTCTGCAAAGTAAAAATTACCTTCAATAAGCCTGTTAAAATCATCTATCCCTATCGAAATATATTTTTTCTCCGGCGCCGCCATAAAGACCCCCTCGCTTGTGGTTTTTAACCTTATGTTTTTAGCCTAACAAACTTTGGCATAACCACCTAGCGAGCGCGGCTATTTTAGTCCTGACATTTTGCATGCTTAGAACGAACGAGCTGAGCTAAAATGCACTTCACTAACCGATTCTCCACGCCGTTTCTTACGATCAAGCTTGAAGCCCCAATCTACTCGTATTGGTTGTGGACTCTGGACGCTAAATCCAAATCCAACGGAGTGTCGATACTCAAAGTGGTTATTTTGCAGAAGTTCATGCGGAATTCTATCGGCATCGGGGGCATCCCAGCTGGATCCACCATCATAGAAGATCCACGAGCGCATATTCCCATCTGCCGTGATAGGTATCTGTAATTCGATGTTTACAAAGAAGGCTCGGGTTCCACCAATAGAGCTTTTTAAGCATTGAGGACCTATTTCTCCGTAATTAAATCCACGTACGGACATAGGGCCACCAATGTGGTAAAGCTCGCGGTAAGGAATTAGTTTATTGCGTACAGGTGAGATAAGACCTGCAAAACCGTGTACATGGAAGACAAGCCCATATTCCGCAATAATAGGTGTAAGCCAATTGGCGTTTACCCCTATCTTAAAGAAGGCGAGATTGCTAGAAGGTCTTGGTAGTCCAGCTTTTGCATCGATGATCCAGTTGTATCCATCGGTTGGATACATCGGATGGTTGCGTAAATCTTGACCAAGTGAGCCGATAAGCGACAGCACTGATCCTGCTTGGAATGAGCGATCAACCTGCAATTGTAGAGCATTTTGTAGTATTGGTGCGTTAGGATATATAAGTTGTGCAATGTTTTTGGTTTTGTATCGGATATCTTCATATCCAATTCCAAGCCCTGCAGACGCATAGCCTAGTCGTTCTATTCTAAAGCCCGTAGTAACATTTCCACCGGTTGTATGTTCCATAGGTTCTTCTATGGTCTGTTTATAATCTTCATAGGTTGAATCACGTAAAAAGACGTTTACACTACCTGAAACAGGGCGGTCAAAGAGCCAGTCATTCGAAACAAATGCGTCTACCGCTTTGCTTGCGACAGCATAGTTTCCACTTAACCCATATCGCATACCGGTGCCGCGGAAGTTGCTGTCATTAATCGATCCACCAATAGAGAATCCTCCCGTTGGAGATTGTGAGTCGGGCTGAATTCCAAACCCTGCTTGTACCGCCATGCGCCCTGTATTTACCTCTTTTACAATCAGCTCAAGATCAGCTTCGTCATCATCTTTTTTTATTATGCGCCAATTGACCCCATCTTTTGGATCAAAGTATCCCAACAGCTGTATGCGACGTTTAGATTCGTCCATGAGGCTTTTGGTTAACGTCTGCCCTTCATCAAAGAGGATTTCGCGTCGTATGACTTTGTCTATGGTTTTTTGGTTGCCTACGATGTCGATTCGATTCACTTTTACACAATTACCTAGGTCAGTGTGGAATGTTATATCAACACATTTGGTCTTTTCATCAGGACGGATAGATGGTTGTACGTCTGCATAGATATACCCAAACTCGCCCCAGAGCGTTCTCATATGCTCCATGGTGGTACGAATAAGATCTTTGGAATAGAGTTGGCCTGGCATTACAGGAATTCGTGCTAAAATCTGATCTTCTGTGAGAAGATCATTGCCGGGAGCTTCGACGCAACGTACCGTATAGAGTTCACCTTCTTCGATGACAAAGGTTATGTCCATGGTTCCATCGCACCGCTCGTCTGTCTGGGTGTCTACTACACGTGCGGCTAAAAAGCCGTTGCTTTGGTATAAGTTTTCAATAGTGTATCGGTCTTGTAAAAGAGCGTCAGGATGGAAGGTGCCCGATTTATCAAGCATGCCAAAGACCCAGTCTTCACGTGTGAAGATGCGTGAGCGCAATTCTTGATCAGGGATAGTGCAGTTGCCTTTAAACCGAACTTTCTTTACAAGAGTCTTTAAGCCTTCATCTACTATAAAATGAGCTTCTTTTGAGCCATCTGCGGCCGGTAATAGTTTTCCGATAACCTTTACATGATGGAAATTTTTCTCGCGGTACGCTTTGCTAATCTGTTCTGCAATGTTTGAAAGTTCGCGCTCGTCCATGGTTCTAACGCGGGTCAGATCGAGCTTTTTACGCAATTTTTCTGCTGCGTAGTTATGGTTGCCTTCAAATGTCACGCCGCTTATGCGTTCCTTTTCAACTACAATGATCAGAAGATTGATGCCGCCATCTTTAACGGGCTCGGTTGCGACTTGAATATTGGTAAAATACCCCAGTCGATAGACCGCTCGAATGATGGCGCTACTTTTTTTCGCATCAAAAAAATCTCCTATAACAAAGGGGATTTTAGTTTTGATGGCTGAAGTGGCTACCAGACTATTTCCTATCACCTGAATACTTCGTATTAGGGGACGGGGTGATACCCTGCGTTTCGCTTCGTGGGCTAATGGTAAGACGCTCTGTGCGTCTGAATTGTTTTCGGCTCCGTGTACTTGTTTGGCAATGCTTACCAAGCATGTTAAAATTGCCAAGGCAATTATTTGTACACGAGAGATATGGTAGTTCTGACTTCGCAGCATCTACTGCTCCTGCAAATCGGTCAAGTCCTATGTCGATCGCTAATACCCCATAGAATACTAGGTTTGTGAAATTTAACCAGTTTTTCACTTCAAGAGTTTTGAAAGACTGGATCGTCGAGGAAGAAAAGCAAGCATTTTAATGAGTAGGGAGATATGGTGCATAAGCTACAGGTAACCAATACACTTTCGGGTAAAAAAGAGCTGATAATCCCACATGATGATAAGCGAATAGCACTCTATGTTTGTGGAATAACGCCCTATGATTTTGCCCATGTAGGACACGGTCGTGTTAATGTGACCTTTGATCTTTTAGTTCGAATTCTTTCGGGCATAGGCTATGAGGTGCGGTATTGTCGTAATTTTACGGATATTGATGATAAATTATTAACGCGTGCAGAGCGTGAGCTGGGTGATCGCATGCGCTATAAAGAAATTGCCGAAACTTACATAAAGGCTTTTTCAGACGATATGAACGCGCTAGGCTGTCTTCGCCCCTCTTGTGAGCCGCGTGTTACCGACACAATAGATGAGATTATCGATTTTATACGGGTACTTGTTGAAAAAGGGTATGCCTATGAAGCTCAGGGTAGTGTCTATTTTTCGGTTAATTCTTTTCCTGGCTACGGGAAGCTTTCAAAACGGACGTTAGATGAGTTAGTTGCAGGTGCACGTGTTGAAGTGAATGAAGAGAAGCGGGATCCTATGGATTTTGCTCTGTGGAAGCGAGAGCTAGGGCGTGGGTTTTGGGATAGTCCGTGGGGCATGGGAAGACCCGGGTGGCACATTGAATGTTCTGTGATGTCAAAAAAACATCTTGGGGAATTTATAGATATTCATGGCGGTGGAATGGATCTAATTTTCCCGCACCATGAAAATGAAGTTGCTCAGTCAGAAGCCTATTTGGGCCACGAGTATGTGCACTACTGGATGCATAATGCCTTTGTGCGTATTGATAAAGAGAAAATGTCAAAGTCGCTAGGGAATTTCTTTACCTTGCGGCAATTGTTTGAGAAGTATAACCCGATGGTCGTGCGGTTTATGTTCTTGGGTCATCATTATCGCTCTCCGCTAGATTTTTCGTTTACAGACCTTGATATGATGCAAAAGAGTTATCAACGCTTGGCGCGCATGTTCTCTACGGTTGAGATTAGTGAAGAGCTTGATCTTAAAAACCCGGTTGTTAGTCAGATTATGGAATTTTTGTGTGATGATTTGAATACGCCTGGTGCATTGGGGGTTGTATTTGAAAATCTGCAGAGTTTACAAGGAGCGCCAGATAGTCTTAGGGCGGTTAAAACGGTGCTTGTGAAGCTGCTTGGCCTTTCGCTTGAGCTGCTGCTTGAGAAGGAAGTTGAGATAACTCCGGAGATGGAAGCGCTTGTTGCAGAGCGTGAAAGGGCGCGTGCGGCAAAAGATTGGAAGAAGTCAGATGAAATTAGAGATAAGTTGAAGGCGCTCGGTTACGAGGTGCGTGATAAGAAGCTTTAACATTAAAACGCGAGCGCCCCAAAAAAACAGTTACCCAAAGATAGTGCGGATCTTTGCCTTTAGGTCGTCTGCGCTCATGTAGCCCCGTTCTTTGCCTTTTATTTCATTATCTTTAACGAAAATAAAGGAAGGAACAGAGGTGACGCCGAACTTCATGGCTAAGGCATGGGATTCATCTACATTTATTTCGGCAAAGGTGTAGAGATGCCCAAGGTCCCTGGCCAGTTGTTCGAAGATAGGCTTCATGCGCTGGCAAGGTCCACACCATGACGCAGAAACGTCTATGATAACGGGTTTTGATGCCTGTTCAATTTCTGCAGTGTAGTTATCTTTTGTTATGGTTATGACCATGTAATATCCTTTCGATTGATGACATTGGAGTTATTAGTAGCCGCATATATAGTTTACCGACTCTTTTATTTTTTTGATCAGATCTGGGAAAAGACCCTTTGATTCTGCCTCAAGTTCGGCCAGATTCTTTTTAGTTTCGGTGCATAACGCTTCCTTTGCGGCCGATTTATCTTTGGTGTCTGTGGAACCCTTGTTTTTTTCACCTGGTCTGAATCCCAAGACGGTGAGCTCTTGAACGGCTTCAAAGAGAATTTCTTTTTCAAGGTCGCCTGCAATGGTTACTTGATCACAGAATAACTTCCTGCTTGCATCAACCAAAAAATGCCGCTCAGATGAACCTGGTTCTTTTCCAGATGTCTTTTTCAAGGTTACAACAATCTCTAGGTAGTCGCGATTTTTATATGTGCGGAGACTGTCTTTTGCAAGGGTAAAGGCAGGTCTAATGCTGTCAATGTTATCAAGGTCTAAATAGGTGGTGTCGTTTGAGGGCGTACTGTTTTCTGTGGCGGGTATTGCAAAGAAGGGTATATGTTCATATAGTCCTCCTATGAGAATGTTTTTGACAGGATACTTGGTTCCATCTGATGGGGTTAGAGTCCCGTAAAAACTAATTCGTGGTTTTGCACGCCCTTCTGTTGAACTGTTACTTCCAAAGTTAGCACAGAGCATAAACGCTGTCAGAGCGAATATGCAAGGGAAAAGTGGTTTCATATGACTCCTTTTTATGAAAGTTCTTCATCATCCCCCTTACCCTACTTTAAGTCGGTGCTTTTATGCAAGATTTTGTATAAAGAGAAAACGGCGCCTGTTTTTCTCAATCCCCCTATGAACCATTGCGCTTTTTTGGGGGTTTATTTAAGCTACTCCATGGAATTATATATGCATTTTTAGGAGTTATTTTATGAATGATCGGTTCTATGCACAGTCATATGAAGGTGTACAGAGTTTTTTGACACGTGTTTTTGGATGGATGGCGTTTGCGTTGACCCTTACAGGAGTGACCTCCCTCTACGTGGCATCTTCGCCTTCTGTTCGAAATGTTGTTTTGGGCAAGCCTTGGGTATTCTTATTACTCATAATAGCTGAGTTGGGACTTGCGATTGGATTGTCGGCTGCTATAACTTCTATAAGCTATACAACTGCCTTTATGATGTTTGGCCTATACTCCGTGTTAACGGGGATGACGCTGTCGGTTATTTTCCTTGTTTACACCATGCCATCAATTGCAATGACGTTCTTCGTGGCTGCAAGCATGTTTGCTTTTATGGCAATCTACGGCATGGTAACCAAGGCTGATTTAACCTCAATGGGCTCTTTTTTACGCATGGCACTCTGGGGAATAATTGTGGCGCTTTTATTAAATATGTTTTTCAAGAGCGCAGCGTTTGATCTTGTGTTGGCTATAATCGGCGTTGTAGTTTTTGCTGGTTTGACTGCCTATGATATTCAGAAGATAAAAGAGTTTGCTCAACGGGCGGATGTTAGCAATGAAATGGCTTCTAATATAGCATTGTTGGGAGCTTTGCAGCTTTACTTAGATTTTATTAACCTCTTTCTTAATCTGTTACGCATTATGGGAAACCGTAAGGAGTAACAGTCTGAAGTAAAGAAGGAGAACGTTTTATCATTGGAGTATGAAGGAGGGTAGTAATGAGAAGTTATCTTGCATTGTGCGTATGCACTTTGTGTACTGTATTTTCATTAGCTGCACAGGATACATCTGATTTTGGTGATGAGCAGATCAAAAGGAAAAAGGAAAAAATTGAGACATTTGTGAGCGAGGCTGTCGAATTTTTTGGTGGAAGAACTTTAGGTGCTACTATTCGGGGATTTGAGACAGATAGTCGATGGAGCAAAGGGGGCATGTATCCTTTTGTCTTTGGAGAGGGCGGAGAATGCTACTTTGATGCAGATGAGTGGAATATCTGGAAAGTGTTTGGCAAACATTCCGGTGTTTCTGCGGGCACAGCGCCTGCATTTCCGGGTGCTTCAGGGCAGCTAGCACTGCCGCAGAGCCAGGATCCTCAGGCTGTTTCGGCGCAGGCAATGGGAGTTCCTGTTGCGGCAGGTATTTTAGAAAAACCATTTTTGGATTCTATGCTTGAACGTGGTGTAAAGGGTGGCTGGGTAAGTTATACCTGGAACCATGCATCTAAATACTCTTATGTGAAATTGGTTGAAAAAGAAGGGTATTACTACATTCTCGGATGTGGTTTTTACCCTGACTCCGCGGCATTCTTAACTCAACAACTTATTGCAGAAGCTGTTGCCTATGCCTTAAAGTTTGGGGCCAATGAGCTTTTTCAACAGATTAATAATCCTCAGGGGCCTTTTGTTCGCGGGGATCTATATCTCTGGGCCTATGATACGGATGGTAATGCCTATGCGCATGGACGTAATATAGCGTTTGTGGGGCAGAATCGCTTAGATTGGAAAGATTCGCGAGGCGGGTATCGTAATCGGGCTATTATTCGTCTAGTGAGAGAGAGTGGACGAGGATGGGTCGAGTACGAGGAAGATGGAATTCCAAAACGTGCATATGTTGAAGGCTTTGTTGATCCTCGGACTGGAAAACAGTTTATCCTTGGGTGCGGGTATTATCCTAGTGTGAATGATGACACGATCCGTGATTATGTCAAAAGGGGTGTTAACTATCTAAAGGCTAATGGATCGGACATAGCATTTCGTGATTTTTCAAGCTACGCCGGTAAATTTATTCAAGGTCCGTTGCGCATGTTTGTTTATAACCTTGAAGGCACCATTTTAGCAGATGCCGAAAATCCTATCTTCTTGGGTCAAAACCTTGCAAACATTAGGGATTCTGAGGGTAAGTTTGTTGTTAAAGAGATTTTAAGGGTCGCTAAAGAGCATGGTAGCGGATGGATCACCTTCCAAGATAAACGTGCCTCAAAAACCATCTACGTTGAGTATGTAGAGGTCCCAGATGGTAAGTTTATAGTGGGTGCGGGGTATTGGCCTGTGGTAAAAGAATTTGCGGCACGTACGTTGGCTGAAAAGGCGGTATCTTACTTTGATTCTCATTCTATTGTCGATTCCCTGAACATTTTTTCTGGAGAGGGTGATGAATTCTTACGCGGCGATCTTTTTGTGTCGGTCTATTCAGATGATGGAATCTGTTTAGCCCATGGAACTGACCGTGATCGCATCTGGTTTGATGAAAAGACCGTTTTGGATGATAAGGGTTACCCGGTAATTGATAAGATGATGTCTGTGGCAAAGCAGGGCGGTGGATGGGTGGATGTCAATTTTAAGGGCTTCCCATTCAAAGCTTATGTTAAGCAGGTAAAAAAGACGCCATTAAAGTCAAACGTAGCGGCTCAGGTGGTGGCAAGTGCGGGGCAAGATGGCAAAGAGGTGAAAAAGCCTGCTTCTGATATCGTACTTGTGGATAAAAAAGTGACATGGTCTGATTCAAAAACTGAAAAGAAGACGGACGATAAGAAAGTGTCGAAAGAAAAGTCTGAGACCAAATCAGAGCAACCTAAAGAGTGGTCGTTCTTGGTGGTGGTGGGGTACTATTTGTAAGTTTTAGATAAATAAGAAGATGGGGGATCCTGGATACTATTTATCCAGGATCCCCCATCTTCTTATTTAAACGGCTTATTTTATTAGCCCCACATTTTTCATGGCATGGGTTATTAATTCAACCATTTCTTGGGATGCGTTTACCATTTTGGCTAGAGCAAAGGCATCTTTTCCTTCCACTTTTGCGGAAAGCATAATTTTTTGCTCTTCTATGCCCAAATAGTTTTTCATGAACTTAAGTAATGTTTTCATGTCCTCGAGGTATCCTGAGGTTATAAGCAACGTAAATGCGTTGTCTCCGCGAGTGGTTGTTTGAGTGAGAATTTTCTTCGCGGTCTCTTTATCTTTAATCCATTTTTCCATGAATCTTAGAATAGAAGTTGCTAGGTTTTGATCCCGGATGCCGTGGGCGCTTTCGGCGCCAAATAAGAGTGCGCTATATCCCTGGTAGTTCGTTTGAGTTAGGATTGTCTTAATTAATGCTTGGTCATTGCAGCTTCCGAGTGCGTTGAGGATTATTTTTACTATCTCTAGCGTTCCAATGCCTGTTGCGTGCATTAGAATGTTGTTGTTATAGTAAACTTTAGCAAGACGGTTTTTTTTCAAATTTATGTCATTGAGATGGTCTAAGCTATTTAAAATGGCGTCAATCACTTTAGGGTTTTTTGTTGTTATGGCTAATCTAATGACGTCTTTGTTGCCTTCCGTTAAAAGCTTCTTTTTTAATTCCGTGTTTTTCAAATTATTAATATAGTGCAGCAGTTCTAGAGTTACCGTGGGGTGTTTTAAAATTAAGGTGCTCTCTAGAGGGTTATCTCCATTTTCATTCTTATGGTTAAGGAGAGTGTTGGTTAAATTTGCGTCATCCAGATTGTCTATAAAATTAAGAATTGCGTGCATTACGTTAGGATGGTTGTTAGCTGAGGCTAATGTAAGGATAGTGTTATTGGCATAAGTTTTAGTGGTGACTTTCTTCATCTCTTCCTTCGTCCAATCCTTGCTTATAAGTTTTACAAGAGTATTAAATCCTTCGGGCCCCTTCCAGGACGAGATATGGTTGAATGGCTTGGCAATCTCAAAAAAGCGTTTGATGGTTTGTGAGTTGCCAGTTTCTAATAGGTCCGTGACGACCAGTATTAGTGATGAATTTTCGAGAAAGTTTTGCATTATAGTTTGCCAGCGAGAGTCGTTATCTTGCCAGTTCTCTAAGTCCTTTATTTTCTCTTGCGCATAGTTAAAAATGAGTTTTTTTAACGGTTCATTACTTTGTAAATAGGGTTCAATTGCTTGGATTAGAAATGCATAATCTGTCCAATCACCTTCCACAAAATAGAATTTAGCATAAATGTTCTTAATGACTGTAAAGTAAAATTCTCTGTTTTTAGAATCTTTTTCCGCCGCCTGTGCCAGGTTTTTAATAGCCTCAATTTTACCACTATTAAGGAACCAGTTGCCTTGGAATAAGAAGCTTTGATCTATGGAATCGAGGCGGGTGATTTGTGTTGAATTCAGGTCAAACGCATGGGTGAGAATTAACAGGATTTCAGGGCTAAGGGCGTTGTTTTTTGATAGTATGTCTAACAGATTCTTTTTTTGATCTGTATCTTTAGGGGCTAGTATGGGACTTATAAAGGTGTGATATCCCTTATCAAGATTTAAGACAAATTTTTGTTGTGAAGTTGTTGTAATCGTATGGGTATCCATGGTTCCTGCAGTTTTTAAACTAATGTTTGCAAATGGAGCGACTGTTGAAAGCTTTTGTGTATAGGTTTTTTCAAAGTCAGGTTTTACCAATTCTTCTTCGATATTCTCATTTTTGAATAGATTGAGGCCCAATAGATGATTAATGATAAAAATGAAGGTATGCGTATAGGGCGCAAGCTCATAGCCAATAAGTCCACTGCTTGGAGTAAATGCATTGTATTCTTTTCCGCCAATGGTTACAGCATTTTCATAAAAGCCTTTATCGTTTACAGTTTTACCTTTGAGTAGACTGCTATTGTCTGGCAGACAAATGAAGAACGGGCCTAGGGGGAGCTGAGCCTGTTTAATTAGGGTGCCGTTGTTATCGAAAAGCTCAATGTACGTGGCATAGGGAATGTTGTTCTTGATTACCTCGTCAATCCATGCAGCGCTTAGATCTTTATCTTGAAGATCTGAGGCTGTGAAGGGGGCTATAGATTTATTGTCCGCTTGTTTTTTACCTGGATGCTTAGTGTAGAATTGTAGTAATTCTTGCAGCGTTCCCGGGGCGTTAGCCTTTAATGTTTCTGCAGACAGAAGTGATGTTTTTCGATCAAATGCAATCATGTTGAATATAGTGCGAAAATTGGACTCAAAGCAGTCTGGGAATGAAATCGTTGGATATATTTTTGAAGTAACTACTCCATATTGGAAAATAGGGGCCATGCCGGAGGCGGCCCAATTTTGAGTAATTCCCGCTGCCAGAATCTCTTCAAAATCCAAGCGTTTGAAGACCTTTAATTTTGTAGGGTCTAGCGAATACTTGGATAGTGTTTTTAAATCAAATTCGTCATCGACCCAATTTTTGCCTAGAGATGGATTTGCTTGTGTTAATAGGTCTATCGCACTAGGGGTAATAGGTGCTAGTTTCTGTTGTTCTGGTTGCTTTTTTTCTGGCTCTGCAGGCTTGGTGCACAAGGCGGTAAAGAATTTTTCTAAATCAGCACGATTTTCGGTTTTTTTGTAAATGAAGCCGTAGAGCAAGTAAAGCGTAGTGTGCGGTGGGTAGAGAGGGGCTTTAGTTGATTTCCAATAGTTGCATTCTTCAAGGGAGCCTACAAGTGACTCTGTAAAATTTTTAAATGATGAGTTGAAGCTGCTACTTTTAATCGTGCTCTTTTGGTCTTTTAGTCGTTTTTTAATATCGGCTTTCAAAATTCTGAGCTTTTCCTCAAGTAATTCCTTCTTAGGCTTTTCAACTACTTTTTTTGCGCTTTTCTTTTTTTCTTCTTTAACTGACTCAAGGGGAGGTGCAACCGATCTAGATTCAAAAATTAATCGGATTATTTTTCCCATATCCTTAGGGGTAAGGTAGTTGCCTGCGAATCTTTTATTGGGGTCGGGTATACGAAAATCTGGGGTATTTACATTAAAGAGTTCATTGAGAAGTTTTGACGTAGAGGCATCTTTAGGGGCATATCGTGCGTAATTTTCAACGATGTGCGTTTCGATAAATACCATGCCAAAAGGAATACCATATTTTAGCCAGATGGGCAGCGTGGAGCTATCTTTTGTGCCTTTAATCTCGGTCTTCTTGTGCTCAAAAAGCGTGGTGCCTTTGATAAACTGTGGCGCAAGAGAGTGGGTGTTGTTGGCTGCAAAGATGGTTGAGACGGCTAGGACTACGCTCATTAACCATGCTTGTTTTGGTGTCTGTGTGACCTTCATATAAATCTCTCTATTACTTTTATTTTACTCGCACCATGTTTCATAAGTTCATTTTGATATAAATTATTTGCATTGGTCAAGAGTTGAAGTTGAAAAAACTGTGAACTTGTGGGGCTTTATTGTTTTTGTGAAAGAGTATGCAGGTTTTGGGTGCACGTTTGCGTAATTTCCTGTTTTATTAAAAATTTTTTATAATTGTTGCATAAGAATGGCTAAAGAAAAGCAGTTGGTTTTGTATGGGGAATATAATATGAAAAGGCTTGTGTTTATTTTGTTTGTCTATGTCACGAAGATAGTTCCTGCAGAAATAACGCCAACAACACTCAAGCATTCCATTATAATTGTGATGGGTAGTTCGTGTTCAGGTAAATCTTCTATTGCGGCTCAGTTGCAAAGACTGTTAAGAACGGATAAGGCGTCTTGGCGCGTTGTTGACTTTGATGAAGTGGGGGAGTCATTAGAAAATGTTGTAAGTGCGACTCAAAAGCTACTTGAAACAGAGTGTAATGTTATTATTGATACAAATACTTATGAAGACTGGGTTGAGCAGACTCTCTCTCTAAGAGCTATTGTCTTTAAAGTACGTATTTATGCACCGTTAGAGATCCTTTTAGAGCGTGATGCACAAAGAACAAAAAAACATAATCGAACCGAAGAAAGAGCGTTTTGGGCAAGAGATTTTGTTATAAAGTCTGATAAAGATAGTAAACAATGGAAAACAGATATACAGGTAAGTACTGATACGGGAATTCAAGATAAAAAAGAATCAATTTTAATCTGTTGCAACCAGATAGTTAGCGCATTTTTTAATAAGGGCTTTCTCTGTTAGGGCTTTAATTATTTTAAAAATTTATTGCTATTTTAAAATAATAATGTATTTAAGTAGTTAAAAAACAGATTTTTGTTTTATTTAAATTTATGTGCGGATATAATAGGAACATAATTTTATGCAAAATGTATTTTACGTGGTTGTTTTATAAAATATAAGGATAATCGATGAAAAAAACATCTTATAAGGTGATTCTTTCGGCTGGTTTTTTAGCAGTGTGGGTGTCCCAGGCTGACGCAAAATTAGAAAAAAACAGCGTCCCGTTTAATATAAGTAATCAGAGCAATCAGCAAAGCGCGCCTAGTGTGCAACAAAATATGAGAACGAGGCAGCGACAACTGCTTATGCAAGGTGTGGCTAATGCGCTTCTCGGGCGCTGGACTTTAGAGCAAAGAGCTTTGATATCGAACATAAACGTTCAAGAAACAGATTCTGATAGCGTTGTAATTAGTCCTACTATCAGTCAGAATTCAAATATTTCTGCGTTTCAAAATAACTTCTTTTCTTTTGTAACTGCGATTGTAAATAGCTTGCAAGGTGTGATGGTCAACAGAGAGTTTTCATTTGAGAGATTAGGGGTCCAAAATAGTCAGGATGGAATTGTTTTCAGGCCTATATTTTTGCAGGATTCGTTTGATTCTGATGAGGATGAAGAGATGCCTGAAGTGGTTAATTCTGAAGAAGAAGACCTTAATTTTGAGGAAGAGGATATTGATTCTCCTGATGAGGAAGATGATGAGCAGGACGGTCAACAAAATAATCAAAACAGTTCTTTTGAACCGGCACCAGAACGGTAAGAAAAAAAAGTTTTTATTACACAAAAACCCCTGGATCTTTAAAAATCCAGGGGTTTTTAATGCCGTAAGCTTTGGCTTTTTGTCTATTAAAAGCCACGGACACGCTTTGTGCCCTGCTTATGAACTGGGGGGAGTATCCGTTTTTAAAAGGCGTACGGAGGTGATTGTGGCTTGAGATAAAAAGGTATGTGCTCTCTGGACAAACAATGGTGCACTGCATACACTACGGGGAAATTTGGGAGTAAGAAAGCTTTATAAAGGAGAGGCCTATGTCTATAAAAATTCCGAATTACAGGGTGTTTTTTCAACTACGTCTTATTCCTCGGGGTGTGTGGGCACTAGGGTTAGTCAGCCTTTTTATGGATACTTCATCTGAGTTAGTCCATAGTCTACTACCTGTTTTTATGGTTACGACATTGGGCGCCAGTAAAGCAGCCGTAGGTCTTATTGAAGGTATTGCGGAGGCTACCGCTCTAGTGGTGAGAATGTTCTCTGGTGTTTTGAGCGATTATTTGCGTAGGAGAAAGTTTTTGACTCTGCTGGGGTATGGGTTGTCTGCTCTGACAAAGCCCCTTTTCCCGCTAGCCAATTCGCTAGGCCTTATAGGTGCGGCTCGTTTTTTTGACCGTATAGGCAAAGGAATTCGAGGAGCTCCTCGTGATGCTCTCTTAGGTGAGATAGCTCCTGAAAGCCTGCGAGGAGCTTCGTTTGGTTTAGGACAGGCGTTGGATACTGTAGGCGCTTTTTTAGGGCCTCTTTTGGCTATGGGTGGGCTTTTATTATTTTCTGGTGATATCCGTGCTGTCCTCTGGATTGCGGTTCTTCCTGCTCTTATTTCAGTGCTTATTTTGGTGTGGGGCGTGCAAGAACCTGAATCGTCTGTGCAGGCCGAAAAGGTGCGGAATCGGTTTAAGGTTCGTGAGGTGAGGCGTTTAGGGTCTACGTACTGGGGCATAGTGTTGGTGGGAGGCTTTTTGGCATTAGCCCGGTTTGGTGGGGCGTTTTTGATTTTAAAGGCGAGCGTAAGTGGAGTGCCTATGACCTTTATTCCGTTAGTAATGGTTGGATTGAATGTGGTCTACGCAGCTGCTGTCTATCCAGCGGGGGTGTTATCAGATTTGGTGAGTCGAAAGATTGTAGTGCTTATAGGTGCGCTAATGTTAGTGGGCGCTAATCTAGTGCTGTCAGGAGCTGGAGGAGTGGGTGCTTTGACGTGTGGACTTGTCTTATGGGGATTGCATTTGGCTTTTTCTGAAGGGGTGTTGGCGGCAATGATAACCGATGTTTCTTCGTCAGACTTGCGGGGTACCGCGTTTGGTGTTTTTAGCCTTATATCAGGGATGGCCACCTTGGTTTCTAGTGTAGGAGCTGGTCTTTTATGGGACGCCTTTGGCGTGTCGGCTATGTTTTTGGTGGGAGCAGCTTGTGCAGTTTTGGCTTTTATCGGGGCGGTTGTTTTTCTTTACCCAACATGGTTACAAAAGTCGGCTGATGTGTGAGATATTTTGTTTGGCTTAAAGATAGGAATTGCAAGAATGGATATTAAAGAAACGATGTTGGGCAGGGTCGCGTGGAGGAGAGAGTGGGATTCGAACCCACGATCCCGTTCACACGGGATAACGGTTTTCAAGACCGTCGCTTTCGACCGCTCAGCCATCTCTCCGTACTTTATCAGGATAGCGTTTTCGTTTTTTCAAATCAAGAAGAATAAGAAATTGTTATCATAAAGAATGGGTTTTATAAGGGTTGTTTTAAAGGTTGTGAGCAATGATTGCGAAGTTTAGCCCTTTTGTGGTAGTATGATTATTAGAAATATGGTTTAGGCGCGGAGACAAATCTATGCTATTACTTCCTCTTTTTCTCAAGGCGCTAGTGCTTGGTTTTGCAGTAGCAGTTCCTATTGGACCCGTTGGCATAGTCTGTATTCGGGCTACGCTTTCTTACGGTTTACTTGGAGGGTTGATGACCGGCTTGGGCGCGGCAACTGCAGATGTGGTTTATGCGTTAGTTGCATCGTTTGGTTTTGCGGCAGCTTCAGGTTTTTTAGAAGGGTATAAAGCGATTTTCGCGTTATTAGGCGGGATTTTCTTGGTATATTTAGGGTTTAGTTTCTTGAGAAAACCTCCTCTGCTTGAGAGTTCAGGAGAGGCGCGTGCAACGTCCTATTTCTCGATGTACCTCTCAACGTTTGGATTGACCTTTGCAAATCCTATGACACTTTTTACGTTTGTTGGAATTCTTTCTGTCTTGAAAGTATTTTCTGGGGGTGTTGCATCGCGGTTGGCCGTTGTTGCGGGTGTTTTCTCAGGTGCACTGCTCTGGTGGATGCTTTTATCCTTTGTTGTCTATTCGTTCAAGGGGAAGATGTCCGCACGTTTTGTTCTAGGAGCTAATGCGGTTGCAGGGGTGCTGGTGGTTGGGTTTGGTGCATATGTTGTTGCCCGATCTGCGCTTATGTTTTTATTGCACACAAACCCCTTGTTCTTTATGCGGTTTATTCGAGACTAATCATTTTTGGATCTGGTTATACATGAACACCACAGGGGTTGCGTTTCCCTTATAGGCACTCCCAGAGAGCATCTTTTGTATCTTTGGTAGATCGATTTCTTTTACCGATTTTGCGTCATTAAACTTGAACCAGTTTTTATTTTTCTTCATATAACAGATATAGTGACCCCCCTGTGCGCTTTTGCCTATCTGTACAATAAAGCCGGCGAGGTCATAGTGCGGAGATTTTTTTGCGAGAGAGGTTATGCAGTACGGCGTCATATCTAAAGCGAAGGGGATCTTTATAGGATCCATATTCTTTACGGGTTGATAGGTTGTTTTGTTATACGAGGTTCTATTGATCATGATTAATAGGTGTTCTGGCAGTTGTGTAAATTTATAGGTCTGTGCTAGGTTGATATCTTTTTTGTTACATTTGGTGCAGTGTGCCCCGTCTGTTACGTCTTTAGAGTGACCGGAATAATTTTCTTGGAGATTAACCGTGATCCTTTTTTTGTTAGAGGATTCATCAAGGTCTACGCCAACTTTACCTGTAGCTGTGGCGGTGTAGCCATCATCCTTTAAGGCCCCTTTTAAGGATTTTTTTAGATTAGTAGAAAAGGCATTCCCGGGACGAGTTCCACTTGGAGAGGTTTTTTTACAGTTTTGACAGGTCTTAAAGCATAGAGCATTGTTCGAGAAAGTATGGGGCATGATACTATTTAAATTATTGATGAAGTTAAGAGCTGTTTCATTTGCATCGCCTCCTTCGTTGTTCAACAAGTTTTCTATCTCTTGATGTGATTTATAGTACTGGTCAAGCGCATTTGTAGGATCTAAGGCACAGTCATTTTGGGGAGATTCAATAGAATCTGCAAGAGATATAAGTGATTCTATGAACTTTGTATTGTTATTGTCTTTTTTATGGGATAAAAGCTTTTCGCGAATAGCTGGGTTGTGTAGAAAGAGGGTAAGTGTGGCATTAAAAAAACAATTGACGCCAGAGTTAATAAATCCTACGTGCGTATGTTTGTAAGTGGGCGTAAGTTTATAAGGTTTGGTCGTAAAAAAGCTATAGAGCTTGATAATATTAAAAGGATTGATGAAACGTGCGCTGTTTTCTAAGTATTTCCATATAAGGCTATAGAGCGCATTAAAGGAGGTTGGAAAAAGCACGCACTCTGTTTGAGTTGATGCGGTTATGCATAGAGCTAGGGTGATTGTTTTTAATACATTTCTTTTTTTCATATTATGCTCTTTTTTAGCTTAAATTAAATATTATATATCATAATAGCATAATTGAAATTATTGTCAACTTAACCGCTGTAAATCTGTTTATTAATTTTTTAATTAACTTTGAGAAAACAGGGTGGTTATGAGTTCTTGGGTTGAATTGACCAGAATAGAGGGTTTTGCATCTTTAATTTTAGCTTTGTAGCCATTATTCTGTGCGTGGCTTGCGCCTAAAAAGCCGATAACGGCCATAGAGGCTGCTTGAGCTGCTTTAATTCCTGTACCACTGTCTTCGATAACCAGGCATTCGGATGGATTTATTTTTAGTGCATGTGCAGCATAGAGAAGTAGGTCGGGCGCGGGTTTCCCATGTTCTACGAGTCGGACATTGAAACGGTGTTGTTTATCAAAAAAGTGACTTAGGCCTGCGGATTTGAGGGCGCATTCAACACGATCAGCTTCTCCGTTTGAAACAATACAGACAGGAATAGAGTGATGTTTGAGTGCAGTTAAAAGGTCAACGATTCCTTTCGTTGGCTGAAGTTCTGTTTTAAAAGTGGTGAGGACGTGGGCATTGAGGCGTTTTTTAAAGTCGGGTGGTAAGGGAGATCCGCGTAGTGACGCCACGGTTTTGAGCATATCATCTAGACTAAAGCCTGACATGAGTTTCATAAGTTTTTCGGGTGTTTTATTAAAACCTTCGTGAGCAAATTCTTCGGCATAGATTCGATAGGATAAGGTTTCGCTGTCAACTAATACTCCGTCACAATCAAATATAACGAGTTTGATGCACGCAGGAAGTTGCGGATTTTGAGGTTTGATGCAGGGCATAATCCACCTTTTTTGGTAAGGAGTTTTTTGGGGCAATCAAGTACACGTGGCGAGTATAACACGGTGGAGTTTATTTGAATGCGAATGTCCAGATTGATTTTTTTTCATTCGGTTTTTTAAGTGTAGTTGAAGAGCCTTTGCTTTTATGTATACGAATGTGTGAAGCATTCGTGCCAAATAGCTCATCAAATTTTTGCTCGGTCTGTTTGTTGAGTTTTTTGGGTTCTAGTGGTGAGCAGATGTGTAGTGTAAAATCTTTTGCAGAAGAGATTATATTAGCTGGAAGTGCCTCTTTTTCACAGAGGTCCCATGTTTTTTTAAAAGGGGCATTTTCAAAAAATTTATCTAGCGCGCACAACGTAAGAAATAGTTTTCGACTGGTTGTGGTAGGAGGGAAGATTAGGTCTATGGGGCGACGATTTAGTTTGTCTTTAAAGGTTAATGATGCGCCAGATTTTATAAGAAATGCGATTATTTGCAGGCGATTGCTATGTGTTGTTTTGCACGCTAAATGTAGGGGCGTGGATCCTTCAAGGTCCATTGAGTTAAGTAGTGCTTGGTGACTTACAAGTATCTTTGTAATCTCAAGTTCTCCACTAAGACATGCATTGTGCAAGGGAGTGCGGTTATGATTATTTAGGGTGCCTATTAAAATGTCTTTTTTGGTAAGAAGTTTTTCTACAACCTTTAGGCTACCATAAGAACAGGCTAGGTGTAGAGCAGTATCGCCGTTTTTGGAGGGGCTGTTTATAGGGGTGTGTTTTAAAAGAAGATCTAATAAGTCAGCTCGGTTTTTTAACGCAGCACGGTGCAGAGGGGTTTCTCCATCAAAATCGGCGTCTGCTATTAGTGATTTCTCTTGAAACTTCTTATCCAATTTAGAACAGAACTGTAGTAGGTCTTCAAGTTCATTAAGCTTTGCTCCGGCATCTATTAGTAGGGGGAGTATGGAGCGGTTGTATGCAGGATCATGAGCATTAATTAGCTCTTTGTGGATGGATAGAATTGATTTTATGCCGTCAATATTCCCTTTGTGTGCGAAGGATAATAGGCGTTCTTGTGGAGACTCTTCTTTGATATTTTCCTTGTTATCTACTTTTATAGAAGAGAGTGTGTTAAGCATAGTTTTGAATGAGAGTGTGGTAGTGTTGTTATACTCTTTCATTGCAAGGAGGGCTATTGGATATGAGGTCAACCAGAGAAGTGCTAATAGGTAGACATTAGTAGCGGGCATGAGGACCTCCTTAATTTATTTATTTTATTTTGTAGGTTAAGGTGACGGATTTTACGATTTTTTTACATTTTTTTTCGAAGCGTAATGCATCTGTTTTTTGTGAAAACTTAACGGGAGTTATCCCAAAGAATACTTGGCTCTGTTGTACGAGATTTTTACCCATGAGTTTTTCTAAGTCATGGGCATTGATGCGGGGACTTGCTGCGGATACAAGGCATTGTAAAATAAGAATAAGTTCTTCTTGAAGGAGCTTTTTTCCGTTTGGATCTATGGTGTCGAGATGGGAAGGAAGAGAATTGAGTTCTCCTTTAAAGAAGTGCTCGAACCCATTGTAAATCTTACCAAGATAGGATGTGGTGATCTGTGAGGGGGAGAATAGAATTTTTAGAGCTGTTTTTCCATATTTATTCTTTGCATTTAGTGAGGCTCCGTTTATTACCAAAAAGCCGATAGTTGCAAATGGATTGCTATTTTCTGGTGGGTGGTTTGTTTTGAACATATCAGCGGCAGTCTGACAGGCTAAGGTTAGGGGGGTATCGTTTGCAAGGTCCATGTCATTGATTAAGGCTTTGTTTTGTTTAAAAAGTTTTTTAACAAGTTTTAGATATCCCGATTGGGCCGCCTCGTGCAGGGGTGTTTTACCCTGTTTATTTTTGATAGTTAGTAATGCGTTGTGATTGATGAGGGCTAGCGCTGCATCAAAATTTCTTTTTATGCATGCTAGGTGTAGAGCGGCATGTCCATTGTTATCTTGGGCATTAAGATTTACTTTGGTATTTATTAGGGCGTTGATAATTTCTTTATTTCCACTTATAGCAGCTTCATGTAAGGGTGTTTGTCCAAAATTATTTTTAATATCCAAAGCGGCGTTGTTGTTGATCAGCGTGTGTGCAGTTTTAGAATTTCCTTTCATACATGCTAGGTGTAGTGCTGTGCGTCCATCAATATCTTGGGTATTAATAGGTGCGCGCGCATATAATAA
The DNA here is from genome assembly GCA_001000065.1 of candidate division TM6 bacterium GW2011_GWF2_43_87. Classification (GTDB taxonomy): domain Bacteria; phylum Babelota; class Babeliae; order Babelales; family Babelaceae; genus UBA12395. The sequence continues at coordinate 27,697 of LCGZ01000002.1, read as the reverse complement.
GGAGTTGATGATTTTTCTATCACCTTTGATTGCGGCTTCATGTAAAGGGGTGCGGCCTTGTAGATTGCTAGTCACGCGAGGTGAGTACTTTAGAAGGATCTTGATGCAGAGATGGTTATTTTCTTTTCGGCAGGCCATGTGTAGCGGGGTATCATGAATGTTCTTTGTGGTGCTGTTAATATTTGCTCCCGCTTTTAATAGGGGTGCTACCAGATAGAAGAGTCCTTTGGTCACTGTACGATGCAAAGGTGTTTCCCCGTCGAAATCTACGGCGGAGACGAATTTCTTTTTTGAAAAGCCTTTGGAATATTCTTTGCAGAGGTATAAGAATGTTCCAAAGGCTTTATTTGTTATAGCTGTTTCGTTTATCAAAAAGTGGCACAGAGATGGTTGGGTATCAAGATGTTTATTGTTGGGTGTGAGAAAGCGTTTGTGCTCGTCGATCTTGAGCCATTTTTTTAACGCAGTTTTGCTTAGTTTTGGTTCAAAGCACGGCTCAATAGATGAAAATGAGTTGACCTGAGAACTAGTGGGCGCGGGATTTATAGGGTAAGAATTGGTTGAATTATACAGGATGTCCATGGAATGTAGCGAGCTGGATGATAGCACTAATAAAAGTATGGCGGAGTATGAAGCTATATTTTTATTACTTTTGATCATTTTGGTTCCATTTAAAAATTATTGAGTGTTTAATATGCAATGTAAACAATTATCAGTTTAGCAATTATTAAAAAAAAGGCAAGAAATAAAAGCGAGTCCATCTTGTTCTATGTTGTGTATATAGGATTTTCTTATTAAGAAGGGCCAAGGAGGAAGGTGCGCCAGTAAGCGCCATCATTGTCTGCTGGAAATGGGGAAAACATGCTGAATAGACCTGATGTGGTTATAGGATCAAGAGAGAAGGCGTGTGCGTAGGCTGCTTTTAATGTTTCTGTTGGCCACCTTTGAAAGTTTGATCGGTGATGCCACAGATAGACGGATGCTTTTATAGTGAATGCAGCAAGAATAGAGGCAGCTCCGCCAGCAAGATTTACGCCCAGTCGTTTGAAATTGAACTGACGGTCTCGGCTAAACCGTGGAATTGTGGTTTCGCCTCGGCAGGGGTTAAGGCCACAGACTATAATTTTTTTGTTTTTCCCAACGGTCAATAGGGGTGAGTCTCCTTGAGATCCTCCTAGGTAGACCGTGGATGAACGGTTCTCTAAAAAGCGAGCGGCAACAGCATGTCCTAGTTCATGACACAGTGTGCTGAATGCGGCTGCGGCATATCCTGCGATTATGCATGAAATGATCTGCGAAAGAGAGGAGTCTCGGTTATATGTAACTGAATTTCCAAAAACTAGTGACGATGCTGAGTAGATGTAGGCAAGATCGTAAAGAAGGGTGGCAGGGCTTTCCCTGAAAAGCGAGCGCACGCCGTTGGAATGGAGGGAATGGAGGGGGTGGGTAGTTAGAAAACGCTCTTTGCCTGAATTGCGGGTTTGATCGGCTGATAAATAAGTGGCAGAGGGTAGTGCGATGACTAGGTAGAGGACTAGTTTTTTCATAGCCAGAGATCTTCCTATTATTTTTAAAATAGTTGATTTTATGCCACAGGTTTTAGTTTAGCAAAAGAATAAAAAGTTGTCTGAGGGTATTTTTTAATGGCTTCTTGGCACAATAAAACGTGTTATACTTGGGATGACCTATTAAAAAGCAGTTATGTATAAGGTGTATATTTATGGATTTTACTAGAAGAATTCCCCATTTCCCTGTCTCTTTTTTTTCTATAGTGATGGGGCTTGTTGGGTTTGTAATTGCGCTTGAAAAGGCTGTTGAGATAATTGAAATACCAGGGACTGTTCCTCTTGTTGTTTTAGTGACTTCGTCCGTTGTTTTTTTTAGTATTGGAGCTGTTTATCTTGCAAAGTTTTTTTTGCATAAAGAGGAAATTGTAAAAGAATTTAAACATCCTATTAAAATAAGCTTCTTCCCTACGTTTTCTGTAAGTTTATTGCTTTTTTCTATAGCGCTTCTTCCTTTTTCACATGTTCTATCTTTTGGAGTATGGCTTATAGGAGCTGTAATTCACGTGATGTTTACTTTTGTGATTATGGGCCAGTGGATTAAACATGATCGCTATCAAATAGAACATCTAAGTCCTATCTGGTTTATTCCGGTTGTAGGGAATCTGCTGATACCGGTTGCGGGAAGCGCTTTTGTGCCAGGAGAGCTTTTGTGGCCTTTCTTTAGTATAGGCTTACTTTTCTGGATAATGCTTATGACTATGATTGTCTATAGGATTTTTTTTCATCCCTCATTGTCGGAGAAAATTAAACCAACGATGTTTATTTTAATAGCACCACCCGCAATTGCATTTATTTCTTATTTTAAGCTAACGCATCAGGTGGACAGCTTTTCAAGAATTTTGTATTATTTTTCGTTCTTCCTGGCGCTTCTATTACTTTTAAATGTGCGTACGTTTATTAGCAAACGATTCTATCTCTCTCTTTGGGCGTTTACTTTCCCGCTTACGGCTGTATCCACTGCTAGTGCGCTTATGTTTAATGTAAGCAAGCTGGCTGCATTTAAATACATTTTTATCAGCTTCTTAGGGATTTCGGGTTTAATGATAGTGGTTTTAATTTATAGAACTATCAAAGCGATTTATTTGCATGAAATTTGCCAAGCAGATTGATAAAAGAAGTCTGGCTGGCTTTTCTTAGTTTTTGCGATCTGTTTCGTGGAAGCAGGAGTGAATTACGGTTTTTATGTTGTTTATATCCCTGATGATGCAGATACCAGCACCTTTGCGTACACTTGGATTGGAAATGGATGAGAGATGGTTTCGAATGCTTTTTGAAGGTAATTTATCTTTTAGAGCCATTTCTTTAATCTTCTCAAAGGTTTTATATGCAATAGTGGGCCCTGTACATAAATAACCAGAGAAAATAACAAGCATATCTCCAGATTTGAGTCTCTTAGGATCAATGTGATACTTTTCGGAGAAGTGATTAAATCGTGGATCTTCTGTGCTAGGATCATTTTTGTAGATTATTAACCGGCCATTTTCTAAAAGCCATTGTCTGTTTAGTAGAGTAACAATTGCTTTGTGAAAAAGATCTTGTTTTTCAGGGGAGTTAGTATTTAGGCCAAAGGATGTAACGCTTATTTTTGTAGTCTTTTTTGGCTTTCGTATTAGTAGCGTTGTGCTATTTTTCGTCTCGGGACGATAGAGAACGGTCAGTTTCCCATCAAAACTATTAATGGTTTTTCTCTTTTGGTAGTTAACAAGTTCATTGACTTCGTCTTTTGTGGGTAGTTCTATGGAGCTAGAGGAGTCCTTTTTTACTTCTGCTTTTGGTTCTGGGGAGCTATCTTTTGGGAGTAGCTTTTTGATTTTTTTTGCGGGTTTCTTTTTGTTGAGAGATGTCTTTTTGGGTTCTTCTAATCCAAAAGGGATGGACGTTTTGTTCTGTTTTTCTGCCATTAATATTCCGGTTTTTATCAGGTCGATTAACTCGGTATAAAAGGGAATGAAACAGAAGGTAATCTCGTGATATCGAGTGGTCTGATCTTTTTTAGACGTTGGTTTTTTTATGGATCCTGGAATATCTTCCCATAGAATTTGTTTGCGCATGATGAGATGGATCGATGGTGCAATGTTCTGAATTTCTTGATCGAGAGAGGTTTTGGTTTTTTTATCGCCTTTTATTATTACCGCAAAGTCGCCATTGGAAAAAACGCTCGATTTAGCAAGAGAGTTTATCACTTTTTGAGGGTCTCTGTTTAGTTCACCAGGGATAAATTTGGCTGTTTTTTGAGCAAATTTATGTATGAAGGCGTAGACGATTTTTAAGGGTTCTTCAGCGGGTTCTTTTAGGAGATTGTCTTTGAGTGCGAGGATTTCTAGGTAATGATAAGTTTTTTTTACAAGTTTGGAGTCGAGCGTATCTGGGTTTATTAGTAGAGCAGCTAAGGCCAATTGCAGTTTTTCGCACATGGCAGAGTCAAAAAATAGTTCTTTGCAGGTTGGAACTTTAAACTTTTTTAACGCACCAATGAGCTTATTTGATTGAATAAAACGAGTAAGGAAAAGCTTTGTGTGTTCGTTTTTTGTCTTGCTTTGGGCGATGGCTGTGGAGCATTTTTGAAAGGCATCCATTGCATTAATTAATTCTTTTAGGGGTGCACAAAGTGGATTGACTTGAGCAAAAAATGGCTTGAAATCAATTGTAATGTCGGGGGTCTTAGTTTTATTGTCTTCGGGTTGTTGATTTAAAGCTACGGATTTTTTAGAGAGGCTATAGGCAAGATCGAGTTCCTTTAGTGTCTCTGAGTGTAGGTATTCTGTTGCGGTTTCTCGGTTTTCTAGGTAGGGAAGTAACTCTTTAAAGCATTGCTCTAAAAGAGGGTCGCTGCTCTCAACGCTATTTAAGAATTTTGATAATGTAGGGTTTTTTTTGATAGTTTTGGTTTGGGCGTTAATACGCCATATTGTTTCGGAGAAGAATGTATCAAATTGAAAGAGCCCTGAGCTATGTGGGTTGCTGTTCAAGCGCGCTTGTTCTGCAGATAGGACAACGAGTGTTTGGAATTTCTTTAGCAACAACATTAAAACAGTTGTTTTTTCGGAAGGAGAGAGTGATTGTGCTAAGGGTACAAATGGATTGCTTATCTGTAGCTTTTTGCAATTGAGTAGTTCTGTGTCTGGTTTATTATTTGATTGTATGAATTCTTGCACTGAGGGCTTAATGTTGGTTGATTCTTCTTTGATTGTGAATAATTCTTTTTCTAGCCCTTCTATATTTTTTTTGGGAGAGATAGCGTTATTTTTTTCGTGAATAATTATGGTATTAAACAGATTGTTGCAGGAGAAGTCGAAAGTGGGTTGTATTGAGTTGCTTCCATTTAAAAAACCAGTCATATCTAGGGTTTCTGAAAAGGTTATTGATGGTATCCCAGTGGTGTGGTGTGCGGTTTGTGCAAAAGCGTGTATTAGCGCTAGAGCGACTATGAGTAAAAATTTTTTCATAAGATTCTCATTCTCTGGTTTACTGAATTACACTTATATCTATTCTGTTTTGCTAGGTATTATTACCACGCATGTTGAGTGTGCTAAAATTTTATTGCGCGGTTTAAAATGGTGCAGGTTTACTAGTTATAGTATACAATATTTTACAAATGTGAATGTTTTTTTAAATAAGCTTGGTGTAACACAAGTATTGTGTTTAGTGATTTAATAATTTATGACGGGTGTGAAAATGATAAGAGCTCTTGGGAGCTTTTTAAGTGACGCTACCTTTGCTCTTTACAGTACAAAGCGTGCGGTCCGCCTTCGTGCCATTCGATGCTACGGCGTGATTTATTTTTTATGAATCAGCAACTTAGAAGTGTCTTTTGCAGAATGCCCTACCCGAAGTTGTTTTTAGATATGCTTCAAATTTTTCGGCCTTCTGACGCAGATCCTTTAACCATTTGAGGAAGCCTTGTGGGGAGGGTAGATAGTTGGTTACCATGGTTTTGCACTATGACGTGATTGTTTGAAAAATATTTTTTCATAAGAAGGTGAACAAAGTCATTCGCCTACGCCAAGGCTACGGCGTAACAAGTGCGAAGGCGAATGGAGGAGAGAGAGGGATTCGAACCCTCGATTCCGTTTAACACGGAATAACGGTTTTCGAGACCGCCGCTTTCGACCGCTCAGCCATCTCTCCACCCCATTTAGAAAAGTTTACTTTAAATGAAACCTCTTGGCAAATTCAGTAAGTAGGGGTTCTTTATGAAGTTGTAAAAGGAACGCGTATAATTCTGCAGTAGAGCAACTTAGATCATCAGAATTAAGGATAATAACGGTCTGGGATGAGTTGTCTGTAATTCGTATTCCTTCTTTGGCACCGCGGCGGAATCTGTTTTGGAATACGGTTATCGAACTAATTTTATTCCATGGCAAGGTTTTAGCCCGGGATAGAAGGGAGCCTGGCTGTGTAATGTTTTTTGCAGTGATAATAAGAGCCGGTTTTTGAGTGATAAAAACATACAAAATATCTATGGATGCGAACAAGCAGAAGAGTCCACATGCAATGTAGGTTATTGCCATAAGGGTTCTAATAGAGAAACCTTTGGGTTTTAGTGTTTTTGCGCAATTTTCTGCTACAAATAGGTGCGCACATATAGCTAAGAATGCGAGTGGTACAACGATCCATAGTACTAGCCAGTTTGAGTAGTAAAGGACCAGGGATTCATTGTGGTTAATTATAAACGAGGGGATGTCTGTAGTCATGATAAAAAAAGTCGTAATAATAATCGGTAAGAAGTGTGTAAAAATGGTCACACCGTAGCACAGAGCGCGATGGTGGAAGGGAAAAAGTTTTTTAAAAAGTGAAGAAATGGGTCAAGGGCTGTGCCCTTGTGGTGCGCCCAGAAGGAGTCGAACCTTCAACCTCCAGATCCGTAGTCTGACGCTCTATCCAGTTGAGCTATGGGCGCATACAATTTTTAAACATTTGAAAGATCTGGTGGAGAGAGAGGGATTCGAACCCTCGTGCCCCCTTACAGGGACTCTTGCTTAGCAGGCAAGCGCTTTAGACCGCTCAGCCATCTCTCCTAGCTGTTATAAGCAAATTCTATTCCTGCAAGGGCAAAAGTTGTATTATAGAGATTAGGATAAAGGGTTTATAAAGCTTTTGCAAGTCGAATTTGTATGAAAATTTCAATAAAAGTGGTTCCGTCCTCCGGAAAACGTTTGCTAACCCTCGATAAACAGGGCAGATTGAAGTGTTACCTTAATAGTCCGCCAGAAGGTGGAAAGGCTAATAAAGAGTTGGAAGAGGTCGTTGCAGAAGCACTTTCCCTTCCAAAAAGGTCGGTAGTTTTGTTCCAGGGGTTTTCGTCGCGGAATAAAGTTTTGGATATTGAGGGTGTTAATTCGTTAGAAGAGGTCCTGAAAAAATTGGGGCTTGGTGAACAGCAGACTATTTTTAATAAATAAGAAGGAGTAGGGATTATGAGTCCGGTTATACGATGTGGTGTAGGAGTTTTTTTCCTTTTGGGTTCCTTGAGTATTGGGGCTTTTGATCTCGTAGAAAGTTTGAGCTCCAACGCAGTTAAAACTACAGAAAAAGCTGTCTTGTCCGGACCCTTCTCTAGCGCATTGAAAAATAAGACACGCCTTGCGGATATGGGGCGTGCTGTAAAAAGGTCTATGCAGGCACATCCAGTTGTTACAGGTGGGATAATGGCTGTTGGAGGTGTCATGGGGCTTGTTGGTGTGTCGTACTGCATTATGCGAGCGGTTGAATCGGCTAAGGAAGACTATGTTTCTAGGCCAGATGCTCTTGTTTTGCCTTTAGTGCGACAAGAGCATTCTTATGTTGCTGGCGAGCAAGGCGTTGGCAGTGGGAATGAGCAGGTCCCTGGTTTACCTTCAGAGCGGGTTGAGGTTCCTGAGATTGTTGATAGACCCGTTATCGAGGTTGATCAGGAGGTTGTTATTAATCCTCCTGTTAATAGTAGTCAAAGCATGGCTCTAGTTGCTGTGCCACAGAAGTTTGATAGAGACTCCGTGTTAAAACTTTATAAGAAATTTCAAGAGTACTGTCTTAAAGAGCAGCAGATTAAAGTGACACAGATTGAAAAACCAGATGTAATCGAGATAAAGTATAAGCCGTCTGTGATTTTTGGTAGGGCCAGTAATTCTAGTCCGTATGGTCTTTTTAGAAGAAATTTGGTTGTGCCTAAGGGGTTTGTAAAAGAGCTATTTGAATCTGCGCCGTACCTTAAAAAGTATGTGCCGAATTATGGGCTTGTGTTGCCTCCCCAGGGATTTATGTATGCCTCTTCCCATAAGGTTGGTGTTGATGAGGGTATTCAGAAAAAAGAGACGGAAGATCGTTCTGCCTATTGTCATTTGAAAAAAAAAGGTGCGGGCGAAGTCAGTATATGTGCTGTATTTGATGGGCATGGTGGGAGTTCTGTGGCTGAGGTTTTACGAGAACAGTTTGTTCCTGCTCTTGCAAAGGAATTTTTAAAAGAGTCCATCTTGCACGAATCTGGGTCTGTTGAGTGGATAAATGATTTTCTAAAACGAGCCTTTAGTGAGTGTGACAAGGAAATTAGGAGGTGTGCAGACTGGAATGGTGTGGGTTCAACGGCATCGCTAGTGTTGGTTTGGGGCTCCTGGGTTATTGTGGCTACCGTCGGGGATTCGCGCGTTCTGGTTGGATTTAAAGATCGCAAGAAAAAAGTGTGGGAATCTTCTGATCACTCGTTTAGCTGTAAGGGCGAGGAATTGCGCGTTGAGCGTGAGGGCGGCGACATTGTAGAGTGTTCAGGCGAGGAGCGTCTGGTCTGTGGAGATAATATGTTAAATTTAACGCGCTCTCTGGGCGATTTTTTGTCGAATGGAACTAAGCCGAAAGGGTTAAGTTCTGTTCCAGGAATTTCTATTTTTAGGCGCGATGAGATAGATTTTGTCTGTGCAGCGTCTGATGGCTTTTGGGGACCATTTGATTGGGATTTCAAGGCGCCCGAAGATCTGGATAAGATGATTGCTATTTTGAGAGGGGATGTGCACACGGATGTGAAGTTGCCCGAGCAGTGTGAACTACTTGTTGAAACTTCTGTTGAGTTGCAAAAATATTATAACATGGATAGTTCGGATGAAGATTCGGACGGTGAAGATTTGGCAGGTGAAGTAATCGAGAACTCTGGGCCCTGTGATCATGATGATATCACTCTGTGTATTCTGAAGTTTGCTCCAGGTTTGTAATAAACCTTTTTATAAAAGAAACTGGTTGACGGCTCGCGGTAGTTTGTTACTATAGAGTCGGAGGGTATCTTTGATAAGGCCGGGGTGGCGAAATCGGTAGACGCACGGGACTCAAAATCCCGCGGTGGTGACACTGTGTCGGTTCGAGTCCGACCCCCGGCACCAGTTCATAAAAACAATTTATAAAAATGATCTAAAAGGTCTGTTAAAAACAGACTCTCCTTTAGTAAGGATCCCGTTTCTGGGGCTTAGTAAAGGAGAGTTGTGGGTTTTTTGGTGTATGTCGCTTCCGTATGAAGGGTATGCGATTTATTGCCAAAGCACTGCTTTATTCTCTGACCGAGATAGGCGTGTTAAGCTCCTCGGTTCTGTTTAAGTCTAATTCTATATATTATTTTACAATTGTCAATATCTGTTTTCCTTGTTTTAAATCTGTTGGCGACTTGCAGGGTATTTTTATTTGCTAAATATAATTTATTGCATAAAATTGTATTTATGTCTGCAAAATATTCAAGAGACTTGAATTCAATATTTTATAATTATGATCTATTAAGGACTTGTTTTCCTATAGTAGTATTTTTTGTGTTGGAAGGTAATAGTGTGAAGAAGTATTTAAATATTATTCCCATATCTTATTCCCTGCTGTTTTTTGTGGGGATGCCTATGTCTGGTCTATTAATGGGCATGAACAAGGAGTCGATTGTATCAATGACAGTTTCATACTCTGATGTGATGGGTGCTCAAATAAAAAACTCTGGTGTTTTTGATGCTGAAGAGTGTTGGGGAAGCTCATTGTTTGAAAATTTTTTATCTCCAAATTCCCCTGTTGAGACTATTTCTTCAGAGGAAGACGAGGTCCAGGAAGATGACTTTGAAGCAGTGGAAGATGGTGGAGAATTTCTGGAGTTGTTCAGTTCGGTTGATTCAAAACTAAACATAGCTGCGCAGAGTCTAAAAGAGCGTTATGATACTGAGTTGTTGGTCAATAAAAAAATAGAATCGCGAATTTCTGTTTTGCGGAAGAAAAATCCAGGCCTTCTTTATTGGTATCTAGCAACTCTTTATGATAAATATGAGCTTCCAGATTCTGATGTATTTATAAAGACGCTTGATAGTATGGCTTTGCAACCAACTGTTTCGTATCGAAAAATTCCTGATCTAACCATTGAGTTGCCTCTGTATGACAAGACTAAGCCGTTAGAATCGTGGAGAAAAACTGTAGTTTTAAGGGTTTACAAGAGGTTTTCTGATTATGTCCAAAAGAATTATAGTTCTGAGCATGGTAAAAAGCTAATAAAGCTCGTTCAGCTTTATGGAAGGCTTTTTTGTAGCTTGCCGTATCGTTTATTTGTACGCTATATCGATCGATCAGAGGGTTTGCGTTTTATGGAAGATAAGGTTTCAAAAAAGATGATTCTGTCTCTGTATGTTCAGGACAAACGGACTCTTGAAAAAAAGGAAAGTCGGTTGGGAGATGGCTTTTCAAAACAGCAGGATCTATTTAGCGATTTCTTAGCGCAAGAGTGCAAGGCGATGCATTTATTGTTCCCCGTTAAACCGTTATTGGTCTTGGAAAGACGCGGACGAATTATGTGCAATCGAAAGAGGTCCGCTTATAGTAAAGATTTTATTGTCCCGTGTTGTTCTGGTAATTCAACGGGGTTGCGTGCGCAGTTTTTAAAGCGGGCTTTGATTGGAATTAACTCAGGCTTAGCTATTTTGGTAAAGACGGCGAAAAAGCATCGGTCTCGGCTTGAGGTAATGCGAATTCAGTTGATGCAGCATCTGATAAAATTTGTGGAAAAATCTCCAACGGTTCTTTTTAATTATTTTTCTGGCATAAGTCCTTTTATGACAGGTGGGGCTATTGGCTTTGTTTATTTTTCTGGCGACGGGAAGTTTTTGCACCCGCAATTTTACGCGCAGAAAGGGGGATCTGATCCTATTGAGGCCTTTTTTAGACAGGCTCTTGAAGAAATGGCTGTTTTGTATAGCCAAAAAAAACTGGAGCCAAAAAATTCTAAAAAAGGCGATGCAGAGGGGGTGCCTTTTCCGTTTAATTATGCAGAATATAGTGGTCTTAATAGAAAATGGGTGGACCCTAGAGAGCTCTGATAAATCGATTGGTTACTACTATTTAAACGTGGTGTGCGGTAGCAAAAAAGTCTTTCCCTTAAAGTAGGACTGAATTGTTATGTAAGAGGCCTCGTTGTTAAAGCTTTCTTCATCAAATGGCACCCAAGAAAGAGCGTTCCATGGTTTTTCCTTCTCGGTTTTAGGGTCTGCACTGCGTTCGGCTTCAACGGCATTAAGTAGGATATTGTTTTTATCGTAGTACAGGACGACAATTTTTCGGGATGAAAAGCCGGTGTGGCTTGAGAACGCGTGGTTGATCAGTTTAAGTTTGAAGTATGACTTGTCGGGAAGCTTTTTTGTAGAGAAGTCTAGTTTCTTAGGGTCTTTGCTATCAAAGAGGTTGTTTTGGGCAATGACTTTTTCAATAATAAAGATTTTATTACTGCTGAGGGATGGCAAACGAAGAAACCCTTCTGCAACTTGCGAAATGGTTAGGTATGGCGCTTCGATTTTGCTGCAGGTAGTCTCTATGCTTCCCATGACCATGGATAAGACCGTGGGCATCTCTTTTAGCTCTTTTTCAAATACAAGAGGAAAGGCGAGTGTGTCGGTGTATAGAAGTAGGTAGAACGGTTTTGTAGAAAAGTCGGTGGCTTCATCAAAAGGGAGCTGTTTTTTAAGGCGGCTAGCGAAAAAGCTTGGAATTTTTAGCTCTGATGTGCGCTTGTCAGCCAAGATTTTTTCAATGGATACGATATTTCCGCCAAGACCTGCTGCGCGAACCCATGGTTGTCCGGGACGCTTGATGAGGGGTACATTGTTAAACTCATACGTTTTATTTTCGCTTAGATCGTGGTAAAGCAGGTTTGCGGGCGAAATGATGGATTCGATATCTTTTTCCGTTGTAGGTATGTGTGTCTGGAGATTGAGGAAGTATCTGTTAAAATCGAGGTGCGTTGGATCAAGGCTACTAACGCGTGCAGAGGCTATGGCGGATGATACGAGTGTAAAAGAGTAATCTTTGAGGTTTTTTTTAATTGCATCTTCTAGAATGAAGTATAGAGAGATATCTGCGCTATGACAGCTTAAAATCTGGACAAATGTGGCGATGGTTGAAAAAAAGTCGAGCAATTGGATAAATGGGGCGGTTTCGAGAGAGACAATTGTACCGGTGAAAGTTCGTGGTGCTAGGTTTATCATTTGGGAGAGTAGATTTTTTGCCTGCGTAATAAGGGTTTCGTTCTTTATTGTGTCTTGTTCAAACTGTTTGATGAGTTGTTGTTGTACGTTAATTGTGTTTTTTGGAATTGCTGGAATTTCAAGAGCAGGCGTGCCGTGTCCTGCTAAGAAAAAGGCCCAATGGGGAGTGGGGAACTCTTTTTCAAACTCTTTTTTGGAACGGTTGCTTTGTTTATAAGAGTTCAATCGGTCGAGTGGAAGGGTAAACACATTGCTTTCCCATGGCGCCGTTTTTTTACATAAGGCCTTTAGAACTACTTCAGAAAAGAGGTGGATTCTTAAATAATAATAGTAGGCCTCTGGGATGGGTGCGAGTGTGGGGTAGGCTTTTAATAGAGAATTTTTAAAGGATACATATTCGCTCTGTTTTTTGAGTGGAACTAGTTTTAGGTGGTCAATTTTAAGTCCAACTACTAGCTCAAGGTCTGTTGTCTTTGTAGGGGGTGTGGAGGGTGAGGAGTATGTATTTAGTGCGAAAAGATTTTGAAAAGAGCGTGGAACCAATAGATAGAGGGCTAGTGGTTGAAGACTCCAGGCATACTGGGCGTTTTGATCGGAGAGTGCGGGTTTTGTAGTGGGTATTTCAAAAATAAGCCACTTTCTAAAGTCAAAATTATAAGATTTAAACAGAGAGGCCATTAAAGAACCTGTCGTTATGATAGGGACAATATCCGCTTCTATTGCTGCTTTTAGAAATGGCGTGGTTGCTAGCGGTTCTGTCCTGGTAGCTTCGAATTCATCCAATACAAAAATAAGGCCGTGCGATGCAATTCCTTCAGTCTTTTTTTGGGGCTTTGTGATTTTCGGTTGTTTTAGAATAGTTAATACTTCACTTATAAATTGAGTATCCAGTTTTTGATTCTTTGTAAGTGCTGTGAAGAATTCCAAGGGGCTTTGGGCTTTTTTAGTGATGCCAGATTGTTGCAGTTTGTTTCGAAGTGAAGCTGAAAATTGGTGACTGGATGCCTGTTTTTTACTTAGTTTTACGGGGTGGTTAGTTGTAATTTTTTTTAGCAGTTCGATAAAGGTTGGAACTGCTAAAAAAAGTTCTTGGGCATCGTAGGTTTTTTGGCCCGTCCCCAAAATACGCGAATGGGCCGTAGTTTGGTTTTTTTCTGCAACTTCCGTTAGTAAAAGTACGAGAAGATGCGCTGGTGTAAGTCCGAGGGTTCCAGTATTTTCCAGGAAAAGGGGATATTGTTGTGTAATGAGATCTGCAAGGCTAGACATTATTAGGGTTAGGGAGGGTAGCTGGTTTTTCAGAAGAGCAAGAGGGGCGTTGGGGTTTAAGGTGTGATCTGTGTTGAAGATCGTAAACGGTACTACAACAAGGTAATGCAGTGCGTTAACGTTAATACCCCAGTCGATAGTTTTTGATAAAACATGAGGGTAGGCACTGATTTTTTTAAGTAGGGTATCAATCCACGCATTGTCCGAATAGTTAATTGTTGCAGTGTGACTCAATGCGTCGAGTACGGTTTCGGTACTTAGATAGTGCCCATAATTTTCTAAGATATAGTCGATGAGGGGAGATGCCTTTGCCATACAAGCAATTGAAAAGAAAAATTCGGCGTCCGTGAAAAAAACTATGGAAGGGATCTCTTGTTTTAGACCTAAATCGGGAGTTAGGTTGGATGAAGTGTCCTCATAATTCCACGTTTTTCCACTTAGGTCATAGTTTCTGAGCCACCAGCCTAGGTCATCATAAAGATTTTTTTTTGAGAATAGTGCTTTTAGGTGGGGTATGGATGATACTGCCTTATCTTGAGCAAATTCTCCCGAACGTAAAAACGTGTGCACGGTCTTAAGGTCGTCATCTATGACTTTTCGGATGAGGGCGTGATTAGGCGTTTGTTTGGATGCTTCAGATATAAGGTTTTGTAGGTTGTTATCAAGAAGTTTTTTAACGGCAATGCTGTCAGGGTTTGAATATAAGGGGATGCCTATCCATACAATTAATCCAACACAAAGTGTTTTTATGATTTTCTGCATGAGCTCTTTTCTCATTTTTATCCAAAACTAATCTCGCTTGTTACATTTAAAACAGCCGAGGCGATTTGTCTAGTTTTAGTTTGGGTTAAAAAAGGTGAAACATTGACCGTTGCGCCCCTGTCTGTTAACCTTACAAAAGAACTATGAAATAGGGCCGTAGCTCAGCTGGCAGAGCGCGCGCGTCACATGCGCGAGGCCACCGGTTCAAGTCCGGTCGGCCCTACCATAAAAGCTACGTGTAAAAAATGTACCCAGGATCTTGAGATAGATCCTGGGTCTTTTATAGGCGTTACTTATCTGGTTACGCGTTCTTTGGGCCTAATTTTGAGCACTCGCTTTAAGTGTTGATATAACCTCATTAACGATGTCCGAAGCCATTTTTTTAAGTGACTTTTGATCAAACATAGATGTTTGGTTTAGTTTTTGATCGAGTCCAAGTTGTTTATGGATGGCGGATTCAGCAGCCTTTAATACCTTCATAATTGCAGGCGATTTTTCCACTTCACCGGCAAGGGCGATAAGCGCATCTTTTTGTGATTCAAGAATAGGAGCCAAGGCTAGTGCTAAAGCGTTAATATGTTGTTTTTCTTTTTCTTTAAAGTTGTCTATACTCTTACCCACGTTTTGCATGAAAACATAATATAGGGGGCCTAACTTATTCGCTTCGGCTTCAGCTGTCTTTAAAGTTTGTACGTCGGTGCCAATTTTCTGAGCTATTTTTTGCATTTTCTCTTCTTGTTGTTTTTGACGCTCTATTTGCATTTTTTTTCTATGTTCGTCCCAGAGTCTTTCCACTTTTTTTTCGTCTTCGGGTGATGTTATTTTTATCTCCATACCATCTGGTGTGTAGGCTACGAAAGGTTCAAAAGCGGCCACTCCCTGTGCAGGCATTGTTTGCCCTGCAGGTACAGCTTGTGTTTGTGGAATGCTTGTTGCTTGTACTGCTTGTGCTGCGGGTGTGAGGGAAATTGTAGGTCCTCTAACGGCTCTCGGTGCACCCTGGGATGCAAGACCCGCCTGTTGACCCGTTGGACCCATCATTTTTTTCTCCATTAGATTGTCGCCAATCCGAGCCGCGGACGGTGTTACTGCAAACAGTGCTCCCATTAACATGGTGAGCGATAAAAACTTTGATGATTTCATATTACTACTCCTTCTAAAGTGATTACATTACTACTACTTATAAACAGTTTTTCTATTTCTTTAATTTCATCTCTTTTTATCATAATAACATTTATTATTTCAAATAATCAATAATTTTCTTGGGATTTTAATAAAAAAGTAGGGGTGGTGTTGGGGGGGAGCAGCTTGATTAAATCTGTTGGATTTGCTCAAGTGTTGACGATACGGAACTGTTTTTCCTATTATATAATGGAGCAGGATATAGGGTGTATAGCTAAGAATAAAAGAGGGGTTGATAATGGTTGTAAGAAAAGTAGCTCTCTGTTTTTTGATGGGGTTATTAGTGACCGGATGGATGGGTTTTGTGTGTGCCTGTGAGAAATCATTTTCGCAAGCAAAACTGGATTGGTCTGTGCTTGCGGCTTTAAAACCGCTTTTCAAGGGCCCTATGAAAGGGGGATGGCGTGAGCCTTCTATTTTTAAGGTGGTTACAAAAGAGTGGGGGGTTGATAAGACCTTTGTAAGAAGTCTGGAAAGGAAGGAGTGGGTATCTGCTCTTTTATGGTTGAATATTGCTAGTCCCGATCCAAATTACGAGCCGACTTTTTATCATTATGGCTTAGAGGATCATTCGGAGATTGCAAGGAGTATGTACTATAATCGCTATTATCCTTTGCATATTTGTGTGGCGGGAGGAGGAAGGTCGCTTCCTGTTGTAAAAAAGCTTTTAGAGCGCGGAGCAACGCCCTTTTGTTTGACGTGTGAAAGTTTATTATATGAACGGACGCCTCTCCTTATGAGTGCCTATCGTTGTGAAAAAGTTTTTTCTCATCCGTTAAGCCTCACTTTGTTGAATGCAATGTTGCAGGAAATGGCAAATAAGGGAATTAGTGCGGCGACCAGTTTGCCACTTAAGCCGTTGCCTAATAAACTCAAGCCTCAGGCTAAATATGAGATTCAGGATATCTTTAAGGCGTGTGCCGATCTTCTTCTTTTGGAGCCGCAATACAATAAAACCACCTCTGTTGCAGGGGAGCTTGCAAAGCGATATCTTAACGCCTGTTTTATGGCGAAAAAGAATGGTGTAAAAAGCGGAGAGGAGGGGAAGGATTTGCTGACAGAGGACGAGGATGAGGGTGAGTATGATGAACTTTTGGCGCCTGATGAAGAGCCTTTTATTACACGTGAGGAGGCTCCTTATATTACAACGCAGCTTGAGGATTTTTTGCAGGATAAGTATTTTACTCAGAGCCCTAAAGATTTTTATTTTTCCTTGAAGTCTGCTTTTCAAAAAAAAGATGGGAGTGGCGACGAGGAGGAAAAAAATGGGTAGAATGGAGTGAAGGTTTTGCATAATTTTCCCTGCATAGAATTTTTTGATTGAGGGGGCATGAAGAGGCGTTTTTTATTTGTATCGATTTTAGTGATTCAGTTTGGCTGTTTGGGGGCGGGGATTCCTGGCTATTTACCAAAAAAACTACGATATTTTGTTGAATCTATTGAGTCTGGAAAGCAGGGGCTTCAGGGTGTTGGAATTGCAATTTTGTATCAGGGGCATGTGGTTTACAAAACGGTTTCGGGTTTTCGGCGTGGTGGCGAGGGTGTTATTACTGCAGAGACTCTGTTTCCATTGGCATCAGTTTCTAAGGTGGTTTCGGCCACCGCAATAGCGTTGCTGGTTGAGGATAGACGCGTTGATCTTGAGCGAAAAGTTCGTCTGCCATGGATAAGGCCTGCCGTTAATTTAAGACATTTATTGAGTCATACAACGGGATATCAATTTACGGGTAATGCGCAGATTGAGCGTGGATTGAGCCGGCCAATTGCTTTGAAGGTTTTGAAGAAACAGAAGCAAGTTTATAAGGCTGGATGCGTCTATTTTTATAGTAATATACTATTTAGTTTGGTTGACGAGTTACTTCAGCGGCAGAATACAAGTTTGCACGAAGCTATTGGTGAGCTTCAGTTGAAATTGGGAACTAAGGGCATTCAGATTCTACCTCTAAATCCCGATTATTCTGTGGCATATCCTCATAATAGGGTTCCTATTGGATGTAAAGGGCAGGGGACGCGTGTTCGGCCGCTCGCTTTTCCGCCTTATTACCCAAAAACTGTTCCAGCAGCTGCGGGTGTTTTTGCATCGTTAGATGGTATGGTTGAGCTTCTTAAGTTGTGGTGTGGATATCGGCCTGATCTTGCATTTCAACGGACGCTTCGCAAGTTTTATTGTCCACGTGTTTCAACCAGTGATGCCAAGCGTATTCGGTCTAAAATTCCTCGTTGTAAAGGCAGAATAAAATCGTTTTATGGCTTGGGGTGGCGCATTTTTAGGGCGGAGAGATATCCAGGGAAAGACTTAGTTTGTCATACGGGCTATATTGCAGGCGTTAATGCGTTTATAGGCTTTATTCCTTTTGAGGACGTGGGAATTGTTATTTTGGTAAATGAGGATAACGGCTTTGCGCGGACCGAGGGATTTCGGTTCTGGAGTGAATTTTTAAAATGATAGGGGTAGATTATGTCCCCGCTAGCCACGACGACGTTTTAGCAAAGGCGGACACGGTCATTCGCCTACGCTAAGGCTACGGCGTAACAAGCGCGAAGGCTGATTGAGATAAAAAATTTATAGGTGGTGAGTTTGCTTATGAAATCGATTTTTTCAAAGATTATTGCACGTGAAATTCCTGCAAAGATTATTGCTGAGAATGACGAAGTTATTGTGATAGAGGATATTGCTCCTAAGGCGGCTATTCACTATCTTATTATTCCAAAGCTTGAGGTGCGGGATATTCAATCGCTTGCAGCCCAAGACTTTCAGGTGGTTGAACCGATTTTTAAAATGGCGCAGCAGTTGTCTCGTACCGTGCCAGGTGCAGAGCATTTTAGATTATTGATTAACAATGGTGAGCGCGCAGGGCAACGGGTTTTTCATCTACATGTTCATTTTCTTGCCGGGCAGCTTTTGGGGGATTAAACGGACTGGTTAAATACTTTTTTAAACTGTAGACTTTTATGGTTGCCTTTTTGTAAAATAATTACAAGATGAAAATAGTAAATTTTGTAAAACAGGGAGATAGCCATGAACAAGTTATTATGGGGTGTTATCCTGGCCAGTGTGGTAGGATGTGGAGCGGTAGAATCTAAGCATCATGGTAAGTATGGGGAGCATAGCAGGGGTGAGAGAATGGCTATCGGGGGGATTTCTGGCGGTGGCTTGGGTGCTATAATTGGAGGTGCCGCGGCGGGTGGCAAGGGTGCGGCCATTGGAGGGCCTGTAGGTTTGGCAGCGGGAATTGGCATTGGAGCGCTTGTAAGTCGGCACAAGGACCGCGCGAAAGCGTTTTAGTTTACGGTTTTATTCTGCCCGTAGTTTTTCATCTGATTATTCGTTTTTCTCTTAATGATCTTGAGTCGCTTTTTATAAGGCGTTTTGACAAAAAATGTTTTATTTGCAACACTTATGACATGTAATTTTGGAACTCTCTTGTTAAAAAGTTAGTTTCTGACTAATTTTTTTTGCTAGTGTGAATGTCAAATGGAGGATGGGTCATTATGATATGTATAATTTTTTGTGAAAAAGCGATGCACCGCTTGCTGCTGGGTATTATTGCTCTTTTTGGGATGACAACTATGTTATCGGTCTGGGCTGTGGAAGAAGGTGGCAACAATAATTGTTTGTATTGCGACGGGGTTTATGGAGTAGATGGTGGTGCAAAACAAGAAATACATCGCCTAATTACAATTGATGATAATGGGATGTTGCAAAGAGAAGCCCATTATGCATGTTCAAATTGTGTTGGCAATTTTGAAAGATGTCCAATTTGTAGAAGGAAGATAAGCGATCTAGATAAAGAATTCAGAGCCGGTACGTTTGATCAGCTTCCACTTGGTATTCAAAAAAGCTTTTTATCGCAAGAATTTGGTGTGGATTTTGTTAAGCACCTTATAAGTACGTGGAATCCAGCTGATATTGAAAGATTGGTAGGTGGAGGTGTTCTTGTGCCTGGGGACCGAGCTCTTATTAATCATCATGGGTGGACGCCTGCAATGTTTGATCAAAGGCGTTCTGGATGGAGTGAGATTGAGATTGAAGAGTTGCGCTTGGGTCGCAGCAAGTTTTTAGTGGGGATGGAGCATTATGTCAGCAGGCTTGATAATGTGATTCCGATACCGGAGTGTGCACGCGCTTTTGCGGGAGGGTGTATAGCTTCTTTGCTTTTTGCGTTGATGCTTCGTGGAGCGCGTACGTTTAAATCAGGCGTATTACGGTATCCGTTAATAGGTTTTGCGAGTGGGCTCTATGCGATTTCCAATGGTGGCGTATTGGCAGGGACTGTGAATGACCTTAGGTCTGGTCATAGGAGTGGAAGCGATTTAGCAGGAATTATCGCAGCTCAAGTTGTAGGTAATTCTGTATGGCTATGGAGTCCCTATGCTTATAGGGGAGCTCAAATAGCTATTGGTAAAGCGTGTCGTTTATTTGCTCGTCGTCAAGCTACGGTTTGATGCTTTTTAAAGTCTGATTAATTTTTGAATAAATAACATGGCCCGGGGTGATGTATTTCCCCGGGCTGCGATTTTGAGTGGGTATCGCTGGTTTTAGGTCTTTATCATGTTCTTCTTCACTGCTTAGTTTAGAATAAGGCTTTGATGAAAAACAACAATTTGTAAATTTTTTTTATAAATTTGATAAAAAATCTCTGTTGCAGCGGGATTTCGCAGTTGGGTTTAGTGTGTGCTTGCTTCTTTGATGAGGTTTTTTTCTATGAATGGCATTATGTCCCCATCGAGAACCAGTTCTGGTTGTGGTGATTCGAGATCGGTTCGATGATCTTTAACCATTTTATAAGGGTGTAGAACATAGGAGCGAATTTGAGATCCCCATTCAATGCTCTTTTTCTCTATGGCATCTAGCTTGTTTTTGTCTTCTTCTTTTTGTTTTTGGACTAATCGGGCTTTGAGCATTTTGAGAGCCGTCTCTTTGTTTTGCACTTGAGAGCGTTCATTTTGACACTGGACTACTATATTTGTTGGGATATGGGTGATGCGGATGGCGGATTCGGTTTTGTTAACGTGCTGTCCACCAGCTCCTCCAGCACGGAATGTGTCTATGCGTAAGTCTAGGGGATTGATGGTTATTTCTGTTTGTGATGCTTCAGGGATTACGAATACACCTGCAAATGAGGTATGGCGCCGTTTGTTTGCATCAAATGGTGAAATGCGAACGAGTCGGTGTACGCCTTGTTCATTTTTCAGTAACCCATAGGCATTTTTCCCTTCAGTAAAGATGGTGGCAGATTTTATACCTGCGCCTTCTCCGGCTTGGTAGTCTAGTATCTGTATTGAAAAGCCTTCGCGTTCGCAAAATCGGGTGTACATACGCAAGAGCATATCTGCCCAGTCTTGGGATTCGGTTCCTCCTGCGCCCGAGTTTATGTTGATAAAGCAGTTTTTGTCATCATCCTCTCCGCTAAGGAGAAAGGAGATTTTTAGACGTCGGATGTTTGCAAGACATTGGGATACGGCGGAGGCAATTTTTGCAAGTTCGGCCTCATCATCCTTAAAGAGTTCTACTAATTCAGTTAGTTCTGAGTAAGTCTCTATTATAGAGGTGTACCGGTCGCGTATGTTTTTTATGTTTTGCAGTTCCTTTAATAGGGACGCTTGGCTGGGATTTTGCCAAAAATTTTCTTGGGAGCTTATGGCTGAAAGCTGCTGAAATCTTTCTTCATGCCCTGATTGAGCCCAGCAGAGCTTTACGGCATCTAAATCGGGCTTTATTGTTTTTAGCTGTTCTTGCAACTCATCAGCGAGCATAGGGTTCTCTTAAGGGTTAGGAATGGTGGTATTAATCTGTCAAAATTGTCTATTGCTAGTATACTATAAATTAGATTTTTGGCGCCTGTGGCTGTGTTTCATTGTTTTGGATGGGGGGTCGGTCTGTTGTTAGGCTTGGTAAGCCATTGGCTTTGAAGTGAGTCCGTGGCTTCTTTGGTGTACCAACCGCCGCACGTGGCATCATTTTTTACGGCATTCGTAACTTTGATGATTTCGTCGGGGGCTTTTAATTCTTGAATAAACTTTAAAAGAGTTAGAGGATTGAGTTCTTTTTTGCAGGCTATATAGGTGAACATCTGGTCATAAGTATAAGAATAAGTTTGAATAGGCTCGGGTCCATTTTTTTTGAAAATGGCAAGAAGGTTTTCAAGCGCTAGGTAGTAGATGGGTAGAGCATGGGGAAGTTTTTTGTTTTTTATATTCTTCCCTTTAAGGACTTTTTTCTGGATTGTTTTTTCAAATCCAACGAATTTAAGACGATTTTCTAGTGACAGTGTGCCCGGGTACGGTATCTCGGTGTCGTTAGTTATGGGGAGTTTCTTTTTTTTTAATACACATAACTCGGTCCTACAGAACGATAGAGCGATGGTTAATAAAAAAAGGCGTTGGCAATAATTCATTATATGATACATAGTACTCTCCTTATAGGGTGTCCTTGAGAGAAATGTTACGGGCAATACTTCTCTACTTTGGGGAAGGTATCAGATTGAGAAGATGAAATGCAAGAATTTGAGGAAATTTTTTAGAGAAAGGTTTTTGTGATGAATAGAGGAAGTTTGTTTATTTTAATGGGGCCTTCGGGAGTGGGTAAGACCTCGTTGGTGCGTGAGCTTGTGAGGCGATTGGGTGATAAGGGTGTGGTGTGGATCCCGAGTTTTACTACCAGAGCGCCTCGTCCCGGTGAGTGCGAAGGAGTGGATTATTTCTTTGTATCATTAGAACGGTTTAATCAATTGAAGGAGCTCGGAGCTCTTTTAGAATCGAGCACGGCCTATACGGCAAGCTACGGGGTTGGGCGGGAAGTGGTGAATCGGGCGCTTATTGAGGGTAAGATAGCTCTGTTGCCTATTGATCGAAGAGGCGCGCGTGAGATTAAGGCTCAGATTAAGGAGGTTAAAATTATTCTTATTGTTCCGCCCAGCCCTGAGATTTTGCGGGAGCGTTTACTTAAACGTTCAAGTGAAGCGGCTGAGACGATTGAATTCCGTTTAGCTCGTGCTCTTAAGGAAGCGGAAGAGGAAGCGGCGCATCCTTTGGCCGACGTAGTTGTTATAAATGATAACTTCGAAGAAACAGTACAGCAGTTATGTGCATTAGTACTTCAGTCTTAGTAGTGCTTTATTCTTTTGCTCTATTAGGAGTGTTGGTAGACGTTTTAGGTTTTTGAGAGGTGGGAGAGTGTTCTGATAGGGCCTTTGTAGGCTTGTCCTGTTTTGATGCTTTTGTTTTTTTGACCGGACAGTATTTACTTCGAGCGGCCATATATCCAATTCCGTAGGCGAAGGTTACAGCAAGAACGACAGATAAAAACTTTGAAATGCGTCTCATAAAACACTCCTTTCATCTTTTTTTCATTCTAGACTTGTTGTGTAATGAAAATCAACACTTTTTATTTTTTAATATCAAAAACTCTTGTATTGATTGATCTGTAAGTGTTTTTCGAAGTATTCATGATTGAGAGAAAAGGGGGGTTGGTTTGATGTAAAAAACAGTTTTTACAAGATTTTTAAAAAACTTCATAAAAAATGTTGACAGCATAGGGCGACCAGCTATACTAAATTTATCGCTTGATGATTAGCCGCTGTGAAACGAACATTTCAAGTAGGTAAAAATTGAAATATCAGTTGTAACGACGACAAAAAAGATTTTAAAAAAAGATTGACGGCGTCACCAAAACGGTTACAATTAAGATTATTGAAGGCGCTGAGGCGAAGGTCTCAGGCGGACAAATTGAAGATTGAAATACCGGTTGTAATGACGACAAAAAAGATTTTAAAAAAAGCTTGACGGAGTCACTAAGTCAGCTACAATAAGATCATCAGCAGCAGCGAGACGAACATCTCAAGCGACTGAATCGAAGATTGAAATGCCGACGAAAAAAGACGACAAGAAAAAGATAAAAAATCTTTAAAAAGCTTGACAGAATGATTCAATCGGTTACAATTGAAAATATATGTGAGAAAAAATTCTCCTCTTTGAAATACACGGAATTATATCCCAAAAATTTGCTTATGATCTTGTGATCTTCGACTCTTATTAAAATCTGATTAATAACAGATTTTGCGATGAAGAGTTTGATTCTGGCTCAGAATAAACGCTGGCGGCGTGCTTAACACATGCAAGTCGAACGTGAAAGGCCTTCGGGCTGAGTAAAGTGGCGAACGGGTGAGTAACGCGTGGGTAATCTACCCTTTAGTGAAGAATACCTCAGAGAAATCTGAGTTAATACTGCATAAGCTCCTACGGGAGGAAAGATGGCCTCTTTGCTGTCGCTAAAGGATGAGCTTGCGTACTATTAGCTAGTTGGTAGGGTAAAGGCCTACCAAGGCGATGATGGTTAGCCGGCCTGAGAGGGTGCTACGGGAGGCAGCAGTGAGGAATATTGCGCAATGGGCGAAAGCCTGACGCAGCGACGCCGCGTGGAGGATGAAGGCCTTCGGGTTGTAAACTTCTGTTAAGTGGAAAAAAATACGCAGACCTAATACGTCTGCGGGATGATGGTACCACTAGAGAAAGCACCGGCTAACTTCGTGCCAGCAGCCGCGGTAATACGAAGGGTGCGAGCGTTATTCGGAATCATTGGGCGTAAAGGGTGCGTAGGCGGCTAGCTAAGTCAACTGTTTAATTCCTCGGCCTAACTGAGGGACAGCGGTAGATACTGGTTGGCTAGAGTGTGGGAGAGAGAAGCGGAATTCTCGGAGTAGCGGTAAAATGCGTAGATCTCGAGAGGAACACCAATGGCGAAGGCAGCTTCTTGGCCCATTACTGACGCTAATGCACGAAAGCGTGGGGAGCAAACAGGATTAGATACCCTGGTAGTCCACGCTGTAAACGATGATCACTAGACGTTGGATCTGCTTGCAGATTCAGTGTCGTAGCTAACGCGTTAAGATTAAAACTCAAAGAAATTGACGGGGGTCCGCACAAGCGGTGGAACATGTGGTTTAATTCGATACTACGCGAGGAACCTTACCTAGGCTTGACATGCATATGACCGTCGTGGAAACACGATCTTTCAGGGGTAACCCTGAACATTTGCACAGGTGCTGCATGGCTGTCGTCAGCTCGTGTCGTGAGATGTCGGGTTAAGTCCTTTAACGAGCGCAACTCCTGCTGCCAGTTGCTACTTCAATTTATTGAAGGCACTCTGGCGGGACTGCCTGGGAAACCAGGAGGAAGGCGGGAATGACGTCAAGTCATCATGGTCCTTATGCCTAGGGCGACACACGTGTTACAATGGCTGATACAAAGGGCTGCAAATCCGTAAGGAGGAGCTAATCCAATAAAGTCAGTCTAAGTTCGGATCGAGGTCTGCAAGCATATCAGAACGATGCGGTGAATACGTTCTCGGACCTTGTACACACCGCCCGTCACACCATGAAAGCTGTCTGCACCCGAAATCATTTTAGCTAACCCTTTTAGGGAGGCGGATGTTGAAGGTGTGGGGAGTGATCGGGGTTAAGTCGTAACAAGGTAGCTGTAGGAGAACCTGCGGCTGGATCACCTCCTTTCGAGGGAGAAGTTTTGGCACTTTGGTTTTACCAAATGTGCATTTTAAGGTGTGTTGATAGACACAAGATCATAAGCGATATATTTAAGTATTCTAAACAGGGCCTATAGCTCAGGTGGTTAGAGCACCCTGCTGATAACGGGGAGGTCAGTCGTTCGAGTCGACTTAGGCCCACCAGGTCTAAGTGAAATTCATTCGATTGAGTTTTCTGTTTTTAGTTGAGAGGGGATGTAGCTCAGTTGGTAGAGCGCCTGCCTTGCACGCAGGAGGTCACCGGTTCGAATCCGGTCATCTCCACCAATTTGCGGGCGAGAGCTCTGTGCTGAGTGAGGAGAAAAAATTCTGTGTTCTTTGAAATATGCGATTGCTGAAAATTTTAATCGAATAGATTAGGGTAAAATTATATCACTGAGTTATAAAAGTTTGTGGTTAATTGAAAAGGGCTTTTGGTGGATGCCTTGGCATCAAGAGGCGAAGAAAGAGGCGTGAGACTGCCATATGCTCCGGTTAGCTGTCAACAAAGCTGTGATCCGGAGATTTCTGAATGGGGCAACCCACTTTGGTAAACCCAAAGTATTCCCACCTGAATATATAGGGTGGGAAGGTCAACGGCGTGAACTGAAACATCTAAGTAGCGCTAGGAAAAGAAAACAATTGTGATTCCCTAAGTAGTGGTGAGCGAAATGGGAATAGCCTAAACCTACAACATGTCAAGCTGATACGCGTTGTGTTGTGGGGGTAGCGGGATGCGACGTCTGATGAGTATCATCATCGGGTCGTGGATTTTCAAGTTAGTTGAAGAGCTCTGGAAAGGGCCGCCACAGAGAGTGACAGCCTCGTAAATAAAAGCTTGAAGATAGCGATGTTTGTATTCCCAAGTACCGTAGAGCACGTGAAATTCTGCGGGAATCTGCCTAGACCATTAGGTAAGGCTAAATACTCCTTGATGACCGATAGTGAACGAGTACCGTGAGGGAAAGGTGAAAAGAACCCCGGGAGGGGAGTGAAATAGAACCTGAAACCAAAAGTCTACAATCGGTGGGAGCGATGTATACGTACGCGCAACCACGTACCTTTTGCATAATGAGCCAACGAGTTATCATACATTGCAAGGTTAAGCTTTGAAAGAGCGGAGCCGTAGCGAAAGCGAGTCTGAATAGGGCGATTAGTAGTGTGTGATAGACCCGAAGCCCAGTGAGCTACCCATGTCCAGGGTGAAGTCCCAGTTAAATGGGATGGAGGCCCGAACCGGTGTAGGTTGAAAACTGCTCGGATGAGATGTGGGTGGGAGTGAAAGGCTAATCAAACTGGGAAATAGCTGGTTCTCCCCGAAATATATTTAAGTATAGCCTCGCGGAATTTATCATGGAGGTAAAGCACAGTTTAGGACCTGGGGGCGCAAGCTTACCAGACCTTTACTAACTCTGAATGCCGTGATTTTAGAACGCGGGAGGCGGACTGTGGGGGCTAAGCTTCATAGTCGAGAGGGAAACAGCCCAGATCATCAGAAAAGAAGTGAAAATACACAGACAGCCAGGAGGTTGGCTTAGAAGCAGCCATCCTTTAAAGAAAGCGTAATAGCTCACTGGTCAAGTGTTTTTGCACTAAAGAACGAACGGGGCTCAAGCAGGCTACCGAAGCTATGGCTTGTTTTAAAACTTCGGTTTTAATACAGGGGTAGGGGAGCGTTCTTTGGCAGATACAAGTTTGACCGTAAGGACAAATGTGGGCCAAAGAAGTGAGAATGTTGGTATAAGTAACGAAAAAACAGGTGAGAGTCCTGTTCGCCGAAAATCTAAGGTTTCCGAGAGAACGGTTCATCCGCTCAGGGTTAGTCGATGCCTAAGCCGAGGCCAATTGGAGTAGGCGATGGGTAACAGGTTAATATTCCTGTACCGCGTATAAGCGTTTGAGCGATGGGGTGACGCAGTAGGGTAGGCCGAATTGGAATGTGGATTGCCAATTTAAGCACTGAGGAGGATCTCATAGGTAAATCCGTGGGGTCGTTAACTCTGGGGTGTAATGAGCATACTAAGTCCTAGTGACTTGGTGTGTTTGGCTGATCTCACACTGACCAGAAAAACCTCTAGCGAGCTATATACGTGATCGTACCGCAAACCGACACAGGTAGATGGGCTGAGAATGCTCAGGCGTTGAGATAAATATTGTCAAGGAACTCGGCAAAATGGCCTCGTAACTTCGGGATAAGAGGTGCCTACGTGGTGATTGAGTTTACTCAAAAGCTACTGTAGGCCCAAGCGACTGTTTAACAAAAACACAGGGCTCTGCTAACTCGTAAGAGGATGTATAGAGTCTGACGCCTGCCCAGTGCCGGAAGGTTAACAGGAGATGTCAATCCGTAAGGGTGAAGCATTGAATCGAAGCCCCGGTAAACGGCGGCCGTAACTATAACGGTCCTAAGGTAGCGAAATCCCTTGTCGGGTAAGTTCCGACCTGCATGAATGGCGTAACGACTTGGGCACTGTCTTGATGATATACTCAGTGAATTTGTAGTGCAGGTGAAAATGCCTGCTACCCGCGATTGGACGGAAAGACCCCGTGCACCTTTACTGTAATTTGGCATTGATTTTTGGAATGATTCGTGTAGGATAGGCGGGAGGCTTTGAAGCGGAGGCGCCAGCTTCCGTGGAGCCAACCTTGAAATACCGCTCTTATCCTTCTAAAAATCTAACTTCGAGACCCGTAATCCGGGCGGAGGACATTGCCTGATGGGCAGTTTGACTGGGGTGGTCGCCTCCTAAAGTGTAACGGAGGCATTCAAAGGTTCCCTCAAGACGAATAGAAATCGTCGGAAGAGCGTAAACGCATAAGGGAGCTTAACTGCGAGACAAACAGGTCGAGCAGATGCGAAAGCAGGAGTTAGTGATCCAGTGGTTCCGAATGGAAGGGCCATTGCTAAATGGATAAAAGGTACGCCGGGGATAACAGGC
>LCGZ01000001.1 GCA_001000065.1 candidate division TM6 bacterium GW2011_GWF2_43_87 | reverse complement strand
TGATTGAACGGGTTTGCAAATGAGCATGTAATTGATTAAGTACGCAGTGCTCCCACATAAAACCAAGATCATCTTCACGTAATATTGTGCGGCCTTTGATGTGATTGATAATCCCTGTGTCAAAGCCATAAACTTTGGGCGCTTTAACGATTTCACTTGGTTTATGCGATGAATAGGGCCGAATGACGTGAACGACAAATGTCTCTTCGAGAACGTTGAGGTAGTTATCTATGGTGCTTCTGTTTACCTCGCATAGTAAGGCATAATGTGTTGCTTCGAATAATCCGCTGCTATTGGCTAGTAATAGCTCCGCAAATTTTTGGAAAGCATTTCGTTTGCCTACGCTAAAAATGTCTTGTATATCCTTAGCCCAATAAGCATCAATCCATTCTTGAAAGAACTTTTGTGGGAAAGTTGTTTCGGCAAAAAATGATGGTAATCCGCCAAACAAAAAGCGATGACGTATATCATTATTTTTAAACAAAGCCATTTCTTCGATAAGGAGAGGGGTAAGCCATATTTCTATCTTGCGGCCGGTGAGAGTGTCTCTAAATTTTTTACTTGCTCCTAGTGTCGAAGAGCCCGTTGCAATAATACGAACGTCACGGTAATGGTCTGCGGCAATTTTTAAAAGTTCTGAAGGGTTTTCAAGTCGATGAATTTCATCAAGCACAATTTTTTTACCGCGTTTGCTCTCTAGGAATGCTTCCGGGTCCTGCAATTGCAATCGAATGCTCGGTAATTCACAGTCAAAATATTCAATAGTGGAAAGACTTTTGCATAAACTGGTTTTCCCAACACGTCGCACACCCATTAACCAAATAACCGTGCGTTTTTCCCAGGCGTCATTAAGTAGTTGATCCCAAAATGGGCGGCTTATAATCATACCAAATCCTTCCTTTTTGTAGATAAATTTCTAACCAAGTGCTAGTTTAATATAGCATTTGGTTTAACTAAATGCTAGTTTTGGTATGCGTTTAGTTAAACCACTTAAAGAATTATGGACCTTATGGTTGAGTGAATATGGTGGGGGTTCTAAAAAATATTTGCCCAAATCCTTCGATACATTGTGTCGCTTCTCCGACATAACCCTCAGGAAGAGCGGGTATACGCAGGGAGCCCAAGGGGGAGTGCGTTTCGAAATAATTCTAATGATTACTAGATAACGATCCAGTGTAAGAGACCGCAATTTATGGTATTTTTGAGACAGTTTGGTGTTCTGTGATCTGTTTTGATAGAAGGGATTTATGCGTATTGTATCTGCACAGGCGTGGACCTTATTTTTTGTATCTATTTTTTTTGTTAGTTTTTCTTTTCCTTCAATTCGCACATCCACAATTCATAGGTTGGATAATTTTGAGGATCTATTATCCGTTGTCCAGGGTAGCGGGGAAGAGCTGGTTGTTTTTGATATAGACTACACACTGTTGCTTATTTGTGATGAGCGGGTAACATCGCATTTCTTTTCTGATGGTTTTAACCGGAATATTGCTGCTGGAAAATCTCCCTCAGAGGCTATTAGAATTCAAATTCAGTATTTTGCGGATATCTGTTTGTCAGCACCGGTCATATTAACGGACGGTGCGATTCCGGCAGTCTGGAGAACTCTTTCGCAAAAGGGGGTGCGGTTTCTTCTGTTAACGGCGCGTAGTCCTATTTCTACCTTGGTGGAAGCAACGTTTCGTCAGCTAGATGATGTGGGGCTTGCAGCTTACGTGAGAGAAGATCTGTGGATGCAGGGATATTGTTTCTCTGAGATAGGCTCTGATGTGCAGTATGAGCGTGGGGTTTTGTTTGTAGGTAATCAGGACAAGGGCAAGGCGCTGAAGGCGTTGCTGGATAAGAGTGGCTATCATCCGCAACATATCTATTTTGTTGATGACACACGAGAAAATCTTCAAGCTGTTGGTGCAATGGCCGAGCGGGCCGGTATTGCGTATGATGGATTTCATTTTACCAAGGGGCTAGAAATGCTTGCGAAGGGCTATGCTGTATAATATCTCTAAATTCATTTAAATCCATGGCGAGAGAGACGCCTTTGCATATGCGTTGGAAGGTGCGTACAACCATACAAATTAAGCACTTGAATGTATTTGCACTTTTCTACAATCGTACTAAGAGTATTTTCTGTAACAGTGGTATTCCTACAATCAAGCTCACGAAGATTTGAAAGTTGCCCCCAATCGAATTTTGCAAGATTAAGTGGGCAATCCAAGTTGATGTTGAATTTAAATTTTGTGTAGATGCGATATATCCAACGGGTAGGTTTGACTATTACGCTTCACCTTTGATTAAGGCTTTTTTCTTGACACATATGAAAAAATTAATTAACGTAGATTTATAGTATTTATCTAGTGTAAAATTAAAAAATAATTAAGGACTTCTATGAAAATTAAAAGCTGCGTTCTGGTATTGCTTATTCTTCCAGGAATGGTATTTGCAACTAACAAGCAAGAGAATGGTGAAAAAAGAAAGTTTGATAGCGCATTTGACAGTGACTCTAAAGAAAAATCGAATAAAAAACGAATTCTTTTAAAAAAGGAAGAACCAAAGAAATGTGGAGAGTTTTTATTCCTACTGCCACCGGACTGTTGGACATTGATTACAAAGTTTCTTTATGCAGAAGACTGGCTTAATCTTCGGTTAGTCTCAAAAAATTTCCAGCCTTATTTCTATTCTTTAGAACCTGGAAAGCGCCCTGCCATCTGTTTCCCTGCGCTACGATTAGCTGCCAATACGAATGAGGAAGCTCTTATTAACTTTATAAAAAAGATACAGAGGGTCTTTCTTGTTGCGTCTGTTTTACCAGACAACTTTGTCAAGCAGACAGGCGTCTTTTGGGAAAAAGTGAATTTAGAACCGTGCCACAAAGTTTCATTGGATGGGCTTGATCGGATCGTTGAATGCTGTCCGAATCTAAAAAAAATCAAAATTGATGAGCTTGATTTACCAAAGGCTGGGGATAGTTCGGAGGTTACTACCACGTCATTTCAAAATCTACTAAACAAATGCCCCAAGCTGAAGACTATCGCTTTTTTAGCAGGGCACTCAAAGATTGATTTTAATAAGATAGACTATAGTAAGAATCCGAAGCTTAAGAGGCTTGAGGGGATAACCCACCTCTCACCTGCTGGGATTAAAAAACTCGCAGCTTGTTCCAATCTTACTACATTGGGAATGCGAAAACTAAATGATGTTTCAGAAGATAAAGATTCCGGGTGGTCTTCCTTCAAAAAATTAACCACACTTAAAATAGGAGGGGGGGAGGACAGTATTTTATTGGCACAATCCTTTAAAAAGCTCCTTGAAAATAGTCCTCTGAAAACCTTTCAGTTTGACGGCAACTTTTCTGGAAAGTTTGGTGATATGGCTGGTAAAGGGATACCGCTTAAAACGCTCGATCTGGAAGCGAGTAATATCACTTCGCAACAATTTATCTCTCTTCTTAAACGTTGCTCTACTAGTTTAGAAGTTCTCTCCATCGACCATTGCGAGAAACTACACAAAGATGAAGTACTTGATCAAATCAACTGGGAAGAGCTGTCGAATCTACAGGATTTATCTCTAGGCGACTACTACTATTCAACGAGAATTGACTCAACAGGGTGGATTACAGAGCTCATCGATGCATGCCCTAAAATACGTCGGATCTACTTTGGATCTAATCCTTACGGCCTGCAAGGAGAATATAAGGGTAAAGCCTCAATAGCCGAGTTGAGAAGATATTTGAATGAAGAAGAAGGGTAAGTAAGAAAGTTTTCCTATTTTGGTATTAAAAAAGCCTGTAGGTACTCAGTGATTGCACTGAGTACCTACAGGCTTTTTTTTTATCGATTTTATCAGAAAGAATTACGTGAAAAGATTTGCGGGTGCACAATGGAGGCACTGCACCTCTTTTAGCTTTTTGAACTCATTTTTTGCAAGATTTTAATGGAATCTTGTTTCAAGATTGCAAAGTTTTATACACTAACACTGAGATTATTAGAGGTTCTGGGATATTTGCACGGGTCTTTTTGTTTAAAGGAGTGGAGTATGAAATGTTTAACTGTTTTTGCGCAATTTGCGCGATTATCGGCGCTTTTCTTGGTGCTCGGTGGCATGAGCGAAGTGCGGGGTGATACTTGTGCAGCTCTCGCATATGCGGCAGAATTTATGGCTTATAAAAATGTAGGGGACCTTATTTCAGCTAAGGCAGTTGAAGAAAAAACAAGTGTGAAAGAGCTGATTGATAACTGCGAGTTATTATCGTGGGCCTCAAAAAATCAAAATAATCCGGGAATACGTTGGTTATTGGAAAACAATGCGGATATTAATAAGGCTTTCTTTAATAATGTTAGTAAGAAAAATGAAACTCCTATAGCTCTGCTAGAAGATGCGATTATTAAAGGTCTTCTTTTATGGGATACAGACCTTGGTGATGGTAATACTATGTTGCATGCAGCGGCCTTGGGTGGGAATGTTGCGGCTGTTAAGTGGCTTATAGAAAAGGGTGCTACGGTTGATTTTAAAAATACGGCTGGCCATACCCCTTTGCACAAAGCTATAATAGGGTTTGAAGCGGATTTAACGCTTGGTTCTGCACAACAAAGATCAAAAGACTATTTAGACGTTATTAAAAAACTTTTAGACGCAGGCGCGGATCCGGCTGGCATAAAAATGGATAATGCTACAAGGGTTCTTATTGAAAATGCGGGAGTTAGCTTTATCTCAAGTACTGAGATATTGAAAAAGCTTGCCCAGTCTTTGCAGGCAATCGTAGTTGCATGATGCGTGCCTGGGTAGGTGCAACCATTTGCGTAAAGTCTACTAAAATTGGGCCGGTAGATACTCTGTATCGTGGGCTAGCGTATTGCAAAAAACCTTGCGGATCCTACGTTTTTTAGTGGTTTTAGTAAAAGCATAGGAATAATGGTAACCTAGTCCCTGTTAAGCGAGAATTATCTTTGTATTGGTACTTTTGGCCAGGTTATTCTTTATGTATTCAGGTAGTTGTTCTACAAAATGCCCTAGAATACTATTTTTATCGATTACCATTTGTGGCGATGAGGACTTTTTTGCCCGAAATTTAATGGCTTCAATAACGATTTGTTCCATGGACTTTTGGTATGTAAGGGGATATTCAAAGATCCATGCCGTAAGGGCACCTGGATTCATGAAACCTCCAACTGAAGATACTCCCAATAGATCCCCATCAGGTAAAAACGTAAGCCATTTAATCGTTCTTGTGTACGGAATTTCCGTTACAACTTTATTATTCTTGGTGTCGATTATTGAGATTGCACCCATGGCATCATCTTCTCCTGCTTGTAAAGAATCGAGTGCAACGGCTATGCGGGAACAGTCTGCATTAGCTGCTGCGGAGCTGATTTCTCTGGATACCGATTGGTTGTAAAAAATTTTATCTGTTTGCCAGTTCCACCCAATGATTCGGCAGCGTCCAATGGTAATTAGAATAGCGCTGTTGTTTTCGCAGGCTTGTATATTTTGACAATAATTTCCAGGTCTTACATAAACACGTTTGAAAGTTCTGTCCTTTAGGCTATATATTGTTATTTTTATATGCGCTTTCTCTGATTTAATTTTCGCGGATTGAACTATAAGATGTTCACTATCTGCAGTAAATAAGGCTTTTTCGGTGAAACAATTCGTTCTTATCGAAAAAACTGTTTTTTTAGTTTGCAGATTTTTTACACAAATATGATAGCTCTTGGGGGTTGAATCGGTTGAAAATACGATAGCGAGGTACTTGCTGTCTGGTGAGAACGCAATATTCGTGATAGACCCATCAAATGTAACAGTTTCAGTTTTGTTTTGCTGGGTGTCCCATAGAGTTAATTTTGATTTGTTTGCCCCTGATCCAGCGAAGGCTATGTGCGTGCACCCGGTGTTTATGGCAATAGTATAGGTGGATTCGGGGCACGGGAGCATTTTTAAGCATTTACCAGTATTTAGGTCCCACAGTTGAATCGTCTTATCGCCTGAGGCTGTGACTACGCGAAGCTGTTGAGCATCTATTTTAGTGGTATTAATTTTGCCCGTGTGCCCTACAAGAGTTCTCCATGGCCATGGAGAACTTCCACTTTCTTCCCATTTTAGGGTATAGGATGGAAAGGATGGATTTTCAGGATCCATGTATTCAGCTCTGTGTTCCACAGCTTTTAGAAATTTTTTTCCTTGGGAAAAGGTAAGTGTTTCATTGTGTCGTTCGAGGAATGCTCCACTTTTTTCGATAAACAGTTTTCTTAAGAGTACTTCCAACGAAATAGGGTGAAAATTTTTTGCGCGTAACGATTCGAGCTCGTAGCAGCCTAGGGGTTCCTTCTTGCATACGGGACATTGAGAAGGGGATGGAAAGCTGTTTCTGAGTTTTTTAAAACAGTCTAGACAGATGGCGTGGTTTGAATGGATTACTATTTTTTGGCCGTTGATTAAATATTTTTTTTCTTCATTGGAGATCTTCATCCTATCCATACATTTTATTAATTCCATGCTTTCCCATTTTGCAGAACAGAGTGGGCAGCTGGCGTCGTTGATAAAATCAAACGGGTGGAGAGAGGGCTGTATATTAAGCAGTGTTAAGAGTTTTTTCAAAGAAAGGGGCGCGACTGTCTCTATTATCTTTTCGGGCGAACTGCAGGCTTCAACAATGTTCTTTTTTAGCTGCGAGTGTTCTGAAGATGTCAGGTCTATAAAATTTTTTTTGTTTTGTTTTACAAGGCTTCGGAGAAACCACGTTAATTTGTCTTGGGGGGTAGGTCTACCTTCTCCTAATGTTATGGCCAAAAGAGGTTGTTGAACTACCATTGGAAAGAGATTTGGAGTAAATCCTAAAAAAGAGAACAGGATTATACTCCAATGTGTGAATGAGGACATTTACCTATACCTTTTCGAAAGCAAGAATAATGGATTGATTCTTTTGCCATAGGGTAATGGAAATTGTACTGAAGGTAAAGTTTTAAATACCTGTTGCTGCCACGGTACTGTTGACGATAAATGGTTTCGCAGCTAATCAAGACCCTCTACTTGGGATCTGTTTAACACAAGGCTTCCTGTAACATCTATGTCTTTTTTATCCCACGCTGTTTTGATTGCTTGATGTCGATTGTTGGGTTTGTTGTATCTTTTGCAGGTGAGTTATGGTCGTAATGGTGATAGGCGGAGTTGTGGAGCTACTGGTCTGCGTGTGGTTTTGTGGTTGTGGAATGACAAGTAGTTGGTTAGTCTGTTGGGTTGGAACATTAAGAAGTTGATTAAGCACTTTAAAAACAAGGGAAGCTCCTTTTTGGGGAGTCAATTTTGTTGAGATATTTTCTATGGCGGTTGTGACGTCGTTTATTAGCTTTGAACACTCAAGCGTTGCGTTATTAGTTGTGCACTTTTTCAGTTTTTTGCTTAGAAATTGGTAGTTTTTTATTTGGTTTGAGAAGTGTGCTAAAGAATGAATTTTGGCGTTTAAAAGGTTTAAAATAAATTTCAGGTGAACAAGCCCCGTAGTGCTATTTTTGTTAATTGCTTGTTGTATAACAGAGTCTTTTAATTTTTCTGTGGGATTGAAGAACCATTTGAGCGAAGTCTTTGGGCGTTTTATTACTAAAGTGAGCATGCTCTTTATTTTATTCAGCATTTCTTCGGAAGTTCCTGCGTCCTCAAGAAGGGCTGCAATGATTTGTGCCTTTTTGCTGATTAAACAACAGTAGCTCCACCTTTTTTCATTCCAGTATGCGGGAGAGTGTCCTGTCCATCCGTTGTTTGTTGTCGATGAGGAGCTAGAACTTAAGCCCGTGGGGATTTGATTAATTAGCTGGGAAGTATTTCGCTTTTTTTCCGAAGGTTGGATGTCAGGTTGATTCTTTTTTTGCTCTTCGATTTCCTTGCGTTTTTCACCCCGTTTCTGCGGTTGCGTATCTTTATTCTGTTGCGTTATGTTAACGGGAAAAAGCTCCCAGATAGAGGGAAGTTTATTGTTTTGTGGAGTTGTTTTAAAGGCGTTTTGGGGCTGGTTAGTGGTGATATTTGTAGTTGTGGATGTAGTCTGCAATTCCTCTAGGCGCTTTATCAACTCGGCAAACGGGGGGACTTGGTTTTGGTTGGGGTCATTGTTAAGGGTATTATTGATATTTTCCATGCAGTGCACATCTGTTTTGGCAAGCAATAGTAACGTGGGTAATAGGAGTAAAGAATATTTTTTCATAAAAAGTCTCTGATTTTCTTTGGTTTTGGTAGGTTATTTTCTGGTTGATTTTAATTTATCAAATTTGACAAATAGATCAAGTTTTAAATTAAAGCGCGAAGAAACGGAGGCGAAGTCGAGTTAGCGTGAAGAAAAAACTGGGGTACAATGATCGGATTCTTAAATTTTATTTTTCGTAAAATTTTTTGAAGAAGATTTTTATGTCCTCGTATGGCTTCTTTTTCTTGCCCTTTTTCTCTACAGGCTCTGGCATGATGTTTTTAAGATTTTTGGAGAAGTAAGTGTAGCCAGGGCTATGGGAGATGATGAAGTTTAAAAGAGGGGAGTCATCTGTGAATAATCTTTGGCACATTCCACGTTCTTCGTCCGTAAATCCGATTGTGTCTTTCTTTGCAAAGGTGAGTTCTTCCATAAACTTCTGTTTGCCCAGATAAAGGAGTTTGATAAGCTTTTGGATTATCGAGATGATCGTTTTTCTGTTGGCCAGTGTAAGCACGGCTTGAAATTTCAAGAGTTTCTTCATTTGCTTTTCGCTTAGTGTTGCTGAATCGATTGAATTGGTCATTGATTTAGCAAATAAGGAAACAACGTGTTTAAAGAAGGGGCGGTAAACCTTATCGGTAGGGCTTAGTTTGAGGGGGAAGAGGGAGAGAAGAAGGTCGGCTCTATTTTGGTAGTCCTTTTTTGTTTCGTCTATAAACTCTTGGTGGCTCTCTGGGGAAATCGTCTCCCACGGGGATGTGGCGCCACCTGATATTGTAAATAGGGATGCTCCATTTTCAACTAGAAGCCTTATCAGAGGGATATATTGGGAAGCCTTTGAGCTTCTAGGGTGATTCATTGTTTTTATTGCGATGTCGAGCGGGGTCTTGTTTTGGTTATTTTTTGCGTTTACATTTGCGCTGTTTTCAATAAGAAGCTTTACTAGCTTAAAGTTGTAATGGAAACAGGCTTCTAGCAGGGGAGTCTGGTTATTTAGATTTTTTGCGTTTACATTTGCGCCTTTTTCTATTAGGAGTTTTGCTACCTCAAAGTTGTTTTGAAAACACACCTTTATCAGGGGAGTCCAATCATCTAGATCTTTTGCGTTAACATTAGCGCCTTTATCAAGCAATTTTTTTATGTCTTCTACTGAAATATCTACCTTGCTCGTCGTTTTCAAAAGCTCCTGATCCAACTTTTCCTGCTCTGGAAAACTAAGATGGCCTCCATGAATTGGTTGCTCAGCCCCCGTTGCAATGGCCTTAAGAGCTCGCGCTAGAGATTCAATCTCAGGGTCATTAGCGTTTATGTAGGCGCCGCACAGCAATAATGCAGCGGCTAGAAATAGTTGAAGCATGTTATTTCCCTCATCCAGGCTTAAGGCCCATTTTTAACTACACAGAAAGTTTTTACTTATCTTAAGCGTAGCAGTAGGGGATTGGGGAAAGGAAGAGTTTTTACTCTTTGGATTAAATTCTGTTTAGAGGATCCTCTTTATCCCACGCTGTTTTGATTGTATTTAGGGTGCATTTTGGAAAAGGTAGCACGTGCTTTTTTTGGCAGAACGTAGGTGGTAATTAGGATAAAAAACGTTGCAAATGTGTTAATACTATTTTGTGCGGTAAGCCATTTCTGGTTCTCATAAGGACAGTGTACTGTTAATAGGTGGGAAGAGATTCCTCAACTGACTGGACTAGTGAGTATAGCTCTGCCTGGGTTTATTGAGTGGTGTTATGCGGTTTACTGTTGACGATAAATGGTTCCGCCTGTTACGTGGTCTATTACCACACTGTTTCCCTTAATAATCACGCGGCCGTTCTCAGATTCGAACGTAATGTTTTTAATAACACTCGCTCCTTCTACTACAATCGTAAGTTCATCTTTATAGGGGAATAGCCTGCAAAATGCACTTCCAACCCAGCCTGTAACACCATGGGAGTGATGGGGACTGCGTCGAATTTTTAGCGTTTCGATCGAAACATTTCTTAATGTGCTTTCATCTCCAGTCACATCAAGTGATTGCATAGATGAATTTGAAATAGTAAGTGCTCCAATAACTCGCAAACAAGCTTTTATAGAGCCTTTGTCAATCGTAGTGCGACCCATGATATCAAGATCTTGTGCTGAAATTTGTTCTGCATTAAATGTACCATTCACCACAATAAGACCTTCTACTTGGGATCTGGTTAATACAAGGCTGCCTGTAACATCTATGTCTTTTTTAAGAGTAGAATTTGTTATGGTTGTAGAGCCCGTTGTTGTGATAGAACCGGTTACTACGGAATCTTCAATGGAGCATTTACCTCCCGCTTTAACGGAGCCGTCTATAGTTGATTTTTCAATCACTACTGATCCTACGGTCCAGATAGATTCAGAATATGTTGTGTTTTTAATTACGGTCTTTCCAAGAGTATTAATGGATGCACACATGGGGGTGTTCCAGTCTTCATTTAAGGGGCATGAAAGGGCTTTGCTACCGCACAACAGAACGTTTAAGCAGATAATAGTATGACTGACAAGAGTTAAATAGATGTTCATAGAGGTCCTCTGGTTTATAAAAGTGCGGTTTTGTTTAACCTACACAAGCTCGCGCGCTAATGCAATACGGGCGTTAGTTTCATTGCAGTACTAATGGCGATTTGTGGGAGAGCTTGAACGACCTGATTGAAATTATGAAGGATTTTGGCATAGAGAAATAGCACGGGTTCAGATTGCTTTTGCAAACCATCGATTGTGCTTAGGTGGTGGATGGTTAATCGTGTTCTTGTTTGAGACGTAAAATTTAAAAATTTTACCGCCCTGTAAAAGGCTTAATCAGAGGTCTTTTACAGGGTGGTAAGGTAGTTGTATTCCTAGTTATGCAATTTCTTTTAGTCTAATATTCTAGACCGTTATATTTTTTGATAGGGGTGTACGGTTTTAGCGCCAGCTGCTATAAGAGCACCGCGTATTTCACAGTTGGTTGCATAGTCGTAGGCCGTGAATCCCTTAAAATCGTTTACATTGAGCTTAACGTCGCCAGATTCGATAAGTACGTTAACGATATTGAGATGCCCATTAATGCAAGCCTTGTGGAGTGGTGTTTGGCCTTTTTCGTCTGTTTTATTTAGGTTTACGTTTGTCTCAATAAGCGTATCAACAAGGTCAATATTTCCTTTTTCACAGGCTCTGTGCAGAATGGTTTCCCCTTGTGAATT
This sequence comes from candidate division TM6 bacterium GW2011_GWF2_43_87, assembly GCA_001000065.1. Taxonomy (GTDB): domain Bacteria; phylum Babelota; class Babeliae; order Babelales; family Babelaceae; genus UBA12395. The sequence continues at coordinate 392,128 of LCGZ01000001.1, read as the reverse complement.
AGAAATATCAAGAGTTGCACCAGCTTCGGCGAGTACTTTGACAATATCAAGGCGGTCTTTAAGAAGCGCCAATTCAACTGATGTTTGCTTTTTTTTATTTACTGAGTTGAGTTTGGCTTTTGCTTTAATAAGTCTATTAACTGCTTCTAGCTGACCATTTTCACAGGCCATTAGAAGGGGAGTTGTGCTATATTTATTTGCGGCGTTTAAGTCTGCCCCGGCGGAGATAAGTCCGTCAATGATGTCTAAATTGTTGTGCCAGCAAGCCCAGTATAAAGGGGTGTATCCACTGCTCTCTGGGATATTTGGGTCGGCGCCAGCTTCGAGAAGAACTGCTACAATTTTTGGGCAATTGCTTAAGCAAGCATGATATAGCGCTGTTTCTTGTTCATAAGATTTTTGGAGATTGAGACCTGTAATAAAATTTCTAGAGAATTCAAATAATGATCCTGGACCAGAGGTGTTGATTAGGATTTTAACGGCTTCTAAATTGCTATCATTTCCGCAGGCCCAGTGAAGCGGTGTGCCAAACATTCCACCTTCCATCGTTCTGCTAGCGCCAGCGTTTAAAAGAGTTTTCAGAATCTTTGGATTGTCAATAGCGCTGTGAAGCGGGGAACCATGCATGTAGGATGCGTTTGGATTGGCTCCGGCGTTCAAAAGCAGTTCAACAATGTTTAAATGATCCTGAGCGCACGCCACGCATAGAGGAGTGCGTCCTGTTGAATCTGCTAGTTCTTTGTCGGCACCAGCTTTTAAAAGCATCTTTACAATTTTCACATGGCCATTCCAACTGGCTTTAAAAAGGGGAGTTTCTTTGTATTTCTCTGTTGTGTTCAGGTCCGCGCCAGCTTTTATAAGTTTTTTAACAATAGCTAGGTGTCCTTTGTCGCATGCAATATGAAGAGGAGTTTCTCCTCCATAAAAGGGGGCCTCTGCGCGATCTTTTTCATTGAGCTTAGCTTTAGCCTTGATAAGTTCTTCAACTATTGCTATGTGATTATTCGCACAGGCCAGATGAAGAGGAGTTTTACCTGCATTGTCTTTGTTGTTTGGATTCGTCGCACCGAATTTAATGAGAAGTTTGACAATTTCTATATGTCCGTTTTTGCAGGCTAGCTGGAGGGGTGTCTCTCCAGACGAATTTTTTTCATCAGGTGAGTAGGATGGGTGCTTTAGGAGTGAGGTGACGAGGGTTATGTCGCCTTTTTCGCAGGCGATGTGGAGATTGGATTGTGTGAAGGTATTGATATTATGTAGGGGCTTATTCTGGTTCGTGTTAACGGGCGCAACTATATCTAGTTCTTCAAAAGAGACAGTAGGGTTGTGGTTAGGTTTGGGTTTGGGCCCGTTTCCAAAGTAGATGTTTATATCGTTCTTAGGATATCCTTGTCTGTTTTTCATCTTTTTCTTAAGAAATTCACAAAATTTTCCAAGGTTATTGTAGAAGTATCGCGTATCCTTTGCTAACTGTTTGTCAGAGGGGTCTAGCGCGAGTTGGAGAAGATCTAACTGCTTTGTAAGTTGAGGAGTAATTACAAGTCTGGTATGAACATTTTGTCCCTTGTATTGTTTAATAGCTCGTTTTAACAAGGGGATGATCTGAGCAGGTTTGTAAATTGGAGTTTCGTGCAGAAGATTTATCATTTGAGATGCAATAACAGGGTAGTTAGAGTTTTTGTTTTTGGCATTGGTTTTAAACGGAACTATTGACTCTATAAGGATCCGTCGCTTTTCTGGGGAAAGAAGAGATAGTTGAGGCCTCCAATATTTGTATGCGTTAAATGTGACGCCGGCTTTAAAAAGTGCTCTGATTACACTCATGCAACCTTTTTCGTATGCGGTATGAAGCGAAGAATTTTTATCAAAGTTGGTCTGAAACTCGGTGAGAGATCTTACAAAATCTGCTTCTGCTCTGCTGTTGTCCTGGATTAAAAAATCGACTATATCAACGTGTTTATTGCAAAATGCAGTATCAAGGGCTGTTTTACCGGATCGGTTTTTTATGGTAGGGTTTGCACCGGCTTTAGTGAGTGCTTTGGCTGTAATGCCGTAGTTTTTTTCGCAGGCGAGGTGTAGGGCTGTATCACCCAATCTGTTTTGTGCGTTTAGTTTTATGCCGGCTTTAATGAGATCCGAGAGCATGTATGCTCCGTTTCCTTCTGTGCTTGCGACATGTAAGGGTGTATTGCCTAATTTGTTTCGAATGTTTGGGTTTGCTTTGGCTTTAATAAGTTCTTTTGCTATTGATGAATTTTCGCTAATTCCGCATGCAATATGAAGAGGGGTGTTTCTATCTTTTTTATTTTGTTTATTCGGGTCTGCTTTGGCTTTGATAAGTTCTTCAACTATTGATAAGTCTTTGCTTTTGCATGCAATATGGAGGGGCGTATCGCCGAATTTGTTTCGGATGTTTGGATTTGCATTGGCTTCGATGAGTTTTTTTACTATTGATAAGTTTTTGTTGTTGCATGCAATATGGAGAGGTGTATCACCTGCATTGTCTTTTTCATTTGGATTTACGTGAGAGTCAAGAAGTATACTTACTAATTTTGAGTCATTGTTGGTGCAAGCGCTATGGATGTTGCAGAGGTTGCTTTTTACCGCATATTCTATTGTATTTTCTATCCTTCCTAAGACGTGGATGGTTGTATTCTGGTTTTTTGGTTGTTTAATCCAGTTGTAAAGCTTATAACCATTCCATAAAAGAGATATGCTAGGCCCGAAGTAAGGGTACTTCTTCTGACTGTTTGAACAGTGCGTATTGCTTCCTATGAGAAATGTGCAGAGCGTTAGAAATAAAATAGTACGTTTGGCTGACATGGTAATGATCCTTTATACGAAGGTCTGTTTATCAATTAAAACATTATATTATTCAAATTATTTTTGAGATCGCCGGGGTGAGTACAAATAGCTAATCTAGTTGGAAATTATTATAAATAGATTAGCTGATATTTTAGAATTGTCAAAATTTTTTAAAGATTCTAAGGGCTTTTTGCGGATTTAGAATGGTTTAATAATGACTAGAGTTTGTGCTTTTTTGTTTCAAAAATTGCACAAACTCTAAATCCGCATCAAGCATTTGATCAAGAGGCAGGGCGTTAAGATCAAACCACTTAGCACCTTGTTTTGCTGCATCGATGGGGCCGTTGCAATTAATTTCGTAATAAATGTAAAACGAGCAGATGCCCGGGAAGTTGCTGTGCGTATACAGTTTTTGTGAGAAGAAAATAAGCTTTTCAACCGTAACTATTGCACCAATTTCTTCTTGGCACTCTCGCACCAATGAATCTTCAAGACTTTCATTGGGTTCTATGCCTCCGCCGGGGAAGTTGTAGACAAGCCTATCTCCTGACTGTGTTTTGACCATCAGGATTCTGTTGTCTTTGATTAACACACCATACACACCAATGCGGCAGTTTTTGTCCGGTAGGTTAGGCATAAAAACCTCTTTTTAGTCGGCTTGTAAACTATTTTCTTTATACAGTACCAGAAAGCGGGTTTTTTTTACAAATCAAACCACTTCTGTTATATTAGAAATAAAAAATACCAACTCCTTGCGAGTACCATGCTATGACAGAAACCTCTACTATTCCGCATCTACCCGGTGTCTACGTATTTAAAGATGCTGCCGGTTCTATTTTGTATATTGGGAAGGCACAAGATCTTAGAAAACGGGTGGCGTCTTATTTTCAAAAACGTGATTCTGATGGGAAAATTGCTCAACTTTTGGATGAGCATTCAGACATTGGCTATATTATAACGCGTAATCCTATTGAGGCCTTGTTATTAGAGGCTCACTTAATCCAATCGTACCAGCCCCCCTACAATGTACTGTTAAAAAATGGAAATCCCTTTGTTTACCTTCTTTTCACAAAACCTAAAAAGGGTTTGCCTACGCTTGAGATAGTGCGTACGCGTGATAGGAAAAATCCCGGCAGATATTTTGGACCATTTTTGCAGCGGCGAGATGCTCGTATGGTCTACGAGTTTTTGCTTCGTATGTTCAAACTATTTATCTGTGGCAAAAAAATGCCCAACGGCTGTTTAGACTTTCATTTAGGCCGGTGCACAGGCTCATGCCGTGAGGACTTTGATCTTGCGGATTATCTAATGCGTCTTGAACTGGCCCATGATGTGTTGGCGGGGCAGTATGATTCTTTTATAAGCCGACTTAAGGAGCAGATAGCGGGACATAATGCAAAGCTTGAATTTGAACAAGCGCAGTCATTGCATGAACTTTTACAACGGTTTGAACATCTGTTTGATGTTTTAAAAACACGTTTTTCCTATGGGCGATATGTTCCACAAATTGAGAATGTTATTCAAGTTTCACCCGGCCCTGAAGATTACTTAATATGTGCTGATGAACTTAAGACTCTGTTGAATCTAGAAAAAAATCCGTTAACCATAGACTGCTTTGACATTTCACACTTCCAAGGACACGGTTTTGTGGGCTCTTGTGTTCGATTTACCAATGGCATTCCGGATAAAAAAAACTTCCGGCACTTTATTATAAAGACAGTCCCTCACCAAGATGACTATGCCGCCCTAAGGGAGATTGTAGTTAGACGGTATAGGCATGAGGAAGATAAGCCAGATTTAGTTCTTATTGATGGTGGCAAAGGGCAGCTAAATGCAACAGCATCATTGGTATTTCCAGCCCCATGCGTAAGTCTTGCAAAGCGTGAAGAACGGCTGTTTTCTGCTGCGCATCCTCAAGGGACCGTGCTTTCTCTTTCCTCTCGTATGGGCCGCTTATTAATAGCATTGCGAGATTATGCTCATCATTTTGCCATAACTTTTCATAGAAAAAGAAATAGATAGCTTAATAATTTTACTTATTGTTTTTCACGTTTATTTTTAAAAAATTCATTATTGAAAAATAATTATGGACTGTTATACTTTAAATATAGTGGGTATATAATTCCCCAGATTGTAATTTTGGCTTACTGATTTATTTCTATAAATTGCGGTAAGTGGAGGTATTTTGTTATGAATAAAACAGTTAAGTTTTTTCTGTCTGGTTTTTTGCTAGTCGTGGCGTATGTATTTGATGGAATGGCGATGAATTTTCCGTCGATCCCAATAAATTTACCGTCTTCTGTTTTTGCGAAAAGGATCCCATTTTTTAGGACTTTGACGGCTGAGATTACAATGAATGAGATGGTAAAATCAAAAGACGTTAACGATATAAAACTTAAAACACGAAAATGGGTTGCGGAGATTTTACCTGGGGACACTGTTGCATTGGATTCTGCGGGTGCTTGGGGTTTTGCTGATAATGAGCAGGGAAGCTTTTTATGCATGCTGGCTTTCTATGTTTTTAACCAGAGGTTTTATATTTCTTCTGAAAATAAGCCTTATTATTATGCATTACTAAGTTCTGTTTATGATGCACTTTTGTTGGAGCGGCCTGATTATTACTCGCAAGCGCTCTTCGATGTCACAACAAAGGGGAGAGATTTCGTCGGTATAGGCGGATGGATAGAATCGGTACTCTATCGTTTCCCACAGGCTTTTTTATTGTTTCAAGAAACCGTTGGATTGTGGTTTACTTCTGATAGAAAAAAGGCTTTGGAAAAATTTGATGAAGAGATAAGAGTAGCGCTAAAGAATTCTGAGTTAGCGGTATATAACCTTTTACAAAAAAAGGATCAAAATTTAATAAATACGTGGGTTTTTTATGCGCCTGATTTTTCTTCACAGGATATAAAAACATTGTTAAATCTATCGATTTCGTTAGGGAATTTTGTTTTATTTCAGTATCTGGTTAATCGATTTTATCCCGGCTTTATAAAGGCAGATGATATAATAAAAAGCCTTAATGCCTGCATAGATAATGATAATCAGTTAGCCCATTTTTTTGGTTGTCTTGCACAGTCATCTCATGGTTTTTTTGAAAATGATGTTGAGGTGAATGATTTAAAAATTCTAGATCAAAAGTATCTTACTACTTCGTCAAATAAAAAAATGACGGCATTTGTTTGTGCATTTTTTGATCAGTTAATCGATTTAATGAATACAACGGTAACAAAGAATTTAATGAATCTTGATGAAAAGGTAGTTTTAGATTTTTATAGAGGTTGCGGAGAGGCTTTTTTGAAGAACGCCCGGATTGATAAGTCGCTTTTAATGGCTCTGGGTGAATTTTACTATTTTGTTGATGGTAAAAAGGATTTAAAGGGGCGGGAAATTATTTGTAGAGTTTTAAATGATCTCTTCTGGACTGCCGATAGGATTATCAAGAATAAAGAGACGCAGTTTGAGCAGTTGAAAATGAGATTTGAAAGCAATGGTTCTGATGAAAACTATCGATCGTTTTTGAAATTAGACGATTTGCGGGCAATGTTGAGCATCGACAGTGCAGCAACAAAGGTCTTTATAAATAAGATGATTGCTAATGATAAACTATTAAACAAAAAATTATCAAAATCATGGTTGGAAGATCCTGATGCTAATTTTTTGGTTTTTTCAGTTTGCTCCGGTTTCAAGGAGTGTGCAACAGCCCTATTTGAAGCAAATTCTGATAACTGGTTGTCATCAAAGAGTGCTTTAGACATTTTTGATGTGCTTATAGGGTCTGCCGTGCGGTGTGGAGATGTTGCTGATGTACGGATTTTAGTAAAAGCATTAACTGAAAGTGTAGAAGTCTCTAAGATTAAAAAGGGGCTATGGGGTATGTGGTGGAACGGGAAGTACGTATCTGATAATACTTTTTTACATACGCTTCTAATGAAAATATATGAATTTTCCTCTGTAGGTCCATCAAATTATATCTTGCTGCAAGCCCTTATTGACAACATTGTTGACTACGTAAAGCAGGATTGTCCTGAGTTATTTTCCCAAAAAAATAGTGCAGGGGAAATGGTTAAGGATAGTGCTGATTATGGGGTGGTGAATTTTCGGAATAATACGGAAATTAAAAAAATATTTAGGTACGCAACATACGCCATAAAAAACGCACAGCAGCAGAATAAGTCTAGCCATCCGTCTCGATGCATAGGCATTCTTTTAGACGCGGATTTTAACGGGTTGTTGACGGGGAAAGATAGTGTTTTTATTCAATTGCTGGCCTTTTTAAAGGCAGCGGCTTGCCCCATTATAACGTTAAAGCATTGCTTGCGAAATATTTTAAAATCTGAAGGGATGATAGACGAAAAAACATGGATTGTAAAAGAAGCGGGAGATGAGGTAGTTATTCTAATCCCACGATTTTACGCGGGAATTCAGGAACTTTCTTCTTATGATTTGTCTAAATTGCCATTAAGCGCAACGGCTCCCGTTACAGAGCTTGAGAAGAAGTTGGGCATAAAAATTGATCATATGCGCTCATTAAAGGCGGTTGATTTTGAAAAATTAAAGTATAGAACGTTTTCTGTTGATAAGTATAAAACAGCGTTTCCGAAAGCGTGCATAGGATTGTTTGTCGATAGAGCTGAATATGGTGAAGAGACGACTCCTAGGTTTACATTTCTTATTAGTGGTCATGGGAGTTCAGCGCATGGTTCTTCTGGTGAAAACTCTCAACCCTATGAAAAGATGCTTAATGGAAAAGTTTCAGTGCTATCAACAGGGGTTATAACAACGTTGCCACATGATAGCTTTGTTGCTTTGCTTAGAGGATTAAGTGACAAAACATATACCCATAGTGTTTTTCTTGCTTCGTGTAGTTTCCCTGGGCTAACGTTTTCCGAAATATTTTTGAACGGTAAGGGTGAAAAGAGTGCCTATCCATACACTCTAGTTAATGGAACTTTGACGTGCTCTCGTTTTACCAACCCGATTAATGCGGTTGATCCAAAAAGTTTTATTGAAGCATCTAGTTCAAGCAGCCCTGACTTATTGGACTTATCTTGTTGCATATATTGCTCGGAAGTGGATCTAAATAATATTCCTGCAGTCTGTTATCCCCATACTATGGAAATTGAGCCGCTGGAGCAAGGGGTTACCCTTGTTGTGTCGGGAGATGAAGGGGAGGTGCAGAAAGGAGGTTCTAATACTCTTTTAAAGTATGTGTTACTAAGAAGTCGGGTCGTTAAGAAGTTGTCTTTTGACCATAAGGTATGCCCTAGAATTATCTCAGATATTCCTGGGGGTGCTGTTCATTATTTAGAGGAAATGCATACCCCATCGCTTAGCGTTAACGCAGTTATAGCAGCTTTTTTGAGTGGCTCTATAGCAGAGACTAAGGCTTTTGTTGTTAAAAAACTTCTTTGCGATCGGTGGTCTTCATGTAAAGGAACGTGTGAGCTCTATATCCTAAGAGCTTATAGTGATGTTGATCAGAGTGAAAAAAAGTCGGCCTTACTTCTTGAGAAAGATGAAGAAGGGGGGGGTGGTGCTTTTGAGCGGGATGGAGTAGGATTTGTTAAGATTTCTCATGAAGACTTTTTGTTAAAGCTTAAGACTTATAATCGTGCTATAAAAGATATAAAACGTAGGATGATTTTGTCAGCTACTCATGTCGACAATTCTAAAAAATCGTCAAAATACAAAACGATTAATGATGAGTATCTTTCTCGGTTTAATAAGGTAAAAGATCTTGGTGATCCTCTGCATTTTCTCAAACTGTCGACGTTAATAAAAACGGAAAAACAGTTAGGGGAAAAGAGGACTTTGCTGGGTGAGTCTTTGGGGATAGAAGATGGTGCATTGCTTGCTCGATTTTGCATAAATGCAAAAAGGTATCAGATGGCGCATCGGCTTATTAATTCGCTTATAAATACTTACTTTCTTGCAGATACACATAAGACGTTCGTTGTTCTTTTTGATTTGCTAACCCTTCTTGATTCTGAAGCTGACATTGAATGGGCAACAACGGTGGTGCTAAAAAAAATCTATGAAGTACTCAAGAAGGTCTCTACAAAAAACACTAAGCCTCTGTTTGCGCTCTATGAACTGATTAACTATATAAAGGCTCGTGGGCATTGTTTAGGAGGTAATTATCTCTATTCTCGGTATAAGGTTTTTGTCGAGACCTTTATTAAGGAGCTGGCGCTGCTTGATCCGGCTGAATTCTCTAGCTCAAATGGCGGGGTTACGGCAGTTGAGTATGCTGAACAACAGTTACGGGAACTTGAAAAGCAGATTAATGTAAGTAAGGCCGAGGAGCTTTTTAAGCTGATTTGTGACTTGTGTAAAAAGAATGCAACGGCTAAAAAACCAGCTTAGAATCCATTTTTTATCTTGTCTTTATAGAGTGTTTTGTAAGCAGCAAATGGATTTTGAGGAGGAATGTGTAGAGGTTGGTTGTTTAGTTTTTGCTTAATATTCCATTTTTTGAGAAGTGAGAAGGCTCGTGGGGTTACGTATAGGAGTAGTCGATTTATTCTTTTTAGGTTCTCTTTTGCATTATGTTCATTCAAATGCCTTTTTACGAACTTTTTGAATGAGAGTGTTTTGTTTGAAACGCAATGTAAATCATCTACAAAGCTGACGTAGAGGCTTATTTCTACTCCTTTGGGAAAGTCTGTGTCATAGTCCCATTTTTGAAAAGTTTCTCCATTTTCTGCTAAGAGCTTTATTATTTCAAGGCTACCAATTGTTTGGGCAATGTGAGCTGGAGTGTGTCCTTTGATCGTGGTTGCATGGATGGTTGCATTGAGTTCGATAAGGTCTTTTACGATGTCGATATAATTTTTTTTAGTAGCGAGGTGGAGCGGGGTTTTTCCGGCTTTGTTTGGTAGGTTAATGTTTGCTCCTGCATTGATTAAATGGAGAGCAATAGCGGGTGCCTTATTTTTGAGGGCGAGATTAAGTGCCGAGTCTCCTATCAAAGTCAGTTCATTTATTAGGGCTCCGTTTTTTAGAAGAAATTTAACGTTTTTCAGTTTGCTATAGATTGCGGCTATATGAAGAGGAGTGTACCCCGTATTGTCTTTTTCGTTTATGAGCGCACCATTGGAAATAAGACTTTTAAGAATTGTAACTTTATCTGAATTGCCAGCGGCTAGGTGAAGGGGTGTGAATCCCTCAGGGGTTGTTTTTTCATTGATAGAGGCTTTGTGTTCAATCAAAAATTTTAAAGCTTTTTTTTGATTTTGTTCAATTGCATCGTGGTATGCATTTCTTCCCCTATTATTTTTACCGTCGATAGGTGCTCCTAATTTGAGAAGAAGCTCGCCAATTTTTTTAATTTTGTTTTTTCGCATAAAAACGTTTTGCAGCGGTGTTGTTTTTAGCGTAGCGCCATCAATGTCGCCGCCTTGTTCGGCTAGAAATTGTATTGTGGTTCCATTTCCGCTTTCGATAGCAAGGGAAAGGGGTGTGTCGCCCTTGATGGACTGGGTGTTTGGGTTTGCCCCTTTCATAAGCAGTAGGCTGACTAACTCAATGCTATTTTTCTTTATGGCGTTGTGTAGAGGGGGGTTACCACTGCTATCTTTTTTGTTTACGTCTGCGCCATGCTCAATGAGAAATTTGGTGACAAAGAAGTTATTTTGTTTGATGGCGCATTCTAGTGCTGTACGGCCTTGTCCATCTTCTGCGTTTATAGAAGTGACTATCTTTTTAAGCGCAGTTTCTAGGTTGCTATTCTTCGCCTCTTCGCTGGAATTTCCGTCTGTTATAATAGAGATAAGTGTTTCTGCATCAAGAAGATCGAGTGGTTGATGTGTTAGCATGTCGTCAATGTGTGGAAGGGATTCGTATTGATTTCTGAGGAATTTGTGGACGATGGGATTTGCTGCTAATTCAATGGTTGTATAATCGATTTTAGCTCCTGCATTGATTACGGCTTCAATAGAATTGATTGAACCATTTTTTACTAGTATGTGAAGAGGCGTTAAGCCCTTATTGTTTTTTTTATTGATATCGGTATTTTTTGCCAATTCTATAAGTTCGGGAATTAGCCCTTTTTTGGCGAGTAGGTGAAAAACGGTATCGCCGTTTTCGTCTTTTGAATTATTTATTAGATTATAGGCGAGCTCTAAAACTTTTTCGTCATTCTCGTCGGATTCTGTGGGTTTGAACGGATGCTTTAAGTCTTCTATGCAGTTTTTGACTTTTGTATCGGTGGCTAGTTCGAGTGCTTTTGTGTCTATTAGCACTCCTTTAAAAACAAGATTTTGAATTATGGATAGGTGCCCATTTTTTATAGCAATATGAAGGGGCTTTTCTCCAGCTTTATTAGGTTTATCAAGTTCAAGTCCCCATCCAATTGCCAGAGTTAAGAGATGGATGTTTCCTGTACGTGCTGCTTGGTGGACCAGGGTTTCGCCTGCGTTGTCAGTTGTGTTGAAAAATTCCTTTAGAATGGGGCGTAAGCGGTTTTTTTTTAGACAACTCTCTGTCTCATTCATGGCATGCAAAGGAGTTTGTAAACAGCCGGTTAGAAGAGTGAAAAGCGCGAAACTGCGGATAAAAACCTTGCGTACAAATACCATGGTTGACTCCTTTTTAGAAATACATACCCACCCCTAGTTTGGTGCAGGGTAACTACTCAAGGGCAACCTAGTCCGGTTTTGTTTTTTTGTCTATAAGTCAGGAAGGGTCTAAGTTGAGCAATAGAATAAGCGAGCAATATTGCCGTAGCGCGATTATTTTGTTTTTTAAAATTTTATACATCTCTGCGCAGTGGTAAAGACGGAGAGATCATGCCATCTCGCCTGTATTCTACGTCCACGATTTTTACCTTTTGGAATAAGCGTCTTTATTTTGCTAATTTTTAAAGAGTTTTTCTTAATAAAAGTAACAATCTAGATGCGATTATTCAAGCTTCTAATACATTTGATTTGAGCCTTTGAGGAAGTCCTGACAAAATGTAACATCATGGTACGCTTGTTTAACTAGGAGTTAATTCTGTAATATATTTTGATAGTGATGGAATGTTTATAATAAAAAACAGAAAGGATTTCTGTGATCCTGGTAAAAAAAACTGATCCCATTTCATTAGAAATACTGGATACGATGGCTCAGAAAATGTATGGCCATTTGGTTAAAGCTGTAGTTGATATTGAACAAAAAATTATGTTTGTGGATGCCGATTTTCATGCGGATGAGGAGCAAGTTTTGTTAGAAGATTATGCTTCACAACAGAAAGATTTATGGGGTATCAATTTTCACCCCAGTAAGAGGGGAACTCCTGATTTTATAGAATTTGATTCTATGATAAATCTGAGGCCATCCATGGGAAATAAGACCAGAGGCGTTGATGATCTAAAAATACAGGCGATTATTCGTGAAATCGTTGATATGTTGGTTGTATCATGATTATACACAAAGAAACATTTGTATCGGGCCGCTGGTTCAAGTTTTCCCTCGTTGAGCAGATGGCCAATATTGGCACTGATGTTGATCGAGCAATTCGCTACAAGCAGCGGGGCGAGCTTGAGGCAAGTACCCAGGCGCTATATAGAGCAATTGAGCTTATTGATTTTACGGTTGCGGATCCTAAAAATCGACGCCGATTAAAGGAAGTTCTTCGTGCCCGTGAGTTTCTCTTAGACCATCTTATAGGAGAAGATCAGTACGGCATGACGGACGAATTCTGGCAACGGTATTTTTATGAGTTTAACTACACAGCAGCATTGCAACGGGGTAAATAGACAAGGGGTGGGGCCGCATATAGTTTGAGGCTAACAGATAGGTTTTTTGGGAGGAGTTGTTATGTGTAGCAAAAAACAGAGAATTATCTCGTTAATACTGTTATGTGGCATTTTAGGTACTGTTAGTGGGTGTCGGGGGAAGCATGCTGCAGAGAATTCTGCAGTAGAGACTGATCCAACCAGCTCTAAAATTGTTGTTAATGGAGCTAAAATAGTAACGTATTTTACTGGCATGACAGAAGATGCGTTTAAAAAAGCGACCAATGTAACCGTTGACTATGACCAGAAAACGGGTTGTTATAGGGCTGTCATAAAGGCAGGAAAGGCCGGTCCGTTTAGCAAGGATAGTAACGGTAATTTTATTCTAAAAAATGCGCAAACGGGAAGCTCTTACAATGCTGGACAATTTGAGACCTATTTGCATGAAAAACTTATTGAAGAAACAGGGACGTATACGGCAAAAAAACCGGGAACGTTTAATGTTGTGACTGCATCTGTTGATACCATGACCTTACAAAATCAAGCAGCAGCAAGAGGTGAAAAAGCGGTCTTTTTGGTGGCATCTGATTATGACGGCATCGAGGCGGTTTCGGGAAATTCTGTTCCATCGATAGCCATCTATCTTGGGGATGTAATACAGGGACCCTTCGGGTGCTTCCCTGGTGCATTGCTACGGCTCTACTCACAAATACGTGAAAATACTCGGGTTGCGACAAATTCTTTTGATCCGCAAAATCCTCGTGTGCACATGTTAAAATCTGACTTTCTCGATACTCAGAATGGCTACCCATATCTCAATAAAAACATTACGTTTTACGGCAATATCGAAACATTCTTAAAATCCAACAACTATAGTTTTAGTATTATGTACCACAAGAATCAGTCAGCCCCGATTAAAGGAGCAAGAATAGGTAATGGTTTTGAAGCCTTTGTTATTCCTTCAAAACAGCCGGAGTATACCGTTGACCAGATATTTAGCGCCGGATTGTCGCTTGGAGCATATAAAACAGGTTTTATGAACGGTTATGCGGCTCCAGAAGTATTTATAGAGGCGCTGGCGCAAAAAATACTCTTCGATATTTATGACTCTGCGATTCGTGCGGCTATCAAAAACAATCGAGATACGGTTTATCTTTTGCCAATTGGTTGTGGAGTATTTGGTAACAAAAAGATATGGGCTGGAATGGCACTTGAGCGTTGTAAAGAGTTGATAGTAAAATCTGGCCTTACGATTAAGTATGTTATTTCAGAATCGGAATATGATGAATTTTTAGACATACTTACACATTTAGTCAAAGAGACTGGTGGGGAGAAGAACTAAGTTTGGGATAGTGGATCTTGGGGGGCGGAAACTAAACTGACTTTTGCAAAGATTACGATGAACATGCTGGAAAGTTTATATCGTATGTTGTCAAAAGATGGCAATCCAGAGTTCAACTCACTTGCTGCAATATTACATGCAATGGGTTTTTCCTTGAGCGTGCGTTAAATATGAGGTTGCACGTTGTTTGTTAATCTGCGCTGTTCGTTTTATAAAGGTGGTCACAATGGTGTGTTTTTTAAAATGGCTCCTATATGTTGTTTTAGGCGTTGATAATTCAGCAGCACGGCATGTGTATAAAAAGGGCGATTTTGTAGAGGAGAGCCAATTTGCACCATTTAGTGAGGGTGGGGAACAGCAAGTTATGTTCGAAATAAAATAATGATGCCTGCGATCATTTTAGGCGGGTTAAAGCGATTTTTAAACTTATAAAGCGCGAGCTTGCCATATGTGTCAAGGCAGCAAAAAGATACTATACTTATAACTAGTGGTTTCTAGTAGACAACTATATAGTTATGAAAAGTGAGGTAAAATCGTGTTTAATCAAGAAATTATTAATGAAGTTAAAGATCGCCTCGTTAAAACATACACACCATTTAAAATCTATCTTTTTGGTTCTTATGCTTGGGGTTCTCCGACGGAGGACAGTGACTTAGACCTTTTAGTTGTTGTTGATGAATCAAATCAAAAAAGTTTCCAACGAGCCATTCAAGGCCATCGAGCACTTTTTGGATTACATGTTTTTAAGGATCTTTTAGTACTTACTAAAAAAGAATTCGAGCAAGCCGCAGAACATCCTTCATCGCTCTGTTTTAAGATCAAAAAACATGGCAAGGTGCTTTATGTACGGAGTTGAACGTTGGTTGGTAATTGCAAAAACTGATCTTCTTTCCGCAAGGCACCTTTTAAAGGGAGAATTTTACGCAGCAGCAACATTTTATTGTCAACAATCTGCAGAAAAAGCTCTCAAGGGATTTATGACTTTTTACAAACTTCCTCTTGTGAAAACACATGACTTAGTTGGATTACTAACCATTTGTTGTGATAAAGACCAATCATTTGATAAGTTGCTGAATAGCGCAGAATACCTAAATCCATTTTCAACAAAATTTAGATATCTATCTGAATACGATATTCCTGATGAAAAAGAAGCCGTAGAAGCAGTCGATCATGCGCAGCGTATTTTAATTTTTGTTAATCGTAAAACTAAAATCTCAGAAGATCTTGGTCAGCAGGGTGTTTTTTGAAAGGAACAGTCATGGGGAAAATAGTTGCGATTGGTGGAGGTGAGGTAGCTCTACAAGGAACTCGCGCTATAGATGAAGCAATAATCTGCCTATCGGGCAAGAAAATTCCTCACATTCTTTTATTATTTATGTCAGTGGTGGCAATACGTTAAAAATGATGACGTTATGGCGTAAACAGGGCATTGATACATTGCTCAAAAGGGCCCATAAATCTGCAGAACGGATTGAGTAAATTATTCCCCAGTTCCATAGCTTACTAATGGTTGTATTAGTTTTAACGTAATTATCCCGATAATAGTCGCTGTTTTCCCAGACATTCCCATTATTTGCATAAGTATAAAAACTAATCCAGAACATAAAATTGCGAAAAGGAGAGCAAGGGCAATGAGTTTTAACACTCCTTTTGTGGTCAGTTTAATGTTATAGATGGTTATATAGCAGAAGATCTGTTCAAATAACAGCCCTAGAAAAATGCTTGCTGCAAAGGCGAAATAAAAGGATTTCATTCCATATAACGTTGTGAGTTGGCTGGTAAATAGTGCGATAATAAGTAATAGCCCGTATAAACTCTGCATGTAACGTTGAAACTTTTGGGTGTAGAGAGTCAAAACTTCTGAGGTAGTGGTTGAGCGGTTTGGCCATATTATTTTTTTGATCTCTGCCATTACTTTCATAGCAATGATAATGGTAACAGGTGTAACCCAATTTCCTAGAGGTGCTTTTAGAAAATGGTAAAGGATTACAAAAACGCAGGCGCTAGCGGCGGAAAAAACAGCATTGTTTTTTAGGCTTAGTTGTGTGGATTTTACCTCGTAGAGTATTAATTGATCATAAAAAGTTCTGGCTAAAACAATTATAAAATATCCGATAAAAACGGCTAGGAGCTGAGGGAGCTCCTTGAGCAGATACATGGATCCAAAAAAGCCTGCTATGGCGACATAAAAACCGATGCTGAATAAATAAAATTTATGGGCTATTTTACGGTTAAGAGTTGATATGTTATTTAAGGTGCTGTTCATAGAGTTCCTATTTCTTTTCTAAAATTTTAATACATTCGGTAAGCCATTCTAGCTCTGCTTTGGCATGCCAGATGCCATACTTGAGGGTTAGCATGCCGAATAGTTTATAAGGGTCTTTGTTAGACAGCGGGGCTAAAATAGTGTTTTCGACATCACGATAGTGCTCTCGCTCTGTATGTACAGCCTGTAGTCGCAACTCAAGCTGTTTAACCATTTTTTTGGGTGATATATAACTTCCAAAAAATAATTTTAAGAGTAGCTCGCTACGATAATTCTGCTCTTCGGGTGGCAGCGCCATCCAGGCTAAAAATTCTTTTTTCCCCATTGGCGTTATGGTAAATATAGTGCGTTCACGCCTTCCGGTCGACGCACTACAGGATGTCACTTTACCCTCTTTTTCGAGCTTTTTGAGCATCGGATAGATAGACGCATCTGACTCCTGCCAAAAATTGGCGGTTGACTGCTGCATCATCTGTAAGATCTCATAGCCTGTCTGCGGTTTATTAAAGAGCATCCCGAGAACGGCAAATCTGGTCTTATTAATTTTTTTCACGATAAACTCATAATTTAAAAATATCTAATCATTAGATATTATACCTAATGATTAGATATAAGTAAAGTGCGAAAAAAAGTCGTTCAATTTTTCTTAAGTCAGCTCGAGCGCTTCTGTCACCCTATCTGCAGTAAACGTACTGAGTAAATAGTATTTTAGCTGTCAACGCAAAATTGAATCTGCCTTTGGTAACTTTGGAAATTCTGGTATATTTTAATAGTTTGGTTAAGAAATCTATTCTAAGTGAGAGGTATGCAGTGAATATTATTGAAATAGAATTGCGATATGAGGTTCTTGATGCAGAGAGTCTTAAATTGTTTGTAGCTCCTCTTGAATTATTGCATAAAAAAAATGATGTTGATATCTACTTGGACACGCCTAATGCTTCTTTTTACCAGAGGGGACTCTATTTTAGAGTGCGTAACAACAAAAAATTTGAAATCAAATTTAATCGTGCTTGTCTTGAAGATCCAAAGCTTCCCCGACAAGATTTTTGTGAAGAGCATTGTTTTTCTTTGCCTTTGCAGGCTTGTGATTTGACGAGATTAAATGATTTGCTTTTGAGTCTTGCTCTTACGCCTATTTATAATGCAGATCTTGAGACTTTAAAAGAAGCAAATAACCTTGTTGGTTTGTATACTGTTGATAAAATACGGACTTCTTATCGGTGTGAAAACTTTACACTAGCTGTTGATGAAGTAGCAGGGTTGGGTATGTTTCTCGAAATTGAACTAATGGCACAATCAACCGAAGGCATCGAAGCAATTAAGCAGGAAATGCAATGCACATTGGCGGGATTAAAAATTAAGCCCTCAAAGGTTGGGTATGATACTTTGCAGATGAAAAAAACAAATTACCAACAGTATCTACGTGGCCGATTTGTGTCTGAATTAGAGCCGCTTGCGGGTTAAAAAGTGTGTTTTGTTACAAACTCTAATTTTTGAAACGTATGTCTCGTACTCGTTTTTTGGTACTAAAAGATTTTTCCATAGCACATTTTTTGTAATCAGAACGTCTCTGGCGCTGTATTGTTCATTATATTGAGGGCTGTTGCATATGAAATTTTATGGTGTGTAGTTTTCGTGATGGCTGTGTGAATCATTGCTCGTCTTGGTGCGGTGGAAAATGATAAAGTCTTGTGCAAGTTTGAGTATAAATTGGTAATAGATAAACATTTGGGTAAGGGTGAATCGACGAATCTGCTCTTTACACAACGAGATTATGATTTTGTTGAGCTCTCTGTGGTCGATTCGACCATTGTGTTGGATATTCGCTATGCAACAACCAATAACCTTTCGGGCAGAAAAATCTATACATCTAATAAATGTTTTGTGCGCAGAGTTGTTGCAGAACGACTTCATGCCGTGCAACAAGAATTGCAAGGGCGTGGATTAGGCCTCAAGATTTTTGATGGCTACCGTCCTTTTTCCGTCCAAGAGATTTTTTGGGAATTCTGTCCTAATCCCCATTATCTTCTAGAACCTATTAGAGGTGCTGACGGCACCTTGGTTGAAGGCTCCCGGCATAGTCGAGGTGTGGCGGTTGATCTTACGCTTATTGACCTGCAAACGGGACAAGAGCTTGAGATGCCATCAGGCTTTGATGATTTTAGCAACAGAGCTCATCGTTGTTATGCTGGGATGCCTCTGGGTGTTGCAAAAAACTGTAAATTGCTTGAAGAGAGTATGGTAAAACAGGGCTTTGAACCGCTTTATACAGAATGGTGGCATTTTGATCTTTTGGGGTGGGAACAATTTGACCTTCTGGATTTAAGCTTTGAACAGCTTGAAGACTAGTATGAACTAGCAGGTTTTTCATTTGATTTTTAGTGGCATCCTCTTCTAGGTTATTGCACGGTCGCCTTGACAGTAATTGCAAAGAGACATAGGTTGAGTCGATTTGGTGGTCAATATTTTATATTTATCACGTTTGAAGGCAGGGGCGAGGGAGCTTTTATGACATGTGTAAAATTAGTTTTAAGACTGGTGACCTTGTGTTTGTGGATAGGTGCAGCACAGACTAGCAATGCCTATTTAATTCATGATTATGTACGGGATGGGAATATAAAAGGCATAAGTGAATGCTTGAAAAATGGTGTCTTTGTGGGGTTTCCAGACTCGCGGGGCAACACTCCTCTGCATATTGCGGCACTTTATTCTACCAAGGAGGTTGTGGAGTTTCTTTTAGATAATGGGGCTTTTATTGAGGCAAGAAATCTGTTAAAACTGTCGCCTCTTCATTGTGCGGTGGGGGTTGAAAAAGTAGAGATAATTAAGGTACTTGTGCAAAGGAAAGCGAAGATGGAGGCAAAGGGGGTAGAGGGAAAAACGCCTTTGCTTCAAGCTGCTTTTTTTGGATATGAAGAAGGTTGTCGATTTCTTATAGAACAGGGGGCAAGGGTGGATGCTTGTGACGACCATAAGCGTACGTTGCTCCATTATGCTGCAATGGGGGGGAATGAAAAAATTATAGCCTTGGCATGGTCTAAAATGAAGTCTGGCATAGATGTTCGTGATGATTGTTTGCGTACACCACTTCATCTTGCTGGATTGTGTGGAAAGCTTGAATCGATTGAGTTTCTTTTGACACAAGGGGCGAACATTGAGGCGTGGGATAGCGAGGGATGCACTCCGTTGTATCTTGCGGTGCAGGGAAATCGAATTGAGGCTGTTCATATGTTGCTCAAAAAAGGGGCATTTGTTGATGTTAAAAATAATGGTCTCTGGACCCCACTTCATTGTGCAGCTTCTTCTAACTTTGTTGACGTTGTAAAGCTTCTTATAAAACAGGGGGCTAAGGTAAATACAAAGTCGATCTTTGGGGTTGCGCCACTTGATAGTACGGTAAAATCAGTAAAACGGGTTGAGGTTGCAACTTTACTTATAGAATCGGGGGCTGAGGTATCTCGCCGGGCGTTAAAATGTTTTACACATAGCTCGGCTTTTTTTAGGCGTTTTTTTCAGATGAAACCATTTCCCAAAAAGTTTTCGCTTGAACGGATTAGGAAGCCTGATGCTGACTTGAAGTTGATGCTCGCATTTCAGGATGAATGCTTTAATTTTTTTGCACGGTTTAAAGAGGCTGTGCGTAAAAATAAGGTGGATGCATTTTTAAATGATGAAGAGACGTTGACTAAGAGTGATACGTATCGACTGTGTAAAAAATTTGTCAAAAGTCTTGGCGTTGTTCCTAAGGGGCTTGAATTGACTCTGAGTGAAGAGATGTTATGCGCAAAATTTTTTGGAACTACCCCGCTTAAATTATTCTTCACTCGTCATCCGGGATTGTTACAAATGACGGTTCTGTTGTTTTCCAGTTTGCGGCCGCGTATTGGAGAAATCAATCTTGATGAGATGAAGAGCTTTTGCAAAAAATAAAAGCCTAGGTTATACGTTGTTTTGTGGTTTTGCATCGCTGGGGCCGTTTTTTTTGAGGCTTTACGAAGATCGGACTGTACGTTTTGAGAGCCTATAGGGCTTCATGTTTTTACATGTAATAAAGTAATAGGCAGTGAACCATCTAAATAATTCACTGCCTATCTAATGATAATTCAGCGGCCTTTATGGCCGAGTGGCGTTTACTTTGCGTCGTTTACAGCGCAACATGCCTTAGTTTTAGATCCGTGTGTTTTATTTTTGATCGATTTTGCGATTTTACCAGGAATGTGAGCTATTTTTTTGATGACTTTAAAAGGGGTTCTAACCGTTTCTTCGATAAATTTTGGAGCCCGTCTTTCAGTTCTATGTCCCTTGTTCTTTGTTGCCTTTGTTGTTGAGACTGGAATTCCAACCATCGATTCGATGATTCTTCCAGGGGCTTGAGCCGCTTCTTCTATAAATTCTTTAGGTGTTGCCTGGAGCCCTGCGACCACAGTCAAAACTAAAACAGGTAAAGCAACTAGCTTTAGGTTAAAACGTGTCATGTATGTACCTCCTACACTATCGGATTAGTGTTTGTTTAGAAATATAATTAGTTTTTCTTATGTAACATTTACATAGCTAATATTACAGGTTTTTGCACAATTGTCAATCTTTGGAAATTTTCTGCATGTAGGCTAGAGAGAAATAGGTCTGTTTTTTTCTTCTAGGGGGTTGTCAAAGCCACTATCAGAGGAGGTGGATTATTTATTCTTTTTTATCGCGGTAGAACGTACTTTTTTGATAAGGTCCCCCGCCGATTTCCAGGCTACTACCTCTGCTTGAGGCCAACTTTGATCTTCGTCTCCGCCATATACTAGGTAGCGGGGGGTGTGGGTATTCTCGGTTGTTTTACCCCAGTAATCCATGTTCTTGAAAAAGTCGGAAACAATAGTTTTTCCTGCCTTGATTTCGATAGGAACGGGGTAACGGGATTCATCGATGATACAATCAATCTCATTGCCGGTACTGTCACGCCAGAAATAGAGGCTCGGTTGTTCTTCATTGTTATGCTGCTGTTTAAGAAGATCGGCTATGATGAGAGATTCAACTAATCCGCCTCGTAAATAGTGGTCAGAAACCTCATCTGTAGAGCGTATTTTCAATAGAGAGCAGGCTAGGCCTGTGTCAATAAAGTAAAGTTTGGGGGCTTTGATAAGTCGTTTTCCAAAATTTTTATAGTACGGGTAGAGTGAAAAAATGATATAGCTTGCTTCAAGTAGGGATAACCACGCCTTTACGGTACTTTGATTAATTCCACAATCATTGCCTAGGGATGTTAAATTAACTACTTGCCCTATGCGGCCTGCGCATAAGCGCATAAATTTTTGAAATGTTCCTAAATCTGCAATATTTTTTATCTGACGAACATCTCGTTCCACATATAAACGGATATAATTTGAGTATAAACGCTCCACAGAAACATCGGCGGCATGCGCTTTTGGGTAGAACCCTTTGTGGATCAAAGTCTCAATTCTTTCTGGTAATAGATGTGCATCACTAAGCTCACTAATGGAAAGTGGAAGTAAGGTTAATACGGCCATTCGGCCTGCCAATGTTTGGGTGATGGCTTCATCAACAAGAAAATTTTGTGAGCCCGTTACTATAAAGAAGCCGTTTTTTTTGGTTTTATCAACTATCGTTTGCATATAGGAGAGGAGAATGGGCGCATGTTGTATTTCATCCAAAATGATACCGGATGCCGACGGATATTCCGTTAAGAATTTTCTTGGATCAGAAAGCGCAAGGGATAAAATGTCATAATCTTCAAGTGAAACATATCGATGATCGGGAAAGGAGACCTGGGCTAATGTTGTTTTTCCTGACTGGCGTGGTCCGACAAGTGCTATGACAGGGAATTCTTGTGCTGCTTCAATAAGTTTTTCTTCTAATCTTCGTCTAATTAACATAATATCCTCACGGTTCTTTGCAGATTAAGAATTGAATCCTTGATTTGTAAGAATAGCATATAAAAAAAATGAAGCGGAGTACTAGGGTTTGGATTTTTAAAAGTAAAATTTCGGATAGGGCTGATGGATTCTATTGTCATAAAAGAATAAAAACTGCGGCCACATGGTTTAAAGCTATGTGGCCGCATGAAATTACTTAGAGTAATCGTTTGTAGCACTTATTTTTTGAGGTTTGGCTGCGACGGAGCTCCTTTTAGTGTCCAAACGACCTTTTTTTTGTTGCCTGAGGGCGTTGGGTTGATTTTTAATTGCTTGTTTACTGTTGTTATAAACCCAGTTATTTTGTTGAACTCTTGCTTATATTTGGGCTCGAGTTTTTCTTTGTTTAAATCTACGAGTTTTTGCGCCATTTTATTGAGCATTAGGGTTGTGGCGTCCTTTTTTGCCTCAAGGGTGTATAGTGTGCAATTTTTGACCATAGCGAGCAATTTACTGCAGTATAGATTTCGGGCTTGGGTTTTTAATGTTTGGCTGCGACTGTATAGGTGATTTATAACGCTTTCAATAAATTCGTCAGAGTTTTGTGCGATAAGCTGGGTAAATAGAGGTGGGTTATTGTTTTTACTCTTTATTAACTTATTGATGGCTACTTGTGGTGTGTATCCATTGAGAAGTTGCGTGAGGTTGCTTAATTTGTTTGGGTTTGTTGCAGGTTGGCTGATGCAATCTTGAATGGCGGAAGTCGTGGGTGTTGTTAATGTGGTTGCTTGAACAGGGAGGGTGCTCTGTTTCGAAGGGATCTTATTTATTTGTGCGGTTTTTTGTATGCCTTTTGAGGGACTTGGGTAACATATTGTTTCATCTATAAACGTGATTTTTCTAAATTTTATGCTGGAGCCTGCTTTGCTAGAAAACTGAGAAAAGGTCCTTTTGTTGACCTGGGTTTCTGTAGTGATTTTTGTAAGGGGTTCCAGATTTATGGGATTACCTGACTTTTTAATCCATTCATTGTAAACAGCTTTATAGTCGAGTTTCAAAAAATGCTCATCTGCAGTTTGTGGTTGTGAATAGGTACAAGCGGAACTGCTGGTAATATAGGGAACGGTCATCAAAATGGCCAATGAACAGATTAGACGTGCGTACATAGTATACATCCTTACAGAATTATAGGAATTACATCGGTTTTCTTATTGAAACTTATTGACATTATTTTATTACAAATCTTTTCATTTGTAAAGATTTGTAATAAAATAATGTCAATGTAAGGCGATAAATTCCGCTTTTTTGCAAAGTAAAAAGTTCTTTTTTAGTCTTTCTTTCCGTTAGATAAAAAGGAATAATCGCGCATTTTTTCACTCAAAGTTGTTTTTCAAAAGATGTGGGTAATGCGTCGTTCTAGCCGTCACTTTTAGGGGTAATATCCACGTAACATGTTGCTGAGCTTAACGAGAGCATATCTTGAGTGTTCTGTAGGGCTGTAGTGCAGAAGGGTAGTGGCAAGGTGTTATCTATAGAGGCGCTTATGTGTTGGGATGACAGTTTTAAGGCAAAAACATCGCTTTCTTTTGGAGCTCACGAAGTGCGTCTTTGCCGATCCAGATTGCGCATTTATTCCCAGAATTTATTAATTCAATCGCCTCTTGTTGAGCGAGTTGGTTGAGAGTGCTATTGCGTTTTCCTATCTGGCGCAATGCCCAATTGATCGCTTTTTTAACAAAATTACGATCGTCCGTTGAGGCTGCTTGAATGAGTGGAAAGAATGAGATGAATAGTGCGTCATCTGTTTTTTTGTTGCCATGGCATAGACAAGCTATTAGGGCGAATGCCGTGCGTTTTACAAAGGTTTCTTCGCGTTGAGACCAGACATGAATTTTTTTGACGGCGAAGGGAAGCTTTTTGAGGAGATTTAGACAGCATTGGTCACAAATATCCCATGAATCAAAGTCTTTCACCCATTCGTCAACTTGGTCTTCTTGGACCAGGGCAGGTTCTTCAACTATACTTGCGAGAATACGGGCTTCATGTATGCCGCTTTTCCATAAATCCAGCGCTATGGTATGATTTTTCCCAATTTCCTTTGCAAGGGCGCGCAGTCGTGGCATTGGTATGCCAAGTGTTACAGCTCCGCCGGCTGCAAATCGTTTGAGTCCTGTAACCGTTTCAGGGTTCTGTTCAGATTTAAGAATTTCCAGAATCGACTCTGCTGTGTAGTGTGTTGTTTTTTTCATTTTTCTAGTCCTTGTTAACTGCAGCAGGATGCAATTTTTATTAGAGCATACTATGGTTTTTGCAGATTGAGAATCGCATTCTTAATTTGTAAGAAACATGTGTGAAGGTTGATCTGGAGCTATTTTGCATTCATGTTAAAAAATAAAATTTAACTAAACAATTGTGAATCTTTGCATTAGAGTGGTTTAGTGGCACAATGGGGTGTGAATATTTTATTTTTCTACTCGTTTAGAGGGAATGATTAACATGAATATAAAAACAATTTGTTTATTTGGAGTGGTTGTGCTGGTGCTAGCACCTATGGAGTTTGCCCTGAATGCGTTCGATGTGAAAAAATTGTTTTATAAAACGAGAACCGGTTTTTTGGATTATCCAGAGCTTGTAGCTCTAAAGACTGTGCAGGAAAAACTTCCTTGGATAAAGCATTATATGAAACATCCGGTGCAAAATTCACTTGTGCGAGTGCGTACCTTTGGGGGAAGTCAGCAAAACGATTCTGTTATCATAAAAGAATAAAATAGCCTGGATTGCACTTTAGATCATTGGTTTTTATTCGAGTTTTTTGAGCTCTTGCGCTATTTTGTTGAGCATTAGGGTCATGGGGTCATTTTTTGCTTTAATGGAATCTTGTATGCCATTTTGGACCATCGAGAGCAATTTAATGCGGCATAGATTCTTGGCTTGGATTTTTAATTTTTTGATACGATCGCATAGATCGTTGAGAATGTTTTCAACAAATTGGTCAGAGTTTTTTGTGATGATCTGGGTGAATAGAGAGGGGGTGTTGTCTTTACTCTTCATTAAATAGTTGATTGTTACTTGTGGCACAGATGTGTTGAGGAGTTGTATGAGGAAATTTAATTTGTTGGGGTTTGTTGCAGGTTGGTTGATGCAATCTTGAATGGCGGAAGTCGTGGGTGTTGTTAATTTGGTTTTTTGAACAGGCGGGTTGCTTTGTTTTGAAGGGCCGCTATTTATTTGTGTTATTTTTTGTATGTTTTTGGGGGGATTTGGGTAGCAGATCGTTTCATCTTCGAAGGTGATTTTTCTAAATTTTATGCTGGAGCCTGCTTTGCTAGAAAACTGAGAAAAGGTCCTTTTGTTGGCGGGGGTCTCAGTAGGGATTTTTGTCGTAGGGAATTCTGTCGTAGGGTTTATATCGATGGGATTTGTAAAAATATCGTTATAGTCGAGTTTTAAAAAGAGCCCTTGTGTTGTTTGTTGCGTGGGCTTTTCGCCAGGCACATCCATAAGAATAGGCGGGAAATAGTGTTCGTTGAGTATTGCAACAAGGGGTTTTTGCTTTGTAGGGATGTTGCTTTGCTTAGGTAAATTTGTACAGGGCGGTTGGGTGTTATAATAATGGATTAGCCGGAGCATCATTTCATTGCGTTGTTCATTGAGGTTTTGATAGGTATGGTGAGTGGGATTATTTTCCATGCCTTTAATTAAAGGAACAGTAGCTAAAAGGGCCAGTGAATAGATTAGTCGTGCGAACATGTTTTATATCCTTACAAAATTATATAACTTGGTTTTTACATTATGGTTCTATGTGAACTATTTTATACTAATTTTATTTATTTGAAAAGTTTTTTAATTTTTTATTCGCGTGCTTTATGTAGCGAGAGGTAGTCTGCCTTCTCTCGTTGCTTTTTTGCACGTGAAATGAGAAAAGGCTCTATAGAGAAAGCATGGATTGAAGAAAGGTAATCCGACTGGTGGCATCCACTTTTTTGATTGCCATTGCTATGGCGCGGGGTTCACCCATAAGGATGCACAATTTTTGAGCTCGAGTGAGCGCAGTGTAAAGAAGATTTCGTTGCAATAATATAAAGTGTTGCATAAAGAGTGGAATGATTACAACGGGGTATTCTGATCCTTGGCTTTTATGAATGGTTGTTGCGTAGGCTAGTATTAGCTCGTCTAGCTCACTTATTTCATATTCAACAGGACGTTCGCCGTATTCAACAATTAGCATCTGTTCTGTTGTATCAACTTCTTTTACAAAGCCTATGTCGCCATTAAATACGTTTTTGTCGTAGTTGTTGCGAATTTGCATTACCTTGTCGCCGGGGTGGAAATTGGTTCCTCGAAAGGCAATCGAAGGCCGTTCTGCCGGATATATTAATGATTGTAAGAAGAGATTTAGGGTCTGTGTTCCTGCAATTCCGCGGTTCATGGGAGCTAGGACGTGTACGTCAAGGGGTGAGAATCCGCGTCTTTTTATCTCTCCGCTAAATAGGCGTTTTAGATGAGTGGGAATATTCTGGGCTTCGGTCTCTTTTAGGAAAATAAAGTCGGGCGTAGTTTCGGGAGATGCTGAGGGCGAGAGAGGAAATTCGCCTTTGTTAATGCGATGTGCATTGACTATGATAAGACTGCTTTGCGCTTGTCTGAAAATTTCGGTTAACCGTACTGATGGAATAGCTTTGCTTTCAAGTAGGTCTCGCAAGACGTTGCCTGGTCCTACTGAGGGTAGCTGATCACTATCTCCAATCATTACTAAATGTGCAGAGGATGGTAGTGCTTGTAATAAAGAATGTGCAAGAAAAATATCAACCATAGAGACCTCGTCTACAATTAATACGTCTACCTTGAGCGTGTTGTATTCGTCCTTACTAAATCGTTTATTTGCAGGATCGAATTCGAGCAAACGATGGATGGTAAGTGCAAAGTGGCCAGTGCTTTCCATAAGACGTTTTGATGCACGTCCCGTTGGGGCGCAGAGCTTAACGTTTAGGTTTTCTTTTTCAAGAAGAGAGAGGAGTTTTCTTACCAGGGTTGTTTTACCCGTTCCCGGGCCTCCCGTGATGATGGATACTTTATGGCTAAGTGCGGTCATGACGCCTTTTTGCTGATCTTCATTGAGAGCGATTTCTGTAGGGCGTGGTATTCGTAAGGTGTTATACATCGCTTCAAGATCGAGGCGGTGAGGTGATGGGGTGCTGAGAAGCCTCGTGCAGTTTTCTGCAACAGCCTTTTCTGTTTTGTAGTGAGCCATGAGCCCGCGATATTCCACCTCTTTATCGTGAAGCGAGATGACATGGCCTTGGGCAAGGAGTATGTCATACGCTTTTTCAAGTAGGGGGATCTCGTCTTCTGAAAGTTCAAGCATGGGGCATGCTTTTTCCCATAATTTGCTTTTTTCTACGTAGAGATGCCCTTGCGCTGCAGCCGCAGAAAATACAAATGAGATTCCTGCGTGTAGTCGTCGCTCATCGGTTCGTGTAAAGCCTAGGTTTTGTGCAATAGAGTCTGCGATGGAAAATCCGATTCCCCATACATCATTTGCAAGGCGGTAGGGGTTGTCTGATAGGACATTTAGCGCAGAGTCTCCGTACTGTTTATATATTTTTGCAGCGTAGGCGGGTGATGCGCCTTTTTCTTGGAGGAAGACCATGATCTGTGCTGTGGCTCGTTGAGTTTTCCATGACTCTACTATCATAGCAACGCGACGCTCGCCAAAACCACCTACTTCATGAAGCCGGTGAGGTTCATTTTCTATAATCTCTAGAATTCGGTCACCAAAGTAATCTACTAGTTTTTCACCGTAGGCTTTCCCGATGCCCTTAATTACGCCTGAACCCAAATATTTTTTTAGTCCAGAAAGGGATGTGGGCATTCGCTGTAGGCATCGTTCTGCAAAAAATTGTTTTCCAAATTTTTGGTGTACGGTCCAGGCTCCTTCAACGTCAACTTCTTGCCCTTCGCGAACCGAAGGAATGTGGCCTCGAACGGTTGTTGAAAATGAGGGTGTAACCAGTACAAAGACAGCAAAACCGCCGTCAGCGCTTTGAAAAATGACGCGCTCTACGGTTCCCGAAATAATTTCATTGGCCTGATTCATTTTCTGGTTCACTAGGTTCTAAAGTCTCTGTTTTAAAAGGTGTGAGGTTTTTGCTAAAAAGATTGGAAAATCATCTTGAATCGTAGCAGAGATTTTAAGAAATGTCAGTTGTGCCCGTTAGGACCAATGGTACTGTAGGGTGAAAATTTTACCTTACGTGAGAAACGTATCGCGTTGCTGATATATCTTTTGTGCTGTGCAAAACGTTCAGGTCTTGTATATCCTAATGTTGCCTGGTTTGCAGGTTACGTTACAAATGTTTTGGGGAGTAAGAGTTGCTATGAAAAAAAACATGCGGCCTAATGTAATGGTTTTTGTGATAGGGCTATTCATGTGCTCGGTGTACGTAGGCACCATGAAAGCAACCTTAGAACAGACAGCGGTGTTAGTCAGGACAGTTCAGAGTGCAACCAAAGCACTTTATAAGGCGATGCAACATAGAAAATTTAATCTTGCTAAATCTTTTCTTAAAAGGGGTGCAGATTTAAATGTGCAGTGGGACGGAGCGGCATGGACGTTTCTCCATATAGCGGCGCATAAAGGGGATTTAAAACAGGTAAAATTTTTAGTCGAAAGCGGTGCGCAGACTAATATTGTTGATGTGTGGAATCGAACTCCTCTTCACCTTGCTTCTGCCGAAGGGCATTACAAGGTGGTGGAGTATCTGATAAACCATAGTCCATCGCTATTGAGTGGGTATGGTGAGCTCATGCCACTGGGCCTCGCTAAGAATAATTCGCAGGTAAGTGCGCTTTTAAAGAAGGCATTAAACCGCGTATGCGAAGGTGCTCTTATTGAAGAAGAAAATCTTGAGAAAGCAAAGTTGGCGATTGTTAATGGTGCGGATGAGAAGTTATTCCGTAATGTGATTACAAAAACAACCGTGGAGCTTAATAATGCCCTGTTCCGAGCAGCGGCTGCTGGTGACCTTGAAATATTTAAGGAGGCGATTCAGCGTGGCGCAGACATAAAAACACGCGATGCAAACGGTGCATCGGTATTACACGTAGCATCTTTTTTTGGGCGTACTAAACTGGTTGCGTATATTCTGGATCAGAATGAACTATATATTAATACCCAGAATAAAAAGGGCCAGACGGCTGTTCATGTAGCGAGTATGAGTGGAAAGTTGGATGTCATAAAACTACTTATTAAAAATGGTGCGCAGGCGGGCCTCTACGACCTTAAAGATAAGAAGGGAAGGACTCCGCTTCACTATGCTGCAAAGAATGGTTGCACGACCGTAGTGGAGTATTTTTTTGAACAGAACCCTGCAGATCTATTACTTGAGGATCTAAAGCATGAGACGGCGCTGTCTCTTGCGGTTTCTAGTGGTCGTTTGGGCGTGGTGGACTATGTTGCTTCGGCACAGCCGGATATAGCTAATACTCCTTGTTTTGGTGGTCTTCCTCCATTATTCGTAGCAATTCGCTCTGGTGACCTTAATATGGTAACGCTTCTGCTTCAAAAGGGTGCTAATTTAAACGCCATTGGTTACACGTTACCTTCTCCGTATCAAAAATTGTCTGACGAGCCTATTTTTCAGGATATTCCTATGACTCCGATACGTGAGGCGATACGTTGTGGGAATCTACCCCTAGTCCAGTATCTTTTTTCTTGTCCGGACGTTGATACTACTGGTTGTGTTGCAGGGGCGGTGTTGCTAAACCAAGTCTCTATCTTTAAGTTTCTCAAAGGAGTGGCTGCTGCAAACGAGATGCTTTTTGATGGGGCTTTTGAGGGTGATGTATACAAGGTTCGGCAGGCATTGGAAGAGGGGGCAAATCCCAACGGCATATGGCAGCAGTGGACAGGCTATACTCCACTTCATATAGCGGCAAAAAATGGGTATCTTGAGATTGTTAAAGAGCTGCTTGTTCATGGAGCTCTGGGGCTTAGTAACGCATGTGGCGGCTCAACTCCATTGCATCTCACAGTTGAATCTTCGGGGGGTATGGCGGTTATTGAGGAGCTGTTAAAAAATGGTGCCGATGTAAATGCCAAAGACGAAAACAAAAAAACTCCTTTGCATCTGGCAGCAGAGAATGGTAATGTGGAAGCCATTAAACTACTCATGCAACATCATGCTAATGTTCATGAAGTTACCTGTTATAACCAAACATGCGTTTTTTTAGCAGTTTATGACTGGCCTCGCGCAAGCGATAGATCAGAAGTTTTGAAGATATTTTTGGATGCGGGAGTTGATCCCAACGTCAAGGATAAATATCAGAAACAAACAGCTCTTCATCATGTGAAGACCCTTGCTGAAGCACAGCTGCTTATTGCATATGGGGCGGAAAACAGCGAAAAAGATACAGAAGATAAGACTGCATTCGATTATGCCGTAGAGGTAGGGAAAGATCTTGATCTTATAGAATTTCTTGCGGGGGGGCGCACGGTGGACCTGAAGTCAGACCCTATATTGGCGGGCAAACTGTTACGTAATGCGGGTAATTCGTTCACTATAAAAAGGCTGATTGAAAGAGGGGCAGATATTGATGCGCTATACGATGGAAGAACCACTCTTCAAAGGCATTTGTATGGTTTATATCTTGATAATTGCTATGCGAGTATCTCTTTTCTTGAGATTGTGTGCTTATTTTTAAAACATCATGCAAACGTTAATGTGAAGGATAGTAAGTATCAGAATGCAACTCCTCTACATTACGCTGCAGGCTCTGGGAATTATGAGTTGACGAAGTTGCTGCTAAAATATGGCGCCCATAAGGATGCAAAGACTATAGAGGGTGAGACACCTCTTGATTGGGCCAAGAAAGGGAAGCATTTGCTGATGGCTGATCTTTTGAATCGAGAAGAGTTAGATTTGTGAAGGGGTTACGTAGCATGGTTTTAGTTTTTGTTTTATATGCCTTATTGGCCTCGACATTTATCTTTAGTGTGGAGGCGGTGCGGTATAGTGAGCCTCTCTTTATCATCGGGTTTCGCATGCTCATTGCGGGCTCGCTCTTGCTTTTGTGGCAGTTTCTTGTGGATAGACGAGCGTTAGTTGTGCCTAAAAAGGACTGGGGGATTTTTTTAAAAGTCTCTCTGTTTCATATTTATTTTGCTTTTATCTTAGATTTTTGGTCATTGCAGTATCTTTCGGCATTAAAGGCCAATGTAATCTATGCCACATCTCCGTTTGTTACGGCGCTCTTATCCTATGTGATTTTAAAAGAACGTCTTTCTTTTGCGCAGATTGTAGGAATGCTTATTGGAACCTTAAGTATTTTCCCGGTCTGTTTAATAGCGGATACAAAGGTATGCGAAGTGTGGGGCGGGTCTTCCAGTGTATTGTTACCTGAGTTGGCGCTTTTGGGAGCGGTGTTAAGTTCATCTTATGCATGGTTTATCGTTAAAGACCTTATGGCGCGTGGGTACGGCCTTTTGGTAATTAATGGGGTGGCCATGTTGGTGGGTGGGGCGTTGAGTATGGCGTCGTGGGTTCTTAAAGGGAGCATAGTTGGTTTTGTCGCACCGGTTACGGATTGGACCTGGTTCTTGGTCTGGATTTTTGCACTTATAGTTTCTGCAAATATATTCTTCTACAACTTGTATGGCTGGCTTATCAAATCCTATTCTCTTACGTTTATAGCACTAGCAGGCTTTTTGTCTCCCAGCTTTGGTGTTTTGTATGAATGGCTTTTTATGGGAGGAGTCATCACGTGGCATTATGGGGTTAGCATCGGGTTAGTCGCTCTTGGCCTCTATGTTTTTTATGGTGGTGAGCACAAAGCGCGCCCTGTGTAAGCTTTATTTTTCTTTTAGCAACTTGTCTGAAGCGGTTTTAAGTTGAAAAATTGTGTCGGATAATGCCTGCAGTTTCTTAAAGTCATGTGCGAAGAATTTACTTTTGTTAAGCGCTGTTATGACCATTGAATAGTAATATAATCTGTCTTTAAGATCTGAGTTTGCAAGGAGGTCTGTTGCAATTTTCAACAGTAACGTGAGAGTTTCCAGGGATCCCTCTGCCGTTGCAAATTCAAATGCATTCCGATAGCCGAGGTGGAAGGTAGTCTTTATTAGTGCTTCTATAGTTTTGTTTGTGTTTAAAGGCTGTTTTTTGTTTAATGGGTCATAGAAGACCAATGGTTTTGTTGAGTTACTTAAAACCCAGTTTTTTATAACTTCTGGGGAGGTTAGATATTTAGTTTTTGGAGTTTGAATGGGCGTGCGCTTATTTGTTAAAGATATAAAAGAGGGGTGAATGCAATAAATGGGCGTGTGAGAGGGTTTGGGAGGGAAATTTTTTTTAAGTTCGTCGGCTTTTTGATTGAGAAGTGTGGCCATGTCAGTTCTGTTTTTCTTAGTTGCCAGCTCTGCCCCTTTGGTTATAAGGTCACTTAGAGATTCATACATATTGTTCGTGCATGACTGCTTTTTACACCTATTTATACGACTTATTATGTAATCGATTATTTTTTCTAAAAAATTGACGGATCTATGGGTAACCGCGTAATTGAATAGCGAATCCTCTAGGTCGTATTCTATAGTATTTAAAATTTTTATTGCCAATGCGGGCTTTGAGCAGATAGAGAGCAATTGTATTATGTATTCTGGGCGTTCTATTTTTGAAGTGAAGTAAGGCCTTAGGACAAGGTGTCGAGAGGTAGAGCGAGTCTGGTGTTTGAAATCCTCCAATGCTTTTTCAAATACTTTTTCTTCAGAAGAAGTGGGTGTGAAAGTGCTTTGCTGTGGAGAGTTGTTTTCTTTTGAGGGGGTTGTTAGGTTGATGATTTTTTTTGCGTTTTGATTGCATGGGGGAGTCGTTGGAATGAAGCAACGTATGGGTTGAGATGGTCCGTTTTGTTGAGTATTTAGCCCTCTGATTTTGTATTGTTGATTCTTTGGCATGTTAGGTGGGGAAAATTGCGAGAAGGTCCGTTTTTTAGAGGTGTCGATGATCTGGTTTGATATAATCGGCTGATCTGGTTGTGTGGTGCAAAATTCGCTGTAATCAAGGTTGAGCAACGGTCTTTGAGTATTATATGCCTGTGGTGTATTTGTTGTTGAGAATCTAGAAAACTCGGGTTGGACTGTTGTTGGAGGTGGTGTCTGGTTTAAAATAATGTTTGTGGGGCCGTTGAAAGTGAGCGAGATGTTTGTTTGCTGAGATGGTGGATTTGTCTGTGGCTCTAAAACAGGCTGCGTGTTAATAAGGTTGTTTTGTTGCAAGGAATAGAGTGCCCATAGCAGTGTGAAAAGTTCAACAGGGCTTGAGGTTGGGCAGTTTCCAAATTGCATAGCTCTAAGAGATGGAGTTGCAAAAAGGACAACAGCAAGTGTGTATAAAAGCTTTTTATTAGTTTTATTTTTGTTTGTTTTCATGATTACTCGATAAATATTCAATAAGGGCTTGATTTGTTTTTATGTATTTATAGTACCATGAATTTTAAAAAATTCCTACTGTGAAATGTGGTTTTTGTTATTATGTCAATTATTTTTTTGTGATGGTGCGAGGTGATTGCTAATCCTCTAGTTTTGGTGGTTCAGGTGGGACATGCAGATGTAAAATTTATCATTAATTGCTTCATACTGGTGGGATTGGGGGAAAATGTATGACCAGTTGTCTGTGGTCTCCAGATGACTTTCTTTTTTGCGTTTGCTGCCTCTAGGCTTGGAGAAGGTGATTAGCATATCTGGTTTGCAAATTGAGGAGGGTTGCTTTTGGTTTTTTAAAAGTGGAAGGAGCCGTTTTAAATTCCCAAAAGTGTATGGTACCATGCAGAAATTCGTTGATTTTGAGTTATAAAATTGTTTGTAGAAACGATGACGGCCTAGTTTGAACGGAAGGTGGGTGCACAGCGTCTTGCATAGTATTTCTTCTTCTTGCAGTAGTTTGTACATTTCTGGGAAGCGGGCAGGTAATAAGTAGAAGCGTGCAAAGGCGTCTGCAACAGTTTTGTAACGGTTGGGCAATGCCGGCTTTAGCTTTTGTATAGCTTCTTGTGCGTGAGATTTGAGGGAAGCAAAGGTGCATGGGCTTTCTGGCAGGGCGGCTTCGAATGCTAGCTGTAATAGGGCGCACTCTTGTTTGTGCGCTTTGATGGACTCTTCACTTTTTGCTCCCGCTTGTTCTGCTGTTTTGAGTGGAAGGAGAGAGTTGCAAAATAGGGGATGTTGTGCGGCGTTAAGTTGTTCAAGCGGGTTGTTTTTATTTATTGACCCGTTGGCTTTTGCAGTAACATCCGCTCCATTTTCGATAAGGAATTTAGCTAGGTCCAAATGGTTGCGGTCGATGGCATAGAAAAGCGCGGTTGCGTTTAATGCGCTTCCATGTCCAGAGCCTGTGGTGTCTTTTAGGTTTATAAGGGCGCCTCGGTCGACAAGAGTTTTGACAATTTTTAGGAGTCCATCTTTTGCTGCAAGGATGAGGGGTGTTCTACCCGCAAACTGCGTGGCATTGATATCTGCACCGCTATTTAACAGCAGGGCGACGATCTTTAGGTAAACGTCTTCGTCGGGCAGTGAGCCATTAATTTTTAAGTCGTTGTATTCAGATGCGCAGTGCAAAGCGGTGTAGTTGGATTTCTCTTTTTCATTTATGAGTGCACCGTTTGCAATAAGAAGTTTTACAACGTCAAAGCGACCTTTGTATGCCGCGTATATGAGAGGTGTTCTGTTGATGGCATCTTTGGCGTTAACGTCTACGCCCATTGAAATGAAAAGTTTGACAATGTCGTAGAATCCATTGGCAGCAGCTATACGTATAAGGGGGTCTTCTTGGTCACCAAAATTGTACGCATTGCTAAGATAGAAAACGGCGTCGTAGCGACCATTTTCTGTGGCGAGTCTCAGGGCGGAGTAGGCAGTATTTGTGTTGATAGTAGCTCCCTTGTTTACCAGAAGCTTCATAATTTTAACATGTCCGTTGGATGCGGCGTACTCAAAGACAGTGCGGTTATATTTAGTTTTTGCATTGATATCTGCGCCACT
This sequence comes from candidate division TM6 bacterium GW2011_GWF2_43_87, assembly GCA_001000065.1. Classification (GTDB taxonomy): domain Bacteria; phylum Babelota; class Babeliae; order Babelales; family Babelaceae; genus UBA12395. Next base: position 357,102 of record LCGZ01000001.1, on the reverse strand, counting down.
ATTTAACAGCAGGGCGACGATTTCTGTGTTGCCATGGTCAGCCGCTATATGCAGTGCTGTCATTTTGTCTTTATCAGGTGCTGATGCAAGATCTTTTAAAAATAGACCTTTTGATTACACGGAGGATGATAAAAAAGAGAATTATCTCAAGGTAATTCGCACGCTTAGCAAGCGGGGAAAAAAATTGAATCATCAAAATGAAAAGGGTGCTACTGCTCTTTCCTATGCAATAAAAAGCAATTTCCCTGATGTAGTAAACCTATTACTTGTTAATGGAGCATCATTAAAAAAATGGTGGACTCTTTGTTATCTAGATAGCGCACACAGACGTGAAAACATAATGTGTGAGACTATTATTTTCGAATATCTGAAGAAAAAGCGTGCTGCTTGTCCATTTACACAGAAGAACTATGGATTCAAATCTGATATGAAAATTATATGTACCCCGTAACGATCTAAAAATCTATTTCCATAACTAGAACCTTGGAGCTTTAATATGATGATGCATAGAACTATAACCTATACATTTATCCTCTCGCTCGTTGTGAGTAGCGCGTGGATGGGCAGCTCTCTAGCGATGCTACCTGACTCATCGCCGTTAACATCAGCATTAGCTAAAATAGATTACGAAAAAAAATATCCGCTCCACAGTGCCGCAAAGACAGAAAACATTGTTGCATTAAAAAAGCTCTTGGATAAAGAACATAGGTATATTAATGAACAGGATCATGACGGTAAAACACCTCTTTGTGTTGCAGCAGAAAATGGCAAATTTCGCAGTGTTAAGATGTTGGTATTGCAAGGTGCAAATGTTTATTTTCGAGACAAAAATGATTGTAATGCAAAAGATCTTGCAATCCAAAATAAATATTCAGTGATCACTACTTACCTTGCGCTTTGGAATGATCTATATTCCCTTGGTAAACAATGGCGGAGTTTTGAAGATTTTGCCAACATTTATCTTGAGTTAACTGACCAACAAGCGGCTTGTAAAAATTGGAAACATGTGGTTGAGATGATAAAGCGTTTTGGTGGTTATAAAGAAGCCAAACATGAGCTTTACACGTGGGCTATACAAAAGTATCACCAGATTCAAGAAAAAGAGTTGCCGCAGGCTTCTAAAGAGAACAAACTCAAACTCTTGTCTCTCTGTGACATCTTGGTAAAAAAGCTTCCTGTTTATGAATCATTTTTTCTGCTTGATGCGCTTTCGCGGCTTAAAAAAATCTTAGAATTTAAAAATGTGGCAGATCCCAAAAAAGCCAAATTAATTATTGAGAAGATGGTTAGCATGTATGATAACTTGATTTTCGCCAAGGAACGGGGGCCGTTGCTTTCCGCGTACAAAACACTTTTTGAAAAGACGCGTGGTGGACTAACAACCACATTGCCAACTGACAAAGAATTTTATACTATGCAGAAACTTAGTAAAGTGCCAAATGAGCGCATGGAAGAAATAGAAGAAGTAGAGGAAAATGATCCAGTTATTAACCCTATCTTTGGCACGAATCAGTGTTGGGGTTCGGGGATTGTGTTCGAACCACCGTTTGATAGTGGTACTCCTTGTAATTAAGTACACTGAACGTTGATATGGTATAGTCATGCCTTTACTTATATATCCCTTATTAAAAAGGTTATTATGAAGAATATTTTGAAGGTCGCAGGTCTGTTTTGTGGTCTGGTTTTTGGTTCCAGCATGACACAACTAGTTGCTATGAAAAATTTTTCGCCAAAAAGCTCGATATGGTCAGAGATTGCACAAAATGAAAAGCTCTCGCGAGACGAAAAATGGAATCTATTTATTAAAGACTGTGTTCTTAACAAGAAGTTTTCTGTTCCCGCAAAATCATCTACATCGCTGCTGAGAGTAGCAACCTATAACCTACACTGTTTTGTGGATCCCTATTCAAACAAGGATCCAAACTCCGCCGCACATCTAGCCGGAGTTATTGGTAAACTGTACGCAGATGTCCTGTTTCTCCAAGAATTTGCAGGATTGGATGGATGCTTTAATCGGGGTCATAACAAAGATTTTCATATGGGCAAAGAGCTCAAGAAGATGGATTATGAATTTACGCCTGTGAAAACATGGAAACTTTACAATGGGTTTGGTAATCAGTGTTGCTGGAAAAAAACGCTTGCGGTAACCAATGCAATTAGCAAAATCTTTAATGTTAACTTTGCAAAACCAAATGATGATGAAAAGCGGGGATTTGTTGGGGGGCATTTTATTTGGAATGGCAAAAAAGTCGCTACGTATGCATTACATTTAGATGTTTGGGATCAGACCGGCGACACGCGCGCTCAACAGGTAAAAGAGCTTATTAGTTTTATCAAAGAGCAACGCAAAATATTCCCTAACACTACCTTTATTATCGGGGGCGATTTTAATGCGGTCCGTGCAAAAGATTACGATTATTTCGAGTCAGGTAAAAAGGTATGGGAGCTTCTCAAAGGGGATGACCTTGAACGTAAAATAAAAACTCCACAAAGTATTGCAGAGCTTTTTGAGAAAGAGGAAGAGTGGCTTGGTAATGTTTATGATGCATTACCTGACCAGGCTCCTAAGTTTACTTCTTGTTTTGGAAAAACTGTTGACTACCTTTATTTCACCAAAGGGACGGGGTTGGAACCTGCAGTAATCCACGTTGACTATACAACGGTGCAGAGTGAAAAAATCGATCCAAAAACGTTAAAGACAACGGGAGAAATTTATATCACAACGCCATCCGATCATCTGCCAGTTGTTGTTGATTTTCAAGCGAGCAAAAATGTAGCAACTGAGGCTCAGATCAAATTTCTCGTGCAATTTAAGGAAAAACTTGCTTTGTGCAAGATACCACTTGATATTGGCGATAACAAGATTACACGATTAATTTTGCTTGATGCTTTAGAGAATGACTTTAAAAACCTTGCACAGTTTGACCAGGGAGTCTATCGGACAGAGTTTAAAGAGGTTGTGAGGCAGGGTTTGAAAGAAAATTAATGTTTCTTTGAGCATAGGCAAGAAGAGGCATAAGAATAAAAAGAACATGCGGTCAAAGAGGCAGAAAATTGTGCCTTCTGGACCGCATGTTCTTTTTAGATTTGGTAAAAGATTAATTCTTTTTCAAAGACTCGCGGTATTTCTTATGAGAGATGGGGCAGTTTTCGATCAAGTCTCTGAGGAATGGAAGCAGGTCGTCTAAGAATCGGGTCAAAATGGAGAAAGAGTTTAGCGTTTTGTGCATACTTTCGCATTCTGAATTATCAATAGATCCCCAGTCACGTAAAATTGAATCAGGCCGATTTCGGGCTGTGCACCAATGGTCTATGAGTTTGGTCATGTAGTCTTTTGCAGTCTGTATCTCTTCGACATAATCCTGAGAAAGCTTTTCATAGTCGTCTATTGCGAATTTTAGAGCTTTTTCTAGAAGGACAGGATCGCCGGTTCCATTTTCTTCTAGAGCAGCAAGCTCTCTGACGGTTAGGTATTCATCACCGTAAGGAACAATCGCAAAGCGATTAGTTCTTTTATTGCCTTGTATTAGTGGCATAGGGAGTTGCAGGTCAAACGCTGCAGCTAATTTACTTGCTTGTTCAGGATTTTTGGTTCCTTGAAGAAGAACAATAATGTTTTGAGCATACGTAAAAATTTGCCCTATGTTTATGAAACCCATTTTATCAACGGTTCTTAATATAGGTGTGTCAGGAAGTATGATTGGAGCCATAATTCCTCTGTTTTCCATGCATAATGAAGATAGAACAAGTGGTGCAAGAGCGTACCATAAGCGTACGTTCATAAGTAGTACTCCTTTTTTAGGATAAAATAAGTTACCAGGTTAAGGTGCCAATAAGGCTTACGGTTAAACTTTTACCAATTCCTTTGTTGGCAATAGTTCCATCCAAAGAGGCTCCAAAGTCTCCCGTGTGCCAGACTCCTTCATGACGCCAGAGTAGGGATCCAAATAATTTATGTTCCATAGCCTTTGTGCGTGGAGCGACCTGAATATCAAAAGGGCAGGGGTTATAGTTTGATTCTATGATCTCGACGCCTTCTCTTGTTCTATACCACAAATCGTATCCTACTTCACCATGCACACATCCGCACATCCATTGACCGGATAGAGTGTATTCAAGAGAGCAGGTTGGTAGTATGCGTGTTTCAAGCGCAGGAGGGTAGAGCATGTTTACGATTCGTTGTTCTAAAAATTGGATATTTTGGTCTGCTTGATTAGGATTTTTGTAGTCTCGGTTGAAGAGGGAGGCATATTTTGCTTCACGGAAGAACCGTGTAGAGGTGTAACGTGGTTGATATTCAAGAAGCATCATTTGATGAAGAACAAAATGGGGAGAGAGGTTGAAGTCAAAATCAATTCGGGGGCCAAAACGAACCTGCTCCTCGCCAAGTCGGGTATCTCCCGTTACTAGAATAAGCCGGTCAAGCGCGTTGACGCCTAGATCGATTATTTCTGGCTGGTAGGCATAGTCGCCATCTATTATCTGGTTTGCAATTTTAACAATATCAAGATCTGGCTGCGTGGGCATCATGCAGCGAGGGCCTCCGATCATGCGTTCGGTCATTATGGCTGATGTGGGGAGCGAAAGTTCAACTCCTAGGCGTAGTCTGCTGCACTCTTTTTCAAGGTTCCACATTCCATTAAGCCGCAGGTCGCCAAAGCCAAAAAAGTCATGGACTACGTGTTTAGTAAGAAAATCTTCTACGGAGTGGTCTTCTCCGCCGCTGCCAACATAGGTTCTGAAGAAGTCAGAATTTGCGATAGCATTCTGTTCGCCAGGCGTTACATAGAAATTGTGTTCTATAAAATAGAGCGGTAGCGCTGCATAGAATGAGAAGGGGCCGCTGTTTCTGAGAGCAGAAAAGATTGCCCCTGCGCGTCGCTCTTCAAATTTTATTGTATCAAAGAGATGGAGCATCTCGGGTAGGTTAGGTATAGGCTGATCAGGCGCTAGTTGGTGAAAAATGTCGGCAATTTTATCAAAAATATCGGTGAATTCTTTGTCTGAAAAGGCTAGATAGTCTTTTATGTAGGGGCTGCGGGAGGTTAGATACTGTTTTCGTGTTTGGTTGTAAAATAGGTTGAAATTCCAGAGCCTTTTATGGCAGCCGCAGGGCTCTTGTGGCGGCCTTAATGCCGGAAGTTCAAGTAGTGGGCGGACATTTACCGGATGTGTATATTTATAAAAGTTTTTTTGTAGAAGTTCCAACATATCCGCATTTACAAATTCGAGAATATTTATGGGGGTAAGGCCACTGCGAGTTATATTTGCAGCGGGGAGTGGGGTGTAGGTGTAGGTATCTGTATCAAAGAACGACACCGCATCAAAATCTTGAGAGGAATTAATAAGGGGTGAATTAGAAGGTTTTGGAGGGGGTAAAAGTTCTTCTGTGTGCAAATTGTGGTGGTAGAAACAAGGGATTATGAGAATCAAAGAAAGAAAGAAATATGCTTTTATCTTCATAAAAAAGGCTTTTCTGGTATACTGTTTTGTTGCACAGACTGCTTTGCATTCAAGTCAATAGACTACCAAATATTTAACTTGAGTGACAAAGTATTCGATTTTTTATCTGCTGCGTAGTATCGTAGGGTTGAAGAAAGATTGCTTTTAAGCGGTGGAGATCTGAGCCATGGCGTTTTTTGTAGTTGAAGGAAATATTGGCGCGGGAAAGTCAACGTTTTTAAAGAAGATGGGGGCGCTTTTAAAGACGCATGTGGTTTTTGAATCTCTTGAAGCCTGGCAAAATGTGGGCGGAGAAAATCTTTTTGATGCTTATTACAAAGATGGTAAGCGGTGGAACTATACGTTCCAGACCTACGCTTTTATGACTCGTATTATGTCTTTAGAAGAGCATATGCGGAAAAGCAATAAGCCATTTATTCTTGCAGAACGGTCAGTTTTTGCCGATTATTGTTTTGCAGAAAATGCGTACGAACTTGGAATGATGACCAATTTAGAGTGGGCGCTTTATAACGACTGGTTTGGGTGGTTTGTTGAAAATCGTGTTGAAAAACCGGCGGGATTTATTTATCTTAGAGCGGAGCCAGAGATCTGTTTTGGGCGTCTGACCAAGCGTAATCGTATTGAGGAAAAATTAGTTTCTTTGGATTATCTCCAATTACTTCACAAAAAACATGAATCCTGGTTGATTCACAAGCGGGATGTGTTCTCTTTTGTACAAGAAGTTCCTGTTTTGGTCCTTGATTGTGATCAAGACTTTGAATCGGATGAACAGTTGCAGCAGTGTCATGCGGAACGTGTAGCAGAATTTGTTAGTTCTTATACTGGATTGCCGACGAGCGAGACGTTGGTTGCCTCGCAAACTCGACTTTAAGGGAGTCTTCTTATGGAAGAGTATTTATTTATTGCTAAAGCAGCAGGATTTATTGGGGCCGCACTTGCCATAGGCATGGGCACGTTTGGCTCTGCCCTTGCACAAGGGTTAGTAGCGTCTCGTGCATGTGAGAATATTGGTAAGTACCCAGAGAGCGCAGGGAATATACGCGCGACTATGTTTTTGGCGCTTATCTTGATTGAAACGATGGCGATCTATGCACTGCTTATTTCGGGTGCACTCATCCTCTTTGCTAAGTGAGATGAGCAATGATTGATGCGCCTAATGCGCTATTATTGCTTCAGATAGTGCATTTTTTCATCGCTTACCTCATTTTGAAGCATGTTTTGCTCAAGCCGGGGCTGAAGGTTCTGCGTAATATTGACGACTCAGATCGTTCTATCAAGCGTGATTTGGCGTTACTTGAGGAAGAGGTTGATCTGCAAAATGCTTTGGTAAGGGACCAATGGTCACGCCATTGTGGGGTGCTCCGTTCGCGAATGCCTTTGCCGGTAAAGGTAGTGGTAGCTGAGCGGGTGAGAGCTGAACCGGTGGTTGTCTCTTTTGGTACGGTGGACGAAAAAAAGCTAATGACAGACCTTAAGGATGTTCTAGTAGAGCATGTTTCTGGAGGAAACTAATGTCTTTTGTTGATCTCATTTTTTCGTGGTTAAACTTTGGAGTGTTGTTAGCACTTCTGGGATATGTCTTTTATTCGCAATTTCTTCCTAAATTCATTCGAGATATTCGTGATCGTCGTGCTCAGCGTTTAGCAGCGGAAAAACTTCGTGAGGAGTTTTTTGAAAAGCTTGCACATATTCAAGAGGAACGCGAAAGACGAGAGCAGACGTATCAAGAGGTTTTGGGAAAAGTTGTGCAGTGGAAGCAGGCGGAGATTGAGCGGCAAGAAGCTTTAAAGCTCGAGAGTGCCCGGGTGCTTGTATTGGCAGAAGAGCGGTTTAAAAAGGGGCGCGAGCGTGCTGCTATGCAGCGTATTCGTGCTCGAGTGGTTCCGCAGGCCTTGGCTCAAGCGCGTCTTGAGCTGTATGACTTTTTTCAGAAAGACCGAGCTGGAGATGCCTATATAGAAGGTGTTATCAAAGTGGTCGAACAAAGAACTAAGGAGTCCTATGGACGTGGTGCATGAATTGCTTGCAGCTCGGTATGCGTGTGCGCTTTTACGCTATTCTGCTTGTGAAGCCCATGAGGATCTTGCGTGGCGTCTTGATGCATTTGTTTTCTTTCTCAATCGTTACCAGTCTGACCTGATGGGTCTAGAATCTGAAATGTTTTTGCGAATTGCACATATTTTTGAGTTAGATAGATGTAATTTTGATCTGCTTTTGAAGCTGTTAACGTCACAAAAACATGAAGAGCTTTTTGTGGCGGTTGTTCGTAGTTTTGCGAAACAGTATAAAGAGCAGCATGGGTTAGAATTTTGCCTGATAAAATCGTCGCATAAATTGATGGACGAGCAAAAGAAGGCTCTGTGTACGTTTCTTGAGCATGCTTCGGGCAAGCGTATTTTTTACACAACTGTGGTTGACCGAGGTCTAGTGGCAGGGATACGGGTTGAGGGGGACTCGTTGATATGGGAACATTCTGTTTCAAGTCAGCTGCGGGCGATAGAACAGTTGCAATAAAGGTGATGTATGGAAATAAAGAGTACTGACCTCGTTTCACTGTTTGAGCGTTCGCTCAGAGAGTTGAAGATGGGGAAGTCAGAGCTTGAGCTCCAGGAGATTGGCCGTGTTGTCCAGGTAGGTGACGAAAATTGTCGAGTTCATGGTCTTTCGACGGCGGTCTATGGTGAACTTGTACAATTTGAGGGTGGAAACCAGGGTATAGTCCTTGATCTTAAAGAGGATCACGTTGTTGTTTTTCTTCTTTATTCCCATATCGCGGTTAACGAGCAAGAAATTGTTCGAAGAACAGGTGGGGTTTTTAGGGCTCCTGTAGGTTATCAATTATTGGGTCGTGTTATCGATGCAATAGGAATGCCAATTGATGCTTTAGGTGATTTGGCTTGTGAAGCTAAGTGGCCTATTGAAGTTGATATCCCCGGCATTATTGATCGTACGCCTATTGATCAGCCCCTTGAAACGGGAATAACGGTAGTTGATGCTCTTGTGCCAATTGGCAGGGGACAGCGTGAACTTATTGTGGGCAATAGAAGCACTGGTAAAACGGCTCTTGCGCTTGATACAATTTTGCATCAAAAGGGCAAAGGGGTTTATTGCATCTATGTTTCGATTGGTCAGCGTCAAGCGAATTTGGCACGTATAGTTCGTCTTTTTGAAGAGAATGGTGCTCTTGAGTATAGTGTAGTGGTAAGTGCAGACGCAAGTACGTCCGCCTTAAATCGCTATCTAGCACCGTATGTTGCGACGACCATTGGTGAATTTTTCCGTGAGCAAGGCAAGGATGTATTGGTCGTCTACGATGACCTTAGTAATCATGCGGTTGCTTATCGTGAAATTTCACTTTTAATGCGTCGTCCACCTGGACGTGAAGCTTATCCTGGCGACGTTTTTTATTTGCATTCTCGTCTTTTAGAACGGGCTGGAAGGCTTGCTAAAGGGGGGTCTCTTACGGCATTGCCGATAGTGCAGGTGCAGGGAGATGATATTACGGCCTATATTCCAACCAACTTGATATCTATTACAGACGGGCAGATCTTTCTTGATACTAAGCTTTTTAACGCGGGTGTGCTTCCTTCTGTGAACGTTGAGCTTTCGGTTTCTCGTGTAGGGGGAGCGGCTCAAACTAAGGCTATTAAGAAGATGACACGTGCATTACGTCTTGAGCTTGCTCAATATAATGAGTTGTTATCCTTCTCGCAGTTTGGCTCTGAGTTAGATGCAACTTCGCAACGTCGATTGGCTCGTGGTGCCGTGGTAGTCGAGCTTTTAAAACAGCCGCAGTTTGAGACGCTTACGTTTATAGATCAATCATTGCAGCTATTCTTGCTACGTGAGAATTTCTTGGACAAAATTGAGCTAAAGCGTGTCAGAGACTGCGTAATACAATTTATTAGTTATGTTAGATCTGTGTACTCTGCAATCTATAAGACTATTGAAGAGACGAAGGATTTATCACCAGAGACTCTTAATTCACTTCGAGAGGTTGCGCGTGAGTTTATGGAGGTGTTTGTTTCATCTCCTGTAACAAACTAATAAAAAGCCCTTTGAACTAGATTTATTTCTAGTGTATAGTAAACAGGTGAATTCATAGGCGCCCATAGCTCAGCTGGATAGAGCAACGGATTTCTAATCCGTAGGTCGCAGGTTCGAATCCTGCTGGGCGCACCACAAGGTGCACGGCCCTTGATCCACTTTTTATTTTCCCATTCTATTTATTGCCAAGAAGGTTTAACTACTTAAATCTGGTTTATGAGCTCTCTCTAATGTATTTACATTAGGCTACTTATGGCATCCTTGATTTCGGTATCTTTATCGCTCATGACTTTGCTTATTGCATACAAAGGGTAGGAACAAATTTTGTCGCGCCCCTCGTATTAATAAGGGTTTTGTGAATCGGTTTGTTTTCATTGTGTTAAAAAATGGTCAATAATGCGTTTCATGGGACCCCTTTTTTGGTTGAAAATGCACATTTTTAAAATCTTTTTTCCCATGTCTCTTGATCTTTGGATTTGGTAGTCGGTAATCTCAAGAGCTGTATCCTCTAAGATCGGTTTTTTGGTCTGTTTTAGCTGGGTATGTGAACTGCGAATCAGGCAGCCCCTTTGTTTTTTAATAATAAGGTGATTTTTGAGCACCGTGACCATGCGAGTGGTCCTTTTCCGCTCTTGTCAATTGCTTTGATATTGGCACCGTTTTTAATGAGTAGCTCTACTGCCTGAAAATTAGGAAAGTCGGCCGCACTATGAAGGGGTGTTAACCCCATTTTGTCTGCAGCGTTGATGTCAGCCCCGTTAGTAATTAAGAGCTTTATTGCCTCAATACCATAGGCTAGATGAAGGGGGGTTATCCCGTTGACATCGGTTGCCTTAACGTTAGCGCCGTTATGAATAAGAAGGGTAATCAGGGCAAGATTATCTTGATCGCAGGCTTCGTGTAGAGGAGTGCGATCATTTAAACCGTGGGAGTTGACGTCGGCTTTTTTGTTTAGCAAGTCTTTAATCGCTGTTATGGGCGCATAATGTTTTATAGCCGTCATAAGTGCGTCTTCCGTTTCTGCAATATTCTTCAATGCTTGTGCTAGATTATCTATTTCATCGTATCCTTGAAGCGAAGTATATGTCAAAAAAGCGCACAGTAGTAGTGGGTGTCGCATTTTTTCTCCTTATGGATTTCATTTTTATTTATAAAAAGTTTAACATGCTCATCGCTGTTTATGAAAGAGTTTAGCTAAATGATTTTGTGGCTGGAGATTGAAGATTTTTTCGCACCTAAAAATCATTGATTTAGAATTTCTGACTGTTCTAAATTGTAAAAGAGATGACGCCGTTAACTTGGGGGAGGCTTATGAAATTAATTAACTTGGTATACCTGCGGGCATGTTTTAGTCTAGTGATGTTGTGTGTCTTGGGTGCTGGATGTCTTCATGCGATCAAGCAGGAAGATGATTTTATTTCATTGCTTAAGGATATGAAGCTTTATGGACCTATTAACGCAGATTTTCATTCAGGCCGGCTGTTTGAACACACAATTTGGGTTGCTCGCGCTGCGGCCAATTTTTTAGATTGCAGTGACTGGCAAGAGGGACTTAGTCACGATTTGTTTAGACTTATTATTATCTCGGCACTGTTGCATGATGTCGGTAAGGCGGGAGATTTTAACTATAACTATTTTCCCAAGGGGTGTCACCCAGATACGGGTCTGTGTTATCTGGTTGGTAGCAAATCATACAGTATTAATAATGCGAAAAATTTTGATTTCAAGATACTTTTTGATTCCTTGGGATTGTCCTTTGATGATAGAAAATTTGTTTCTATTATGGTGGGTATGCATCATTCGCTTGGCAATCTAATGTTGGGCGTCTCATTTGAAACAGTGTTAAAAGAACTTGATAACTACATTGCCAAAACGGGTTATAAGGGTGGGAAGCTCAATAGAAGAAGCAAGGACTATCAACAGTTGGTTCGCAGTATATGTCTTTTAGGTGCGGCGGATGTTATGGGAGCCCAGGTGATTTCACATGATCCCATATTGCATCTTATTATTAACAAGATTGTGGGACTAGACCTTTCGGGAGAAGCTCCTACGGCGGTTATGAATTTTATTGGAGCTCCTCGTTATATTGAATTTAATTATGCTGAAAAAGGGTTAGCTTTTAGAAATAAATTGTTGGCATATATTATGTCTGAGCCGTGAAGGTGTAAGGTGGTGTGTATAGTGATTATCTATACGTCTAACTTGTGACAGAGGTCTGAGATAATAGCATTGACATTGATAATCAAAATGTGGTTAGAGTCTTGCCGTTTGCCAACGGTAGCATATCAGGGAGTGTGTAGTTTTTAAAATCTTTTTTCCCATGTCTCTTGATCTTTGGATTTGGTAGTCGGTAATCTCAAGTTATATAGAGGGCCTTGTTAACCAAAAATGGAGCTTTATGATAAATGACTATCGCCTACCTTTCCGCCTATTAATTGTATTTTGTTTGCATGCTTGTACCTTTTTTTTGGATTCTTCAGCCCTGCAGAGTTGCCAAAAAGATGAGGGAGTAGGTGGGGGGGAGGGAATGGAGGGAATGGAGGTGGCGATTGTTTCAAAGGCAGCCAAAAAATTTTCAAGGGCTTTTAAGCAAAATAACCTGGAGAAAATGAAGCAATTTGCTCCGTTTTTAAAGCCAGAAGATAAATGGTTGCTAACGCATTGCCTTATAGAAACGTGTAAAAAAGCGGAGGGAAAATCTCTGCAAACAACAAGATTCTTGCTTGATAGCGGTGCAAATCCTCAAGGATTTATTAATAAAGGGAAGCGTACACCTCTTTATTGGGCCTGTAGGAGCGGAGCGTTTGATGTTTTTAATCTTTTGGTTGCTCGAGGTGCTGTGGTTGATAAAAAGGATAAAAATACGCACTACCTTTTTACGGGTGCTGTGAAGAGTAGAAATATTAAGATACTTATAACGCTTTTTGAAAAGCTTCGTCTAAATCCTCTTATTAAGAATCCTGCTGGGATTATTAAGGTTGCGTTGCATAAAATGTGTGATAGCTCTTCAGCAGAGGAAGAGTTGGCATTATCTGTTATACGTCTATTTGTCCATAATATGCGCATTACTCACTTAGCTCGCTCAGGCGTAGAATCGGATGATATATCTTCTGTGGTTATATCTATTTGGCCACTTATGGAGTTCCATTTTTATTATCAAAATCTTGCAGATTACTTTTTTGACCGGAGTCTTTTTCAAGGGTTTAGAGATGCGTATGGTAAGTATGAGTTCTATGTCGAGAAAGAGATTATGACAAAGTTTCGGATCGATCCTTCTAAGACGATTCTGCCTTCTTTTGATTTAGAATTCATAAAATCTCTTAAAGCTGAGAATATGAATCCTGATGATTTTTTGGGTTTTGTGCGTGCTTACCTAATTGCTACTCTTAGCAAAAACCGTTTTCCTAGCGAATTGCTTTATCTTTCGCCAGCTGTTTTGGCGTTATGCAGGGAGCTATGTGATAAAATGCCTCTGGATTGTTGGCTGGAATTTGAGGATGCAACCCGTAAGGGATATGACCTGTTTTTTAAGAACCTTGGGGCCGTTGCTCGAGTTGCAGGCATGGTCCAAATGGGTAAAACGTCTATTGAGTCAAAAGCGGAGTTGAAGAAGCAGCAATTTGATATGAAAATCTTCTTCGCTGCTTCTTGATTATAGGTTCTACTGGTTATACCATTTTAGTGCTTTGATAGCGTCTGGTCGGCCAAAAATGCCGGAGCCAATTGCCGCTATATCAACGCCAAGTGGCTTTACTTGTAAGAAGGTCTCCTCATTTATGCCTCCATCAAGTCCTACCATTATTTTTCTACCCTTTTGTTTGATCATGGTATGCAGTTCTGGAAGCCGTGTTAGAGTTGAGCGCATGAACGGGTTGCCCGAAAAGCCGGGTTCAACCGACATCAGTATCGCATGGTCAATCTGATCTAGATATCCTGCAAAAACTTTTACGGGCGTTTTGGGGCTTATGGCTATGCTGACCGTGAGCCCTCGTTCTTTTAACTGTGTAACTAATTGTGAAAACTCTTCTTTATCTTGCATAATACTGCGGCTTTCATGATGCAAAGTTACTATGTCTCCGCGGTGAAGCTCTAGTTTATCAAGGTAGAGAGTAGGTCGATCTACTAGTAAATCGACCCATATGGTTTTCTTTGAGACTTTGCGTACGGCATTGACTATGTCTGGACCCCAGGTGAGATTTGGAACGAGCGTGTGGTCCATTACATCCATATGAAAACCGTTGCAATGCGGTTCGAGTTTTGTTATTTCTGACTTTAGATTAAGTAAGTCTGCAGCCATTAATGAGGGGTAGAGTGCTATCATTACAAGCTCCTTTTTACCCGATCTTTAATAACTCAACATCAAAGATAAGGGTTGCATTAGGTGGAATAGCGGCTCCAGCGCCGCGAGCTCCATATCCAAGATTTGCAGGGATAGTGAAACGTGCTTTCTCGCCCTCTTTCATGGTCATAACGCCCTCATCCCACCCTCTGATTACCTGTCCAACGCCCACGTGAAAAACCAGGGGCGTTCCGCGTTTGACGCTGCTATCAAACATTCTTCCTTGTGTGCCGTTTTCTTCAAGCCATCCAGTGTAATGCACTGCGACCTGTTTGCCCGCTTCAGGTGTTGTAGCATCTTTACGAGCTTCGATTAAAATTTCTTTCTTTAATCCTGACTCAAATGTTTGAGTTGTCATGGCTCTTGCGTCTCCGGTATGGGGTATCTTGTCGGCCTCTTTCTTCTCTGGATAATTGCAGGAACAGAGTGTACAGCAGGCTGACACAATTATGAAATGTGAAACTTTCTTCATGGTTTCTCCTATAACATTAGTACTCTTCTTATGGTGGTTCTACTCTGGGGAATAATAGCCTAAAAATAAGATTGCGCCAAGAGGCTGTTTGAGCTTTGAGTGATATTTTTCTTCCGGCGTTCTTTTAAAAAATCTTAGTCATTTAATATAAGATCTTGAAGAGACTTTTCTTTCCTGTATACTTAAAACTAATGGTTTTAAACAAGAACCGTTTGGCATACAAATATAGCCTGTACTAAGGAGTGAACATGTGTGACAAAATTCGTCCTCTATATGATCGTATTTTGGTAAAGCGTCTAGAGGATATGGAAGAAAAGAGCCCTGCAGGAATTATTATTCCAGACACTGCTAAAGAAAAAGGGCAGGTTGGAGAAGTGGTTGCTGTGGGTGCAGGTCGCCGTACCGAGTCGGGAGCTCTTACACCTCTTGCGATTAAAATGGGGGATCGAGTGCTTTTTGCAAAATATGCAGGCACTGATGCTGGTAAAGACCGTATCATTTTGCGTGAAGATGATATCTTGGGTGTATTTGAAAAATAGCAGAGCTTCTCTAGTTAGAAGTAAATGTTTAATAAAAACTAGGTTTTAAAATCATGACAGCTAAAAAAATAGTCTTTGGTACCGAAGCACGCGAGAAAATCGCGCGCGGTGTCAATGCATTGGCAGATGTTGTAAAGGTAACCCTCGGTCCCAGGGGGCGTAATGTTGCGTTACAAAAGTCTTACGGTTCACCGGTTGTGACCAAAGACGGTGTTAGCGTAGCAAAAGAGATTGAGCTTAAGGATCCGCTTGAGAATATGGCGGCCCAGTTGGTTAATGAAGTTGCTAGCAAGACTGCAGATGTCGCTGGTGATGGAACCACTACGGCTACTGTTTTGGCACAAGCAATTTTCCGCGAAGGCAATAAATATGTTGCTGCAGGCGCTAATCCGGTTGAATTAAAACGTGGTATTGATAAGGCGGTTGAATCTGTAGTTGCAGATGTTAAGAAGCGCTCAATTGCTATTAAAGGCAAGAAAGAGATTCAACAGGTTGCTACTATTTCGGCAAATTCGGACGTATTTATTGGTCAGCAGATTGCTGAGGCTATGGAGCGTGTGGGCCGTGATGGTGTCATAACGGTTGAAGAAGCCAAGAGCATGGAAAGCGACCTTGAGGTTGTTGAGGGCATGCAATTTGACCGTGGTTACATCTCTCCTTATTTTGTAACCGATTCTGAAAAGATGGAAACGGTGCTTGAAAATCCTGCTATTCTCATTTACGAAAAGAAGATTTCGAGCATGAAGCCGTTGCTTCCTATTCTTGAAAATGCAGCACGTTCTGCTCGTCCTTTGCTTATTATTGCAGAGGATATTGAAGGTGAAGCATTAACTACTCTCGTAGTTAATAAATTGCGTGGCACTATCAATGTGGTAGCGGTTAAAGCTCCTGGATTTGGTGATCGTCGCAAGGCTATGTTGGAAGACATTGCTATTGTAACTAAGGGTGCCCTTATTGCAGAAGAACTTGGTCGTAAGCTTGAAAATGTTACGGTTGCGGATCTTGGCGGAGCCCAGAAGGTTATTGTAACCAAAGATAGCTGTACCATTGTAGGTGGAAACGGTTCTGAGGCAGACATCAAAAACCGTGTCCTTCAAATTAAGATGCAGATTGAAAACACAGCTTCTGACTATGACAAAGAAAAGATGCAAGAGCGCGTGGCAAAGCTTTCGGGTGGTGTTGCAGTTATCAAAGTAGGTGCAGCAACTGAAACTGAAATGAAAGAGAAGAAGGATCGCGTTGAAGACGCCCTTCATGCCACACGTGCTGCAGTTGAAGAAGGTATTGTAGCGGGTGGTGGTGTTGCTTTACTTCGTGCAAAAGAGGTATTGGCAGCGCTTAAGCTTCATGGCGATGAGCAGCTTGGTGTGCAGATTATTGATCGTGCGCTTGAAGAACCTATGCGTATTATTTCTTCCAATGCAGGCTTTGAAGCTTCCGTTATTGTGAACAAGGTACGTGAAGGCAAGGGTAATTACGGATTCGATGCCAAAGAAGACAAATTTGTCGACATGGTTGAGATGGGTATTATTGACCCTGCCAAGGTGGTGCGTTCTGCGCTCCAGCATGCGGCTTCTATTGCAGGTCTATTGTTGACAACCGAGGCTATGGTTGCAGATATTCCTGAAGAGAAGAAGGCTGCGGGCGGCCATGGCCATGATATGGGTGGCATGCCTCCTATGTAACTAGGTCGTTGACCTAAGAATTGGATATTCCAATTCTTCACTCATCCCGTTTATATTGAGGGAGTGTGGGGGGTTGGAATATCTTTTTTTGAATGCCCCTGCTCATATTTGAGAAAACCTGAATGGCATAGTAGACTAGAACTGTTTTTCAGGAGATATTTTTGGGGATGCTATTTGTGCCTATACTTACCTTTTTCTTTTCAATAGTCTTTTCGCTTTTTGCGGTTGTGGTGTCAGGATATGTCTCATTGGCTACTCCTATAGGCCCGTGGGTTGAAATGATCGTGGCGCTTTTAGCCCTCCTCGTTTTTAGTTTTTTATTTCGTAAAAAGCCGGAGCGCATTGGTGAGTCTATTGGGTTGACTACCGTTGCGGGTGGGGTGGCAGGAATTGCCGCTACGGCCTGTGGTTTTACGCTACCAACGCTCTATTTTCTTGATAAGGCGCTCTTTTTAAAGTGGGCGGCGGATCCCTTTAATTTTTCATGCATTGTCTTTTCAATGGTAATGGTGGGGGGATTATTTGCTTTCTTGTGCGCACGCTTTTTTGAACAACGCTTTCTTGCAGATGAGCGTATGCCATTTCCTATAGGGCGTATGGTGAGTGGAATTATTACCTCTGCTTCAACTTTACGCAAGGCTATGGAGCTGTTGGCGGGTGCAATAGGGACGTTTGCATTTAATGGAATTCAGTACTTTACAAACTTTATCCCTAAGGCAATACAGATTTTTTCGGGTGCAACGGTATCAGTTGTCCAATTGCCTGCATTGATTTTGCCTATGGATATACTCTTGACCTTTGTAGCTATAGGTTTTGTGGCGGGTAGTGTTTTATTAGTACCGCTCTTTGTAGGTACGGTTTCGAAAGTGTTTCTTGTAGAGCCCGCACGACGTTTGTTCTTCCCCGCACTTACTCCGTTAAGCTTTATTCTGGCTTTTGGGAGTGGACTGATACTTTTTGGTGTTGGGCTAGATCTTCTTAAGTTGCCTGTCTTATTTAAGTTGGCTATTTCGGCTTTGCGTTCAGGTTTGGCGAAGGGATCTACGTTCTACCAACTTGTGGTTAGTCGGCGGCGGGATCTTTTGCTGTTTGGTGCCGCAGTTCTTAGTTTTATTAGCTTTTTTACCTATTGGGGGTTATCGCCTCTGGGGCAGCTTTACGTCTTCTTTTTCTCTGCTGTATGTGTATACCAACTGTTGGTTATTGGCGGTAAGACGGGATTAGCTCCTTTTGGACGCTTTGCGACCTTTGTGATGCTACCTGGTTATTTCTTGTTTAGTTTTGATGGGATCTTGGTGACGTTTGTATCCCTTTTTGTTGGTCTTGCGGGTGGTATAGCCGTTGATCTACTTTTTGGGCGTGTTATGGCGCGACATAGTGACATTGCCCATGAAAAAGTTGCCCTGTATCAGTTTATAGGGCTTGTGGTTGCGGCTCTATCTATGGGGTATGTTTTCTGGTTGTTTATCCAGCATTTGGGGCTTGGTTCGAGTTTGTTGATTGCGCAAAGAGCGCAGTCGCGAGCATTGCTTATTCAGGCGTTTCAGTTTGATTTTGTGGTTTTGCTTTTAGGGGTGGCGTTTGCCGCAATACTGCATTTTCTGCGTATTAATACGGTCCTTGTTTTCACGGGACTTTTGTTTTCTGTTGAACACTCGTTACTGCTTATTATAGGCGGACTTTTGACGCTCTTGGTCAGAAAAAAAGAGGCGATGGACCCGTTCTGGTCAGGGGTGTATGCAGCAGGGGCGCTTTCTATCCTAATAAAGGTTCTTATTTCCTAGGCGGCGTAGGTACGTTAGAGCTTGTGTGATTTTATACATTCCACAAAATAGAACTATATTTCAAATTTATTGCAATTTGGAATATATATTTGTTATTCTAGAATTAGAAGAGTTTTTAAGGCGGTGCATTGGTGCTGGAATAAAAAAACTCAAGTGGTGAATGTGTGTATCTACACGGAGGAGGAGATGGTATGAATAAGTATTTTGTAATAACATTGGCATTGCTAAGCAGTTCTGGTTACATGCTCGGAGTTGGAAGCTTTCCGATTGAAATTCGAAATGATCGTCCAGAGCTTCATGTTAAGATTGTGGGCGGCGGGCTTGTTCCGGGTGGGGTTGATTTTTCGGATACCGCTGGTGGAAACTTGGGTCTTAAATATATGACTATTGAAACGGTGCCTCAAAATGCTGGGGATATTGTTAGCAGGGATTACACCATGTTTGTAAGTAAAAAACAAGGTCCTGGCCGGCCTGTAGCCGCTGAGACGCCAATAAAATTTCAGTTCTATGGGGCTCCTGGTAATTGGGGTGTTTACCAAATGACGAACGAAAAGGTAAACCAAGACGCTATGATAGCGTACCTTGATGGGAAACGAGTATACTACCCAGGGTGGTGGGGCCAAGGTGTTACGCCTCAGATTGTTAATACATATTGGCTCCAAGATGGAACAAAGTTCGAAGTTGTTTTAGAGCTTGTTTTTGAGTCGGGTTGGCGTAAGTTAAAAGTTTATATTAGGTAAGGCTTGATCCTTTTATTAGGCTTTTTAGGCCGGACATTGCAACCGTAAAGTTGCGATGTCCGGCCTTTTTTCTTGTATCTAAGCCATTTTTTATATTAATTTACCGTCTAAACTTGACTTATTGTTTTTTATTTGGCATATTTTTTTGTAAGAAATATAGATAGCTTGCCAGTCCTCTTTTATTGTTTTTTTGCAGTATGAATAGTTTTGACTGCGTTATTTATTAAATATTATCTGTTAAAGTCGCTATATTTTATTACGGCGTTTTAAACTTACCAAGAGAACACTATGAAAATTATAAAAAAAATAGCGAAGTTACTCATTTTATGTGCGGTGTGTACAAATTATCTTCGAGCAAGTAATGGTGTGGGTATCCCTAATTTACTTTCGGTGGTTAATGCATATGTGAATTCTTTGCCGAAAATTCAACCTTATGATTTTGTAGTTGAGGCTGCAGACCAACCACGTTCTGAAGTTGAGAAGGATGTTGTGCGGGCTTGCTACAAGGGAGATTTGTTTGTGGTAAAAGCAAACTACAAAAATGTCCGGAAGAATATTGTTACTTTTCCTAGCGGGCATACACTTCTTCACATAGCGTGTGCTAAGGGGTACGTAGAAATAGTGCGCTATCTTCTGGAGCATGTAGATGATGAAGGTGATGAAGACCTTAATGATGAATTCAATATAAACGCTAAAAATGAGCATGGAGATACGCCTTTTTACTGCGCGTGTATAGGTGGGTCTTTAGAAATTGTAAAGCTTCTTGTTGAGTATGGTGCCTATATAAACTATGGTTCTAACGATAAGGTGCTCCACTGCGACACTCCCCTTCATTTAGCTTGCCGTAACGGATTTTTAGACATAGTAAAGTTTCTTGTTTTAGAAAAAAATGCATGTATAAATGCTAAGAATTTTAAGGGGGAAACGCCTATTCAGCAAGCTTGTAGGGAAGGATTTTTAGAGATAGTAAGATTTCTTATTTCAGAAGGGGCTTCATTGAAGACTGAATTTAAAGATTTTCTTAATTTAGCGGTTTTATCGGGAAATGTAGACCTTGTAAAATTTCTTTTGTTTCAGGGAATGAAATTTGAATCGTATGGAATGTGTAATCATTTTCTTGCAGCCTGTAAATCAAGTTCTGTTGCAATGATAAAATTCCTTTTTGAACGTGGTGTTTGTTTAGATGTCTGTACACAGAAGAAGAAGCAATCACCTCTTCATCTTGCCTGTCTCAAAAACTTATCGCTTATATCCTTTTTAAGAAGCAAGGGTTGTTCAATTACTGCTACTGCTAAAAGAGATTTGGATAACAAAACAGCTTTAGATCTTTTCCCAACCTCTTTCCCTGTCTCTGTTTTTCCTTTAAAAGACGAAGAATCGTTAGATGGTGGGGTAACGGCGGAGCTTGATTTTATAAAAAAGGTTATTGCTTTACAGAACCCAAAAGTGTTTTTTCAGACATCAAAGCTTGAAAGAAACAATATCTTTCTAAAGGATCTTGAGGAAGTTAAAAATTCAGAGGACTGGCTTGTAATAATCGAGTATTTTTTGGAAGCGATTTTTGGCCCTGTAATGCCCTTTGAAACAAAAAAAGATAAGCTTACGAAGTTGCAAAATGCTCTTTGTTTAACGCTGTTTGAAAAAAAGCCTTTTCAAATTATCGATGAAGCGATTGGTGTTTTCTATCCAAGGACTAACGATAAAAGGTATTATGAGAATAATCGGTATAACCAGGCGCTTACGGTTAGTGGTAAGACTGGAAATAGTGGGCAGATAAACCGATTTGTTGATCTTAAGATTCTTTTTGAGTCTCTTGGTGCAAAAAAGGTGTTTAAAAAGACTCAAACTATGGAAAAAAAGAGTTCTGTTTCTCTCTTAGATAGCCTAACTGAAGTGGAAATGAAAGAGTTGGAAACCAGTAAGACGCTGCTTTAGGAAGGCGTTTTTTCGCTTTTTAGAGCTTCTTTAACTCTATCTAGTTTTTTGTTGGCATAATGCAGCATTTATATAGCAATAAAAAAATGAATTAATATGAGGTGAATAGAATGAATAAATCCTTGCTTGTATTAGTATTGGGAAGTCTTGCTATGGCAAGTCATACTGCAGATGCTATGATGTCAATAAAGCATTTGATTAGAAAAAATAGTGAAGATAAAAAAAGCTCTGAAGTTCCTCCGAAAAAACGGCGTTCCGTTTCTCACCTTTCCCCCTTTGCTGGCCTAACTGAAGCGGAGAGAGAAGAGTTGGTAACCAGTAAGATGCTGATTTAGGAGGGCGTTTTTTCGATCGTTTTATATAGGGTTTTTTTCTAAATTTGGCTAACCTTTTCTATTGTTTTTTAGAATGAATAGTTTTGGCTGCGTTATCTATTAAATATTATCTGTTAAAGTAGCTATATTTTATTGCGGCACTTTAAACTTATCTGGAGAACAAACACTGTGAAAATTATAAAAAAAATAGTGAGCGTATTCATTTTGTGTGCTGTGTGCATAACTTATATTCAAGCAAGTAATTCTGATTTATCAGTAGTAATAGACTATGACGCAGAGCTTGAGGCGCATGCCAATTTTCTGGCAGGACATAATAGTGATGATTTTATGGTTGAGGTTGCTGAGCAACCCTGTTCTGCAGAGGAGAAGGCTATTGTGCAGGCTTGTTACAAGGGAGATTTGTCTGCGGTAAAATTAAACTATGAAAGCGTAAATGTCCGGAAGAACATTGTTACTTCCCCTAGTAAGCATACGCTTCTTCACATAGCGTGTGCTAAACGGTACGTAGAAATAGTGCGCTATCTTCTGGAGTGTGAAGGTGGTACGGGGGGTGAAGAGCTTGATGATGGTGATGAAGTGCTTGATGATGGTGATGAAGAGCTTCGTGATAAGGGTGATGAAGACTTTGATGATGAGGATTACGAAGATCTTCATGATAAATTAAATATAAACGCAAGAAATAAGTATGGATTCACGCCTTTTCACTGTGCGTGCATGGGTGGGTCTTTAGAAATTGTAAAGCTTCTTGCTACGTATGGCGCCAATATAAAATATGATGATGGTGATGATGATGGCGCATTTAGCAGTGACACGCCCCTCCATATAGCTTGTCGCAAAGGATTTTTAGAGATAGTAAAATTTCTTGTTGATAACGGGGCTTGTGTAAATGCCTGGAGTGTTAGGATTGGAACGCCCATCCAGCAAGCTTGTAGAATGGGATTTCTTAATATTGTAAACCAGCTTTTATTAAACGATGCTGTGCGGAAAAGGGTTGCACTGGCGAGTGAAACCTCTGATAGTCTCCTTAATTTAGCGATTTTGTCGAATAATGTAGCCCTTGTAAAAAGTCTTCTGTCTTGGGGAATGAAATTTAAATCGTATGGAATGTGTAATCATTTTCTTGCAGCCTGTGAATCAAGTTCTGTCGAAATGGTAAAATTCCTTTTGGAATGCGGTGCCTCTTTAAATGTCTGTACGCCGGAAAAGCAAACACCTCTTCACCTTGCCTGTCTCAATAACTTATCGCTTATATCCTTTTTAAGAAGCAAGGGTTGTTATTCAATGAACAATAAAGATTTGGATGGCAAGACACCTTCAGACCTTTTACCATGTCCTTTTTCTAATTCTTTTTTTCATAATTTGAAAGACGGAAAACAGTTAGATAGTAATTTAATTGCGGATCTTGATTTTATGAAAAATTTTATCGATTCAGAGTATCCAAAAGTATCGAGGCTTGAAAGGGCCAAAATTCCTTTCAAGGACTGTGAGACCGATAAAAATCCAGTGGAGTTTGATTTTATAAAAAAGATTATCGATTTACAGGATCCAAAAGCATTTTTTAAGACACCAAAGCTTGAAATGGACAAGATCCTTCTAAAGGATCTTGAGACTGTTAAAAATTCAGAGGATTGGCTTGTAATAATCGAGTGTTTTTTGGAAGCAATTTTTGATCCTATAATGCCTTTTGAAAGAAAAAAAAACAAGCTTACAAAATTGCAAAATTGTCTCTGCTTAAAACTGTTTAAAAAGGTGCCTTTTCAAATTGTAGAGGAAGTGAATGATGCTCTCTATTCAATGACCAAAGATAAAAGGTACTATGAGAATAATCGATATAACCAGGCGTGTAGTGCTAGTGGTAAGACTGGAAATAGTGGGCAGATAAATCGATTCGTTGATCTTGAGATTTTTTTTGAGTTTCTTGGCGCAAAAAAGGTGCTTAAAAAGCCTCAAACTATGGGAAAAAAGAGTTCTATTTCTCTCTTAGATAGCCTAACTGAAGTGGAAATGAAAGAGTTGGCAACCAGTAAGATGCTGATTTAGGAAGGCGTTTTTTCGCTATTTTTATAGGCATTAGGGCAAGGTTTTGCGGATGAATTTTTGACTGTAATCTGGTATACTTTACTCTTAGTTGAGATACTAAAAATATAAGTAAAGGAGCCCTTTTGCCATGTCAAAAAAATTAATGGTTTACCTTGGCGCAGCATTTACATTAGGTATTGTTGTTTATGCTTTTTACAATAAATGGATCCTTTTTAATCTCCCTTTGTTTCATACAACCATAGCCGTTCCCCATTCTGAAATGCTAGAGAGAAAAAACATCTCTATCTATTTGCCGGATGAAAAGTTTTCAAAGCAAGAACGGCGGGAGGTTTTGTGGTCGAAATATCCGCAAGATAGTGCTGAATATCTAGTTAATGCATGGTTGGCGCTTCTAGATGAAGAAGAGGTAATAAAGAAAAAGACAACTCTTCAGACCGTGGCAACGGCTCATGATAATCAGCAGCTACTTATTTCATTTGATCGTTTGCCTTTTAATGAAGAGGCCTCTACGCGTGAAAAATGGTTCTCTATAGAAAGTTTATTAAAAACGATTCGGACTGTTTGCCCTACTTTTAAAGAAGTAGCCTTTTTGGTCCATCATCAGCCTGCGGAAGATGCTCACTTGGATTTTTCAAAACCGTGGCCAATAGGCGGCTTTTTAGGGGAGGGGGGAGCGGTTTCTATGCAAAAAAATAATCTAGTGCATGATCTTGCTTCGCCTTTTACTATAATGCTTGATCCGGCAGGAGATGCACAACATACAGGTCGAGTGATAGATGATAGTTTTGAACGAGGCATAACCTTGCAGTGTGCAGAAGCCCTAAAAGAATTACTTGAAAAAATTATTCCGGGTGTTCGGATTATTTTAACTCGTATCCCTGGTGAAACCTTAGAACCGTTGCAAAATGCGGCTTTTTCCAATCGACTAAAAGCGGATTTTTATCTCCATTTAGCCTTCTATCAGGAGGCTCATGCCCCTTCGCATGCATCGCTCTACTATTTTCTCTATAACCCTTCAACAGATAGTTGGCATAAGCGTGATGATACTTTTGCTTGGGAGCCTTATCAGGCTGCTCATTGTGCAACTTTAGATGCAACGGTTTCTTATGCCGATCTTATTTATAAATCACTCTTGCCATATCATCGACAAGGGCTATTTCAACTTCATACATTTTGTGGGTTGCCTGTGCGACCTATTATAGGGATAAAAGCTCCTGCCTTAGTTTGTGAAATAGGGCTTCATGATAAGGATATGTGGAAGCTTTTTGTTACCCCTCTAGCAGAAGGCATTATTCGTGTGGTACAATGGGCAAGCAAGAAAGAGGGGGCGGTGTAAATTCGCTTCTTAAACAGATAAAATGTACCCATTGTAAAGGGAGTGTCATGGACGATAGTTTGAATTTATATAAAAAACCAACTCTGCAGGGCTTGGGATTACTTATTCTTGGCATGTTGCTCTTGTTAAATACCTTTGGCTACGTGCAAGTGGGCATTACCGTAATAATGGTTCTTTTTGCAGTGGGTCTTATTGCAAAAGGGCTATTGATGTCTGGTATTTACGAACTTATAAAACAGCAGCTAAAACGGTAGCATAATCCCTCAGCCTCTTTATTTCGATTCTGAATCCTTGTTGCAGGGCGAATCTATTCCAAAGGCTTGACCATCTAAAGCCTGCTTTACAGCAACTAAGCGAGTAGGGCATGCAAAAGGAATGTTCTCTGCCTTCAGTTTTTTTGCAACTACAAAGCGGATCTGCGATTCAATCTCCCACTTATCCATTACTCGATCTGCTGAAATAAAACCTCGAATAGAGAACTTGTACCCATTTTCAGCAAAATCAACTAGCCAGACAAGGGGAGCAGGGTTTTTGAGAATGGTTTGATTTTCCTCAAGTGTTTGAGTTATCAATGTCTTTACTCGATCTGGATTGGCGCTATATCCTACTGTAATTATAATGTCATCAAAGGCGCAGAAAGAGCGTGAGAAGTGCCAATTGCGTAATACTTTTGTTACAATGGTTGAGTTTGGAACGACGTAGGTTACGCTGTTTTTGTGCCGTATAATCGTGGTACGCGGTGTAATATGTCGTACAACCCCCGAAACAATGGGATCATCACACTCAACATAATCACCAATTTTAATGGGGCGTTGGACTAAGATGATAAAGTAGGAGAAGAAATCTCCAATGGGTTCCCGGATAATGTATGCAACCGCACCGATAATAAGACTTATCTTTGTTGCCATTGCACCAAGTCCAACACTTTGCAATGCAAGCAAGAAGGCTAGAATCATAATGGCATAGCGACTAAGTGTCATTATAGTGCTCTGTACGCCTGATCCTACTAACAGGGGATCAAATATCCGCTGTAATACAAAACGGTTGATAATGTAAACAATACCTGCGCCGCCTAGCACATAGAGGACAATCTTGATAATGGACATTACGGTGACCTGTATAGGTTCACCGGTTACCTCATTAAAACCTGCAGGATATAATACATGGTTCAAAAACCCTTGAATATCAGCCCATCCCCATCCTTGACCCCATACGCGTGCACCAATTAGTATTCCTAAAAATACAAAGAGTAGGAAAGAAGCTACCACAAAGAAGCCATACCAGGTTTTACCGCCTGCAAAGCGCTCTTTTACTACTAACCCATCGGGGTAATAAAAGAAGAAGTCGGAGGATGCCCGTTTTAAACGTTCATATATCCATGTAAACAGAGGAATTAAAAGCGCCGTTAAAAAGAGCCGAGATAATACGTAGGATACTTGGCGCCCATATCCCACAAAAGGATTCATAATTATGATTATGGTAGTTAGAGCTAGTAGGAAAATGTAGTAATACTTGTTTATGCGTTCCTCAATCCACTTTCCAAAGGGAGTGGCACGAGAAAATACCCATAGAACGTGTGATTGACCAATAAGGCTATCTTTGCTTATAAGGGCAATAACGGCAAGTTGAAGGAGAATGACAATGGTTGCCGAAAGTATTGCGGGAACCTGGGAGTTGAAATAGTTGCCCAGCACAAACGCTTGTTTAAAAAGCATTAGGATAAGCGTTAGATAACAGAAAGTAGGTACTACTATCTTAAAACGGTGTAAAAACGACTGCTTTACAAACTGGTATCCCCGTTCTGTGTTGATCTGCATGAAATAGGCAAAGAATGAATGCATTATAAAGAGTAGGTAGGGGATGGAAAGCAGGTAAAAGAGGATGGAAAAGAAAGGAGCCATCCCAAAGAGATTAATTGCAACAGCTATTACGCTCCATAAATAGAGTCCAAAGAGATGTTTGTGGAAAAATCCAAGGCACACAGCTACAAAGGCACGAAGGGTTGAGAAAAACCGATAACGAGACCTAGCACGAAGTAGGCTGTTTTCAATACGTGGCAAATACGTTCTAAACAAGAAGAAAATAAAGATGATGATCAATATTTTTATCAAAAGTAGCAATCCTGAGGAGGGATCATCCCAATAGCTTTGTATTTTAGTCGAAAAACTAGCCAAAGTTGCACGAGACCAATAGGATGCGCCAACGCGACTATTATCTTTAAAGAATCGCTGAACGTCGGGTAAGAAGTTCTTTAGCTCCTGAAAATCGATAGATTTGCCGGACCGCATCCAAAAAGCCTGTTCAGAAAGTTCTGATGAAATTTCTTGGGTGCTTTTTAGCATATCTTGTAATATCCCTAGCGTTTTGGCGTATAATTCCATGAGTTTAGTGGTAACTGCAATGCGATTATTAAGGTTATCGCTCGTTGCTAAAAGTGCATCTAGAGTCTGTTGAAACAGATCTGTGGAGTTAAAAAAAATTTGTTCTTTGCGGTCGGTAAGCTTTTTTTGAAGGGCGTTTACCGTATCTCGAGTCACATTTAGTTGGTATAGAAGTTCTATAGCCTTGTCGCGTCGCCCTGTAAAGTCGGCAATATCTGCTTTTAATGAAGAGCTTATTGCGCTATATTTTTTTTTCTCCTGCCCAAATACTTCTGCCATGTTTAAACGCATAGATCTGCGCGTAAGCCTGTGCCACGAGCGTACAATATCAACATTAAGCTCTTTTTGAGCTAACTCTTGCTTTGCTTGGTCAATCTGGGCTTCGTAAAGCCTGATTTTACTTTCTACTGCACTGAGGTAAGTTAATTTAGCTCCCGCTATGCAAACATCATGCCAATCGGACGCCTTTTTAAGGCGATCAACGTCGAAGCTCCAGTTTTGAAGTGCCGTCAAATCTACCGCAATGGCTAATGCCTTATCCAGTATGTGCGCTGTTTGAACTCGAAATTCTTCAAGTTGTGGAACCAGCATTCTGGTAGCGGTGTAAAGATTGTCGCGCTGAATAAAAAAGTCTTGTCTGTCTTTTTCAAGATGGGCTTCTGCGTCCTTGACTTGCCAGAGTTCAATTTCGACCCCACGTTTTATGTCGGAATAGAAGGCCTCTTGTGCGTGTAATAATTTTTGGGTATCAATCAACTTTGTTTCTACCAAAGATAATCGTGCTATTCCTTCGTCAATCTTGAGTTGAGCAAGTATCTTTCGATACCGCAATACCCTCAACTCCTCGTCAACAAGTTCTCCCCATTGAACTTTTGAAAAACCTTGAAACTCTTCCGGTACTTTTGCTTCTTGGCGAAAAGCATCGTGCTGAGCCTTTTTTTCGTCATATTCTTTAGATATATCGTCTAATGCCTTCTTGCGTTTACCTTGGTCAGATACTAGCGTGGACTTTGATTTTTCAAGCGACTCAATTTGATTTTTAAGCTCGGAGACCTGTTTGCCGGCCTTTTGTAAATCTTCAAAAGTGGGGAGTGCCTTTTTTCCCAATCTATTTCGAGTTGCTTTTTCTTCTAAAGAACGTGGCTGTTGCAAAATAGCTGAGTGCTCTTCAACTATCGCGCGCATCTGATCCTTTACTTGGAGAATTTCACTTAATGTTTGGTATAGATGGCTAACCACCGCAAGTTTCTTCTGCCAAAAAGACTTGGATTGATTTGTTGCATTTGAAACACGTTGTTTTAGGGCCACTAATTCAGCAGCTACCTGCTCAAATACGGTTATTTCTTCGTTTTTAGCTTTTAGTCCATCGGCTGTTTTTTTTAAGACTGCAAGTCGTCTTTCAAGTTCACTAGTTTCTTCTTTTGGTTGAGACTTTCGATCGTTGGTAAGAAAAGCCTGGAATAGTCCAGCACATAGTGCTTGGGGAATCAAAAATCCTATTAATATTGTGTACAACTTAATGTGATGTATTTGCTTCATAATGCACCTACACTTATTTATTTTAAAAATCCAACCGTTTTAAACGTATGCGCATGGGGATGCTGCGCGACGCATCTTTTTAACCAGCAAATAAGAGATGATTTCCATTGAGAACCCCTCCTAGAATTTATAGTAGTGTCTTCCAAGTGATAAATCAAGCCCAAAGCATCTCTGATAGAAATACTAGATTCTTCGTCTGGATAGAGCCCTAATGTCATGAAAAGTCTTCCCATAAAGACTATCCGATAAAGTTCAATATCATCAAAGTTTGTAAGAGGGTGATGCAATTCTAACAATAGGTTCATTATTGATCGGTCGGCCTGTTCTTCTGCCAAAAAGGCTTCGCTTATTTCAAGTACATGGTGTAAAAATAGTATATCGTCTAAGGCCCATTGAGAGGGGAGAGAGTGGAGCGAGACATCTTCGAAAAAAAACCTTCCAGCGCGTTCTTCAAGAACGTAGCGCAACAGAGCGCCATTTACTATTGAAGGAACTTTGCGTTGTCTGCCAAAATTTATGGTGATCATCCCTCTGAATCGGTCAAAGAGTAGACATGATCTTCGTTCGGGAAGATAGGATCTTAAGACGATTCCATAGCGAGGCTGAATGCAGCCGGTTGAGGAATCGAGACCTTCTGTCATTTCAATTTTCCCCTCTGTTTCGCATTCCTATCGACAAAAAAATGATTCTTATTGTAGACTAGCATGAAATACTGGCGTCTTGAAAGGAAATAGTATGATTTACCCTGATTTGCGCTCTGTGAAGGGCTTGAGCGTTCTTGCTCTCCTGTATTCACTACACTTGTTTTCTGACGTTTCGCAGTCAGACTCCCTATATCTTGAAAGATTGTTAGAGCATGCCTTGGAATGTCGTTCTGATATTCGTGCACAAGACGAAACTATAGAAAAAATTAGACAGCAAGAATGGGTAATTGCTAGCGGTCTGTTTCCTCATGTTGACTTGAAGGGTACCGTTCAGAAAAGCAAGGAAGATGCCTATGCAGAACGGATTTTACAGGCCAATTTCAGTCAGGTGCTTTTTGAGCCCGACGGGGCTATAATGGAGCGAGAAGTTGCGCGATTGAATACAAAAATTGCCACATTCCAAAGGCAGGATTTGCAGAATCGTATCCGACTAGACGTGACTCGCAACTTCTTTAACTATCGTACTCGTTTATATGAAGAAGCTGCCCAAAATGCTCTGGATCAGAGTTCATCTATTGAGTATAAAAGTGCGTTGCGAAAAAAGATCATTGGTCTTTATTCCGACCCTCAGATGCAACAGGCAGAAGCACAATTTAGAAACGCAAAAACAAAAGTATTTTCGCTTGCCAATGATCGAAAAGCTGGGAAAGAGCACGTTATCTCGAGCACTGAAAATAGTCTTGAAAGAGCTTTGGCTATTCCTGATACTCGATTGGTGCTTGATGCCTTATGGAAAGAGATTGAACATCATGATACCGAGACGCTTATTAAGCAGGCTCTTAAATATCGTACTGAATTTGCAATACTAGATGCGCAAATTGAGCAAGCAGAGATTAGGACGGATATTGCGCGTTACTACTATCTACCGTCTATTTCATTTAATGCTACTACCTATGCATATCATTTTGATTCAGGTACTACGGTGCTTGAGGCTGGTTTAGGAGCGGATCTTCTCTATCCCTGGACCGTTGGTCTTTCTGCCCAGTGGAGTTTTGATAGCTTTGGGAGTTTGCATTCTGTACGATCTGCGCGAGCTGAGCGTATGGAAAAGATTTTAACAAGAAAACGGACAGAGTTTGAAGTAAAAGATGCGGTTATAACTTCCCACCTTGCACTTCAAAATGCAGCGGAATCGGTTCGTAGCGGTCTTTCTAGCCTTGAGCAGGCGCGAATTGATTTTTTTAAGAGTGTAAAATCGTTTGAGGTTGGACTGCTTTCCGAGGTTGAATTTAAAAAAGCTAAAACTACATGGGAACGAGCTCAAGCGGAGTTGGAAAATACTCTAAATAGTGCTGTAAATAAACATGAAGAGCTCTTGTTTAACGCGGGGTATCCACCAGGTCCTTCTCAATTGCAACATCTCCCGATTTCCCCTCTTAAAAACCCATCAGATTTTGATACTTCACGATAGGAATGCCAAATGAATATGACTCGTATTGTTGTCCGCCTACTTTTTTTTACATTATTGGCAGGACTTTTTTATATTGTTTACACCCTTTTTATAGCAAAGCCTGAACAGCGGCTTTATACCGTCCAAAAGGTCAGTCGGAGATCTATTCGGCATGTTATAAAAGCATCAGGAGCTATAGAGGCCGAAGAATCCATGAAGATTGGTAGTTTGGTTTCTGGAATTCTTGAGAAAATGTATGTCGAAGAAAATGAGTTTGTAAAAAAAGGGCAGCTTCTTGCAACCATTGATGATGGTAAGCGAGACAATGAAGTTAAAGCTGCTAAGGCGTCTTTGGAGCTTTCTCAGGCAAAATTAAACTATCAGATACCTCACTATAAAAGACAAGCGGCATTGCATGATGCGCACTTTATTTCTGATGACGAATTTGAACAATCCACGCGAGATTATGAAACGGCTAAAAGTGATGTTGCGTTAAATCAGGCAAAATATGATCAGGCGGTTTTAACCTTTAATAATAAGCGCATAATAGCCCCTGTGGATGGTATTGTGGTAGGGAAGCCTAGCAATGAGGGAGAGACAGTTACGCTTTACGCACCTCCAACGGTTATTTATACCATTGCCAGGGATATCCGCAAGATGGAAGGGAAGATTGAGATTGATGAGAGTAATATAAGCCATGTTAAGAAGGGTATGGACGTTAGTATGACGTTTGAAACGTACCTGGGCGATGTGTTTAGCAGCAAGATAACAGACTTGAGTAACAATCCTATTGAAAAGGGTGGAACGGTAAGTTACAACGCTACCGTACCTATTGATAACTCAAAGTTACTCTTTAAACCGGGAATGACGGTAGATGCCGAGATTGTGGTAGCGCAGAGAGAGAATGTTCTTGCGGTCCAAGCGCAACAATTTGCCATTAGTCCAAAGACTATAGAGATGATTGCAGCTATGAAGAAGCTTGGATATAAACCGCTGTCAGATGAGGATAGGAAGGTTTGTTATAAAAAGGGACTGTGCAAGACTATCTGGATAGAGAAGGAAAAGGTTTTTATTGAAAAGCCTGTTAAAGTAGGGGTGAGCGATGGCGCCTTCTTCGAGGTACTAGAAGGGCTTGATGCTAACGACCTTGTGGTTATTGATACTATAGAAGAAAATGCGACCGAAAAATTCTTTAAAAAGATGTTTAAAACAGGATTGCAATGACGACGTTAATTCTTCTTAAAACATCATTGGCTGTTATCTATCGTCATGCTGCGCGTTCTGTATTAACTATTCTTGGCATTATGATTGGTATCGCTTCTATTATTGTTACCTTTTCTATTGGACGGGGTGCTGAGCAGCGTATACGATCGCAGATTATGGCCTTGGGAGAAAACTCTCTTTATATAATTCCGGGAAATGTTATTGAACGGGGGCATGTGCGATCAAACCTTGGTAAAAAACCAAAAGTTACTATGCAAGATCTATATGCTATACAGGAGCAGATAGAGAGTGTTGCTTACATCTCTCCAGGATATGAGGTGATGGAATCCATAACGTATGGTTCTGTGACGGCTCAAGAAAGAATAATGGGAAGTGATATTACCATGTTGCAGATACAGGGGAAGACGGTTGCTCGTGGTGATTTTTTTAATGATTATCACATTCAAGAGCGAGTAAATGTGGTTGTTCTGGGAGATGTTCTTGCGAAAAATCTGTTTAAAGGCGAAGAGCCGCTGGGCAAAACTATTCATATAAAAAAGGTACCCTTTACGGTTCTTGGCGTCTTAGCGCATGAAGACAATTATTGGGGAACTCAAGATCCAAATAAGCAAGGCTTTATGCCCTATACGGTTGCAAAAAAATATTTTAAAAAAAGCACCAAGGGCGATCAGGACGTGGACTTTATAGCTGCAAAGTTGGGTGATGAGAAGTCTAAAGGGGAAGGTCTGCGAAAAATAACTCGCGCCCTGAGGCATACGCACCATATTAAACCGGGCGATGAAGATGACTTTACTATCTTTGACCAACAATCAATAGCAACCTCAGCGGAGACGGCGTCGCAGATAATCCAACTATTTGGGTTAATCGCAGCCTCCATATCTTTATTGGTAGGCGGCATTGGAATTATGAATATTATGTTAGTATCGGTGCAAGAAAGAACGCGCGAAATTGGTGTTCGGCTGGCACTGGGTGCGACTCAAAGCACTATTCAAGCACAGTTTTTAATAGAATCTGTTTCTCTATGTGTGCTTGGAGGGATTATTGGGATTTTGGTGGGGCTAGGGCTCAACTTTTTGCTGGGAGCGCTAACAAATTTACCGGGTGTTGTAGAGATTATGCCCTTATTGGGAGCATTAGTTGTTACCATGCTTATTGGTATCTCTTTTGGGTATTATCCGGCGCGCAAGGCATCACTTCTTGATCCTGTAAAGGCCCTCTATTATGTGTAAAGGAAACTGACATGGAAAACCAAGAGCTATTGCGAACAGAAAGTCTGACAAAAGTATTTCCTATGGGTAGCATTACACATTCTATTTTAAATGGAGTTTCTATAACGGTGCGGAAGGGAGAGTTTTTATCCATTATTGGAAAATCAGGCTCAGGAAAAACGACCCTGATGAATATTCTAGGATGCCTAGATCGTCCAACAACAGGTACTTATTTTTTTGAGGGTAAGGATACGGGGACGCTGAGTCCAGACGCGCTGGCCCATATCCGCAATAGGCATATTGGCTTTATCTTTCAGACCTTCAACTTGCTTGAAGATTTAACAGCGCTTGATAATGTAGCACTTCCTTTGCTTTATGCTGATGCATCAGAAAAAGAAGCACGAGATAGGGCTGCAGAACAGTTGATTGCACTTGATCTTGGGGAGCGGCTTGCCCATTATCCTAACCAATTATCTGGGGGGCAGCGGCAGCGGGTTGCAGTGGCGCGCGCTCTTATAAATCGTCCCTCTCTAATTCTTGCTGATGAGCCTACGGGAAATTTAGACTCAAAAACAGGTGCGCAAGCACTTGAAATCTTTAGACAGCTTAATAGAGACCTTGGGGTGACCTTTGTTATAGTTACCCACGACCGTGAAATTGCTAACAAAACTGATCGTACTATTCAAATTATTGATGGGCGAGTTCAAGACGGCCTTTAGGTCGCCTTGTGTTACTTCTTTGCATTTATCTGTTGAATTGTGACGCGCATTAGTAATAAAATACTATTTGTGATAAGTGAACAAGGTCTAGCATAAGTGGCTTTTAAAAAAATCTGGAGGTTTTTTATGTGGTTTATTAGAATTATATTTTATATTTTAGTTTTATTTTCAGCGCCTGCGATTTATTCAGCACAGAAGAGCTTAAAAAAATCAGATGAGCTTATAATTCCTTTAAGGGCACAATTCCCTAGTGCTTCGGCGAAGTCTTCTGTATCGTTTTTAGATATCCCAACGGATGTTTTACGTATTATTGCTACTTTTTTAGAGGACAAGGAAATCTGTAAGTTTCGGTTGATTTGTACAGATCTTAACAGTCGGTTTTCGCATGCAAATTTTAATCAGCAAGTTCTGCCCTTTCCGACTATACGAGTGACAGATCGTACGTTGGATTTAGGTAAGAGATTTATGCTTTTTAAAAAAATGCTTATACAGCTTCAAAAAGGCCGTATGCCATTGGTTCCTCATAAATTTGATTTTTCTAGTACGAGCATCACGGATAAAAAGCTTACATCACTTTTTTGCATAGCTCCTCACATTAAGAAGCTGAGTATTAATAGTTGTTTTGAATTGAAGTATCCCGACTGGAATTCATTGTATATAGCCTTTGATTCGCGGCCTCATAATCAGGTAAAGCAGCTTAGCCTTCTTAATTGTTCTGCGGTGCTTATAAAAAATATTCCGTGGATTTTTTTTTCTAATTTAAAAGCCTTAAATGTGGGGCAGACTGATATTGGCGATCAGAAACTTAATGAGATAATAAAATGTTGTCCTAATATTACTGCGTTGGGGCTTAAAATGTGTACGGAGCTTAATTTCAAAAAGACACCATGGGAAGCGTTAACCAATCTGAGAGCGATTGATTTTACTGGAGACAGTATTAATGACACTACCTTACGGCCTGTTCCTGCTTTATGTGTAAATCTTAAAGAGCTTAAGATAAATAGTTGTTATGCGGTAGCTCTAAGCCACTTTGTATGGAATTGTAAAGATTTAAGTGTGTTAAAGGCCCTTTCGACCGATATTTCTTGCCATGAACTTGAACGTATTTTGGGGACGTGCAATTACTTAAAGAATGTGAATTTTTCTCAGTGTCCACGGGTAGGGTTTAATATTCTTGCCAAAAAAAATCTTGCATTGATAAAAAGGATTAATGTTGGATCTACGAATATCACGGACGATCAGCTGGAAAATATATTAAAGAATAGCCCTTTTTTATTAAAACTTCATTTATACGGATGTGATCTATTAAAATTCAAAGGTAACCTCTCGTGGTGCAAGGTTCCGTTTCTTACTGATCTTAATGTCGGGGCTACGGCAATTAATGATAAGCAGCTTGAGAAGATTTTTACCCATTGCAAGCGGTTGGTCAAGCTTAAGCTTAATTCGTGCAAAAAAATTTCAACGACCTCTCTTGAGGGCAAAAACTCCCTTGATCTTAAAACCCTTCTATTGGATGATACGTTGGTATTTGATGGCTCTCTTAATAAAATATTTCATAGAGTTCCCGTGCTCGAAGACCTTAGCCTTTGTATTTGTGAGGCCCTTCTTTTTAAATCTATAAAATGGGAGCGTGCATCTTCTATAAAACGACTTAACCTCTGGGGAACGAAAATTAGCGATACAGGGCTTGCAGATATTCTTAATAATCTTCCGCTTCTTGAAGATCTTACGTTGCATGAGTGTACTGGACTAAGGGCTAGTGGGTTGCCATGGAATAAGGTTAAACATCTAAAAACAGTTGCGTTAAATTGTACGGCTATTACAGAAAAAGGATTGAGGGAGATATTAAACAGTTGCCCGGAGTTGAAAAAGGTTTCTGTGTTCTACTGCGAGAAGCTGCATCGGTCATCCAAACTGCTCCACCAGTATCCTCATGTAGATTTTAGATATTGGTAAGGGATGTAGAGAAAATTCTCTAACACATTATTATGGTGTTAAATGATTGAAGTGGACTATACTCAGGGCGAGTGTTGGTAAGTGTGGGTTCTTTTGCAAATAGAGGGCCCGTATAATTTATTTTAGGGAGTACACGGGTATGAAAAATTTTTTTTCTATGGTACGTGTATTGGCATTAGTAGGATGTGTTGGATTAGTGTTTTCTATGAGAGCTATGCAGCTTACATCGGATGACAACAAGCAAAATAATGGAGCAAAAACGGAGAGTCTTTTATCCTGTACGCATGATCTTCAGCCTTACTTTATCTTAGGCGCTTTGATCTTTAGAAATCCGTGTATTGCAAATTATGCGGGTACGATGGTCGGGGAAGCTTCAGAAAACTTTTACTGTCCTTTTTGTGGTTCTGTGCAGTCTGTAAAATTATCATCCCTAATATTAGCGTGTGAACAGTGGTGGGAGAAAAAAATGCTCTCTGAGCGCTTGGAAGCTCTGATGACTCTGCCTTCTGTGGTTTTTCACAAGACTGTAAAAGAGGCTCCAAATCAGGTTACGCAAAAATTTTGCACTTTTTCTACTTCTCTACAAGCCTCATTTTTGAAGCGGTTTTCTTTTGACGAGCGTCTTATCTATTTAAAGGCGCTATGCAAAACTAATTCTGAAGGCTTATGGGAGAAGTTGAAGAATTTAAATAAACAGAATTGCCTGCTGCCCGAGGATAAATTTATTCTTATGCCTGAAAAAGATCGATTTAGCCACTTTGTATGCCTTGATGACATCGCGCAAGCCAAGATTTTGGCGTGCTGTCATACTAAAATTACAGACCTTGGTCTTTTGACGGTCTGTTTAAGGAGACTGTGTAATACGCAGCCGCGGATGATTGTGGCGGATGATCTTCTTTCACAGACGCTTCAAGCGGTTTGGTCTCGATTTTCTGTGAATGATATCAAGCCTCTGTTTTTTTCAGCACTTAAAACTGCACATCCTCAAAATCGTCAAAACTATATCTTGCGATTTTGGGACCTTTTAGAGGAATCTGACCGTATTTTGTGTGTGTCAAAATTTATTGCAGATGATAGTAATAAGCTGGTTAATAAAAAGTGTCTGCTCTCCTCTTTAAAAGAAAAGCTTCCCGAGAAATTTTACACCCTGTGTTCCAAGGAGGTAGAAGGTGACTAGTAGCTTGGCTGAATTTAATTGATGTTTATTAATCTGTGATAGATTAATTTTAAACAAAAAATTGGCGGGCTGTGTCTATGTTTTGGGGTACGTTTTTGTGAGGAGTTGAGGATGAAGAAGATGGTGTTCAAATATCTTTTTTTGGTGATGGCAACAGGTCTAGGATTTCATGCTTTTGGTATGAACAAACCTGAACAGCAGCTGGCTGCTTCTGAACTTATTCAGCAGTGGGATGAACTTGAAAGTAACAAGCGCCTTTCACGTTTTGAAAAACTGCTTGGGGATAAAGAGGGTGCTTGGTCGTCAAAGGAGGATCTTTTGGTGCGACTGTGGGCGCAATTGCCTGTTGAAAAACGTTTGGGATACTTGAAAACATTGTTTCACAAAGGGACGATTAAAGAACAGGGTGCGCTTCTTGTTAAAATGTGGGAGTTCATCCCGGATGAGGAGCGGTCTTCTTACTTTTTTCAGGCATGTGGGTTTGCAGAGGAAAAGAGTACTACAGACAGGTTTTATCAGAGAGAGGAGTTATTTACGAAACTTATTGATAAGTTTTCTCCCTATCTGCGCGCTCTTTTTTTTAATATGATTGTGGGCTCTGAAGATTCTTATGTTCGTAGGGTAAGGTTTTTTGAGCAATTTGGCGCTAAGCTGGATCCGCAAGT
Organism: candidate division TM6 bacterium GW2011_GWF2_43_87; assembly: GCA_001000065.1. Classification (GTDB taxonomy): domain Bacteria; phylum Babelota; class Babeliae; order Babelales; family Babelaceae; genus UBA12395. The sequence continues at coordinate 319,424 of LCGZ01000001.1, read as the reverse complement.
TTTTGCGGACAGTTTTGTCGAGTTTTTCGAAAAAGCAACCTATTATAATTACTATGGTGAGTTGGACAAGAGCGTTAGTACTGCTGAAAATTTACTAGAATGTTTTGGGGATAAGATTAGTGGTGCGCATAAAATTGCCTGCATCGAAAAACTTGGGAGCTACTACAATGTAGCGCGTTTTTGGGAAACGATAGCATTGAGCGATCGGCTACCTCTATTGAAAAAAATGTGGAAGATATTGAATGGGTTTGAAGGCGGTATAAATGATAAAGTTTTTGGTATGGAAAGTGTGATGGAAAAGCTTGATGGAAAGCAGGCAGAAGAGTTTTTCTCCTATGCCATTGATACTATTCCAGAGCACGCCTCCTTAAAGCTTTTATTTATTTTGTGGAAGAAGCTTTCCAAGGAACAGCAGTTTTGTTGTCTAAAAAAGGCCTGGCAGAGCGGTACAACTAAGGTCAAGCGGGTTCTCCTTTACAATTGCATTATTAATCAGCATGCCCGTTGCCCTTTGGCTCCTGAATACCATAGTAAATTTATGACTTTTGTTTTGGATAATGCAGGTCTATTACTGCATAAGGCTACGATTTTAAGTGCATTCCACAAGAGCTTCACCAAAGAAGAGTGTGTTTCTTTTGGTAGCTCGTTGCTTGATTTAGGTATGAAGCCGCTTAGCCAGTTCGAATCACAGACAATCTCATCCGAACTTTGCAAGGGGGTGTGTGAGGGACTTTTGAAGGCAGTGGCAGACAGAAAGCTGAAGGGGAGTTTTCACGACACTAGCCATATCCTACTCTTTTTTACAGGAGATACTCGATTACACTATTTTAAAAAGATGTTTGATTCGTGTAAACCGAAATACAAGCGTGCAGTTCTAGATATAACTTTTAAAGATGTGCCGGAGAATGCGGATGTGCGTTCTCACTACCTCGAGCGTATCAAGAAGGAATGCCCTTTTGTTGCGTAAGCCATTTATTGACAGTGTATTAACTTGTAAATAAGCTGTAGGCGGCATTATCTGACTTATGTATTAAAGGGATTAGAGTTATGACCGTTGGTTTTTTTAGAGTGGTATGTGCGGTTTTACCCGGCCTTTTTATGGTACTTAATGCACGGGATGTGTTTTACGCAGACCTGAGTGAATTACGGCCAACCCAAATTCGTTATTCATCTGAAAATGTTAAGGATAAGGTAAAAAAGGCGATAAAACAGGGCGCGACGGTTAAGAATTTTTTGTATTTTAAATACAACAATGGAACGAGTATTTTTGATGTTAACGATGCCGTTCCCGTTATAAAAACCCCTGAGGGTCTTTTTTTATGTGATGGGCACCATTCGGTTTTGGCTTCCAAAGAAGTTGGTGCGACAACAATGCCTGTTTTTATAGCGGATAAGTATAACTTTAATGTGAAAAATAATCCGATATTTTGGACATGGGCGAGCCAGAAGAACTATGCGTATTTAAGAGATCTAGACGGAAAGAATAAATACCCTGCCGACTTTGAGAGCCTTACGGATGATCCTGTGCGCTATTTCGTTGCATTGGCTGCGCGAAAATTTGAGAAAAGTGCACAATTTTCTGATTCTACGGGAGCGGATTATCCTTTGTGGGTGAAGATAGGGAAAGATGTTCCTTTTGTGGAGTTTAGAGTTGCGGATTTGTTGTACGAGGCGGGTTTTAAATTTGTTTATGGCGATGAGCAAGATAAGAAATTGTTTGAGCAAAAAATTGAGATGGCGCGTGGTATGCTTGAGCAACGGCTTTCTCTTTTAACCAAGGTTCATCCTCTTAAAAAGCTTAAGTTTCTTCCTAAAAAAGAATTTTACAAAGAGTCTTCTGCGATTAAGGAGTGGCTTAAAAATACGAGTAACGGTGTTTTTGCCTAGATGGGTGAGTCAGATCATTTAAATGGAGTTAAAAAGAGTGCTAATACGATTGTATTGGCACTCTTTTTAACTTTTAACTAATTTTCTTCAAAATCTGGGTATTGCAGTCCGAGTCGACCATAGGTTAAGTCAAAGAGCTTTTTCATAGCGAAGAAGTGTTTTTTGCCTCAAGAATTTGTGGGGCCGGGTTTTTGCTTGCATTGACAACCTGGTAGCTGTTCCATCCTAGGCGAACAAGGGATAGGCAGGTAAAAGCAGTAGCAAGTGGCTTTGATGCAGCGGCGCCTACAAACAGAATTGCGGGAAGATCAAAGAGAAACCAATTGCAGGCGTATAGGCGTAGTTGGGCTAGAAGGAGAAGGTCTGGGAGGGGAAGCTTTGTTCCTTGTGGTATGGAGACCAGGGTGTTGATATTGCTCAGAGAGGTCTTTAGAGGTCCCCAAAAAGAGGTGTCATTCCTAAGGTAGAATGACCCATAACTAGTAATAGCTCTTAGATCGGGGGAGAGGGTTTTTATGATTGCAGACGCCACATAGAGAAAACAGGGGCTTAAGGCTGCGCATCCTAGTCCAACCAGCAGATTTCGGCCTAAGGAGGAGTGAGTTGAGATTTGGGTGAGGGTAAGTGGCATTGTGGAAACGTCATTAAATCCAACGGTGCTTGGAACGTGCATAAAGTGCGAGAGATTGTTGCTTGATGTTGTTAGCGTAGTGGCTGCCGTTGGGGTTGCTAGAAATGTAACAAGGGTGATGATCCATGCGTGGTATAGTAGGTGGCTGAAATTTGATTTTAATAGATTCATAAATTTTCCTTTGGGTTATCCATTTATTCTTTAAAGTTAGGGTGTAGAAGTCCAAATCAGGGCTGTTGCGGATAAAAAAATTAGGATGTGGTGATTGTTCTATAATAATCTTCAAATTATCGTTTGACACAGGCTGAAACATATTGTACGTTTATATGGATCTTAAAATTGCAATATAGAAACTATTAGTACAATTAGAAACTATTAAACAGAGCGTTGTCGTTAGACAAATTTAAAAAACAGCTTTATTAGCTCATAAGGGAAGCTCAAAGCCTGCGAACTCAGCATCAAACGGTTATCCTGCGAGTTGGCGTTTCTTGCTGAAAATAAAAAAAACTATTCAAAACTCGGTAAATTCAATTGTTTAAGAATTTAGTAATAACTAAGAAAATAGAAGTTATAAAAAAACATAGGATAAAAATAATGAAATATATTAAATCTATTATCTCTATAGTTGTCTTGCTTTTCTTGTGCATATTTCGAACTCAGGCAGGCCCATTGCATAATTTGGTGCAAACCGGAAGTGTTGAAAAAGTTTGTAAATTGCTAACACCTATCCCTTTTTTTTCTTATTTCAGTCCACCCCCTGATATCAACGAAGAAGATGAATTAGGAAGGACAGCTCTTCAAATTGTTTGTAAAGCTGAAGGTGACAGGGCTGAAATGGCTCAGTTGCTTCTTGATAAAGGAGCAGATTGTAAAAAAGCGCTTCATTTTGCTTGTGAAAAAGGCAACATCGAAATAATAAAGCTTCTTCTTTATAAAGGCGAAGATATTAACTTTACTACTAAAAGTGGAGAAACGCCTTTTCATTGCGCCTGCAAAAACAACAATCTTGACGTCATAAATTTACTCCTTAAAAAAGGTGCAAATTTAAATCTTAAAACTGGTCCTGAGAATTGTGATTTGACAGCTCTTCATTTTGCTTGCAATAGCAACAGCATTAAAGTTATCGAGTTTTTAATAAATAAAAAAGTTGATCCTGATCCTAAAAGCAAAGGTAATTATACACCTCTTCACTATGCATGTGATAACAACAATTTTGAGATTGTAAAACTTCTTATAGAAAAGGGTGCAAAGCCTAACACTAGATCTAATGATCGTTATCTTACCCCGTTGCATTATGCCTTAAAAAACAATCGTCCTGGTGCCATAAAAAATAGCAGCCCTGAGGTTTTAAAAAGTGATAGCCTTAAAATTATACAATTGCTTATTGAAAAAGGCGTAGATCTCAACCTCAAATGCGAGGGTGGACGTACCGTTCTTCATACCGCATGCAAAGAGAATGGTCCTGAAATTGTAGCGCTTTTTCTTCAGCATAAAGCTGATCCAAATATTCAAAGTGCAAATGGTCAAACAGCCCTTGATATTATTCGTTCCACGTGGACAATTGAGCAAATTATTGAGTTATTTGAGTTGCTTGTTCCATTCAAAGCAAGAAATAAAGAAAGCATTCAAGATAAATTCTTTCAATTTGTTCTTAAATCATTGGCAACAGAATTTAAGAATGGGTCCATTCTCCCCACGCTTTCTCCGGAAAACTCTCTATTTGATTCACAAGATGTTGAAAACCATACTGTAATAATAAAAACAGTCGAAAGTTTTCTAAAGGCTTTCTTTGGTTCCAGACAACCAGATTATGTGATGCCAAAAAATATGCTTTCAGAAAGAGAGCTTACGATTTGCCAAACTCTTTGCACTAAAACCCCATTCCAGTTAGCGGTTAAACACCTCTATAACTTGGCTCCTTATCAGCTTAACGCTTTTTACAGACGCCTTAAATTTGCCCAAGCAGCCTATGGGCAATACGTCAATGCAACAAACAATGCAATGAAAGTACCAAACGATCAACAACAACTAGTTTCTTACAAGCGCTTTCAGGATATTAACGTCTGGTTTAAGAAGGATGAGCGGCTATTTAACCTGTTTGTACGATCGTGCAAAAAAAAGCCTTCTGTTGCCCTGTTAAACTCGTTCTTAAAGAATGGCAGGCAATCATTGTCTGATCCTGATAAGGAGCTTAAAAGCGCCCTATTTAAGGCTCTTTTATCAAGGGTGGGGAATATTGTAAAAGCTGATGAAAAGCAAAATTTTAGACTTCGCGATTTTGTACAAAAACTAAATTTAAATAACGAGAAATAGGAACAGGATTGGTTTTTCCAGGCGAATTAAGTTCATATGACTTTATGTATTATTAGTAAAGATAAAATAGCAAAAAACAGCCTTATTTATAAAAACCAAAGGAACTATAATAATGAGAATTCTAAAGTCCATTTTTTTCCCAATCGCATTATTTTCAATAATCTGTACCTATAACGCCCAAGCAGGAAAATTACATAGGCTTGTAGCCACGAAAAATATAGAGGGAATAACTAAGTTGCTTGAACCTTCTGTTTTTGCTCAAATATCCTCTTTCTTGTCTTCTTCTGTACCGATTAACATTGATGGGAGGAATAGATTAGGGCGCACAGCCCTCCATGTGGCTTGCGAATACAACAGTATGAAGCTGACTCAAGTCCTTGTGTCAAGTTGTGCTAAATTTGACCTTGAAAACAATCTTTTTGAGACAGTCCCCTTTTTAGGCTTTATTGATTCTAATGCTTCGAGTATTGCCTACCTTCTTATTACAAATGGTGCAAGTCTCAATGTTCAAGATAATATTGGCTTTACACCTCTCCATTTGGCCTGTAAAAATAATTTTGCGATGGTAGATCTTCTTGTTCGAATGGGTGCAAACCTTAATATTCAAGATAACACCGGTCTGACGCCCCTAAATTTGGCCTGTAAAGATGGTAACATGCCGGCGATCAGGCTTCTTACTAAAGGTGGTGCAAGTCTTGATATTCAAGATAATTCTGGGTTAGCACCTCTGCATTGGTCCAGTAAGTTGGGCAATGCGCTTGTTGTTCAGCATCTCATTGTAAGCCATGCAAATCTTAATATTCAAGACAATGTTGGGTTTACGCCTCTCCATGAGGCGTGCAGAAATAACAATGGGCCAGTCGTTCAGATTCTCGTTGCAAGCCGTGCAAATCTTAATATTCAAGACAACGTCGGCCGTATAGCTCTACACTTAGCATGTGAAAACGACAAAATACAATTCGCACAACTCCTCATTGACTGGGGTGCAAATCCCAATACTCAAGACAATAATGGTTTGACACCCCTCCACGTGGCTTGCGGAAAAAATTGGCTGCAATTGGTTCAGCTTCTTGTTAATAAGGGCGCTAATTTAAACCTTAAAGACAACGATGGATTGACTCCTCTTCAGGAGGTCTGTAAAAATAATAAGATACAGATGGCCCAGCTGCTCATAAACCTAGGAGCTGACCTTAATGTCGAAGACAATGATGGCTTTACACTTCTTCACTTAGCCTGCAAAGAGGGAAATCTTGATCGTGTTAAGCTTCTTATTGACGGAGGTGCAGATCTCAATGTTCAAAGCAATGCTGGTTTTACAGCGCTGCATTGGGCGTGTATGACCGACAATGCGAAATTGGTTAAACTCCTTGTAGGGTATGGCGCAAATCTTAACCTCAAAGACAATCTTGGTTGTACTCCTCTGCACTTGGTCTGCATGCACGAGAAAAAGAAAATTGCCCCACTCCTTATTATGAGCGGTGCAACTCTTAACCTTAAAGATAACGATGGTTTAACTCCTCTTCAGGAGGCTTGTAAAAATAATAAGATGCAGATGGCCCAACTGCTTATAAACCTAGGAGCTGACCTTAATGTCGAAGACAATGATGGCTTTACACTTCTTCACTTAGCTTGCAAAGAGGGGAATCTTGATCGTGTTAAGTTTTTTATTGATGGTGGTGCAGATCTTAACCGTAAAGACAAATATGGCAACGCTCCTCTCTATTATGCGTTTGTTAACAATAATATTGAGATCTTAGAACTTTTTATTGCACATAAGGCTAACCTTGATGATCCAAGTATTCTTCTTTTAGCTTGTTTTTTAAATAATCCAATTGTAGCTAAGCTTCTTATTGAGGGTGGTGCGAAGCTAGATGTAAAGGGTTATGTTGGCCTTACCCCACTTCATTATACTTGCATACATAATAATATTGATGTCGCAAAACTTTTGATTGAAAAAGGCGCGGACCTTAATCCGACTAATACGGTTGGTTATACTCCGCTCCATTATGCCAGCGAAAATAACTGTGTTGAAATTGCAAAACTTTTGGTTGAAAAGGGTGCGTGTCTTGGTTTAACGAATAAAGTTGATTATACTCCCCTGCATTACGCTTGCGAAAAAAATAATAGTGAAATTGTAAAGCTTCTAGTTATACATCAGGCCGACCTTAACCTTAAAACTAAAGATGGTCTTACACCGCTCCATTTGGCTTGCAAAAAAGATAACTTGCAAAATATTAAGTTCCTTATTAGATGGGGAGCTAGTGCTGATTTAAAAAGTGGTGATGGATATACTCCACTTGAGCTAGTATGTGAAAACAAAAATCTTGAAATTACAAAGTTTCTGATCGAAAATGGCGCAGAGATTTGGAGTAGTTTTATCCATATTTATTGGGATATAGAGCAGATAACTAAATTGTTTGAGGCCCTTGTTCCGTTTAAAACAAGAAACAAAGATAGTGCTCAAGATAAGTTTTTACGCTCTGTCCTTGAAGTAATGGCTACGGAGTTTAAGAATAGTTGTGGGAATTGTCCTATGGTTCCCGAAGGCAACCCCTTGTTTAATTCAAAGGATGTCGAAGATCCTGCCGCAATAATAAAAGCAATCGAATATTTTATTTGGGCATTTTTCTCTCGAAAAGCACCAGACTGGATCATGCCTTGGAATTGGCATTCAGTTGAAGAGGATCGAGTGTGTAGATCTGTTTGTACTACAACACCGTTCCCACTGTTGGTTAAGCGGTTTTTTAATTTGACTAGCTCCCAGTTTGACACTCTTTGTAAGCGTCTCAAATTTGCTCAAGCAGGCTATGGGCAATATTTTGACATAAAAAAAATGGGTAGCATAATCAACAGTCAACATCAACTTGCTCCTTACAGGCATTTCCAGGATATTAACATTTGGTTTGAGAAGGATAAAAAATTATTTGATTCGTTTGTGCGGTCGTGCAAAATAAAACCTTCGGTAGCTCTTTTGGACTTATTTTTAAAAAATTACCAAGAGTCGGCGATAAAGGATGATCTATTTGAGGAATTGCTGTCAACGGTGCAGGGCTATCTAAAGATGGAGGATGCGCTAATCCCAGAATTCCAAGATTTCATAAACACATTGCCTGAACCATCTATTAATAAATTAGGATTCGAGGCTGGGGATCAGGAAAATAAATCTAATTTAAAATTAGACGAATCCAGGGTGAAAAGGATGGAAAGCAATTCTTCAGAATTACCTGAATTGGGGGTTAATAAAACCAATGTGGATGTTCCTGCAGAGGAGCCGCAGGAGGTAAATTTTCTAGTGAAACAACCTAAGGATGGTGATCTGTTAACATTACAAGAGCCTCTAACTAGCGAAGTTCAAGTAAAGTCTGCGGAAGAAGATGCCGGAAAGCTGCTTGATTTTTTAATCCAGCAGCAGGAGGAAGGTGAATCACCAACCGTAATTTCGAACGAACCTGAGAGCATTTCTCTTCATAGTGTTTGTCAAGGTGGTGGAACGGTTAAAACAATAAAAGAACTTATTGGAAAGGGCGCTAAAGTTGACCTCAAAGACAGCCTTGGTTATACACCTCTTCACTACGCAGCTTTTAGTCACAGGTGTGAGTTTGAAAGAGTTTTGGTTGAAATGGGTGCCGATGTTAACCTCAAAGATCCAAATGGTCGTACGGCCCTAGACCTTGACCCAGAAATTAGCAAGTTCTTTATGCAAAAAAAAGACCCATTTAGCGCATTTGAGCAGCCACAAAAAAGATATTATGTTGATGATGTCATAATGTGCAAGTCCTGTATCAAGGATTCTCTGATGAAAATAGGGGCTATGCATAAAGAGTTGAAATATATCAGTGCACAGTCTAGTGGACTGTTGGCGGGCGAGCTAAGTAGAAGATTTTGCCAAATGAAAAATGATGTCCATGCAGTTTGGGGAAAAATAGCGATAGCTAGCAGTGTAATATGCAAAAGGCAAAAGAAAGTTTATGATAAAATGGACTTTCTTTTGCAGAAATTGTCAAACGGTATGAATAGTTGCAAGGGCGAAACATCCCTAGAGGACAAGCTAAAACTATTGCAAAAAAGAAGTTCAATGCTTAATAATTTTGCGCAAAGCCAATTGCTGTCTTTAAAGCAAGCATGCTTCATTATAAAAAATGACATATATGACCGACGTTTGGTATGGAATAAATAAACGGAAATTTAACAAAAAGCTATAGGGCGTACGATATTGCTATCTAGGTAGATTTCACGCCCTATAGCTTTGCGGAAATTCGTTTGATGAAGCAAGAGAAGTTGAACGATAAATTTTTCAAACGAACTCCATCTGGCATCCATATTTTTGAAAACTCGAATAAGTTGGGATGGAAGATGTATGCTGGATGATTTGTAAAATTTTAATTTTTAGATGCGAGGGCTTTGGTCGTTTAGGGTGTTATTATCTAAAAGCCCAGACTGTTGACACCGTTGCATTAAATGACGCAAGCTTTAATCGCGTACATGACACGGGAGTATGGGGAGTTTTCTAAAGGAGCAGGGTATGGTTGTGAAGGAACGTCTTTACAGTGACCGGGATATGCTGAAGTTTGGGTTTTCCACGGCTATTGACTCATTTGGGTCGTGGGTCGTTGTAAGCCTTGTAAAATTAGTTGTATTTATAGTTCAATGGGTTTCACTTATGTTGCCTATCGGCTTTGCAGGGCGCGTCTTTTTGGGTACGGTTCCAGAGACCTGGGCCTTTGCCTATCCAGAGGCAATGGTTGCGCATTATGCTACGTATAAAATTGTTTTTTTGGGTATTGTGTTTTTGCTGTTTTTTGAATTGCTTGGTGGCATTATTAGAATGGGAGTTACTCGTATAGCCCTTGGTCAGTATGATGGGCAGAGGAGTGGGGCGGACCTTCTGCTCTCTCAAGTGCGATTGGCCTTCCGTCATCTTATTGCAACGGTATTATATGTTCTGATTGTTTTTTCCGGTCTTGTGTTTTTTATAGTCCCTGGAGTCTTTTTTGCTATTCGTCTCTGGTTCTATCGTCAAATTTTGATTGATAAGCAGTGTTGTCCTCTTAATGCGCTTAAGGAGAGTGCTCGTTTGACCTGCGGAAAGGCGATGGCTTTATTTATGTCCTTGTTGTTGATACTCATTATTAATATTCCTTTTTTACAGGGCCTATTTCTTTTTGCCGTGTTAAATACGCACCCCGTGCATGGATTTTTTATTATGGTTCTGCTTCTTGCGGGGCTATTGACAATACCGGTGGCGACCCTTGCGAATGTATTTATGTATCGGAAGCTGCTTGGTGCATCAAATTGTACGCAAAAGAGTTGAGGGAGGCTATTGTTAGCTTTGTAAAAATTCTTTCTAATCATTTCTTGAGTTTCATAGGTTTGATTTTGTAGAGTGGTTCCTGGGGAAAGCAAGAGCGTGTAGTGGGGAAGGGATGGTTTGCAGAGGGTTAGGAGAGGGGTGTGATGGGGAAGTTTTGGGTAACCGTGATGGCGGTGGCCCTGACGGGATGCATAGGGGTATGCGATGCTCGTCAGAAGGCCCTAGTGATAGGGGCGTCATCCGGTATAGGTCGACAAGTCGCGCAGCTATTGGCACGTGACTATGATGTAGGCCTGGTTTCTAGGCGCCTTGCGGTGCTTGAAGCTGTTCAGGATGAGATTAAATCTGCAATTCCCGATAGCAAGACGTGGGTTCGGAGCATAGATGTTTCGGCCGACAATGCTATGGAGGAGCTGTCGAATTTTATAGGGGAAATGGGTGGTCTTAGTTTAATAGTGATTAGTGTTACCTCGTACCCAGATACCCAGGGAAAGCCGTGTTTAGCTACGGATAGAGCTACATTGAACGTGGAGCTTCTTGGGTTTTGGAAGATGGCCTATGTGGCCATGGAAGTTTTTAAAAAGCAGGGCTTTGGTCATTTAGTTGGTATTTCGTCAGTTGATGCATTGCGTGGTAATCCTGCATGTCCTATTTACAGTGCGGCAAAGGCATTTGTGAGTAGGTACCTTGAAGGGGTTAGAAATTCTCTTCGTATGCAGAGCTATAAAAATATTTTTGTTACGGATGTTTTGCCGGGATATGTGCAGACCGAAGGGTTTGATGCGTGCAATATGCCAGGGGCGTATTGGATTGCGTCGGCGCATGACGCGGCCGTGCAGATTTGCGATGCCATAAAAGGGCATGAAAAGCGGGTCTTTATTACGCGGCGCTGGTGGATAATTGGGTGGTTAATGAACCATCTGCCCGATTGGCTTTTTTACGATGTTATTGGGGGCTTGTAGAAAAGTACCGTTGAGGTTTTGAGAGTTGAACCATACTAAACTAGAGGGCCATTGCAGGAGTTTTGTCTTCTGCAATGGCCCTCTAGTTTTTAAACTAATCGCGTTTTTTTTGGTTTAAACGGTCTGCGGAATGAATGGTGTTGATCGCGTAGAGCTGGACCGTCTTGATACGAGGTTATACAGCCTGCTTATCTGTGGCGCGATTTTGCGAGCAGCAGAGCGGCCGATCTGTTCAATTTTAGCATTTGAAAGGTATGTTGCCACGCCTGCATCATAAGCAACGGTTAGAGAAGGGTTGCGCGAGGTTACCAATTGACAATTCATGATGGGAAATGTTATTAATATTCCCATACTAGCTGCAAATCTTACCCAACGGTTTCGTGAAATTAGTCTGTCTGCAAGTACGCCGCAGATAGAACCGGCTAAAAGGTTGTATGTGTAAGGGCGAAGCAGGTTTTTGTAGGAATAGTTGGTGAATTGGGTTAGAGGTTTATGTATAAGCCTGCGGTATTTGCAACCTAGACAGAAGGGGGCGGCTCTAAGTCTTGCTGTGAGGTTAACAACATTGTTGCAATGAGAACAGGCGTTATCGCCTCTTTTTTCTATGTTAGTTAGACAGTCAACACATACACAGTGCTTGTCTTTATCAAGAAGTGCTTCGGGGTGCAAAGCAATCCCTCTTCTAAATAGACCAAGCGGTTTTAGGCATATGAGACAGGCATTAGGATTGGTTCCTGCATCTTCTTTTACGTTGACAAGAACCGGGTTTTGGTAGAGCTGTTCGCGATTTTCGATCGGTTTTTTGCAGCTTGGACATTCTTCCAAAGAGTAGCTGCCATGATTATTTTGGTGCATAAGGCATGCGCCGCATATGTAGTGTTTGGATGCTTCGTTGTCAGCTGTGGGATGCACGGCGATTTTCATGTTGGTATCATTGTTGAATGTACTTGCACATACAATGCAACAATCCTCATCATCTTCAGCGAATGCAACGTGTGGCAGTAGGCAAAGAGTTGCCAAGACCGACGCAACCAAAAAATAGGTAGAACAGATCGCTTTCTTTTTCCATATTCTAATTATAGACATAGTATATCCTCCACTTGTCATTAAAGTAAATTATTGAGTATAAAAAATACTTAGTCAGTGTCTATTAAAAGCAAACTTTAGTCAAGGTTTTGTCTATGTTTTAGAGCTGTAAAATGCTTTGCTTATACGAGCTGTTGGGGTTTTTACCTATTTTTTATTGATATGAAACTGCTTAGTCTCTGTGTCTTCATGAAAGAATAGGTGTTGGGCCTTGTATTTTAATTTATCTGACTTTGTTTTTGAGTGGGTGAGTAAGAGAGCTATAGTCCCTTTGTGTAGACCCAATGCGAGCCGGTCGTCTAATAGACTGCCTTCCTTTATTTTTTCGCTAATCTCTTTGAATAGGTTTTTTGACTTGTCGCTTGAAGTTCTGATAAGGCAGGGAAGAAGTGCGATTAGGGTCGTGTCATTTTGAAGCCATAGTCCAATTGTGTTTTTAAGACTCTTCTCTTCGCATTCCCCTAGGTAGTCCCGTTCTATTTTTTCACATTTTTTAAGCAGGTCGGGGTTCTTCCTAAGGGATTCAACCGCAGTTTTGTGGAATATTTCATGAGTGGACAGGGCGCTAAAATCAATATTTTCAGGTTTTAGATCTAGGGGGTTTTCTGGTTTTTTGTATGCAATTACAACTCCTTTTAAAAAATCTCCTGCAGAGGATGTAAGGTGGGATTCTGTAAGAATAATGTCGTTTAACTTGAAGAAGGTGGGGGTTTTGGTTTGTTCAAAAAAGTTATTTACCTCATCAATGGCTTGCTGTGGGGAATTGTGTGCGTTAAGAGGAGCGAGAACTTTTTCGCATTTTTCCTTTTTCGCCTTATTTAGAGTTTTAGCTGTTTTATTGCAGGGTGTATTGGTCGTGGTTGTGGGGGTATCAGTAGTTGAGAATTCTTCTTCGACAGGAGCAATCTCTTTAGCAATCTCTTTTTTTTGACATTTTGGCTCTTCGGAAAATAGTTTTGTTAGTGCTTTTTCGTTCTGTTTTTTCCAGAGCTTTTTCTGATTTTTGAGATTTTTTTTCTGTTCTAGTTCTTTTGCTTTCTTATTCTGATTTTCAAGGAGATTGTTTTGTGTAGATTTAAGCTGTTCGATAGTTTTCTCAAGTAAAGGATGGAGCAGATAGACACTGTTTATTTTTTTAAAGAGCTTTATGTTTTCTATGGTGTCTTTTTCCATGCAAGAATCATGAATTTGACCACAATCTATTTTTTTTTCTAAGCCGTTATCAATGAAAGTTCCCCAGAATAAAAACATAAATCCGGGGGTTTGAAGTAGGTCGCCTAATGTTTTATTACGCAATTCTTTTGATGGAGCATTGGGGTTTAAAAACGGGTCGCCGTCCTTTTGAAGGCAATAAGCATTCTGGTATTTTTGTAAAAAACGAGTTTCTTTGATGATGGTTAGTAAATTTTGTAGTGAGTTCAAGCTTTGAGTAATGGTTTTTAATTCAGAAACCGTGGTTGAGCTGCAGAGCAATAGCGCGTCCAATACTCCTAAGGCTTGTAGGTTTTCGCCATTTGGGCTGGGTACTAAGGATGTGAGTAATTTCTTGTAGAGTTCAAAAAGTGGTCGTGCTTTTTCTATAAATAACCCGAGGGATGATTCAAACGTGGAGCAGGTCTTGTGCAGTATTTTGAGGGTTGCTCTTGATTTTAACAAATCAGAGGTGATTTTTGTTTTGATTTTGTCAGGTAGTTCAAAGGTCTCTGAAACTTTTATTAATTTATCCAGTAGGTTCATTGTGTCTGTGTTTTTGCCCGAATTGTTTTTATTTTCGAAATTATTTAAGGAGAAAAAATAGAATTTATTGGATGAAGCTTGTTCAAGCTGTATTTCAAACTCTAGAGGGAGGGTGAAGTCGTAATCGGTTTTTACTTTCATGAAATTTTTGCAAAGGCGATGGAAGAATTTTTTAGTAAAATCCAGGCGAAGTTCCATATAGCAGTTCACAAGTTGTAGGTTGTAATTAGGCGATTCCTGGGCGGTTAAGCGGTCTATATCCGAAAGTAGATCAGTGTTTTTGGAGGATAGTTTATCTCGTAGAGTGTTGATTTTGTTTCGCAATTCAAGCATGACATTGTCGAATTCTGCTACATCTATATCGTATTTTTTTGCAGCAGACTCAGCTAGTACAGCTAATACATATTTTAGTCGTGTCGCAAGAATTTGAGCAAGGTCTGTTTTTTCATTCGGTTCCAGAGTTTTGAGTTTTAGTTTCTTAAACGTAAGCGGGGTTGAGCATTCTGTTTTTTGGTCTTCGCAGCTATAGGTAGTATGAGGGCATGCGACCGCGAGCATGAAGCTTGTTGTCAGTAAAAAAGATAAGATTTTTTTCATAGAAATTATTCCTTTAAATTTTGGTTAATATCGCTAATTAATTGTATAGTTTTAATTATATATATTTTAAGTAAAATATCAAATACTGTTTTTTAGTGCAAATAGATCGGAAGTTTGGTTGGTGTGTTGGGAAACGGCCTGCTTCTTCATCTCCTTCACTTGCGATAGTATTATCTTTGTAGTTTTACTAAATTTTTGGTGGAAGACGGTCCGTTACTTTTGCGCCTTGAGTTAACAAAATGTACGTGCATTTTTATACAGTGCTGTGGTGAGGTTAGTGGAGGTGAATGGAGGTGAATGCACCTGGGGTTGAAAAAAAGTGGTGTTTTGCTACACTTTCTTTTAATGTGAACCGTTTTTATTTAAAAATGAGTTTCTCTTGAAAACATTTCCTGGTGGAGGATTTTTCCAATGATTCGAAACAAATTAATGGTTTTGATGGCTGGCGTCGTGTTGCTATTTTGTCAGGCATCGCCTGTAGGTAATCCTTTAAGATTGCTTACGGATGGAGGGGCGCGTTCGCTAGGTTATAGAGTGGTGGATGGAGTTGCTGCAGTTCCTACTACCGCATACTATTTGTCGAGCTGGTGGACGCATATAGGCTCTCGTGCGGCTATTCGTGCAGGCTGTTATGCGCTTAGAGGTGTAATATTCCCTGTTTTAAAGCATTGCAACTTGTTTAATAGCTCAATTTCCGCTTCCAACCAGCACTTCCTGGCGGGATTTATGAGCGCAATTTCATTAATAGGGGATGTAGAGGTTTTTTATTCTGTGCGCAAAACTGCTTCGAGACCGCTTTTTTGGTCGTTGGTTGCATCGGGGTTATGGCATGCATCTACGGCTGTAGGCCATGGAGTTGTGGGGATGCAGCTTAGGGCGAAGGCGGAGCGGCAGAATCAGTTGCGTTTACTTTATAATGATGCGAATAATATTATTAGGTCGACATTGGGTTCTTCAGGCCTTGAGCACTGCAAATCAGATGTTCAGTTTTACATAAGTTTGATACAGCGGACTGTACTTCTGTACTCTAAATGGCTTCTTGAGCATGAGGTTTATCTTAAGGAAGGGAATAAAAAGGCCAAAGAGGACAAGGAACAGGATCCTGAGGAGTTTGAGAAGTACGTAAAAGAGTTGAAAGAAAAAATTATTCCTCGAGACGAGAAAGGTTTGAAGCGGGCCGAGAACCAATTACAGGCGGCGATCAATGTTCTAGGTGGATTGACGCTTAACCAGTGGTGTCAATCTATAACAGATGCAGAACAGACGTATGATTTTGAAAAGAAAGCGGTTGAACAGTTGCAATCTCAACTTCTGCATGACATTGATACAGTGATTCCAAATGGTGACTTGTCATCGTTACCGCCCCTTCAGTTGCGTATTCAGGCTGCTAAAAATAGGTATGCTCAGGCTTACAATGCGTTTAGCCAGTTTCAGAATAGTGTTAAAAATACACTGGACCAGATTAAGTTGATTCAGAGCAAGCCGCCTACTGATTTTGACAACTAATTTTGTTGAGTAATAATGGATAAAACCAAAATAATGGAGGTTGTCGTGTTAAAAAAAAGTTTTGTATTTTTGGCATTGTGCGTAACCATGCTTTCTGTTGAGTCAAAGGCTGTGTTGACAGGCCAGTTTGCTTTTAGGGCGGCGTTGAATACTGCCGTTTCATTGGTTCAGGCGGCACCCTTTCTTAGAAATGCAACGCATGCGCATGGGTATCGCAAAGGAGCTTTGATTGGAGCAGGGGCACTCTTTGTAGGCGGTGCATTGACGGATGCGTTAGCAATTGGCGCTGTGCGTCTTGCTTGCAAGAATAAAAAGATGGCGTCTTTGACGGCTAAAGAGGAGAGACTAGCAGCTCAAGCCTATTCTGTTGCTTCATGGCAAAATTTTGGTTCATGTTGCGGAACGGTTTTCTGGTTGATGAATGAGCTCTATCATAAACGTGGAGAAGGTTTTTTGGTGTGGAGTAATGTCTTGGCTGCGGGTTGGCGAACTTACCTTACGGTAACTTATGGTGATTGGGCTTTTAAGGCGATTGTAAGGGCTCAGAAGAAAGAAAGTCCGGACGGGTTTGAAGATCTTACAGCGTGATTTACGTGATTTAATAAATGGGAAATGCTGCGACCGAAAATTATGCAC
This sequence comes from candidate division TM6 bacterium GW2011_GWF2_43_87, assembly GCA_001000065.1. GTDB lineage: Bacteria > Babelota > Babeliae > Babelales > Babelaceae > UBA12395. Next base: position 302,758 of record LCGZ01000001.1, on the reverse strand, counting down.
TATCAATCTCGGAAAGAGAAGGTTGTGAGTGCTGTTTTTGGTCTTTGGATGAAACAGTTTTTTGCCACACTATCGACTAACTTTATCAAAATTTGGGATACTATCACCGGGGCACTGTTGTATACCTTTAAACGTTGATAGAGAGTATAAGGAGAGAATGGGGATGAGCAATTTGAAATGTATGATGGTGGTTGTTGTAGTTGCTAGTGTGATTACGGCGCATGCAGAACCATGTCGCGGTTTTTTGCCCATAGATGATATCCACAAGGCAGACTGGATTGCACAGGTTATGCATCCTGTGGGTGCAGGTATGCAATGGATTGCAGGACATCGTATGGCTGGGGCTTTATATGGTGGGCTATTTGTACTGGCGCTGGGCTATCGTGGTTTTGTGGAGTACTCTGCATTGGGCGATGGAAATGCATGCAATACCGGTGCGCTTGAGATGGCGCGTGGTGTGCATGAGGTTATGCTTGCAGCGTTGGGAATAGTGGCTTATAAGTACGGAGTTATTCCGCGCTCTTGTCGCCTGCTTTCGGTGCCTGCCTCTGGTTTTCATGGAGTATTGACGCTCTGGCACCTACTGCGAGCAAGTGATAGGTTTTACCGTTTTTATGGGCGCTCAAGCGAGTACACTGAAAATTTAAAGGTGGAGTCAAAACCACCTGCAAGCCCGCTTAAGCAATCGGATGCACTTTTTTTTGCATGGTCCAATCAGGGTAAATCATCGCAGGGTAAGTTGCCAAAGGATGGTGAAAAAAGAAAGTCGCGTAAGACCTTTTTCTCGTGGTGGTCCAGGACGGTGTAAGGCTTTAATCTTTCCGCCTTCGTGCTTTGCGCTATGGCATGATTTTTTGCCAAATTGTTTTGGATTAACTGCATCTTTGAAAAAATTTTTCGATTTCATAGGCTGTAAAACGCCAGGTCGTTGGTCGGCCGTGAGGACAGGTAGTTCGATGTTGAATAGCGGACAACTTGGCGACAAGTTCAAGCATTTCAACCTCGGTTAATTTATCGCCTGCTTTGACCGCCGCTTTGCATGCCATCATGGCGCGCAATTTTTCATACAATTTCTTTTCAAGATCTGTCTCTTTAAGTGTAGCTTCCTCTAGAATTCCTTCCAAAATCCAGCTAGCTGCGGTGCGCATAATATCGGTTAGATTGATGTTCTTAAGGGGGGCAGGCACGGCGCGGACTGTTAACTTGTTGTCCCCAAAAAGCTCTATCTCAATGCCATGTTCATGGAAAAAGCCTAGGTGTGGCAGCAGTGCATTGCATTCATCAATGCTTAGAGTAACGAGTTGGGGGAATAGAAGCTCAATAGGGGTTAATTCTTTAAATCGTGCTTCAAAAAGTTCATACAATATCCGTTCATGGGCTGCATGTTGGTCAATTAACAATAAGCCCTCATTGTTTTCTATCAAGAGGTAGGTGTCCATAAGTTGTCCAATAAGCCGGAAAGAACTACGTACATCCATGTCTGGAAGTCTCTGCTGCTCGTCATGTTCGGATCGGTTTTGGTCGGGCTTAAAGTTTTGAGCATTGTCCTGAGGGCTTTCAGAATTTTGATTGCTGCAGAAGTTGTCACACTCTCTCGTTGCATGCGGATTGAGCGGTTGGTTGGACGAGAATTTAAAGTTTTCTGTATCGGAAGTCTGGTTGTTTCCTTGATCTACTCTATAAGGCCCTGAAGTAGGTGAGCTGGTTGCAGGCCTGAATAGTTGGGGAGATGGGGACTGGTCGAATGATTTGTTAGACGATGGTTGTCTTAAGTCTTTTAATACCGTTGCATTAAGGGCTGTGCGTACGCTCTCTTGAATAGCGCGTTCTATGGTTACGGGATGCAAAAATTGTACTTCTTCCTTGCGGGGATGGACGTTAATATCAACCTCTAGGGGGTCAAGAGTTAGAAATATGGCGGCTAGAGGGTATTGCTGTGGGGGTAAAATGTTATCATAGCCTTTGAGTAGAGCTTGAGCTAATTTATGGTTTTTTACCCATCGATGGTTTACAAAAAAGAAGATCTGCCCACGGTCATAGCGAGTCCGGGTGGGGCGTGTGAAAACGCCGCTTAGCGCAATAATACCTGATTTTTGTGCGGGCTCAAGGGTGCAGTCAAGCAGGTGTTCTGCAACAGCCGTGTCAATTAACTGCGCCATGCGCTCTTTTATGCTAAGGGCTGCAGGCGCATGCAGAATTTGTCGGTTGTTGTGATGGAGTGTGAAGGTACAGTGCCGATGTTCAAGTGCTAGGGCGGTGACCAGTTGGTGAATGGCGCGCCATTCGGTCTCATCTTTTTTTAAGAATTTTTGGCGTGCAGGAACATTGAAAAAAAGGTCGTGCACTACAATTTCGGTCCCCGCGGGATGAGCAGTTTCGTGTGATGAAATTACAATGCCCTCTTCGACTGTTAGCATGAGCCCGGTTGATTTATGCGGTTCTCGAGTGATCAGGGTAAAGTGACTTACCGTCGCAATGCTGGCTAGCGCTTCTCCTCTAAATCCAAAGGTGGTGATGTGTGGGAGGTCCTGAACTGACGTAAGCTTGCTGGTTGCATGATTTTGAATGCAGGCGTGCGCATCCTTTGCCGACATGCCGCAGCCATTGTCGAGGATACGAATAAGCTTTTTCCCACCCTCTTCTAGGTAGAGGGTTATCTGAGTGGCGCCGGCGTCCAATGAGTTTTCAATAAGTTCTTTAACGACACTTGCTGGTCGCTCAATCACTTCTCCGGCAGCAATTTTTTGTACCTCGTGGGCAGGTAGAACCTTTATTTTTCCCATAACTTCCTAGCCATTTTAAACTTAACCTTCTTTAGGATACCGGAGGGTTGAGAGGGCGACAATAGAATATCGGGCAAAAAATGAGACTATGTTAGACTAAAAAAAGAATAAGTGGGGTTGCTTGAGACCGGGTTTGTGAAAGGGTGTTATGCAAGCGCAGAAGAAGAAATACGTTCCAGTTGGGGAAGATTTTAAAGCTTGGTATTTCTTTCCTTGGCAAGAAAACGTTAGTTTTACCTGCAGACTGATCTACAATCGTACATAAATCTATTTAATTGTAGGGAGGCTTTAAATTAGTCTCCCTTTTTTACTTCAACCGCCCGCTAATTGCTCGAGCTTGTCTCGTAAGATCCTGGTGTGTGGTAACGTCTGTAAAGCCAACGTTTTGCATGTTATCAATTACAGTTTTTTCTTGCTCAGGGCTTATCTCAATCCAGAGTTCTCTAATGACTGAGTGCATATCTAAAAATGCAGGAGCCTCTGTGATGATTTTTTTAATACACCCTAATCCCTTGTCTTCTGCAACTAGCGCACGCACATCTTCCCATTCTCTCACGGATGGGTCGAGGGTTGGAAAGGTTTCCGGTGCAATATAAGGTGGGTTGGAGACAATTAGATCAAAGCGTTGAGTTGTAGGTATTTGTGTAAATAGGTCTGATTCAATAATCTTGATATTTGTAATCTTGTTAAGATGCGCATTTTCTTTTGCAAGTGCACAGGCCTCTTTAGAAATATCTATAGCTGTTACATTAGACTCTGGGAATGTGTGCGCCAGGGCAAGTGCAATGCAGCCGCTGCCCGTGCAGAGATCTAGGATTGCTAAAGGCTTATGTTCTGTAGATTTTAAATATGTTTTTTTTAAATGCTGAATAAGCTGATCGCACCAGTCTTCAGTTTCTGGTCGCGGGATGAGTATGGGTGGGCGTACCGTAATTTTAAGATCTAAAAAAAATACGGCGCCTAGGACGTATTGAAGTGGTTTATGTTCTTCTGTAATGGCGCGAATCCACTCAGTAATCTGATCTCCTTGTGGTGGCGAGAGAAGAAGCTCAGAATACGCAAGTAGTTCTGCTCGTGTTTTGCCTGTGGCGTTTAAAAGCAAGGACCAGGCTGCTTGAATTGCAATCTCCCGGTATCCATATTCAGGCTCAAGGCGGGTGGCAACCTCATCTATAAATGAGGATACGTTATTCTGAGAGAAGATCGTTGACATAGTCACTTGGGTTAAAGGGTTTGATGGCATCGAGCTGTTCACCATAGGTTATAAAGGCTACAGGAATTGCAAGAGTGGATGCAATAGCAAAAATAATTCCGCCTTTTCCGGTTCCATCTAATTTAGTCAAAATGATTCCGTTAAGTGCTGTGCTTTCATTAAATAGTTTTGCCTGATCGAGTGAGTTTTGCCCCAGCATGGAGTCTATAGTGAGTAGGGTGGCAATCGATTCATCAGGAAGATGTCGTTTTATAACAGTGCCGATCTTTTCAAGTTCTTTCATTAAGTTGGTTTTAGTCTGGAGTCGTCCGGCCGTGTCTACTATAAGAATGTCAAAATTTTCTTGTTTAAAGCGTGCGCATGCCTGAAAAACGACCGAAGCAGGATCTTGCCCTTCTGTGCCGGGTTGAATGGAGGCTCCAGTGCGTTTAGCCCACTCTTCAAGCTGGGGACCGGCTGCTGCACGGAAGGTGTCTGCGGCGGCTAATAGAACACGCTTGCCTTGGGCTGCAAAATTATGAGCTAGCTTTCCTGCGGCCGTAGTTTTACCACTACCGTTAATGCCTACTAGGATGAAGACGCGCGCATTGTGTTGGTCAAATGTTTTTTTGGTAAGGAGTGCTAACAGTTTGTCATGCAATGATGTGCGTAGAGCGGCTCCATCTTTTAGTACACCTCGTGCCATCTCATCTTTTAGAGTGGTTATAAGAGGACGTGTTACCTCAATGCCTGCATCTGCTTCTATAAGTATGCGTTCAAGTTTTTCTAAAGTGCTCTCATCAACGTTGTGCAGAGCAAATAATGATGCAAGCTGTGAGGTTATGGCGGAGTAAATTCGCTTTAATGTTCGTTTTATAAATCCAAACATAGGAAAGGCCCTTTCATTTTTTAATTTTTAGGAGTGGATGTGTTTGTTTTGATACAGTTATCGAGTCGCGTGAAAAAACGTTTTAAGCGTTGATAATCATTTTCCACCAGTGCGGCAATATTGAGAGTAAGCTCGTTAAGCTCTGCGCTTGTAAAAGGTTTGGTTTCCATGCGATTTCTGATTAATGCAAGTATGAGCTCGTCTGCTGCTGTAGGTGGTAGCTCTGCACATAGTCGATGTAAAAAACTGCCAGACGCAAAGGCTAACAACTGTTCGTCGTCTCGGGCAGGGCGCACAAACGTGTGTATGCTAGCAGGGTGTGGAGGCAGCTCTGAATGGAATGGAGATGCTCCTTTAGTAAACCCAATTACGGTGCAGGTAAGCTTTGTTTGGAGAAATTCAAAAATATGGGGATGGTCTCGCTTAAGTTCTTGTTCGGTCTTTTGGTAGGCTATCGGTTGACGCGTAGGGTCTGATGAGCCCGTTTCTATTGATGAAACAACCGCAAAAATGGAGAGCGATTCTTTTTCAGCAATTACTAATGATCCAAACGGGATGGCGCTATTCCAATCCCAGCATAGGGCTTTAAAGTGTGAAAGAGCACTTTCGACAACTTCAGCAAAAAAGGGTCTGTTGCCCATTATCAGGCTCCTGAAAAAGCTCAAATGATTTTCGGTGAATAAAGCTGGGGCCATACACCATAAGGGCGGCACGATGTTCTGCGGTTGCATATCCTTTATGATTTTCTAAGGTGAAGGCAGGGAAACTCCGGTCTAATTTTTTTATCATGCGGTCACGTGTTACTTTTGCCACAATAGAGGCCGCTGCAATAGAGCAGGATTTAGACTCTCCCTTGGTGAAATAAAATAGAGGGACCTCGATAGGGCTTTCCAGAGGCATGGCATCAACTAAGATACTTTGTGGAATGGAGGGTAGTATGGCTAATAGGTTGGTAAGAGCTTTCTGCATAGTGCATTGTGTGGCGCGATAAATATTTAGGGAATCGATGATGCGGTGACTGGAGCTTGCGGCGGCGAACCAACTATTTTTGCAAATCCATTCATAGGCGTCATCAAGTTGCGCGGGTGTCAATAATTTTGAGTCTCTCAGTAAAGGGTGCTTGACGTGAGGATGGAGTACCGCTGCTCCTGCGACAACAGGTCCTGCTAGACATCCGCGGCCTGCTTCATCGATGCCAACGACCAGCTTTTCCGAGCGCCAGGCATCAGTCTCAAAGGTATCTTTTTCAAAAAATTCTGTAATTTTTTGGGCGGTTATATTGATCACTCTGTTTCCATTTGACAAGAATGTAGATTTGAGTACAATTAGAATTAAGCTACTAAGTTACACATTAATAAGTTTGTATTATTATACATGAATTAAGAGAAGGAGTCTCTATTATGGCATCACCATCAACCGCACTTCGCGTGAAGGAATTGCTCCGCGAGAAGGGCTGGACAACTAAAATATTAGCTGAAAAGACAGGAATGTCTGAGAGCTATTTGACTCACATCAAAAATGGAACGCGTCGGTGGAATCAAGATTCTTTAGAGCGTTTGGCTGTTGCGTTTGAAATAAGTCCGTTGGACCTTTTTGCGCAACGTCGCCAGCGTACTGATGATGTTCAGAGCAGCGTAACTATGCCTGAAAACACTGAAGTTGGTGTTAAAGTTCAGGTAATTCCAGTTGTAGGCGATATTCCATCACATCCATCACCATACAACAATCAAATTATGCAGTTGACTACTGGATGCAAGGATATCTTTGTGCCGGTGTTGAACCGTGCAGATGTTTCGATGTTTGCATTGAAACTTAATAACAATTCATTTGCTCCAACCTTTGAGAAGAATGATCTTTTGATTATTTCTCCAGAAGTCTGGACCCGTTCGGGTGACATAGCGGCAGTTGAATATGGCAATGATATGCCGGTTAAGACCGTTGTTAAAGTTACTTACACGGATGATTTTGTTGTATTAGAGTCGGTTAACTACAAGCAAGCGCCTATAGCATTGTTGCGCGGTAAAGATCATTTCAGGATTATTGGACGCGTTATCGAACGTAACCAAAATTTTGTTGAGTAAATTAGTAAAAATGTTAAAAAACGGTATACTTAAAACAGTTTTGAAACTAAATACGCACGAAGCGTCGATGCGTATATGTGGTAACACTTTCCGTTTAGTTTGAGGGGTTTTAATGTCAAAGACAGCTTTGGCTCGTTACGAGATCTTGTTTTTAACGGTTCCAGAAATAACCGCGGACGAGACGTCAACACTTGAATCGCAATTGCACACGATAATTTCACAGGCAAAGGGCGAAATTCTTTCGTTCGAGCGGTGGGGAAAATACCGGTTGGCATATACGGTGCGCAATAATGAGTATGGGGTTTATTTCCTTGCTCGTTTTGATATTCCTAATGAAGGTTTGAGAGCAATACTTGATGAGTTGCGCACCTTCTGCTTAGTTAAGCATCATGAAGTAATTATGCGGCATGTTATAAGTAAGCTTAATCCAGCAGCCCCATTGACTTACAAGCGGCCTGAATCGCTTGAAGAGATGCCTCGGCGTGATGCAGAAGTTCCGATGAGACCCTACGATGCTGGCATGGTAAGCCAAGATGAATTATTGGCATCTGAGATGGTTGAAGAAGGTCGTTCTGGAAACGAAATAGAATAATACATAAACACTCCTAACGAGGTTAGACTATGGCTCGTAAACCAAAATTAAAAGTAAGTACACGGTTGTTGCGTAAAAAGGCACGCCGTAATTCGTTTGGCGCGCAAAAGCACTGCAGATTTGAATCAAATCCTGAGTTAGCTGCGGCAATCGATTACAAAAACGTTATGTTTTTGAGAAGTTTTTTAACGGAGCGTGGTAAAATTTTGCCAGCACGTATTTCAGGAAACAGTGCCTTTTATCAGCGCGAATTGGCCTGTGAAATTAAAAAAGCTCGTATGATGGCGTTGTTGCCATTTGCGGTTCGTCATTAATCCAGAATGGGGGGATTTTATGGTATTAGCGATAGTTCGTCGGTGTCTGCTTCTAGTCGTCATTGTTTCGGGTTATGTATGTGCATCTGAGAATGTAGATGATTTCTTGAAGAATGCGAGCAAAGAAGATATTACACTGCAAATAACTCAAGAGTATGATCGGCTTTTGGCCGACAACAGCTCTCAGGTTCGTGAACATCTTTTCAAATTGTATGTCGTGTGCAGTTTGGGAGGTTTTTTCAAGGGCGTATCACGTGCAGAGATAAAAGAAGCGTGGAATAATCGCGATGTTTTGTTTTTTGCTCAGCGCATTCCCGCGGGTCTATTGGGCATAGGCGAAATTGTCGCTGTGGTCTCCAAGATGTGGGATCGGTATGTTATTAATAAAACCCGTGATGAGATAACGCGTGCCATTGATCGTGAATTTGCCATGCGAGAACTGATTATGAAATCAGAGTTTGCAGGCAAGAGCGCTGCTGGAAACACCATATCGAAGGGCTTGTCAGCTGATATGGAGCAGGAAGATGGTCTGCCTCAGGCGTCCGCTACTGTATTGTAAAAAGAGCGCTAGTACTACATAGTCGAAATGTCTTATGTAGAGAGTTTGAAAGTAACAACTTTTAAAAAATGATGACAAGCCCCAGCCGTGATAAGTAAAATCATGATGCTGGGGTTTGTTGTTCGCAAAAAGGGGGCGAGAAATTTTATGGAAAAAAAAGAACGTTTGAATCTTCGGAATATAGCTATTATTGCACACGTTGACCATGGTAAAACTACGTTGGTTGATCGGTTGTTGCAGCAGTCGGGTACCGTTAAGGCAGGTGGAGCTGATCGACTAATGGACTCCAACGCGCTTGAACGTGAGCGTGGGATTACCATCTTGGCCAAGAATACAGGGATCACCTATAAGGATTACGAGATTAACATCGTAGATACCCCAGGTCACTCTGATTTTGGCGGAGAGGTAGAGCGGACGCTTCAGATGGTTGAAGGTTTTCTTTTGTTGGTCGATGCGGCCGAAGGTGTATTACCGGGAACCCGTTTTGTGCTTCTAAAAGCGCTTAAGCTTAATTTAAAGCCGATTGTTTTGATCAACAAAATAGATCGTCCAGATGCTGATATTGAGCGTACTGAACATGCAGTTAATGAGCTTTTTCTTGATTTAGCCGAGAATGCGGATCAGTTAGTCTTCCCTATTCTTTATGGTTCATCACGCGAAGGCTTTGTGACGGCGGATCCTAATGTGCGTACTTCGGATGCCACTTTGCTTTTTGAAAAGATTATTGAAGTAGTCCCAGCTCCTGTCGAAAAAGTTGACGGGTTACAGGTATTAATAACTAACTTGGATTACTCAGACTTTTTGGGTGTCATTGGTATTGGTCGTGTATTTAGTGGATCAATTGAAAAGGGTCAGTCATTTGTTTGTTGCAAGGATGATTACGTTAGCAAGCCGATGAAGATCACTAAACTCATGAAGTTTAGAGGGCTTGAGCGTATTGAAGTTCCACGCGCAGAATTTGGCGATATTGTCTGCGTTACCGGTTTTACGGAACAGGTCTTTATTGGAACAACGCTCTGTAATGTGGGTAATCCGCAGCCGCATTCGTATGTTGCAATTGATGAACCGACTTTGTCGATGGACTTTTCAGTTAACAATTCTCCATTTAGTGGGAAAGAGGGAACGTTATTAACGTCTCGTCAAATTAGAGATCGGCTATATAAAGAGCTTAAGACTAACTTGGCATTGCGTGTTGAAGAGACCGAATCATCTGATACATATAAAGTCTCTGGTCGTGGTCAGTTGCACTTGAGTATTTTGATTGAAAATATGCGCCGTGAAGGCTTTGAGTTGCAGGTTTCTGCTCCTGAGGTTATTTACAAGTCCATTAATGGCGTCAGAAATGAGCCGATTGAATATTTGGTTGTTGATGTTCTTGCCGATCACCAGGGTGTTGTGATGGATATGCTTGGTCGTAAAAAAGCCGAAATGAAGCATGCTCAGCACTATAGCAATGGTCGTGTACGGTTAGAATTTGAAGTGCCATCTCGAGGTCTTTTGGGCTTTAGAGGTCAGTTTTTGACGGAAACGCGTGGAACTGGTATTGCTACCTTTAGTTTCCATGGGTATGCTCCATACAAGGGTGACATTACCATGCGTACCAAGGGTGCATTGATCGCAATGGAGCCTGGAATCGTTACGGCATACGCTCTTAATACGCTTCAAGAGCGTGGAACTATGTTTATCAAGCCTCAAGACAAGGTTTATGAGGGGCAGATTGTTGGCGAAAATAGTCGAGAAGATGACATAACCGCTAATCCATGCAAATTAAAGAAATTAAGTAACATGCGTGCTGCAGGGTCTGACGAGCTTGTACGTCTTGAGCCGCCTCGTGTTATGCCTTTAGAGACCTGTATGGAATGGATTATGCCTGACGAGCTTATAGAAATTACTCCTTTGAGTATTCGCTTGCGTAAAAAGCAGTTAAAGGCTGCATTTAGAAAAAAGTCTGATCACTAATGAGGTCGTATACTCTAGTTTTATCGTATGATGGAACGGGGTATCATGGATGGCAAGAACAGCCTCATTCAGTAACGGTTGCGGGAACTCTTTTGAATTCGTACAAAAGAGTTTTTGGGTGTGATGCGTCGATAGTCGGGGCATCACGAACCGATGCGGGTGTTCATGCATTGGGTCAGGTAGCGCGGGTCTTATCACCTATTGATATGGATCCGGAGACTTTGAGGCGTGCATGGAATGCGGCGTTGCCTCATGATATTCTTATTCGATCTTTGCGATCATCATTGAACGATTTTCATCCTCATCATAGGGTGATTGAAAAAGTTTATTACTACCACGTGTTTTTCAAGAAGCCGCTACCGATTGTGGCGCGGTATGGGTATCGATTCCCTTTTTCATTTGATAAGCAAAAATTTGAGCATGCACTTCAATTTTTTGTTGGAGAGCATGATTTTTGGAGTTTTTGCACTGAAGAGTCGCCTGATGTTAATAGTATCTGCACGGTGAATACCATTGTGCTAGAGAAACTACCACGATATAATGCGCTGCGTGTAGTCATTAAGGGCGATCGCTTTCTGTATCGAATGATACGGCGTATTGTAGGCTCTGCTCTTAGAATTTCTGCAACACCAAAGCGGTCGGTTGATGAGATAGCCCTTGCGCTTAAAGAGCGGCATTCGCGCCATCTTTTCCAGACTGCTCCGCCTCAGGGGTTGCTCCTTCGTAAAGTTCGTTATACTGATCCAGAGTAGGGCCCCTATTTTTATCTCTTGCTTCTTGGTGTAGGAGATATGATATTCTTTAAAGTGTAATAAAAGATGTTTTTTAAAGTGGGGTTTAAAAGATGGAATTGTTGAAAAAAAAGAGTTTTATACTGGGTGCTATAGTACTTGTCTTGGGTTTGCTGGGAAGTTTTTATTGGTGGAATGGGCGTGTACATGACGCGCTTTATCCTTATAATCCTAAAAAAGATCGGGCATCGTTAGTTCAGATTTTTAGCCAGAATTGGTACTTCTTGGATGATCGAGAGCTTAATGAAGGTTTGAAATCTTTTGAAGAGTGGCTAGATAAAGTGGATGATCCTGTTTTAGCGGCTCGTCCTGATGCGATGGAGTGGACCGTTTATCGGTCGGACGATGGAATTGCTCGGGCGTTTATTTCTTATTATATGAAACAGCCAGATGAAAAGATTGGTAAAATTCTTTATCTAGCGGTTAATGAACAGTATAGAAAGCAGGGAATTGCACGGAAGCTCATGACTAAGGCCATAGATGCTCTGATTAAGAAGGGTGCTAAGGTTATTGAGATTGTGACACGTATTACAAATTATCCTGCACAAAATCTATATAAATCATTGGGCTTTGTTCAAGTTGGAGCCGATGAGACCTTTGTATTCTTGGAGCTTAGGCCGTAGGTTTTAGTGATAACGATAGATTTATTTTGAGAAAATTTTAGGTATGAAAAGGGGCGTCACTTTTGTGTGACGCCCTTATCATTGTCCCAATGACAAATGGAGGATAGGAAAAGATTGTTTTGATTTATTACCATTTCATTACTTATATTACTATAATGTATTTAAGTGTCAAGTATTTTTTTAAAAATTTTCAAAAGTTTTTTAAATTTATGACAATGTTTTCAAAATAAGTGAGAACGATTTGCTCTATAACAGGCTTAGGATCGGCTGTTTGTCTTTGTCATCACATTCTTTAGTGATTAAAGTTTTAAATAGGATCTTTTGGTCGCTCGAAAGTTCTTCAAAAAAATAATCGTAGAGTGAGCATTTATCGCTGGATGAACCGTTTTTAAAGGTAAGTTCAAAAGCGCGTTTAAAAAAGTCGGGGGAGCTTTGTTTGCGGCATCCTTTGAGCAATTCAAGCTTTTCTCCAAAAGTTCCTGCAGTTAGTCGTTGAAAAAGAATAGAACTCCATGTTTTTGCGGGAAGTTTTTTTCTTAAATGTAGTAGCGATTTTATTCGGTCTTTGAATGGTGCAAGGTTTATAACAGAGGGTAGGGTGTTGAGAATATCCTGTTTTTCCTCAAGATTTTCCCACACGTGTGTGAGTGCAGATACTTTAATTTTAAGAGGTGCGGCGCTTGAAAGTACGAGTTTAAGGATGCGATAGTAGTAAGAGGGGTTGATCTGGTCAAATAGAGGGATGAGTTGTGGGAGCCAGTAGTTATTATCTTTTTTGCTGTAGGTAGACCAGGCTTCTTTTAAGTAGTGAGCGATCTCTTCTTCTGAGAGTTTGTTCGCTGCCCATGGTAATGCAATGTAGAGATTGGTTTTTCCTGCAAAAACGTGTTGAATGAATTCTTTGGCGACGTTAACCGGTAGTAATGAAACGAAGTTTTCTGCAAGTTTTGCGCGACTATAAACATCGCACAAGTCCCAGCTTTTTTTAAGATAAAAAAGCTGCTGATCTTCCGATAAAAATTCCCATACTTTTCCCAAAACAAAATTTGGAAGATCTCCTTTTTTAAAAAGGATGGGGAGCAGACAATTTTGTGTTTTCTCAGTTAGATTATTCCATAGCTGTGCAACCAGGTGTGCAGTTGCCAATGAATTGCAACTGGAGGTGAGGCTATCTTTTATTTGGAAATAGCTAGAAGTGAGTCGTGAGCAGCTTTCAGGGTCAAGAAGAAGTCCTGTTTCTGTCAGAATGGCCTCTTTGTCTTCGCCTGTTCTAGTTTGATCAATTACTTGTTCAATAAGAGAGACAAATTGGTCGGGCTGTAATGATTGTTGGCTATTTTTTAATCGGTTTATTTTAATATCAATAGATGGAGCAGACAGAATCTGATTTATGTCTATACAGCTAATGGTTTCAGAAGCTGCGGTGAGGATAAGTGAGATATAGAGTGGGAGTGTGCAAGTCTGTTTCATAAATGGTCCACAAGGTTTTAGGGGCTGTCTTTTCTAATCGTTATGGGCAGTGTGATGCTTTGCGGGGTCTGCTGTCAATAGGTGGAATTTAAAGGTAAAAAAGGCACAAAAAAAGACGGCCAACTAAGACCGTCTAATAGTAATTTGGTGGCGGGGGCTGGATTCGAACCAGCGACCTTTGGGTTATGAGCCCAACGAGCTACCAGGCTGCTCTACCCCGCGATCCATGCGAATTAATCGCTTATATTTTAAGTGTAAGCTCTTTTTGCTTAATGTCAAATTTTCTGTAACAAAACAATTGCGGATGCGGTTTTTGCGGTATGGGTTAGAGTGACGAGGATAAAGAAAGGGGGGAGTTGCAGAGTATCCCACAAAACAGAAAGATGGAGAAAGGGGTGTTTTTCTACTGAACTTGCTTTGCATACGTTTAAAAATGAGAGATTTTCGAGTTTGGTTGCTTGACTAAGGGCTTTAAACAAGGCTTCTTTTGCGGCAAAACGTACTGCAAAGCGCTCAGCGCTTTTGCAGGGACTGTTTAGGCAGTAAGCAATCTCTTTAGTGGAGAATATCCGGTTTAATTGGCGTGCGGAGTAGGTTTTGAAATGAGAAAAGCGTTCTATCTCAACGGAATCCATGCCTAATCCAACGATTAAGGGTTGAAGTGGCCTCATTACATGCGCTCAAGAGTCTGTTCAAGAGACCGGTACATTATGGCTTCTTGGACATGATGAAGTTCTAAAACATCCATGCCTTCAAGGTCGGCAATGGTTCTAGAAATTTTGAGTAGTTTGTGATAACCACGCATACTAAGTCCCAGCTTTTCGAAAGTCTGTTGTACCAAAAGTTGCGCAGGTTCGCTCAGTATACAAAACTCATTCAACTGTCGTGGGGTCATAAAGGCATTGAATTGGCGTGGATCTTTAAATCGCTCTGCTTGTCTTTTGATGGCGTTTAGTACGCCTTTGTAAAGATCTGCGGATGAGGTGGCGGGGGATTTTTTATTTATAGTTTCATAGTTGACGGCTTGTACGGGTACTTGTAGATCAATACGATCGAGCAAGGGGCCGGATAGGCGGTCGATATAATGTCGAATTTGCAAAGGAGAGCAGGTGCATGGTCTCTTTTTGTCTCCGTGGTAGCCGCAGGGGCAGGGGTTAAGAGCTGCGACGAGTAAGAATGCGGCAGGAAACGTTACGCTCTGTTGTGCACGAGATATGCAGACTGATTTGTTTTCAAGGGGTTGCCGTAGCACCTCAAGAGTTGATCGTTTAAATTCAACAAACTCATCCAGAAATAGTATGCCGTTGTGTGCCAGACTAATTTCTCCCGGTTGGGGGAATGAGCCGCCTCCCACGAGGCCCGCTTGAGAGATGGTATGATGTGGAGTTCTAAAGGGACGATGGGTGACGAGTGACTGGCTTCCCAGTTTTCCACTTACCGAATAGATCGCGCTAACTTCCAATATTTCATCAAGTGAGAGCGGGGGCATTAGAGTAAATAAGCGCTGCGCAAGCATGGTTTTGCCTGACCCTGGCGAGCCGATAAACAAGATATTATGCCGCCCTGCCGCTGCAATCTGCAGAGCTCGTTTTGCCTGATTTTGGCCAGATACATCGCTAAAGTCTAGAGTAGATTCTGGGGAGTCTGTTTCCGCTGTTGTTTGTGGTGTTGGTGCAATAAGAGCTTCTCCACGTACATGAGCGATAAGCTCAAGAAGGTGGGCTGCTCCCAAAACTTCTAGCCCTTCGATAAATGCTGCTTCAAGAGCATTCTCTTTGGGGACGATGATTCGTTTTTTGCCCGCAATTTTCATGCCACGAGCAATGGGTAGTACGCCGCGTACCGGTTTTATGGTTCCATCGAGCGAAAGCTCGCCAATGACTACTGTTTCGTTGAGAAACTGCCGTGTCAGCGAAAGAAATTCAGAGGCTTGAAGGATGCCAAGAGCAATTGGAAGATCGAAAAGGGAGCCTTCTTTTTTGATGTCCGCTGGGGCAAGATTTACGGTTATTTTTTTTTCTGGCAGACGGACACCACAGTTTTTTAGAGCGGTTGCTACTCGTTGGCGACTCTCTTTTATGGCGGTATCGGGGAGTCCCACCACATGGAATTGGATCATTCCAAACGAAAGGTCAACTTCAACGTCGACGGGATGGGCGTCTACGCCTATGGTCGTCGCTGAGAGAATTTTTGTATGCATGGGACACTTCTTATATTATAAAGATTATAAGATATTTGAACGAATCTTTTTTTCTTTTTTTATAAGTATAACAGTTGGAATTGTTGTTGCAAGGTGGCGTGTTTTGCATTGGCTGCTAAAAACAATTAGCGCACAGGGGTTTTTAAGACTCTTGCACACGCTTATTGTTAAAGAATATTCACTCTTTAGGGGTGTTTATATCTAGGTATTTTTTATTTAGCGCATCCTACTCGTCTGTGCCGGATCGTGTAATTTGCGTTTCTGTTTATTGTTTGTGTGTTACATATCTGTTTTATAATTTTATAATAGCAAATATGTATAAAGAAAAACAATAGATCTGGTTTTTAGATATATGCTAAGAATTAACCGTAGAGAAGGTGCGGTGGCTATGAGTGGAATATTGATCAAATCGGGGCAGAGAATGCTATATATTTTACTTGCGCTTTGAGTTGCAGGGAGTAAACTTGCTTCTGATATATATTGGTTTTGTAATATCCTATGAGGAGCTATAAAATGAAACGTTTAGTTTTTGCGCTTGCGCTTTTGGTTTCACCTGTTGCTATGTCAGCCCATGTTGAAGGTGTGCGCGAAGCTTTAAATCAGCTTCGTTCAACCGGTGCTAATCGCGAAGCGCTTGAGTTGCGTATTGCAGAAGCTCGCCAAGCAGGCGATATCTCTCAAGAAGAAGCAGCAGCTCTTCTTGTTGAGCTTGCAAGCTAACTATTAGTTTTGCGCTAATTGATAAAGGCGGTGGGGTTTGTTTCCTGCCGCCTTTTTTCATGAAAATGGCTTTTTTTTACGCTTTTGTTACCCTGGTAAGGAATTTATTTTTGTAGGTGGGGATCTGTTATGAACTTACGATATGCAGTCTTGTCATGCGTGCTTTTTTTGGGTGTCTCTTCAGTTGTTAAGTCGGTTGGCCTCCAGCCTGGAGATCAAGTACTTCTTGAAAAAATGCAAGAAATGGTAGTAGAGCGGGGGCGGTTTTTCTTTCTTGATGATACACCTGAGTCTTTGCGCTATGCATTGATAAAAATTGTGGCGTCTCGTTTGGCCGTTTTGGCTCAGATGTCGAGTGCGGAGCTCGATCTTAAGATTAAGACCGGCGGAGAAAAAGCGATTCTTAAGATGATCTGTTTTGATAAAGAATTTCTTGAGCGGTTCAAAGCCAGTGCGGATATGGTTATCAGGATGGGATTGATGAACGCTTTTGCTAAAAATAATCGCGAAATTATTTTAGGAATGTTGGCGCGTCAGCAGGCATCGGTTTATCTAGGGATGCAGATTTTAGAATTGCTTGCAGAGGCAGGACGAGGTGGTTTACTGACTCAGGAAGAAGTGAATGCAGCGATGGCATGTGTGCCAGAGTGGCAAGAAAAGGTTTATGCCTTTGAAAGAGCTTATAAAACAGAGTCATTTACCTTGATTGTCTTAACGGCTAATATGGCTTTAGCTGGTTTGTTGCTAAATAGCCAGGTGTCGTTGCCTGCATCATTTACCCCTGTGTCCGAGGTGGAGAAACTTGATATTCAGAAAAAAATAGAGGAAGAGATGAGGGCATTAATGATCGCTGTTGTAGTTTGTGTATTGCGTGTCATGCCAATTAATGCATCGGTGTAATCACTGTTTTATAGATAGAAAGAATGGAGGATTCTTATGAAAATGATATATAAATTTGTTGTTTTAAGCGCGCTAGGGTTTAGTTCGTGCATGTTCTGCGTCAGGCGCTATGGAAGTTGGGCTGATCAGGGCTATTCCTGCGATCCCGTTGTAGTCAGAGAAGTGGCCGCACAGTGGGATCGGGATATAGATGCATGCAAGTATATTCCTGATTATGAGGAGTTTTTTGCACGGGGAGGGTTTCCTTTTCTTGGGTGTGCTCCCGAAGGATTATCGGATGCGATTTTGGCAGGTATTGCAGCTGCTGTAAATTCTCCTGAGGTTCCAGAGGTCTTTCTTTCCAGCTATTTTGGGCATAGGGCGGATTTTGGGGTTCGGCGTTATCTTATAGAGAAGAAAGATATTTTTACTTCTTTTTTTGCTCAAAGATTATTCGTGCTATTAGATAAAGAGGATTTTGGTCTGACAAATCATGATGTTTATGTCGTGCAGCGTTTGTTGAAGAAGTATCCTGAATTAGCCTTTTCGATGATGTTTGGTCGTTTTTCTGACCCGTCCGGACGGGTACGCCCTGTTTTGGATAAGTTATTTTTTGGTCTCTTGCAGCGTATGTGTGGCGTTTATCCTCAAGGGGACGCTCGGTCAATTTATGATACTTTGCGCGCGGATGAGGGTAAATGGGTAGTCTTTGTGTTTGATAATACCGTAGACTTTTTGGTTGCCCAGCTTGATATGTTACGTCGTCCTTTTGCAGGAATATCTTCAGAAATAGATGTGTTGGCGCGTAAAGAATCTAAAGGCATGATGAAAGAATGGGGTAAGGCAATCAAGAATCATCTTCACAACGATTACTACCCATTTTATTTTGATCGTATGAGGGCCTTGGTTCAATCATGTGCTTATGTTATTTTGCTAAATGGAACCATTGTTGAGACTGGTTGTTTTGGTGATCGCTAGTATTTAAGAGTCGTCTTTAAGAATAAGGGATTTTGATGGTCTGTATGTTGTGTGCAGATCGTCAAAATCCCTTATGATTTTGGTTATAGTTTTTATTTCTTAGTTGGGGAAGCGAGTTTAATGAATCCCTGAATGACCTTTGTGATATTAATTTTTAGTGAATTTATAAGGAGCTGCATATTGTTTGCCTTAGGGAACGGGTTTGATTCGGACAAGGCATCGTTGTCAGTATCTTCAGGATCTATAACTGCTTGTTCTGCGTTTTCGATTTTGCTTTCTACAGATTTGAGGTGTCCGATACCTGAGATGTCTGATAGATTTGAATTGGCTTGGTTAGCAAATTGATTGGAGTTGTTTTGTGGACTGATGGTTGCAGCACGACTGTTAGGACTAATTAATTTTGAAGTGTCTGTATTGTGCCTCTTGAGGTAGATTGGTGCAAGTTCAGGGAATTTAATCCTCTGATTTTTTGGAAGCTGTAATGATTTTGCTGAGTTATCACTTTTTTCACTTTCGGTTGTTTTTACGGACTGAAGTGAACTAAATGTTGTGTTGTTCGATAAGTCCGACATGCCGAATGTTAGTGAAGATAAAAAGAGTGAACTAAAAGCGCATACGTTTGAGAATTTCATATTATTGTTCCTTGATTAATTAAATTATAGCTTTTTAAACCGGTAGGTTTTTTTAGGCTAAGCGGTTGAAATGCTTTGCCTTCCTAAAAATGTTTTTACGCAATGTTTTGATTTTATTAGAACGTGGTCTATTTCCTACCTCTTTATTTAGTCTATATGAAATTTAAAAAATTGCAATTTTATCTTAATAGACAAAGCGCTGAATCTTAAGGAGATTTTTTATTTATTAAAACATTTGAAATAAATAATTGTGATTAATGGCTATAGAGTGAAGATTTGTTTAAATCTGTTTCGGATGGTTTTGGCTTTGAAATTTTTCTTTTGGATTGAATAAAAATGGAGCGGGAAACGGGACTCGAACCCGCGACCCTCGCCTTGGGAAGGCGATGCTCTACCAACTGAGCTATTCCCGCGTCACATAACTGCTATTTATAGTAAGCATCTTTGAGGGGAGAGTCAATGGTAGAATATGTAGTACTGTTTAAGAGATGGAGTGTTTAACAAGTTCTTTTGTGTTGCTATCAAATAATTCAAGTGAGAGGGGATGATACTCCGCTTCATCCGTAGGCACGAACAGATACTTTTCAACGGTTTCATAAGCCGCTACTTCAAAGGAGGTGTCGGGCCCTAATGTGTTCTTTTGTAGCCATTTAAATCGTTTATGGTTTTCATGGTGCCAGTATAGCCCCTGTGGGACAATTATCAATGGAATAAGTGGCCAGCAGAAGATAAAAGCTGGTAGCGAAAGCCAGCAGACCCGTGATGACGTGTCGTATTGTAGTAAGGGCGCGATTTCGTCCGCAGGGAGTCGATCGATAGAGCAGTAGCTTGGTCGGAAAATATAGCGCTCTTCTCCATTGTTTATGAGACGTATACGTAACACCTCTATGTCAGACCCGATTAGATTTACGCCCCAGAAACGTTTTTTGCAGGTTGATTCGTCTAGCCATTGTGCGGAGAGCTGTAGGCTGCTTTTTCCTTTGGTGCGAATCTGTTCTACGAGCGGGTGTGGGTTATTGCGTTTTTTGTGTGCCCAGAAACAACCGGGAAGGATGAACAAAGCTGTGCAGATAAGAGCGGTCTGTGTCTGTTTTTTTATCATAGTGTGCCAAATGGATTATACTTTAAAGGCCTTATTGTAGCGTAATATTATGGATAAAGCAAAAGAGTATTTCATGAAAAAAGCCTGTTGGTGCATTAGATATCTGTTGTGTGGCGTGGCTTGTTTTGTGATTAATAATTCCTCCGCATTTTTGGGCACGTTGTTTGAAGAGCTGGGTGTGCTGAGTGAGTTTAATAGTCGCAATTGTGAGGCGGTTGTTAGGGGAGTAAAGGCGTTGATGCTGTCTCCAGACAATGCAAAGGATGGAGTTGAGAAGGTTTCTAGTCCCGATCCACTCCCTTGTACCTTTGATACGTTGCCTGGCATGCCTTTAGAACTTAGAGAGATTGTTGATTTTTTTAATCACGCAGAACGGTTTAGGGCGGTGGGAGCTCGAGTGCCACGAGGTGTGCTTTTGTATGGTCCGCCCGGGACGGGTAAAACATCGGTTGCGCGGGTGTTGGCGCATGAATGCAAGGCGGAGTTTTTTCCCGCGAAGGGTTCTGAGTTTATTGAAATTTATGTGGGTGTTGGGCCCAAGCGTGTGCGTGAGCTTTTTGATAAAGCTCGAGCGTGCGAAAGGGCCATTGTTTTTATAGATGAGATTGATTCGATTGGTGCTCGCCGAGATCGATCAATAAATAGTGAGTCCGCAAGTACGTTAAATGAGCTTTTGAGTCAGATGGATGGGTTTGTTCAGATGTCACACGTTTTGGTGGTTGCAGCTACTAATCGTCTAGATATGTTGGACCCTGCTCTTCTAAGGCCAGGTCGATTTGATCGTATTGTCTATGTAGGACTGCCTGATAAAAATACTCGGCGTTCCATTGTGGAATACTATACAACCTTTATATCTTCTGCAGCATCTGACAAGGTTTTTGATACAATAGCTACGCAGTCAGAAGGCCTGTCGGGGGCGGATTTAAAAAATTTAGTTAATGAGGCAGCGGTTAGGGCTGCGCGTCGAGGGGTAACTCAAGTGGTTGATGATGACTTTATGGTGGCTCTGGCGGACATTAAAAGGGGTGGTGGTGGGGGGTGATGCTGCCCTAGCTTGATAGACCTAGGATGTGCTATTTTCTGTTAAAAAGACGTGGATTTGCTATACTTATTTTCATGTGTGCGCGTGGGGCGCTCGTATCTTTTTGAGGAGGTTTCTTTTCAATGAACATAAAAGTTTTTATATTAAGTGTGCTAGGCCTAATCTCTGCGATGTCACTGTCTGAAATGCGGGCGGTTACGGTTCCGGTTACTCATGTTTTGGATGAACAATCGTTGGCGCAGCTTAACCAGATTTTGAATCAAAATATCGAGTTGTTATCCCTGCTTGTAAGAAGGAATATTCGGCGATTTGCCATTGCTGCAACGGGTGTAGTCTTAGTCTATATAGGCCTTTCTATGGTGCGTGATCAGTTTAGAGTTTCTGACAGCGTGGTATATTCGCCTAATATGGGTTCAGCAACCCCCGTGCAACCTGGTGGTGGGTCGCCAGTGGTTTTGGGTACGCCGATTAGTTCACGAGATCGCAGAGTTATAGCCTTTGGATTAGCTTCTGTAGCTGCGGGCATGGGGTTGGTGATAGGGTGTGACCGGATGGAAAGTCTTTTCGCTAGATCACTTCCTTTGCCGCATCTAAAATAGCAGATGCATCTATGTGCTCGTAGGCCATAAGCTCGTCTGGTTGGCCTGAGCGTGGGAGTTTTGCAACGGCTAGACAGGTTGCTTTTTCTATAGTGTTACGAACTTCATATACGATGGCTTCGCCCATACCGCCTTCACGGTAGTGGTCCTCTACGGTTACAAGTCTGCCTTTGCATTGAGATAGGGCTTTTTGTAATGCCTTTGTAGGTAAGGGTTTTATACAGTAGCAGTCGATAATGCGAGCGGCGATTCCTTCTCGTGCAAGGAGATCGTACGCCTTTAAGGCTTCAAATACTGTAATTCCTGCAGCAACTATACATACAACATCTTTAGGGCTTGATCTTAATGTTGCGCACTCTCCCAGCGCAAAGGGATGGTTGTGTTTGTATAGAACGGGTGTCTCTGAGCGTGTGGTGCGCAGGTAACTTATACCGTTGTTATAATCTCTCATTAATTTTACGCAAGCGGTTGTGGACACTGCATCGCACGGGTAGAGTATAATGCTTTCTGGGATCGTTCGTATCATCGCAAGGTCTTCTAGCCCCATTTGGGAAGGACCATCTTGGCCAATAGAGACTCCGGCGTGTGATCCCACTAGTCTTAAAGGGGCTCTGCCAATTCCTGCCATACGAATCTGATCAAAGGCGCGGGTTAAAAAGGATGCAAAGGTTGAGGCAAAGGGGATTTTACCCCGACGAGCCAGCCCGACGGCCATACCAATCATGTTTTGTTCTGCGATAAAACATTCAATAAAACGGTCCGGATACTGGTTTTCAAACGTTGTGGCATAGGTCGAGTTTTTAACCTCAGCATCTAGGCAGATGATGCGTTCATCTGCGCCTAGCACTGCGAGTGCCTGGCCGTAAGCTGCTCGTGTTGCGTACTTTTCGCCTACTATATAAGAAGGTGGTTTGATAGAGGGTGTTTTTTTCTGAGAAGGGGTAGGCGTTGTGCAGGGCTTTTGTGGGTTGTAATGGGGCAATGAGAGAACTAGGGAGCCCCGTTGCCCTGTGGTTTCTGCAAATCGATCCAATAATTTGCGCAAGTAAAAATTTAATTTTTCGTGTGAGAGTGCTTTGCCATGAAATCCATTTTTATTTTCTATATCGGTGTTTAAACCATAGCCTTTGATAGTTTTTGCAAGGAGTACGGTGGGACGTGATGGTTGAGCTGAAGCTAATTTAGATGCTTTGTCGAGTGCTTTTACAAGGGCTTGAATATCGTGGCCATCGACAGGAATAGTGTTCCATCCGAAGGCCTCAAATTTTTTTACAAAGGCATCTGTAGGATTGCCGGATAAATTTTCAAGAGCCTCAATAGTAATGCCTCGCTGGCCAAGATTGTTAATGTCGACCAGTGCAATAAGGTTGTTGAGTTTGTAGAATGATGCTATCTCTGCGGCTTCCCAGTTTGAGCCTTCTGTCATTTCGCTGTCTCCTAGCAGTACAAAGGTGCGATAGGGGAGTGCGTCCTTTTTGGCAGCTAGAGCCATCCCTGCGCCTATTGAAAGTCCTTGTCCTAGAGAGCCGGTTGCAGCTTCTGTGTAGGCAAAGCGTGTGGTAGGGTGCCCTTCTAATGGGGAATTAAAGGTGCGCAGTTCAAGAAGTTGGCTGTCGGATAGTTTTCCTAGCTGCTTCCATGCGGCATATAAAAGAGGGGCTGCGTGCCCTTTGGATAGTATAAATCGGTCATTGCACGGATTGTTGTGGTTGTCGGGTTCAAAGCGCATTGCATGGAAGAAAAGTGCGGCTACAAGGTCCGCTGCAGAGAGGCAGGAGGTGGGATGCCCTGATTCAGCCGCGGTCGTTGCGCGCACGCAATCTATGCGTAGAGCAAGTGCGCGTTTTTGTAACTCTAAAATGCTTTTCATACTATCTCTCTTTTCTGGTAAAATACAAAGAGTATCTTAACCCTAAACTATACAAAAGCTAAAAATGGCGCAACGCGTACGACCTTTATTTTCTCGATTATGGCACGGAGCTATAACCTTTTTGATTACGCAGTTTTGCGTGATGCTAATTTCGTGGCCTTTAATGCTTTGGTGGGGGCTTCCGGTGGCTACCCTAAACCCTCTGGGGAATTTTATATTTAACCCTTTTCTGGGTGTGTTTTTGGTGCTGTCTGTTCTGATTTTTCTTGCACAGCTTTTAATGTTACCTTTTTCTCCTTTGGCTTGGTCGTTGGATAGATTTGTGTCAATATGGCTTGAGATGACAACGTGGTTGCCGTGGGATTGGTTTTTAACTTTTAAGCGTCCTCCTTTATTGGTTGCATTGGCTATTCCTGTGGCTACGCTTTTTATTATGCATTACCGGCCGTTT
Organism: candidate division TM6 bacterium GW2011_GWF2_43_87; assembly: GCA_001000065.1. GTDB lineage: Bacteria > Babelota > Babeliae > Babelales > Babelaceae > UBA12395. The sequence goes on along the minus strand of LCGZ01000001.1, from coordinate 279,032 downwards.
AAGCCAGGGTTACAGAAATTGGGTGCGTTGACTCTTCTGTTTATGGTAACGGGAACGGTGCTTAGTTTGCAATCGGTGCCTGATAGAAAGCGAATAAAGTGCGGCTGCGGAATGATTGAGATTTGTAAAAAAGCGGAAGGCCTTTGTGTGCATGATAGCGGTGGCATGCGGCGTGCTGTTGCTGCTGAGAGCTGGTTGGATTTTGTATTGATGCCGGAGTTGGTTACCTCATTTGGAACGGGGGTTATCGATCGTTATTATCTTGATCGGCTTACGCCGTCAGCGGTTGCATATCTTAAGCTTTTGTGTGAAAAGAACGTGGTGCGAAATTTGGTAATTCCACACCACGCGGTAAAAAGTCCGATTGATAAAAGGTTATTGCATGAGCTCAGGGTTCAGGCAATAAAGTCGGGAGCGCTAGTCTCCATTATTTAGTTTTTTTTGTAACCTTTTTCGCGACGATCTTTTTTACGTTTTTTTTAATCACTTCTTTTGCTGCCATGGGCTTTGCTGCTTTTTCAAGATGGGCTCTCGTCATCCAGGCTTCCTTTTCACGCTTTTCAACAAGGCCGAGGAGCATATTGCTGGTGACGCGATCATTAAGCTTTTCGATCTTCTTTTCATCTTCGCGGACATGCTCAATGATGGAGTACATGTCATGCAAAATCTCTTCAAGCATGTAGCAGGCTTCGGGGTATTTGCCCGGATGCTCCGTAATGCAGCAGGTTAGTTTGGAAAACTCCGCGAGGGATCCTGGTGTATTTTCTCCTAAGGCCCTTATACGCTCCGCCACCAGGTCTATATTCTCAAAGCTCTGCTCATAAAACCGTTGAAACAGGCTGTGAAGAGGACCAAAAAAAGGACCATTAACGTTCCAGTGGAACTTGAGCAACTTGGTGTAAAGGACGTATTCATCGCCCAGAATTTTTTTTAAATGTAAAACAACTTCAGCTCGTTCCTTTACGGACATTCCGGTATCGATGCCTACATCGTGTGGGTGGGGATCCATCATGAGATTCTCCTTTAATAGGGTCACTTGCCCCATGTAGGCGTGACCTTATGACAGTTTCTGTTCCTACTGTTTAACCTAACATAGCCTTTTTGCAGATTGCTAGAGTTTTAGGAGAAGACGCGCCTCTTTTTTGTATCGTTCTACTTCGGGTTGGTCAAAAGGATCTATATCCAAAAGCCCTGCCAGAAGAACGGTTTCAATCATTTTCATCTGCATAAAAGCTCCGAGGTCCCATTCGGTTTTTTGCAGATGGATGGTCATAAATGGACGCTCGTCATCTTCATAAACTTGTTGCACACTCTGTGCTAAAGCGTCTACTACCTGCGAAAGAGGCATGTTAGCTGCGGGAAGTTCGGGATCGGTGTTTGGAACAGCCAATTGGGTGTTAATCTGTTCGACGGTGATGAAGGTGGTAATGTTGTTGCGGGGGCCGCCTAGGTAAAATTGGAATAGTGAGTGTAGATCAACGGTTCCAATGGATACGGTTGGCAGCAGGCCTGCTTGTATTAGTTCTTTTGATAAGGTATATCGTTTACCCAGGCTTTCGGCGCTAAGCTGACGATACCATTTCCCCAAAAGTTCAAAGGAGCTATCAAACAAAAAGGTGTCGTGTATTACGGCGGCGTGAGGGGTACGTCTGTTAAGGATATATAAGATGGAGGCCGTTAAGGATGCGCTTGCGGTCGTTGTAGCGGATAGGTCTGCAATGACTTTTGAAGCTCCCGCGCATAGAGCATCAACATCAAAGCCCATAAGTGCTAATGGGAAAAGCCCTACGGCGGAGAAGACGGAATAGCGGCCACCTACTTGAGGGGGAATTTCAAGGGATAGAAATCCTGCATTTTCTGCCTGGTGCCACAGCGGTGAATTGCGGTCGGTTATGACGGTGATCATCTCTGTGTAGGCGGTGGCATAATGTTTTTTGAGAAGATCGGTACATAGGGCCGCATTTATGGAGGTTTCAAGGGTCGTTCCAGATTTTGAAACGATAATAAGTTCTACGCGTTTGTGACTCGTTAGGTGGTGGTCGAGGGTTTTTAGAAGCTCTGATGTTTTGTCTCCACCAATAGTGTCGGCGCAATAGAAGAGTGGCAGCTCTTTTCCTTCTGCAATAAGCTTTGTTCGAAGAGCGTCATGCAGTGCCCAGGCTCCCAAATTTGATCCACCAATCCCAATAAGTACTACGACGTCAGGTTTGAGGGCACTCTTTTTTTTTGCGGCGTTGATTATGGTAGTGCGATACTCGGCATCCAGAGGAAGAAGAAGCGTGCTTAGGGGTGTTTTTACTATTTGTGGGTCAAGAATTGAGAAAAGAGGGACTCTGTTTTTTAGAGCATTTAATGCTGTAATCGTTGTCTCTGTCTTGGGAAGTATCGGTATTAAGTCGGTGGTTGTTACGTTGCATTTTTTCTGCCAGTAAAGTTGCATGGGATCCTTTGTTTGAGGGGGGTTGGGGGGTGAGGCATCTTTTTTGTGGTATACTAGAAGCACTGTAAGTTATACAGTGTTATTATAAACTATTCCAACGACGGGAGGTCTTCGGATGAAATTTATTTCTATGAGTTTGGCAGTTATTGCGTGTGCAGCAGTGGCTGCGCCACTACAGGCGACAGTACTAAGTCTGGGCTCTGCATATTCGCAGTACAATAGTTCTTCTCTTGAACAGCTTTCCAAAATAAAACCAGTTGCAATTAAGTGGTCGGTTCCAGGATGTCCGCCTTGCATACGGATGGAGCCTATATTTCATTCGATCGCAAATGAGTTTGGTGATAAGGTGATCTTTATAAGTGACAATGCTCAAAGTTATATGAATCTGATTGATCAGTATGGTATTGAGCGCGTACCTACCTTCCTCTTTTTAAAAGATGGTTCTGTAGTAGGTCGTTTTACGGGTGATACAGGCATTGATTCATTGCGCGGTATGACTAAGAACTATTTGGGACTATAAACTCCTTTTTTTTAGTTTTATAGCCGAAGAGTTTTGAGAAACAATTATACCTCAAAACTCTTCGGCTATTTTTGCATATAAAAATGGTTGTTTTTAAGCCTGTTTTGCAGTTTTGATATTCAAGCTGTGTAATTTTGTTGAATTTGGCCTGTAGGGCGATGTAAAATGAAGTTAGGATAAAATAATAAAAAGGCACTGTTAGAGGTGCGAGGAATAGAAAAATAGTAGTAAGTAGTGTAAAGAGTGAGAAGGAGGGGGAGCCATGAAACGTATTCTAATTATGTTGCCTGTGATGGTTCTATCATCAATTGCATGGGGCCGCGTTGAGGTCTCAAGTTGCGAGCAGGAGTTGTCTGAGGCTATTAAGATGGTCAAAGATTTGCGGGACGAGCTACGGAAAGAGGCCAAGGCATCTATGGATGCGCGGCGTGATGCGGAGCATTATTATAGCATCTTGCTAAAGAAGGGTGGCTTTTAGTTTTTTTGTGGGTGCGCATAATCTCTCGGCAAAGGTACGGCCGTAGCGTGAGACATGAGGGCGACTTCTTTTAGTCGGGAGCCCGTGGTATAGTGGTTACGTCAATTTTCATTCCTTTTCTCAAACTATAGGGAGAGACATGAGTCCACGGTCCTTTAGCGCTTTTGGATGGGCGCCAATTTTTGTTTTTTTAATACTGATTTCAGGGTGCGGCAAGAAGAAGAAAGAGGAGGCTCCAAAGCCTGAGGTGCAGGTGCCTGCAGTTTCGACTGCTGTTAAAGATATATCAACTCCAGAAGAATTTACAAAGCTTTTGGAGAGTGGACAAAAGGTGATTGCAAAGTTTTATGCTACCTGGTGTCCTCCGTGCCGTCGTATGGCTCCTATTTTTGACGCAGCAGCAGAAAAATATGCGGGCAAAGCCCACTTTGTGTCTCTTGATATTGATAACGTTAAACTGAGAGATGAGGTTGACAAGTATACACAAGGGTCGGTTCCAACCTTTGCCTTTATTAATGAATGTGCTGAGACTGTTGATATTCATCCCGGTGGTTATGACGAAAAGGAATTTGATAGCGTGGTTGAAAAATTTGTAGCTAAGAAGTGTTAAGTTAAACATCTTGTTAGGCTAAAAATTATGGTGGGGAGAATGCATGCGGTTTTATTGTGCCGCATGCATTTTCCCTACCATAATTTTTGTTCTGGTTAGGCTTGGAACATCTTTTTGAATTCATCTACGGCCGCTTTTTCATGCAGTCGGACCCACAACGTTCCGCTATCCTGTAAGAGTGGAGAGGCAAATTCAATTTTTCCATATTGTGTTATAAAGTTACTATCCCAGTCGTTTTTACTCCAGGTATTGCCATCTAGTTCAGGATATTTTTCTTGCATTTGCTCGGCTAGTTTTATCCCGGCTAACGCTTGTTTGGCCTTCTTGAGTCTGAATCCTTTCTCTAGGGTGGTCTGTTTTTTAAGGAAATTAGTTATCTTTCCAAAAAGATTTGTTACGCCAGAGGAGCCTAAATGATCTTTGATGTGGTCAAAGCAGTTTGGGCAGACAAGAGGGTCTAGGGCGTACCAGACGAAAGAATTTATAAAGTTGTAGATATTGTTTATTGAAGATTCTATTGTTATTTGCCTGAGGCCTGGAGAAAGCTTCTTTAGGTTTTCGTCGGAATTAGGGTTCTCTACTTGGTTGATTTGCTTTTCAATTTCTTCAAGGTCTACATAAAATTCTTGAAAATATTTGTTTTTAGTTTTTTGATCGTCCGTTAGCTTTTGGGTCTCTTCTTCTTTAGCTATTTTTTCCTGCTCTTTTTCCCAAATTAATTTTGATGCTGTATTTTTGAATTGTATTTGCGGCAAAAAGAAGGATTCTAGAATAGCTTTTTGTAAGTTAAGTGGTTGACTGGATAGGTTGAAGTTGTTGAGATCTAGTTTTTCGACGACATTTTTTTGAAGTGAATATATTTTTATTTTTGACCATTTTTCTGGAGTAGATAGTCTGTATTGCAGATATTTGAGATAGCGGAGTATATCTTTTTCATAGCTTTTTAGCAGAGCCGTGAGTCTATTTTTTGCACTGTGTGTTGAATCGTGCTTGTCGTCAAAAGTAGACTCTTTTGCCGCACCAAAAAGGTCTATATAGAAAATTTTATTTTTATCTGAGACATCCGTTCTTTCAAGAACAATCCAGGATGAGGTGCACCAGACGCGATTTTTTTCAGAGGAGAGCAGGCTTTTTAGAAATTCATTGTTAAGTCCGAAGTCTTTGGTTGCATCTCCCAAAAGCTCCAATAATTTGCGCAAGCGTATGGTTAAGGTCTCCATCTTATCTACAAAAATTCTGGAGTCAGGTTCAGTTTCAATTCCCGAATTTAGCATATCCTGAGCCTGCTTGGTATCTGACGAGGTGTTTATAAACACCAAGATAGGGGATATGATACGTTCTAGAACTTCATTTGCCCGTGTAGCCGCACCCGTCCCTGCATAGACTTTGTTAATAAGGTCGGGAGAGCCTTTTTCAAGTGCACTAATGGCATATTCAAAGCTATCTGATTCTAGTTGACGTCTATACTTAGGTGCAAAAGCTTTGCCTGCCGTTTTTGAGTCAAGCAGGTTGAGGAAAGACTTTATTTTGCGTGGCTGTATTTGGGCAAAAAGGGTAAGTGTAGCGGTCAAAAATTTGATGTCATCTTCTGTTGCTGTTGAGAAGTCGAGGTTGGTTATGGCGGTTACTATCTTTTCAAGCTCCTTTAGATCTTTTTCGTTAACAGCCCAGACGGAGTCCTTCGGTGCAATTATGTTTTCCCAGAAAGATTGTGTTGGATTAGAAACCGTTTTCCTAAAATCTTTAAAATTTGATAGAGAGGGGGGTGTTGATATAGAATTTTTAAGGTTGTCAGCTGTTTTCACTATGTAAGGCGCAAATTCAGAGGCCTTTTTTGAGAGATAATCTTTATCTTCTATTTTCAAGGTGATAGTGGTTTGTGAAAGCGTATTTAAACTCTTTTTTAATTCTTCTGCCCATTCATTCCACATTTTTTCATCATCGTCTAAGCTTGCGGTTAAAGAGGGTTTACCTGTTTTCGTTGCTTTAGGCTTGCCTGCCTCATCAAGCTTTTTGATGTAGGATTGTTCAGGGAGAAGTTTGATTAAGGCCGTTAGAGTATTTTTATAAAGATCGGACTCTTTTTCTATGTCGCTAAACGTTTTCATTTTGTCGATGAGGGTTTCGACCAATGAGATTTTCGCTGCAGGAGTGCCCGCTATTTTAGGGTTTTTTATAGCGGTTTCAAAAGCTATTTTTGTTTTGTCTACTGTTGTTGAATCGTCAAGCTCTTTGAACAATTTTTCGGTGCCTTTTGGGATGATTTTAGGTTTTGGCAGGGACTTGTATTTATCTAGTTTTTTTACATCGATTCCTAGATTTGATAGATTCTCACTTAATAAGGTTATCTCTCCTCTGGCCTTTTCTTCGGTGCCAAATCCTGTATACCATGTGCTCGCCAGTTCATCGAGCTTTTTTGCGAGTGCTTCGATGAAGTGATCTACGGTTTCAGAATGTTCTGTTAGGTCTAACATCTGGGTATTCATGGCGTTGATGCAATGTTTGGTTGCATCTAAGGCTTTTTTTGCGTCTATAGCGTTTTCTATCTCTGGTTTGTACATCTCTTCAAGTTTTTTGGCACTATCTTCTTTAGGTTCTGGTGCGGGCATTTTGGCTATATGTTTTAATGCTGCTGCTAGTTGTACAAATTCTTCTCCATCTGCTCCTAGCGGCATGAAGGTGGTTATGGTTGCTATCACGAGCACACGCATCAATGCATGTGCCTGTGTACCGAGCGACAGTGGTAAAAATTGACGATAGGTTTTCATCAGAACAATTCCCTTTGGGTTAAGAATAACCATACTTTTCCCGAGTCTATCCCGAAACACTTTTAAAACGCAATAGCCCGTTTTTTGACCACAGAATCTATACAACCTAGGGGGGGTGGATTTCTCTTTCTGTTGCTTTGCGGTATGCTCTGAAAAAAGGGAGTGTATAAAGGGGGGTGGAGATGAAAGCGTTTTTTAGGCTTTGTATAGTGGTACGTTTAACGGGTATGAGGTCTGCTATTTTTGCTGGCTGGGTGCCATTTCTTACAAAAGTGTGATTCTATGATTTTAAAAGTCGAAAACAGAGATGCCGTTGTTGCCCTATTCCCCAAAACCGTTCGGGAGATTGAAAGGCGCGTAGACGACACTATCTGGGAAGTTCAGAAGGGTATTGATACTATTGTAGAGCGAGCAGCTTACAAACGAACCTTTGATGATACAATTCGTGCAGAAGATCAATTAGTTGGGCTTGCGCAGACCGTGTTATCTGTGCTCAATCTGGTTAGTATGACCAATCCCGATGAAACATTGCGTGATGCAGCTCAACGAGGGACGCTTAAGCTTCAGGCTTTCCTGATTGATAGTATTCAGATGAATAAGGATTTGTACCGAGCTTTTAATGAGTATGCACAGCTGCAAGGAAAAAATGAGGCGCTTACTGATGAGCAGAGGCGCTATTTGGATGAATCCTTGCGTATTTTTGAACGTGAGGGCATGGGGCTCTCCGATGAAAAAAGGACTGAGGTAATAAAATTAAAAAAAGAGCTTGCCGAAGCTGAAATTGCTTTTGGCTTGAATATTAATAAGGCGCTAAATGCCATAACGGTTGATCGCGCGGGTTTGGATGGTCTTAATGATGTCTTTATTGAGAGTTTAAAACGTGATGCGGAGGGGCGCTATATCCTAGGCGTTGATATGCCAACCTATACCGCTGTTATAGAGCACTGTAAGGTTGCGGCTACCCGTGAGGCCTTATGGGTTGCTCGTGAAAATAGAGCCTATCCTGAGAATGAAGAGCTTTTAAAGCGCATTATTGCATTACGTGACAAAATTGCCCATATGCTTGGCTTTGCCAGCTTTTCTCACCTTAATTTAGAAGATCAGATGGCAAAGACGCCCGAGCGCGTGGATGCCTTTTTAGAAGAGATGCGTGTAAAATCACTTGAAAAAAGTCATCAAGAGTTAGAGCTCTGGACTTCAGAAATGCCAGAAGGCGTCAAACGTTCGTCTGATGGTAAACTTTATCCCTGGGATCTTTCTTTTATTAAAGCTAGTTATAAAAAGAAGCATTTGTCCCTGGATGAACAGCATTTGAAAGAATATTTTTCAGCACAGCGTACTCTGGACGAGCTTTTATCTCTCTATGAACAGTTTTTGGGAATCGAGTTTAGGCAAGAGGTGGTGACAGGCCTTTGGCACGAGGATGTGCGCTATGTAGCGGCCTATGCCCAGAATGGAGCGCTGCTAGGTCACCTGTTATTGGATCTTTTCCCTCGAGACTTTAAGTACACTCATGCGTGTGAAATGACTCTGGTCAGCGCCTTAACTTTACCCGACCATGCTAGTGGTTCTCGTTGCCCTGCTGTGATTGCAGTTATTGCCAATTTCCCAAAGGCAACTGCTACGCAACCAGCATTGCTTTCTTTTAGGGATGTTGAGACCTTTTTTCATGAATTTGGTCATGCTATGCATGCTCTGCTTGGAGCTACAGATATGGTTGGATTCTCGGGAACTAATACACGGCTTGATTTTGTCGAAACTCCATCGCAGATGTTTGAGGAGTGGTTGTACGATCCTACTGTGTTAAAGCGTGTAAGTTGCCATTATCAAACAGGTGAACCTTTGGATGACCTGACTATTGAACGACTATGCGGCCAAAAGTGCTTTGATAAGGGTATGTTTGCACAGCGCCAAGTAGGACTTTCGCTTTTTGCGCTTAACTGTTTTAAGTCGGGAGAAGTGAAGAACCTTTCAGCGCTTGATCGGCAACTTCATACTTTGGTGATGCCGGAGGTAATCTATGATGATCGGAAACATTTTGCCTGCTCATTTGGTCATTTGACCGAATACGGCGCACGGTACTATAGCTACCTATGGTCGAAAGTGTTTGCATTGGACCTATTCCACTATATTAAGGAGCAGGGGCTCTTTAATGCGGAGGTTGGGCACCGTTTTGCTGCGCAGGTTTTGGGCCGTGGTGGAGCGGTAGAGCCTAATGAGTTGATGAAGCAGTTTTTGGGACGTGAGCCTAATTCAGAGGCATTTTTTAGCGAATTTACCTCGTAAGTAAAAAGGGAGAGGGTATGAAGAGTAGAGTTGTTCTGTGTCTTTTTGGTGCACTGTGTTTTGCAGGAGTTGCTCCGGCATTTGTAGATCCGTATCCACGGATTGAAACTAAATCGGATGTTGCCACGCTTTTTTTTAAGTCACCCGAAGAGATTAATCGTCGCATTGAGTCTGCGGTGGCAACGCTTAAGGCTGGATTAGATTATATTGTTAATCAACCAGCGGGGAGCCGTACCTTCGATAGCACAATTCGAATGGAAGATCGGTTGAGTGGGTTTGCCTCTTTGCTTGCAGCGCTTCTTGAATTAACCGTTATGACGCATCCTGATAAAGTGATGCGCGATGCTGCTAGTCAGGGGTATCTTAAGTTTAGTGTGTTTTTAGTGAATGAATGGGGTTTGAATCGCAGCTTATATAAGGCATTTTGCGATTATGATCGTGGGCTTTCTGCTGGTTCAAATGAATATCTTACTTGTGAGCAAAAATGTTATCTGGAGCATTCGTTACGTAGTTTTGAATTAAATGGGCTTGGATTGCCTGATGACAAATTGCAAGAGCTCAAAGTGCTTTGCGAGAAGATTTCTGAGGTAGGGTTGCAGTTTCAGACTAATATAAATAATGCGCGAGCGGTTGTGGCAGTTGCACCAAAGGACTTTGCAGGCGTGGATGATAAATTGTTAGATGGTCTTGTGTGTGACGATGCGGGGCGATATTTGCTTGAAGTTACCGCGAGTACCTATCATGCAGTGTTAGAAAACTGCAGGGTATCAAAGACGCGCGAGGCGGTTTGGGCTGCTTTCCGTAGTCGAGCTTACCCCGAGAATCAAGATGTTTTAAAGCAGCTTATTGCATTGAGAGGTCAGTTAGCCGCGTTGTTGGGATTTGCAAGTTGTGCACATCTTGATCTAGTAAATGAGATGGCAAAGACCCCAAAAAGAGTGATTGCATTTTTAGATGATATGCGCGCCAAGTCACTCAAAAAATATGAGCGAGAGTGGACGTTGTGGACCGAAAATATACCCGAAGGGGTTGAGCTTACGTCTTCGGGGGAGCTTCATCAGTGGGATGTTCCCTATGTAAAAGAGGCATATAAGAAGCGTTGTTTGTCTCTTGATGAGCAGGCGCTGAAATTTTATTTCCCTGTGCAGCATACTGTGGATGCTCTATTGTCTATTTATGAACAGTTTTTAGGAATTGAATTTAGACAGGAGCCGGTTCAGGGGCTGTGGCATGAGGATGTTCGTTATATTGCGGCTTATGCTCGAGATGGCACGCTGCTTGGCCATATATTTTTAGATCTGTTTCCGCGGGAAGGCAAGTTTTCACACGCGTGTGAAATGTCCATACTCCCTGCAGTTTCTAGCCATGCAGAGGGCCGCTATCCTGCAGTGATTGTTATTGTTGCTAATTTCCCAAAGCCAACGCTCACGCAACCTGCGTTGCTGCCATTTGAGAGTGTACGAACATTTTTTCATGAGTTTGGGCATGCGATGCATGCGCTGCTTGGGGCAACCGATTTGGTGAGTTTTTCGGGAACGGCAACGTCACGAGACTTTGTTGAGACGCCGTCGCAGATGTTTGAAGAGTGGCTTTACGATCCAATTGTTTTAAAGCGGATAAGTTGCCATTACCAAACGGGTGAGGCCTTGGATGATGCAACCATTAAGTTGTTATGCGCGTTGCGTTCATTTGAAACGGGTTTTTTTGTGCGGGGTCAGTCAGGGGCGGCTCGGTTTGCACTTGATTGTTTTTCTGGAGTTCAATTGCGAGATGGAAAGCTTCCTTTATTAAGAGATCAGATTGATTATCCGGGAATAGGGAGTGATGAGCGGGATCATTCAGAGTGTTCCTTTGGTCATCTGGCGGTATATGGAGCTCGGTATTATAGCTATCTCTGGTCGCAGGTATTTGCGGTTGATCTTTTTTGCTGCATTAAAGAGCAGGATGGATTGCTTAATGAGTCGGTAGGCAAGCGATTTGCTGCGCAGGTACTTGGTCAAGGTGGTTCTAGGGATCCTAATGAATTTATGCAGGAGTTTTTGGGACGCGAGCCACGATCGGATGCATTTTTTAGAATGTTTGATTAAAACAGGAATTGGAAATCCTTATTATCGATTTTGGATTTTTTCGAACATAAACTAGGGATTCACCTACGATATTTCTTTATGGTATACTATAAAAGCAGTCGTAAGGTATAGATGTTTTAAGCGAAAAAGCGGCTGATTTAATTATGTATTTAATGAACTTCTTATTTTCTAAAAACAGGAGGAATCCGTTATGAAACGTACGGTTTCTTGCGCACTTTTGTGTGTGTCATGTGGTCTTATGACAACATCTTCTCTGTATCCGCATTTTATGAATGACTTTGATAAACTTTTTGAGGATATGCAGCAAGATTTAGATCGTATGCATGAGCGTATGCAGCGTGATCTTAAAGATATGAAATGTCTGACTGTTGACTCAGATGATAAGGTCTCTTCGACTCGTATTGATATGGATGTGAATAATATTCAGGTCTCAAAAGAGGCGAATAATGTTGTTATTACGGTTAAATTAGATGATAAAATTACCGATCAGGACGTGGATGTTCGTGTAGAGGGCTCAACGCTACTTGTTTCAGTTCCTAAGGCCGATAACCTTGAGCTACGTATTCGGGGGAAAACCTTAACGGTTTCTGTAAATAAGGTTATGGAGCAAGAGAAAAAAGATGACAAGGGGATGACTTATCTTGTTTCATCTGGTTCTGCGCAAATGAGCCGCTCTTTGAGTCTGCCTATGGCTATTAAGGTTGGAGAGAGTGATAATATTTCTGCGGATCTTACAGCGGGCGTCTTGAAATTGACTCTTCCTGCTGTACCTGCGGGTCATAAAATTTCGTTGACCTCTGGTAAGTCGGCTTTAGAAGTATCAGAAGAATCTGCAGCAACCACAGAAGAGCCTGTGATGGTAGATAAGGAAAAGCATTCTAAGAAAGCAGCTCGTGCAGACAAAAAATAATGAGTTAGCAACGTGGATTGAGGTTAGCACGGAGGCAGTGCTTCACAATCTCGATTGTCTCGAACAAAAAAGGGGCCCGGCTGTGAAGCTGGGTCTCGTTGTTAAGGCAAACGCTTACGGTCATGGGCTTGAAGAAATCGTTCGTCTGGCCTCTCCGCACCAAGCGGTCTCTTATTTTTTTACTGCAAGCTTTGAGGAAGCCTTGCGGGTAAAGAATCTTGGTGTTGCGCAGCCGGTCTGTGCACTTGTGCCTGCCGATAGGTATTTGTTGCGCGAGGCTTTAGAGCAGGGAGTTGAGTTTGTCTGTTGTGACTTAGATTTTTTAGAGACGGTTGCAGAGGTAGCACGTTCGGCTGGTGTTCGTGCACAGCTTCATCTAAAGCTTGATACAGGTCTATCGCGGCTTGGACTATTAAAAAAAGAGCTTAATCTTGTTGCTCAGGCATTTAAAAAACATCATTCATCCTGTGAACTGATTGGTTTGATGTCGCATTTAGCCGATATAACGGGCGAAGATATTTTATTTGCTCATGAGCAGCGGAGTCGTTTTGAAGAATATGGTGCTTATTTAAAAGCAGTAGGTCTTTCGTGGCGCGAGTCTCATGTGGGGGCGTCGGGGGCGTTGCCTTTTACTGGTAATGATACTCTTGTGCGTGTGGGTACTGCATTGTACGGCTATTGGAAATCTGAGCATGAAAAACAACGTACGCAGGAGCGATTTGGAGCGTTTGAGTGGAAGCCGGTTTTGACGTGGAAGTCGCGCATTATGCATTTTTCCTGTGTTGAGCCAGGAGTATCGGTGGGGTATGGGCAGTCCTTTGTAGCGCCGTGCGCTATGCGATTGGCTGTTATTCCTATTGGGTATTCAGATGGTTATTCTCGGGAATTTTCCAATTGTGGAGCTGTCTGGGTGCAGGGTAAGCTTGCTCCTGTAGTAGGGCGCGTGAGTATGAATTTGCTCACTATCGATGTTTCTGCTATTCCAAATCTTTGTGTGGGGGATGAGGTCATTCTTTTGGGGCCTCAGGAAGGAGTTCGGGCAGATATTCTTGCCGACTGTTTAAAGACCGTGCATATTGATATTCTATCGCGTATTCGGCCGTCGATCCCACGTATTGTGGTCTGACGGGCATAGCAGGTCATTTACTCGTTTGTGGAGTTTTGGGATGTTTATTTTAGAGGGCAACATTGGGGCTGGGAAGTCGACGTTCATTCGGATTCTTAAGGAGTTCGCTCCTTTTATAGATACGGCTTTTGAGCCGCTTGCTCAATGGGATGGGCAGGGAGCCTCTTTGCTTGAAAATTTTATGAACGATCCCAAGCGGTGGGCGTATACGATGGAAACGTTTGTTATGTCCTGTAGGTTTAGGGATCATTTGCGGTTACAAGCTATGTCTGCAATGACCCTCGCGGAGCGTTCTCTTTATTCGGGACATTATGTTTTTGCTGTTAATAGTCGTGCTCAGGGTTTTATGACAGAGGCTGAGTGGGGAGCTTATGAGACGCTCTTTAACTATCTAGTTTTACGTTACTGTTCGGCTCCTAAAGGGTTTATTTACTTGCGAGTTGATCCTGAAGTGGCTTATGGGCGTGCATGTAAGCGTCAGCGTGCTGCGGAATCATCGTTATCTCTTGAGTATTTAAAGCAGATACATGAGCGGCATGAGCGCTTTATGGTAGACCATGAGGTGCATGAGGAGCTTAAGAAAGTACCTGTTTTGGTGTTGGATGGGCATGGTGATTTTGAAAACGATCGAGCCTGTGCCGTAGAATTGGCACAGCGCGTAGTAGAATTTATGCGGGATCAGGCTAGCAGCTTAGGGGGTATATCGGTCCATGATCGAGTTGAAGTGTGTATCTAAAGTTTTTAAGACAACTGCAGGGTATAAAACAGTTTTGCATGAGATTTCGGACAGTTTTTCAGAGGCGAAGACGGTTCTTATTACGGGGGCCTCGGGGGCTGGTAAGTCAACGCTGTTGTCTCTAGTTGGGGGCATGGATAGTCCAACAGTGGGTTCTGTGCTTTTTGACGGGGAAGATTTGGCGCTGAAAAAAACGCGTGAGCGAGAAAAAGTGCTCTGTTTTGATATAGGGTATCTGTTTCAGTTTCCTTATTTAGTGCCTGAACTGACGGTATTTGAGAACTGTGTGATAAAGGGTTTATGCGCCCGACTGCCCGAAAAAGTATGCCGGGAGCGTGGATTTGAGCTTTTGGAGCGGGTAGGTCTTGCGGCTTATGCGGCACATAGCCCTGCGAGCCTTTCAGGGGGACAGCAGCAGCGCGTTGCTTTGGTGCGTGCGTTGTTTATGCGGCCACGTTTTTTGCTTGCGGATGAGCCTATTGCTCATCTAGACTCTGAGAATGCGGGGCGTGTTCTGGAGCTTATTCAGTTGTTTAAGAAAGAGTTTAATATGGGACTTATAATGAGTTGCCATGATGGGATGTCTGATTTCCAATTCGATCGAATTTTAAGAGTTGGCGATGGTCTTTTGCACGAAATGAAATAGGGGCAGTTCACGTGGAAAAAAAACTTACGCGGCGTTCTATGGTTACAAAAATGATGCAGGTTGGTTTTATAACTATTGCCAGTAAGGCGATCGGGTTTTTCCGCCAAAAATTATGGGTTGAGTATTTGGGGTTGGGAGCCATTGGTGATGCTTTTTCATCTGCGTATCGTATCCCAAGCTCCCTTAGAAAGATTTTTGCTGAAGGCGCGCTTAGTGCGTCGGCAGTTCCAACCTTAGTCACGGTCCTTAAGAAAGATGGGAAAATCCAGGCGGGTAGGGTTCTTTCGCTTATACTGATTTTTTTCCAAGCCGTTTTGCTTATAGGATGTATAGCGGTTGCCTTTTTTGCTGGACATGTAATGTTTTTTGCGGCTCCGGGCTGGCAGTGCGCTGACTCTGAAAAATGTTTTTTGGCTACCAAGATTCTTCGGATTTTAATTTTTTATTTGCCGATGGTGTCGGCATCTGCTCTGATTGCGAGCGTTTTGCAGGCAGCGCATCTCTTTTCAGTCCCTGTTATGGTGCAGGTGCTAACCAATGTGTTTATGGTAGCCGAGCTGTGGGTCTGTCTTAAGCTTAATGCTCCGGTTGTGGTGCTTGCCTGGTGTATGCTTTTAAATACGGTAGTTTTACTGGGTGTTAGTGTTGGGTTTTATTGGTATGCGGGGTTTGCTTTTGGTAAGCCTAATGCAGCCGCAGCCATTTCGGTTAGGGATGTTTTATGGAAGTTTATTCCCTGTGCTATTGGGCTAGGGGTTACTGAGATAAACCTTTTTATTGATCAGCAGATTGCTTCGTATTTGCCAGATGGGTCCATTTCATTGCTCAATAATACCTATGCCTTTACGCGCGTCCCACTGGGGATTTTTGCGATTACTTTTTCAACCGTGCTGTTGCCTCACTTTTCTCGAGTTGTTGTTTATGCTCCGCGCAGGCTTAGTTTCTATCTGTTAGAGTCCACAAAGTTCATTTGGTGGGTAACTGTACCGATATCTATTCTTATGGGCTCTTTATCTCTTAAGATGTTTTTTACTCTGTTCTCATCCCCTCATATCACCGCTTTGCAAGGTTATCAATTTAGTAATCTGTTTAATATTTTCATTATAAGCCTATTTTTTCTTTCGCTTGATAAAATTGTTCTTAATATGTTTTATGCTTTGCATGAGACGTTTTTGCCTGTTTTTGCAACTTTTATAAGCGCCTTGTTAAATACATTAATGAGTGTGGCTTTGATGCCTTATTTGGGCATCCAGGGGATTGTGCTTTCAACGGTACTAGCGTCGATTTTTAAGTTGGGGCTCTGTATCTGGGCGTTAAAGAGGAAGTTTGGATTTGTGCTTTATCCAAAGGCGCTTGGTAATTTTCTTGTTCGTACGTTGGTGCAATTTTCTATCTTAGGGGCGCTTCTGTATCTTTCGTATGACGTGCTCTACTTTTGTATAATGCAACTGCCAGGAAGAGCGTCTTATTTACTTTTATTTACGATGCTTTATTGGTTCTGGGTAATTCCACTCTGTTTAGTGTTTGCGGGTATTGCGTATTATACGCGTAGATTGTTTGGAATACGCATGCACTTTCTAGACTAGTTTAATTTTTCATCTGTCGTGGAGAGATTTTTATCGCTGAGGCGTAGTCATTAGTTTTTAAGGTTAAAAATAGACTTTTTGTAGAAGTGTGCTAGATTTAAAGTTATGGTTGAAATTAATTGTGTTGGATGACTTAAAAATAAGTAAAGTAAAGGTAATGGATAATATGAATATTAAAAATATTTTTCTTGCGACTCTTCTTGTAAGCCCTTTTGTGCTTGAAGCGAGTAATGATAAGAGTGAAAAGATACGGTTGTTTTCAGATGCGTTTAATGAGAGCAATTCTGAGAATGACTCTGAAAATAACGAAGAGCGTGATGTTAAAAAAAGAAAGCAACTGCAGGTTGTTCTTCAGAATCCTGAAGTTCTAATTGCGCAACAGGCTCGAAAGAATAACGAAAAGCAAGCCATTTGTACTATGCCAAGGGATTGTTGGACGAATATTGCCAAGTATTCGCCCATAAAGGATAAGCTTTCATTGCGGTTGGTTAGTACGTATTTTCAGTCTCTTTTTTACCAATCGGTTTTTAATGGTGATATAGAGGCTCCCAAGATTCGTTTGAAAAAGTTGACGCTCCCGTCGTTTTCTTTGGATGAATCTCTAGTCCTCCAGCAAAAAAGGCATGTAGCTGATTTTATGGAAAAGACGCGTATAAAATTCTTGATAGTTCATCGACCGCAAGACTTTGTGCCGCCGGTTGATAAAGAAGCGTGGTTTTACATAAAAAAAATTTTGCTGAGAGAGACCCTAGTAGAGAATCTTCAGCTTAATATAATCTTTTCTCTTTGTCCGAATTTAGAGGCTCTGGATTTAGGGGAGTGTAGCCGTCTTAAATTTGGAATATTTTTGGATGAATATAAGGCTCTTGTGAATGGGGTTACCAAAGATCATTCTGATTTTAAAGCATTAAGTGAGTTTTTATCTGTTAATGCTTTAAATGAACCGGAATGTTCATTGGAGATAAATAAAATTTTTGGAAAGTTTCCGCATTTTGAAAAGTATTTTTCTGTGCTCGGGTGGGATAAGGTTAAGCACCTCAAGGTTCTTGCTCTTAGCGGAACCAAGATTTTGTCTCAGGATCTTTACAGTATTCTGACTAACTGTTCAGAACTACAATTGCTAAATCTAGATAGATGCGGAAGTCTTCTTCTTGGGGATCTTGATTGGGATAGTATAGTGAATGTTTCTGGGGTTGAGGAAATAACAGAGCTGCTTCCAGAGTGTTTGTGCACTAGTTTGACAGAAGAGTATGTTAGCATACTTGCGTCACTTATTAGCAAGCAGATTAAAACCCTTAAAACTATTCCTCGCGAAAAACGTGCGGAGTTTATGCGTGGTATCCTGCGGAAACATCCGGCATTTTGTAATTATTTCATAGATCTTGATTGGAGTGCGCTTACAGAGTTGAGGGTACTTGACCTTGGTGAGACCTTTATTACGGGTGCTGGTTTACAAAAGATTCTGTATAGTTGTCCGAAGCTTGAAAGGTTGATTTTAAGGAATTGCGAAGGGCTTAATTTGAAAGATCTTGATTGGAGCAAGGTTGGGGAGCTTACTATACTCAATGTACGAGGTGCAACAAACATTACCAACAAAGAGCTTGAGAAGATAGGCCGCTGTTGTCCAAAGCTTAACATCTTAGTCTTAAGTAATCCACAGAGCGCTCCCGGTGTTAAGGAGGCTGATTTTGACTGGACCACTGGTGTAGATTGGGGGTTGTTTAAAAATCTCACGGAGCTTGATCTTGATGGTAATAAGCTTGTTTCTAATGTGAGCCTCAAAAAAATTCGGGAAAGGTGTCCTAAACTTAAATCGCTTCGAGGTCTAGTGTGCGGCACTGGCTTTAAGCTTACCTTTAATACATTTGATTTGAGCCTTTTGAATGGTCTTACTGTTCTTAAATTATCGTGTGAAGGTCAAGAGGGAGAAATTACCTCTGAAGGGTTGCGTTATATTTTGAATAATTGCTCCTTTAAGGAATGCATCTTTTCTATGGGATTATTTCCTCGTGGAAAGTTCAATTGGAGTAAGTTGGGACAGAGCTTGGAGAAGCTGAAGCTTCACTGTACAACTATAAAACATCGGGCACTACAACGAGTGTTACAGGGCTGCGTTAATCTTAAGATATTAGATCTTTCGGCTAGCTGTAATAGTAAGCATACACTCGAAAATCTTGATTGGAGCATGCTTGCAGGAAAACTCATTTCGCTTAACTTATCAAATAACCCTATGAGTGATGCAGGTCTTTTGCCTATTTTGAATAGCTGTGTCAATCTCAAGATTCTTTCGCTTGAGGGTTGTGAAGGTCTTGAGTTTAAAAACTTTGATTGGACTAAGTTGTCACAACTTCACAGTCTCTCTCTTAAAAAATCAGGCATTTCCCTCGAAGGGCTTTTGTCTATTCTAGAGAGCTGCCCTTTGGTGGAATATCTCCATCTTGGGAAAAATAATAACTTGGGATTGAAAGCGGTCTATGAGGGGGGATTTGAGGTTTTTAAAGAGCTAAAAACGCTTTTGAAGAGCAGATTGAAACAGTAAAGTAAAAACCCTTTTTCGCTTGTTCTATTACTATATGAAGCGTCTATGCAGAAAAACTGTGTAGGCGCTTCGAGTTATTAGGGCTCTTTTTTTTATAATTAAATAATCTAAATTTTTTTTGATAAAAACCTGTTAGATTCGCTAGAAAATAGTGTGTAAGTTTGGAATTTTAAAACTCAATTTGAATGTCTTAAAAATAGCCTCCTAAAGTCTTGCAATCTGTTCTGTGAGAAAAGTAAGGTAAGATCTAGTAAGGGTTAGGAATACGTGGCCGTCTTGCAGAACGCATGGAAGAAGGCCTTGTAGGGGGATTGAGTATGGGGAAAAGGTTTTTTGGGGTCGCGCTGCTCCTTTGTCTAGGTAGTAGTTTTTGGGTGGGATTTTCTGTAAGGGCAAGTTCGCCGGCGAATACTACCGATGTTTTAAATAGTCTGGCACGTGCGCTTAAGGCTATTGCAGAGACGCCTGGCCCAAAGAAGCCGTCGAAGGGGCAGCCACCTACGCCTCCGCTTTCTGTATTGATTACGGATAGTGACTGGAAGAGGATGCCTCTTGAAGCTCAGGCTGCCTATGTTAGTGGTAAATTAAAAAGTGTATCCCATCTGCATCGGTGGGATCGTATGCTTTTAAATCGTCGTCGTGGTGAGGTGGTTGCTGCCATTTTTGCTAAAACGATGCGAGAGGTGTTAACGCTCTTTGGTTCATCATTTGAATTTGGGGGTGTGAAAATTGGGACGCAATTCCCTAATTTTGCCGATCTTAGTGATTTGATAATTCATTATGACCACTTTATGGGTGCTATTACAGACGAAGATTTTCGTAAGGCGTTAAAACAGGGTCAAGCACGGATGGACTGTCTTATGGCGTTTGGGAATGATTCAAAAAGTAAGAATAAAGCGTGTAAAGCGCTTAATTGTGAACAGTATGATGCGTGTATGGTGGGATTTTTTGATGATTTTATAGAGGTTTTTTCTCCCCTTATAGATGTGGCAGTTGGGGGTTATTATGTGGGCGGCCGGCCAGTGGTGGGCTTGCTTGAAATGGTTGTGAGCCCTGTAATAAAAGATCCTCGGGTATTGGAGAATATGCGCAAGGCTTCTGAGGCTCTTCATAAGGCCCTTGAGCTTATTGAGAATGTACGCGGAATGATTGTTCTTGTGCCAGAAAAGCTGGGCACGGCTTTTGATAAAGGCTTTAGCCAAATGACATCTTTGCCGTCGGGAATCAGTGAGCCTAGTGATGAAACTATTAAATTTTCCACAGAGGAAACATCTTTTGCTAGCGTTTCGTCGGGGACCTCTAGTTTTGCTCAGGTTACACCACCACCGCCTTCCGCTGTTTCTGGGCCTGAAAAAGTCTTGACGGATAGTACTACCTTTTTGGCGGCTGCTCGCGATATTATGATAGATAAAAAATCGGGCCTGCTTAAGGCATCCGTTCTCCTTCCACATTCTCCGCTTGCTGACTATCTAGCTAACGGGGCGGGTTCTATTTTTGACTTAGCCATAAGCTCTGGAATGCTCGGGATTGATATTATAAAGGTGGGTTCAGCAGATTTGGACGAGATTCTTGGTCGATTTGAGTGTCTTGAAAAGAGTAATGAGGAGCTTAAAACCCAAGCGGATGCGGTCTGTCGTGTAAATGGGTGTTTAAGTAAAAAAGCTTGCATAGCCAGCACCATTCGCGAAGTTTTGAAGATTCTTAGACCCTTTGTGTACGATTTTATTGGACGGATTAGCAGTCTAGAGAAGTCAAAGAGTGGAAAGATAACGGTTAATATAGAGCGGGGGATTTTATTGTCTACGGAGACCCTTATGAAGTTATCTCTCAAATTAGGACATGAGACAGGTGTGTACAAGGTTTTGGGGGATTCTGGAGCGGACCTTTTTGAAAAAACAGAAGAGAAGGTTGTGCTTGTGGGTCGGATGACGGATTTCTTAACTATGTTCCTTAATCAGGCGCTGGATGGGCTTGAATTGATTGCTTTGACCGTGGGAGGCCCTGATTCAATACCTAATGCAAGGAAAGATTTAAAGGAGCTAGCAAAAAAGCAAAAGGTTGTTATTAGTGATGACTTTTAAGGGATTGGTGGGAGGCTCTGGATTAATTAGGAGCATCAATAGGGGGGGGTATGAAAAAAGTTTTGAGTGGTCTAGCCCTGGCGGCTTTAGTTTTGGGGGCTGTAGTATTTCGTTTTGCACAGACGGCTCCGGGAAATTCTGAGTCTTCCCAGCAAGATGGCCTGGATTGGGGAGTTGCTGAAGGGTCTGAAGATGCCGACCCCGTTATGCGAGTGACCAAAATCTCTCCTCCAGGACCTATGGGAGAAGTGAACATTGTTTTTGACCTTCCTTTTTTGGGTAAGTTAGCTTTCAAGGCAAAGCGTGATGAGTTAAGCTCGAAGATCATAGTTAATTACCCTGGAAAGGATGATGTTAAGATTGACTGGGGTATTTTTTCTCTCGATTCTGGTACCTTTGTTATTCCGTCAGAGGGCCCTGTCTCCTATTTAGGAAAAGGAAAATTCTTTGGGCATAAGGTTACGGTTGGCCTGAAAAAGCTTGAATTTATATCGCTTGATGAATTTAATGCCATGGTTGAGGAACTTTCTCAAAAAGCGGCAGAATCCTATGTAAATGCTAAAAAGGAGTGGCAAGACAAGCTTTTTGGGGGAAGTTTTGCCATGGAACTCGAATCTCTTAAGCGCAAGCTACCTGCAGCTAAGCCTATAAAAAAAGAGGAGGGTTTGCCGGATGCCTTTAAAGTGCCTGGTTTCTTTTTCGATTTTAAACTTATTAAGAAGATTGTTTTCGGGTTTACTTTTGATGAAAAGCCGGAAAAACTTGAGCTAATTCCTGGTCTTAAAGTAACGGTGAAATCGATTGATCTGGTACTTGATAGACTGGATATTCCAAAACTTAAGTTCAAGACGGTTCTGTGGGATTATCCGATTACTTTTTCTGTTTTTGTGGATAAGGTTGAGCGTGACTTTGGGGCAATGGCTTCGTTTAAAAAATGGAGAGTGGATACGGTAGTTCCTATGTTAAAGGACAGTCCGGTTGGATCATTTAGTGCTCAGGGGAATATTCGTATCTCCAAGCAGATGGGTGTAAGCGTTTTTGGAAAACTTACTTCTGAAGATGGGTTGCAGAATGCTTTTTTAGAGATTATTCCTGGAGTTTCTATTTCGTTGGATGAAATAAAGGCATCGGTAACCCCGGACAGAAAAGTATCTATAAATACTACAGGCTCATTTCAGGGCAAGCCCATTCTCTTTGCCGGAGAGATGGATCCATCGAAAAAGTATCTGACCCTATCAACGGAGGTAAAAGGGTATCAGTTTGGTGATCTAATTCCGGAGCTTAAGAATTCCGAGCTTAATAAGCTTATATTCAGTGGCTCGTTAAATCTTATAATTGCGGATAAAAAGACCATAGTGCCTGCGCTTAGTGGGTCTAACTGGTATTCTTCGACGGTTGGAGGTTCAGGTATTCGTCTTGAAGGTTCTGTTGAGAGTGCATCGGGGGAAAAGTTTGATCTGTTTGGTATAGAGTTTAAGGGCAAGGGACAGGTGAAGCTTGATACTCTTGGGAAAGCTGCACAGGTTTCGGGAACGGTTGAATCACTT
This sequence comes from candidate division TM6 bacterium GW2011_GWF2_43_87, assembly GCA_001000065.1. Lineage (GTDB taxonomy): Bacteria > Babelota > Babeliae > Babelales > Babelaceae > UBA12395. The sequence goes on along the minus strand of LCGZ01000001.1, from coordinate 256,672 downwards.
GGTTTAAAGCTTGAGGGTATGTTGAGCATTAAGTGGGGTACTAATTCTGAGGTTCAGTTTTCTACAGCCTTGGGTCAGGGAGTTAGGGAGTGGAAGCCCTTTGAGCAGCTAGTAGGAAAAGATGAAACGCTTAAACCCCTTAGAGATATAACTATCTATGATTTGAAAGTTGGTACTGAGTTAGGATTTTCTAGAGTGGTAGCCAAGATGCCTGCAAAGGTTAATCTTGTTGTTCAAAAGACCCCTGCAGATCTTGCCAAAGAGAAGGCTATTGCGGATACTTTGGCTGCTAAAGCTGCGCAAGCTCAAAAGGCGGGAATGCCTGCGGAGAAAGAGAAAGAGCTGGAGGAGATTCCTTTACAGATTATAAAGCCTGAAAGCCTTAATAAGGTTACTGAAAAATTCTCAGGCGCAATTTTTGTGAATGGGAAGGCCAAGGTTTTTGGGGTTGTGTGTGATGTTATGGCCAAGGTTTCCAAACAGACAGGGCAGGATTTTGGAGTGATGCTCATAGTTTCTATGCCAAATGGGTGGAAGATATCGCAAAGCTTTCCTGAGCTTTTCAAGGACAAAAATCTTGTGACAGATGCGATAGATTCAATGAAAATAAGTAATATAAAGTTAATACTTAGCACTTATAAAGACACCTCAATGCGGGTTGAGCCGGGGGTAAATCTTGAGGCCGCCGTATCCCTTACGGGTCCGGTTGAGAATATGATTTTAAAAGGGCTTCAGGATATCCTTTCAAAGACGGGGAACCGAGGGGCTGGAGGTGTGATCATTGGTCAGATAGACCCGCTAAATCCACGGACGGCTTCTCTTAAAATGGGGCTTACAGCCGGAGATTTTACCATCTCTATTCCCCCCTTTGCCTTTAAGGCAGCAACTCTTTATCTATTGGTTCGTGGAGAGCCTAAGATAGCGTTAGCAGGATCTTTGGAGATGATTCCTATGCCTAATATTCCACCATTGCAGTGGTCACTTGAGGCAGGGCTTACTCCTACGGGTGTTGGATTTGATATAAGTATGCTGGGCACATGGCCAGATCCTTTTCAGGTCAGTAAGCTTGGGATAAAGAACTTTGAGCTTGGGGATCTTGGTTTTAAATGGTATATGCCTTATTCATCAATAGCCGCAGCAGCAGAGACGTTTGGTACATCGCTTTTAATCCCTGATATTCTGGGGCTTAGTGGCAAAGTGGCCTTGGGGTCTCCTGATCCTGTAAAAGCGGCCGTTGCATTTGGGTTTGGGGTTGATGTTACTAACTGTTTTATAGATCTGAAGGTCGAGAATGCAATTACGGCAGGTAAGTTTGCAGATACAGTGCGTAGTATGTTAGGGATACCTCCGCTTCCAGATATTTTAACGTGGAAGATGGGCGCATTAATTATGGATGAGGTCTTTTTGAGACTGGTTCCTAGTGAAACGACCATTGGAGACATAAAATTTAAGAAGGGGATTGGAGGGGGTGCTAAGCTGCGCATGTTTGGCAAGACGGTTGATTTTGGCCTTTCTATTGATACGTGGGGAATTGAAGCAAAAGGCACTATGGATCCTCTAGAATTTGGTCCGTTTGCGCTTACGTCTTTTGATGGTAAGGGTGGCCCTATTGTTGAATTTACGGTTCACTTTGAAAAGGGTATCAGTATCCAGTTGGATGGGCTTTTAAAACTAGGTGATATCATTAATTCAAAGACGATAGCTGTTATTTCAGAAAAACGTGGTCTGATCTTTGAAACGGAGACATCAATTGGACCTAAAGAGGCTGAAATTAATGCGCACATTACGGGGGTTGATTTATCGCTTGGTGACCCGTTAAAATTGCTTCAAAAGCTTAATCCAAAAAATCTTGCGTTGACTATTGAGTTTACTAACACGTTCACAGATAAGCTTAACAAAACAATTGGGGCAACTCTTGAACGTCAAAAACAGACGTTTAAAAAGGATATTAATGATATCATTGTGCAACTCCGATCAACTACAAAGGTTGATCAGATACGGGCGTTAGAAAGGCAACTGCATCAAGCCGAGGCTCGTCGGGTTCCTTTTATAGAAAACCCTGTCTTGTCCGTAGAACGTGAAGCTGAGGTTACCAAGGCGCAGCTTGCATTAGATGCGGCGCGTGCTAAGTATGCATTAGAGCAGACGGACATTGGGAAGATTGCAGGCAAAACGCTTCAAGATCTTGGGCTGCCACAGGTTGCACAAGAAGCATTGAAGAACTTGCAGCAGTTGGGTGTAGTGGCCTATGAGTCCGGGCAGTTTGCCTTTAAAAACCTCTCTAATCTTGTTGTTGTGCGCAGTGTCTATTGGAAAGGTACGGCGGCAGATCTAGCCGGCGGCGTACTGCCAGGGGTGATGGTTAAGATGGTAGTTTTGGGGAATGAAGTTGAACAGAATTTGGGTGAATTTGACGTGCGTAATCCCGTTGAGAGTGCTCAACGGATAGTAGGAAATCTTGCAACGTTGGGTCAAAATAAGTTTAAAGATACCCTTAAGAAGGGCGTGAGTGCAGCTAAGAAATAAGGTAATGCGCTAGGAAGAAACAGAGAGAAGAAGAGAGGGCCGATTGATTTTACGTCAGCTCTCTCTTCTTCTCTAGAGTTTTAAATATCTACGTGCCGTGTGGGTTGCAGAGATCTGAGATGCAGGGTGGCGTACTTGCTTAGCGGTATTTTATTGGTGCCCGTAATTACCATTAAACGGCCTCGCTCGTCCCGACAGCTGGAGATGGCATTTTTATTGGGAAAGAAATGAGAATAGTCGCACAGAGCTCTACGAACTATTTCATCATCGATCCACTGCGCCGCTGTTCCAGGTTTTTTATTGGCCGCTTCTGTAATAAGTTCCATGCCGACCTTAAGACTGTAAGGCATATCCGTTGTGAATGGTGCTAATTCTTTTGCAATGTCTTTGTGCAACAGTAAGGACTTCTTCTTTTTAGGTTGCGGTACAAACCAATCAATGGTGTTGATAGCCGTTTTACGTAGTTCGCGTGTGATGCTTGGATATTGGCCTCTTAAACCCAGCCTCAAGAGAATAGTGTAAGTGTTATAATTATTAGGCAACCCTTCTGCGATAGTAACCAGCTGTTTGTCAGGGATGGTATGCGGCAGGACAGCTTTATTGTTGTCGTAAAGGTTTTTTACATCGGTGAATTTTGTGCAGAGGTCTTTATACGGTTCTGTACGTTGTTGTGGGTTAATGTTTGGGTTGTTTAAGAAATTCGTAGCGTTTTGGTTGTCTTGCCCGATCTTTGTTTCTTCATTTTGTAACTGTGTAATTTCTGTAGAGATATCGGCTTTTTCTTTTAGAGCTTGAGCAAGGGTGTTATTTGCTTGTTTGCAGGCATTCCAGAGTGTTATGACTTCGCGGACTTTCTTCATTTCTTCAAAGTTTGGGGAGTCTTGAGCTATCTCTTTTGTGGTGTTTAAGTAGGTGTCGATGTTTGCGCACTCACTCTCTGAAATGGGTTTGTCTCCCCTCTGATGGGAAGTTAGCGCTTCTTCTATCAAGTCTTTGACGTTTGTGCAGAAGGCCTCATATTGTGTATGGCCGGAGGTTACTCCTTGCCAGAGGGTTACTACCGCATTTTGTAGTTCTGAGGCAGCTTTATCAATAGCATACTGCTTTGATGGTAAGCCTCCTCGGAGCTGCCCAATCCTTTCTTGGTGCGGATGCAGAGCTTTGTTAAGTTCTTGGGCTGAAGCAATATTAGGATCTGCATAGCTATAAAGGATCAATGAGGAGCGAAGGGTCTTGAGTGCTGTAATATGATTCTTAAGATTTTCGGTCTCTAACGCTATTATCTCTTTATTGTTCTGCGAAACATTTGCCCAATGGTTTATAGCATTTAAAAGTTCTGTAGACATTTTCTTGATCATCTTGTCTAGCTGGTTTAGAAGGGTAGCATTTATCGATTCTAAACATTCATTATTTCTCAAGCTGATGAGCGTACAGAGAGGGTCAGGGCCTTGTAGTTTTGTGCTAAGCGCGTTAATAACGGCTCTTACAATAGCTACAACTTCACCATTGTTACACCCCTTGGTGAATTTTGAAATGTAGATGCAGAACTCAGGAATGTCTTCAAAGACTACAGGCTCGGAGGTGCTGGCTGTTGATATGATATCTTCGACCGTTCTTTTGCAAATGGTAGTACGGGCGACTTCATTAGGGTTTTGCTTGGGGACGATATAGCCACCATGGCAAGAGACGACGCCATTTTCATCTTTGATTATACGTAGAATTCGGTTGCTAATCTGATCTTTGATATTTTCTGGATTAGTTTCATTGGTGAGCATTATGAGAATAATGCCCTTTGCAGCAAGAGTATTCTGAAGATCCATGAGCTGCTTGTTGGTAGCGATTTGAAGATTCTGGTGTTCGCCATCTCCCTGTGCTCGTATGAATGTATCAACTTCATCTAGACAGACAATGCTGCCTCGGTCAAGGTTCAGGCTGTCTAGGTAGGTGCGTAGTTGTGCAAATTTCTGTTGGACATCGCCAAAAAATTTTCCTTGGAAGAGTCCCTTTGACGCATCAAGTATGTAGAGTGGTCTATTTAGGGCGTTGGCAAGGTCTTTTACAAAGAAGGTTTTCCCGGTATTTGAGGGGCCCATAAGTAGAAGATTTTTTATTTTTCCTGCAGCTAGGTCTTCGATGTAGTGGACTAATTCGTCTTCTGAACTCATAAGGACTAGGTCTTCGGGAGATAATTCATCAGGGAATTCCTCAATTAACTCACCCATGTCCGCAGGGTTTTGAGCATTGTCCGTTTGCCCTGATATGGTGTTGCGAAGTTCTTGCAAAGTGCCCGATATCTTTTGAAAGAGATATAGGGATAATGTCCCAAACAGGATGTTGTGGGCCTGTTGCCGTCGTTTTTTTGTCGTTAGTGTATCCCAGGTGGTTCCTGGCATAGGAACGAGTGCTGCGTAGCGACAGATAACCGCGCTTAGTAGTAGCGATATAGGAGCTGCCATAGCAGATCGGATAATCCAATGTTGTTGGTTAAATTGAGAGCTGGCCCAGTTTAAAGGTCTTCTTAACTTTTTTTCTGCCCAGTTTTTGGCAGCCTTTCCCTTTTGTATAATAGGTTTGTGTAAATAGAGACCCGTAGCAAGAGCTGCAGATCCACCTAGCGCTAGGTAAGGATGTTCGCTGATGTTGTTTGCTAGAGTGTGTAGAGTATTTTCTGAGAGCGACTTTAAGCTGTTATACCACCAACCCGAAGCAGAGTCCGCGCCTTTTGCAGCATGCAGAGGCTGTGGAAGTTGGATGGCTGTAACGCATAGCACTAAAAAAAGAGATAACTTTCGATTCATAATCTTCCCCATTTGATTGCGCGTAATAACTATTTTATAAAAGTTTGGATACTAGCCGACGTTAGCTTGGATTAAGCATAAATTCAAGCTGCCTAATAAATTCTTCAAAGGCAGCGCCCGAAGCCTTTTCTAACATTTCTTTGAGACTCCTTACCTCATTTTGTATGTCCATGTACTGTGCAAGAAGGTCTTTGGCATCTGTAGGTAGCGCTTGCAAAGGCTTTAGGATTTGAGTCACGGCACTGTGTTGGTTTTGGTATTTTTCATACAGAGCCTTGGCATGTGCAAGTTCGAGTCGAAGTTGTTCCGCCTTTTGTTGGTCTTCAAGCGAAAGGACGCGCGGTGTAGTGCGTGTAAAATATTCAACCGCTTTGTAGCCTACAATTCCCCCAAACACGCCGCATAAAACGGGAATAACCGTTGAGGCTATTGAGGCGAATGTACTGCGGCTTTGTGGTTTTAGAAGTTCTTGTTCAAGCACTGAGCACTCATGGCGTAGGTCGGCCAGCCGTTTACGGTCTTCACCAAGGGCAGTCCTTTGTTTGTTTGCTGTCTCTTTGTCATCAGTGGTTGCGGCCGGGAGTTCAGTGGCTGAAGCTTGTTCCGATTTTTTAGCGGGCTTTGATTCAGTTGCCTTTTTGATTGAGGCAGTGAGCTCTTTAATCTCTTTCCGAAGTGCCTGCACCTTTGAAAGTGTTGCGGCCAAGTCGGTGTGCCCGGCATCCAAAAGACGTTCTATTACATAGCGAGAGACAAGATATCCTACCGCCGCACCACCAAGCGCTCCGGTTCCACGAGCAAGCGAAGTTTTTAATGGTGTAGGAGCTGTTTCAAATAGGCTTAGTAGTAGGGAGGTTTCATTCACATGCTTCTGGTTTTTTTCAACCAGTGCGCTTAATCTCTTTTCACGCATTAACAACTTTTCTTCTTTTAGAACAAGTTGTTTCAAGTTTTTCAGATTACCCTCGGGAGCATAGGGCCGGAGCTGAGATTCGGCCGATTTTAGCATGGTCTGGTAATTGTTGATGCGAAATTTAATGAGCTGGGTTTTTTGCTTTAACTCTTCGTTTGATCCTCCGCCCGTGAGACTTTGCGCTTTGTTCCAGGCCCACGTGGTAGGCTTAACTAAAACGTCGAGTGCAACTTTGGCCGCTTTATCAAGGAGCGAAAGATTGTGCTCTGGAGCTTGAGTGGATGTAGTGGTAGAGTGATTAGTAGGAATGTCTTGTGCAGTTGCTTGGCCAAAGGCCGTCGCGGTTGCTAGAAATCCTACGGTTAATGGTAGACTAATTAATGTCGTTGTTAGTGCCTTTTTGAGCGCACTTTTCCTAATTATTCTCATGAAAGAAACCCCCTATTATCTTCATTGGAAACAAGATGATTATGTTGTTGAAAATATAACCTATAAAAAGTTGTTTGTACAGGGGTTGAAATACTATGGTAAACTGTACGTCTATGGTAGGGGGTTGGATTAGGGTTATGGAAAATAAAATACAGGAGGTGCGTATGGCACACGAATATATACGGGTTCAGAATGCCGGTCCTTTATCAGGTGAGTTAACGTTAGAGGGGGCAAAGAATGCTGTCCTAGTGACCATGGCGTCCCTGGTTTTGACTCGGGGAAAATCTCGGCTTACGCGGGTGCCTGCATCTCATGATGTTTACCAGATGAAGACTCTTTTAGAAGAGTTGGGGGCTGAAGTTTTATTTGACGAACAGAAGCATGAATTGATCGTTGACACCACTTTTCTTAACGGATGGAGTGTTTCGCCAGATCTTATGAAGCGTATGCGAGCATCTATTCTTGTTATGGGTCCTCTACTTGCTCGTTTTGGGAAGGCAAAAATAGCGTTGCCAGGTGGTTGCTTGATTGGAACTCGTCCCGTTGATTTGCATTTAAAAGCTTTTGCTCGGATGGGAGCTACAATAACGACTTCAGGCGATTTTCTTCAAGCCGATGTAGAAAAAATTCGTCCTTGCCGCTTTGTAATGGATTATCCAAGTGTTGGAGCAACTGAAAATATTCTGATGGCTGCGGCTGGAATTTCTGGAGTGACTGAGATTGTTAATGCGGCATTGGAACCGGAAGTTTTGGATCTGATTACAGTTTTAAGAAACATGGGTGCTCACATTGATTTTGCTTTTCCTGCGACCATTGTGGTTCAAGGATCTCTTGATTTAAAGCCTGTAGAACATGAAATTATGTGCGACCGCCTTGAAGCGGGTACGCTTTTGATTGCAGTGGCTGCAACTGGAGGGACCTTATCCTTACCGGATGCCCCGGTTGATTCTCTTGAATTAGTTTTAGAAAAACTTTCTGAAATGGGGCTTTCTATTGAAGTGGGTCCACAAGGGCGTGGAGTAAAGTTAACGTCCCATAGGCCTATGAATCCTGTTTCATTTAAAACGATGCCTTATCCGGGATTTCCTACCGATTTACAGGCGCCTATGACGGCATTGCTTAGCCTTGCATCGGGTAAGGGTGTGATTCACGAGACGGTTTTTGAAAATCGTCTGTTGCATGTTCCAGAATTGCAGAAGATGGGGGCGCAGATAAGTTTGTCTGGCGATCGAGCAACTATAACGGGTGTGGAGCGCCTATACGGTGCGTCGGTTATTGCTACTGATATTCGTGCTGCTGCAGCATTGGTTATAGCGGGATTGGCGGCAGAAGGCGAGACTAGGATTACAGGAATACACCATCTTCTAAGAGGCTATGAAGGATTGGACCAGAAGCTTCGTACGTTAGGTGCTTGTATAGAAATTGTGCGCGATTAGAGATTTTAGGCAAATCCACCAATAAGGTCCATTAACTCACGTGTAATGGATGCTTGGCGAAGTTTGTTGTAATCTCGTTTCATTTCTTCAAGGATCTTGGCTGCATTGGTTGATGAGGCGTCCATAGAGATAAATCGGGCAGCGTGTTCTGCGATTAACGAATTGAATAGAATTTCTTCAACCCGTATCTTTAGATAAAACCTATCAAGAGTTGCGAGAATTTCAGGTGCGGGTTGATCATAAAGGTAGCCACTGCTTGATTCTGTGGTAGAGGCTTTGGGATGCCGTATGGCATAGGCTTCTGGTAGAGGTTGTGGCACGTCAATAACGGTTACGATAGGGCGCTGGATGAAAAAGGATTGCGGGTAGTTGCTATATATCGTAAGTTTGGTGTATCCCGTGTTTCCTAAGATGTGTTGGCATAGCTCGGCAGAGAGCGCAAAGAAGTTGGTGGCAGTGAATGCAGGGAATGAATAGTGCAAGTGGTGCTGAGGTTCTACAAGTTCTATAATTTTTTTCCCGATGGCAATGAGGTTTCCTGCTTGATTATCCTTATGCTCTTCGAAGAATCTAAGTAGTCGTATATTAAAGGATCCGCAGAGCCCTTTTTGTGACCCTACAACTATAGTTAGAAAACAGGGCGTGGGTGCGTTTTCAGTTTCTACAGAAACGGGAGTAACATCGTGTTTAACGGATTCAAGAACTTTTTCAAGTTCAGAGCTGTATTGTTCGAGAAAAACTTTTTTCTTATTAAGATGGGCATGCGTGGACATAGAAGTTAAGCGCATAGCATGCGTAGTTTTTTGTATCATGGCAACGGTTTTTATACGCTGTCTAAGATGAATTATATGGGACATTTTTACGTCCTTGTGGCACGGGGCCATTTTATGATAATCTGAAAACTGACAGGTTATATACCTATACTATAAGACTTAAGGGTTGATTTAGCAATAAGTCTGTTTGAATTCAAAACCTTTACAAAGGGGGTGGGGGGATTTGGGGTGGTTATTATAATTGATGCATTTAATGTCCTGAAGGCGGGTTTTGGAGACCGAGAGATAGGGGATATTGAGATCCGTCATTTTTTGAGACGGGTGGTTGCTTACGGTACGGTGAAGCATCATGAAATGATAGTAGTTTTTGATGGGGGTTCGTCTTCACATTCTACGCGTTGTTTTGATCGAGGCATTTTAGTTATTCATTCGGGCTATCGGCAGCGAGCAGATGATGAAGTTATGCGCTTGTTGAGTCAGTACCCACCAGATAATGTGGTGGTTGTATCCTCCGATCGTGAGATTGTGAGGTATGCTGCATCGCATCGTGTAGTGAGTATAGGTGCTGAGGGCTTTAAAAAACTTATGTATGAAGCGGAGCGTGAGCATGAAAGCAAAGGAGTAGCTTTAAAGGGAGTGCGCAGTGATCTTAAAAAGAGGCCAGGGCATACAAGCACTCCTGAGTTGGATGTTCTTATGCAGAAAGCGGCGGCACGGATGATGGTTAAAAATGAAGATACAAAAAGTCCTCTGGATGAAGATGAGAATAGAAGAGGGTGTCATAAATTATCTAAGGCAGAACGTCAACTTGAGCGTGTGGTGAAAAAATTATGAATAGGGTGATTGAAAATCGCGTATTTTCTCCAGATGAAATATCGGTAGTTGCACATGACCTAGTTGCGGTTCTAGCAGATACATCCGTGTTAGCTTTTTCTGGGCCTCTAGGTGCTGGGAAGACAACTATGGTCCAATCTATCTTAAAGCAGGTAGGTGTAGATGAGGTGATTCAGAGTCCCACTTTTACTTATGTGGTGACCTATGAAGCACAGGATGGAACTCTATATCATCATTTTGACCTGTATCGCTTAAGTTCTGTAGAAGATTTTTTGGTATCAGGTTTTGATGAATATCTTTTTCAAGCGGGTTCAAAGGCTCTTATAGAGTGGCCTGAGGTTATTGAACCGCTTCTTATGCATGATACTTGTCATGTTCTACTTGATTATGAAGGGACTGCGCGTCGAACGCTTTCGTGTTGGTGCGTGTGAGTATCTGTTTAAAAAGCGTTAGGCCAGACAATGTTTAAAAAACATTGTCTGGCCTAACGCTTATGTAATAGGAATGTCTTTACTAGGCAGCTACTGCAACGGCTGGAATGTTTTCTGCAACAATTTCTGTATCAGCGTTATTTTCTGGCATGAGCCAGTTTATGAACCGCTCGCGCTTTTCATCGTCTTTAAACCACCACATAACTTCCTCCAAGCCACGCTCAAGCTTATAGGTCCGTTCGAATGTGTTATTGGGTAGATCATTTACTTTGACGTAATAGTTAGCAAAACGTCCTGTATCTGCTTCTAGCTTGGTGGGTTCAAAAAGGTGTGTTGCCGCAATTACCATACTGTGCGGGATTGATGCAATTCCCTTTAATGCCTTGTAAACTCTTTTTTCGGCAGATTTTTCAACGGTACCTTTTATGCCTTCGTCCATAATGGTGAGGCTTCTGCTCCCTGGAGTGAGGTTTTTAATGGTTGTACAGGTGGCATCCAGCGTTGCTTGCTCAGCCATGAAGGTAGAGAGATTTTTGCGAATATTTTCTCTTTCATCAAGGTAGACGAAAAAGTCTGTGATGGGCGCAATCAACATCTCTTTAAAGGGTCCAGCTCCGTGAGATTGAGCCATGATGGCGGCGACAGCGAACGATTTCATGGTGGTTGATTTGCCCGATCCATGCGGTCCGGCAAAGTGGGCGTTGGCGTTTCCACCAAGGCCTAGATGTATGGAGTTGCAGATGGGGTTTTCTTTGATGAGCAGTAGGTTCCAGCCATCCGTTATCTTCAAGAGAGGCAATTCTTCGTCAATAAAGGTTGCTAGCGAGAAGGGAGATGGTTTGCCTTCGTGATCCTTTATAAGCCTGGCTATTGCGACGATGTCATCGATTTCACCGGCTTGGCACAGAGCACCCACAAAATCGAGTTTTTTGCACATAAGTGCATTTGTGGTTAAAATTCGTGGCTTATTTGAGAAATACGAGACGCTTTTGAAAGTATCGGTTTTGAGTGCGCGGATGAGTCGTCCAAGGTCATCATTGCCGTATTGGTGTTCGAGAAGGGTGTTTATCTCCGTTCCTACTTCTTCAAGCTCTGGCGCATCAGAGCTTTTTATTAGATTATTTAGCTCCTCTAAGCCTTCGACGATGTGGGCCATCCCAACAAGTTTTGTCTGAAAGTTTTTGAAGATATTAGCATAATCCCTTTCAGCCATGTAAAATGCGGCGGCTCGGGCAACGACTACAAAGTCTTCCATTGCAGTTATTCCATAGGCGGAGAGCTTAGGCATAATGCCTGGGTTTTGGTTGAAGGAGTTATTGATATTGGGGCCATACTTGGAGATTAAGGGGTTGCCTAGGTCTTGAGCAAGGTTGTGGCGCATTAAAAGTTCAAGATCTCCCATGGATATGGTGCGCCGCTGCGGGTTAGTAGTAATATGGTCGAGAGAGCCGTTGGATTCTTTGCTGTACCGGTAAAGCGCTGGGGAATGGCGTATAATCTCTGAAATAACAACATCTTTTGTTACGGTGTAAGGAAGTTTGACAAACTCTGTTAGCTTTTCTTTCCAGGAGGGGGCGTATAATGCATTTTTCCCGTTGTAAAAGATTGAGCCTGTTGTGTGCAGGGGAATGAGGTTATAGAGATTGGAGAGCGTTAGATAGTAGAACAACACTGAGATTGCTGTAGTGCTCTTATTAAGCTCTGCAAAACCCGGAACATCTGGGAAGTAGAGGGAATTGAGTAGTTCTGTAGTCGCCTTATGCTGAGGTTTGAAAAAGAGCGCAAACATAGCCTCTCCTTTTTTGATTTTTCTCAGGGCGCTTTCCAGCTTCTCTAGAACATCTGGGTTATCAACCAGGAATGAGAGCCTTGCTTGGAGGCTTTTAAGTTCCTCTAGAGATCTGCGTGGAGCAATGAGATTTTTTGCCGCTGTAATCTCTCCAAAGGTCGTGATGGTTGGGATGGTTGAAAGAATTGAGCCTGAGAGGTCTCCTTCAGGGCCTACTAACAGGTTCAATTTCTCAGTGACGCGTTTTTCGAGCAGATTTTCTGGCATCTCTTTTTTTTGTTGCGATAGAATGGTGAGAAAAAGGCCTAAAACTTCGGCGTTGTCAGGTGCATGGATTGTGAGGTCGGCAGTCTTGTCTTCGGGACTAGTGGTCTGTTGAGAGGTGCCGGTGATAGCAGGAAGATCGCGTTTTTGCTCGTTCATGAGTGCCGTGTTTGGGATAAGAAAATATCCGAGATAGTCACGATAAAAATTATATGGAAGTTGTTGGCGTGACTCAGTGGGTTCCGTGCAGATCGAGGAGCCTGTTATGGCTAATGCCGCCAATAGGACTATTGATTGATATAATTTCATGAATTTAAATCTTTCTTAGTAGTAATGTATAGGCTATTCAGGAGTGGAGCGTGAGTGTGTAAGCCAGTTTATAAAGGATTTGCGCATGCCAAAATCTTTAATCCACCATTCGAGTATGCCGGGCTTTAGGAGATGTGTGGTGGTAAATGATCCGTCTGCGTTTGCTATAGTTTCGATATAATAGTTAGCAAAACGGCCGTTGGTCAGCTCTTGAAGGTGCGTTGGCTCTTCGGCATGTGTAGCGAGAACGCACATGCTGTTTGGAAGCTGTGCTAGCTTAATGCCTGCTTCTCGAACAAACTCTCCGGCTGAACTTTCTGAGGTGCCGGTAAGCGGTTCATCTATAATGCTAAAGGTGCATTGGGAGCGGGAATCTACTAATTTTTTGCAAATAAGGTCAAATTTTTCCTTTTGTGCCATGAAGTTAGAGGTTCCAATGTCCTCTTTTTCGTCGAGGTAGATGCGTATAGAGTTAAATAGGGTCATAGAAGCTTTTGAGGCTGCTGCGATACCAAAAGCCTGCGCGAGGATTATGTTGATAGCTACAGCCCGCATGAGGATTGATTTGCCGCCCATGTTGGTGCCGGTTAGTATCATATTTATTGCGTTTTTGTCGCCTAGTAAAATATTATTTAGCACGGCTGATCCTGGTTCGAGCAATATATTCCAAAAGCCCTCAAGATCAAGAAGCGGTGTTGAGCTGTCTTCAAATGAGACAAAGCAGAATTGTCCTGCGTTGCTTTTGCTTGAGGTCATTAGCTCGGCGGCAGCGCACAGGGCTTCAATAAAGCCTGCCTCTTGTAATGCACTTACAAACGCATCTTTTGTCTCTATTTCTTCCATGAAGTGGTTTGCGGCGAGAATTCTACCCTTGTGCGAGATAAAAGAGACATCACCTTTGAAGGTTGAGGTTTCAAGCAGTTGAAGAAGTTTCCCTATATGACTGGAGCTTTTTTTGTGTGCTAGCAAGGATTCTATTTGTCCGGTTAGGTCTTGGAATCCATTCAATTCGTAGTCGTTTATTATATGGTTAAGTTCTTCAAGGCCTTCAACTATGCGTGCAATGCCGATTAATTTGGTCTGTAGGTTCTCAAATACCGCGCGGGTGGTAGCAAGGTCAGAGAGAGCGCTAGATATGAAATGGGCGTATAGTACGTCTGCAATGATACGTTTTAATGCAAGAATTGAGAGTACTCCCGCGTGTGAGCCCAAGAATGAATTTTGTAGTCCCGGATTGACGCGTGCGATGCGGTAGGCATCGGCGAGCGAGAAATACCCTTTTGATGGGTCTATTGTAACTTGTGCAAGGTTTCCGGCTTGATCATACTGGGCATTGGAGGTGCTGTAGGGGAAGGGATTGTGTGCCATGACCGTGTCTAAAACAACCTGTTTTAACGCCCGTGCAGGTGCTTTTAAACCAACTTCAACACCATAATTTTTTGTCTTCTCTAGCCATGATGTAGTAGACCTTGACTGTTTGTAGGCGTTGGTGATTCCGATTACGAGGTTGTTTATGGTAATGGCCGAACTATCCCATGGAGAAAGCTTCCAGGCGATAAGAAATTCGTGGAGTAGTTCAGTTATTTCAAGGGCTGTTGCGCTTTGGTTTAGTCGGCCCATTAGCGATGAGAAATAGAAAGAGTTGAACACTTGTTTTTCAGCATCTCCCATTGTCTGGAAGTAGGAGAAGAACAGTGCTTGGCCTGACTTAATTTTTTCCGCTGCTTGCTTTACTTGTTCTGTAATCTCTCTGTTTTCAACAAAAAAACGTACTAATTCTTTGCGTTGTTCCAATTGAGCAATGGAACAGGAAGGAGTTGCAAGCAAGGTTTCTGTCGCTGTTTTGCCAAATAAGGATGTTGTTGGAAACTTATTAGCAACAGAGCGCGAGCTGTTTTTTTCGGAGCCAATAACTAGGTTAAGTTTTTTGAGAACTTCAGGTTCTATGATGGACATTGTAGGTTGATCCGGAAGTTCTTCTAGGATAGTAAGGTAAAGACGGCGACATTCGGCTTCATCGGGCACGTGCAGAGACAGGTCTAGAGCGTGTGGCGTGGTTTGTGCGGTGCGGTTGGTTCGTCCGGATGGCTTTGTAGCACCCTTTTTTTCAAGCTCTTTTTGTGGAGTAAGTTTATTTAGAATGGTATAAAGTGGTTCGGTTGGTGTGCTGGTTGTTGGCAAAATGAAAAAGAATGCAAAAAACATTCGTTTAAGAAAATTCACTGTAATTCCCCCCTAGAGAACAAAAGCGTGATAGGTATAAATAATAAATAACGATTATGAGCAACTGGTGAAAGATGATGCACGGCAGGCTTGCGTTAGCAAAGTATGAACTTTAAATGAGATCATAGAAATTTATTCCTCGAACTCCTTTTTAATTACCTTTTAAAAGTGTGCAAAGTAAGTCTAGGGCAAAGCAATTTTTTGTAAAGAGTGAACACGTAAGGTATATTTAAAAATAGCTCTTCAAATAAAGGGTTTTGGATGTTAAGATAGAAAAAAGAGAACGTGAGTAACTAAGTGCAAGCGGTTTTCTTATATCATACTATTGAAATTCACGAAAAAACCTTTACACTAAAACCAGAAACATATGATTGGCGAGATACCCAAGTGGCCAACGGGGGCGGACTGTAAATCCGCTGGTAATAACCTTCGCAGGTTCGAATCCTGCTCTCGCCACCATAATTTGTGATTTGAAGATGCGGGAATAGCTCAATTGGCAGAGCGACAGCCTTCCAAGCTGTAGGTTGCGGGTTCGAGCCCCGTTTCCCGCTCCATTAGTGTGAATAAAGGCGTTGTTGCTTAAGCAAAAGAAGTCTTTAGGATTTGGTTTAAGCCTTTTGCTGGCGTAGCTCAGTGGTAGAGCAGCTGATTTGTAATCAGCAGGTCATCGGTTCAAATCCGATCGCCAGCTCCATAAAATGACAGTTGTCAAAGGCTTTATTTTCCATTATCCTAAAAAATGAGCGACAAGCGTGCGCAAGGAATTTGTAGTGGTGAGCCCACGTAGCTCAGTTGGTTAGAGCACTTCCTTGGTAAGGGAGAGGTCATCGGTTCAAATCCGATCGCGGGCTCCAGAAAAGTTTGGAATGTAGGACAAGGTAAAGGGATTAGGGCATTATGGCAAAAGATAGAGTTGTCTCGCACCTCGCGTGTGAGAAATGCCGATCACGTAACTACACGCAGGTTGTCACGCGCAAGCGGAAAGTTGGAGATTTAAAGCTTAATAAGCATTGCTCCTCTTGCCGTGAGCATACGGCTCATAAAGAGACGAAATAGATGCTTGGAAGGCCAGTAGCTCCAACGGTAGAGCAGCAGACTCCAAATCTGCGTGTTGGGGGTTCGAATCCCTCCTGGCCTGCCATACACAGGATTGGTTTTCCGGAGTGGTCGTGATGAAAAATATCGGGCGATTTTTTAGTGAAGTTCGGACAGAGCTTCTCCGTGTTGAGTGGCCTAAATTTAATGAATTTGTTGGGGCCACAGTTGTGGTTTTGTTCCTTGTGTTGGTTTTCTCCATTTTTTTGGGAGCCGTCGACAGGGTTATAATGTGGATTATTAAGTGGATCTTCGCACAAACCATTTAGGTAGAACGGCGTCATGAAACAGTGGTATGTCATACAAGTTCAAGTCGGAAGCGAGGAGATCGTCAAGGCTGATATTTCCAAGCGCATAGAAGAATTAGGGCTTGGTGATCATTTTGGCGAGGTTCTTATACCCTCTGCTAGGGTCCGTCAATTTTTTAGTCCGGAAGAAGCCGAAGAGGATCAGCAGCTGTTTCCTGGGTACATACTCATTGAAATGGAATCGGTTCCTGAAGCGGTTCGGATGGTTATGGCGACGCCTCGAGTGGTGCGTTTCTTAGGTGGAATCAATCCGGTTCCTCTGTCTAAGCGAGAAATCGAACGTATTTTGGCTCAGATGCGCGGAGAGGTTGTAATCTCGGCGGAGAAGAGTAATTTTGAGATTGGAAAAGAGGTTGAGATACGTGAAGGAGCCTTTGCGGGCTTTGTAGGTATTATAGATTCAATCGATGAAGAGGATGAAAAGCTGACGGTTATGGTCAGTATTTTCGGTAGAATGACGCCTGTCGAACTTAGTTTTGATCAAGTTAAGCGCTAGTTGCTAGGTAGAAAAATATGGCAAAAAAAATAAAAGCAGTCGTGCGGTTGCAGATAGCTGCAGCTGCGGCGACGCCCGCTCCACCGACGGGTTCTGTTTTGGGTCCTCATGGTATTAACATCATGGAATTTTGCAAACAGTTTAATGCTCGGACTGCTGATCGTAAAGGTCAGACGGTTCCTGTGGTTATAAACATCTATGTGGATCGTACCTTTGACTTTGTTTTAAAAACTCAGCCTACGGCTGAGCTTATAAAAAGCAAGTGTCGGGTTGAAAAAGGATCTGCTACCCCTAACAAGGTTAAGGTAGGTAAAATTACCTGGGCGGATGTGGAAGACATTGCGAAGATAAAGATGGCTGACCTTACAGCGGTTGATCTGGAGGCAGCGAAGAAGATTGTTGCTGGCAGCGCCCGTAGTATGGGTGTTGACGTAACCGACTAGGGGTGATGCAGAATGGCACAACGTGGAAAGAAGTATAAAAAAGCGCTTGAAGTACTGGGTGAGAAGAAAGTTTTCTCGCTTCGGGAGGGAGTAACGGCGTTAAAACGCGTCGCACATGCCCGTTTTGATGAATCAGTAAGCGTCGATGTGAATTTGGGAATTGATCCTTCTAAGGGTGACCAGGTTGTGCGTGGAGGTATAGTTTTACCAAAGGGCACAGGCAAAAAGGCTAGAGTTCTCGTATTTGCCAAAGGCGAGTATGCGGACAAGGCTAGAGCTGCTGGAGCAGATTATGTAGGGGCTGACGATCTTGTGAAAAAGGTTGAAGGCGGCTGGTTTGACTTTGAGTATGCTGTTGCTACACCAGATCTAATGGGTTTGGTTGGTAAGGTTGCAAAAACTTTGGGTCCTCTTGGATTGCTTCCTAACAAAAAGTTGGGAACGGTTACATTTGAAGTGGAGTCTATTGTTTCAGATCTGAAGAAAGGTTTAATGTTCTTTAGAAATGATAAGCAAGGCCTAGTGCACTTCTTATGTGGTAAGGTATCATTTTCTGAGCAAGATTTGCACGAGAACATCGAGGCATTCCTAAAGGCATTGGCGGCTGCAAAGCCTGCTGCGTCTAAGGGTAAGTTCATCAAAAAAGTGGTTATTACTCCTACCATGGGCCCAGGGATTCTAGTTGACGTTGGTCAGTTATAAGTTTAGAAACGAGGGTTTTGAAAGATGAATCGTCGCGATAAAGAGCTTCTCGTTGAATCCCTGAGGGATAAATTCACCAATAGCCAAGCGGCTTTTTTGGTGCAAGTTCAGGGGCTTACAGTTGCGCAATTACAAGCGTTACGTAGAAGTGTGTATCGGCATGGTGGGGAAGTAGAAGTAGCCAAAAATACTCTCCTAATCAGAGCTACAGAGGGGGTTGCAGGAGTTGAGGAACTGAAACCGCATTTTGTTCAACAAATAGCGGTTGTGTTTGCTCCAACTGATGCGACCGCAGTAGCGCGAGTGGTATATGAGACCTCAAAAGAACATGAGAAACTTGTTATTCAAGTGGGATGTTTTGAGGGCAGATTTATAGATGGTGATAAAGTAAAGTTTATTGCTACTCTTCCATCGCGTGAAGTACTTCTTGCTCAGGTATGTGGAGGGCTTAATGCGCCTATTACTTCCTATGTTTCTCTCTTAAATCAGCTTATGACACGTATGCTTTGCGTGCTTAAGCAGGCTTCTGAGAAGGAGCAGTAAGGTGTGTCGTGAATGGAGGTTTTTGTTTTGCGTGCTCAGGTGTTCGAATACGTGTGTTTAATAACCCATAATACGTGGAGAAAATAATGGCTTCAAAGTCGTTGGAACAATTTGTTGAAGAAGTCGGCGCGCTTTCCGTTTTGGAACTCGCTGAGTTAGTCAAAATGCTCGAAAAGAAATTTGGTGTTTCAGCTGCAATGCCTACAATGGCAGCTCCAGTTGCTGCTCAGGCAGCTCCTGCAGCTGAAGAAAAAAGCGAGTTCAAGGTTGAGCTCGTAGACAGTGGTGCAGATAAGATCAAAGTGATCAAGGCTGTACGTCAAGTGGTCAAAGACCTATCCTTGACCGATGCTAAGAAGCTTGTAGAAAGCGCTCCAACTGTTGTTGCTGAACATGTCAAAAAAGCGGATGCCGACAAGATGAAGGCAGAGCTTGAAGCGGCAGGGGCTAAAGTTAAGCTTTCTTAAGGCTTATACTAAAAAAGCATGTGGTTGAGTAATTTAGGGAAGAAATAGAAATATGAAAGACGGAGGAGCGGTCTAATGTCCAGCCTGCGCGTGGGTTCTCGCATTGTCCGGCGATCTTTTGCAAAGATTAAAGACATTGTGCCAGTTCCCAACCTAATCGAGATCCAGTCAAAGTCATTTAATGATTTTGCTCAGTTGGATTTTTTGGCGGCCGAGAGAGAAAATATCGGCCTAGAGAAAGTATTCAAAGATGTCTTCCCCATTGATTATGGGGACAAGATGTCCCTTGAGTACGTGTCGTACGAGTTGGGTAATTGGTCGTGTACTTGCGGCAAGTTGACAGGTATAGTTCATCGCTATACGTGGAGCTGCTCCTCCTGCGAGGCAAGTGGCTGCTCTCGATTGAATGAGAGTCTCTCTTGTCCATCATGTAATAAAAAGACAGCACGGTACAAAACATGTCCCAATTGCTTGTCTCGAGTTGGGGTTAAGATACCTCTGAGTCTCGAAGAGTGTCGTTCAAGCGGACAGACTTTTTCTATGCCGTTGAAAGTTAAGGTGCAGCTTATTAGTTGGGACGTTAGTCCTACTGGTGAGCGTGTTGTTCGCGATATAAAAGAGCAGGAGGCATTTTTTGCGGATGTCCCTGTAATGGCAGATCTTTATGAGGTTGATGGCCGTTACAAGCTTGGCAATCTTGGAACGTTTGTAATTAACGGGGTTGAACGGGTTATCGTCAGCCAGTTACATCGTTCACCTGGGGTTGTTTTCTCGCAAAGTAAAAAAGTTAAGGACGTACAGGGTAAGCCTTATTATGTCGCTCGTATTATACCGATGCGTGGGGCATGGCTTGATTTTGAGTTTGATAGCTACGATTATCTGTATGTTCGAGTCGACAAGAAAAAAAAGATTTTAATTACAACCTTTTTGCAAGCGTTGGGCGTTGCACGTGCGGATATAATTCCGCTTTTCTATGCATCGGATACGATTATTGCAGATAAGGGTGGGTTTTATCAAGATGTAAATGAGAAGCTTCTTGGGTCGCGCCTGCGCCCTGGGATGGCCGACATACCTGATGACTCTCCTTATTTAGGGCGGCCTATAACGCGTGAGGCGTTAGATTGGCTTAAAAAGACAGGGATTAAACGTCTTGAGTTAGAATCAGAGTCACTTCTTAATCGTGTTTTTTCAAACGATGTTGTTTCAAAAGATTCGGGAGAGATTTTGGTTGAGCAGGGTCAGGTGTTTACGCAGGATCATTGCTCCTTATTTGAACGTTATAAAAATCTTACATTTGATCTTATTGTATCTGCTGGATACGTTTCTCAGCCAACTATTCCACTTACCCTTGCTCAGGATCGCTGTGCAAATCAAGAGGATGCGTTGCGAGACGTGCATTCGAAGGTATGGCCTGGCGACGGTGCATCGTTGAGAGAGGTTAAAGAGCGATTGGAACATATGTTGTTCGGTGATCGTCTTTATGACTTAACTCGTGTTGGTCGTATTCGTATGAATCGGAAGCTTGGACTTTCGGTTGATGAAGGTTTGACGGTTTTAACCCGTGATGATATTTTTGCTACGATTCGCTATCTTGTTAATTTGAGAGAGCGCGGAGAGGGCGAATTGGATGATATAGACCATCTTGGCAACCGCCGCGTTCGACTCGTCGGCGAGCTTCTTGCTAACCAGGTTTATATCGGTCTTTTGCGTATTGATCGTATTGTGCGAGAACGCTTTAGAATCCAAGAAATGCATGGGGCTTTGATGCCGCAGGATTTCTTGAATGTAAAGCCTTTAAACGCGGTTATACGTGAGTTTTTTGGTACGGGTCAATTGTCCCAGTACGTTGATCAGACAAATCCGCTTTCAGAAATAGCGCATAAACGTCGTCTTTCGGCCCTCGGTCCGGGTGGTGTTATGAAAGATCGTGCTACGTATGAAATTCGAGACGTGCATACATCTCACTATGGCCGTATATGCCCTATTGAAACACCGGAAGGTCAGACAATTGGTCTTATCTCATCACTTGCAACTTATGCATTGGTTAACGAGTTAGGGTTTATTGAAACTGCCTATCGTCCGGTAAAGAAGAATGAAATTTTAGATGATGTTGTCTTCTTAGACGCCTTTGAAGAGACCGATGCGTATATCGCGCAGGCAGACGTCATAAAGAAGGGCGGCGACAAAATCACAGGCAGCTCTGTTTTTGCTCGGCATGGAGGGAACTTCCTTTATGCTGCGACTGAGAAGATTAATTATGTTGATCTATCTCCAAAGCAGTTGGTGTCTGTTGCTACGGCGTTGATTCCCTTTCTTGAGCATGACGACGCAAGTCGTGCATTGATGGGTGCAAACATGCAACGTCAAGCCGTTCCGCTTGTCAGAACACAGACACCTATCGTTGCGACTGGTATGGAGGCTGAAATCGCTCGTGCGTCAGGAGCTTGTTTAACAGCACGACGTCCTGGGGTTGTTGAGTACGTATCGTCCGAAAAAATTGTGATTCGGGCGGATGAGACAGCATTTGGAAATGTGGATGATTGGATAGCCTATGGCGTTGAGACCTACCATCTAAGAAAGTTCCAGCTTTCGAGTCATAATACATGGGTGCATCAAACTCCCTGTGTTAAGGTTGGTGATATTGTTAAACCTGGTGACATGCTGTCTAATAGTTCTGCTATTGAACAAGGTGAGCTTGCATTAGGTGCCAACTTACTTGTGGCATTTATGCCATGGAATGGTTACAACTTTGAAGACGCTATAGTTTTAAACAAACGACTTGTTGCTGAAGATGTTTTAACCTCTGTTCATATAGATGAGTATGTGGTCGAGGCTCGCGATACTAAGCTCGGTCCTGAAGAAATTACTCGCGACATTCCAAATGTGAGCGAAGGTGCGCTAGCGGGTTTAGACGAGGACGGAATCGTTCGCGTTGGAACTCGGGTAGCTCCTGGAGACATTCTTGTTGGTAAGGTGACGCTGAAAGGTGGTATTCAATATTCTCCAGAGGAAAAACTTCTTCGTGCTATCTTTGGAGAGAAATCCCGAGAAGTTCGTGATACTTCGTTGCGCGTTCCACCCGGAGTTGAAGGCACGGTTGTTGATGTAAAGATTTTCTCGCGCAGTGGAATGCGTAAAGATAAGCGTTACAAGGCAATGGTTACTCAAGAGTCAGAGCGGTTTGCCATAGAATTTGCTATGCATAAATCTACGCTTGAAAAGATGCTTGTTGCCAAATTAAGTGCCATATTGGATGGATTGAAACCTCTGAGCGCGGCTGACAAGGAATTCTTGACATCGGAAGGTGTTTTTGCCGGCAGTAAGCTAGCAAAACAGCCTCTAGAAAAGATGCTTGGCATAAAAACAAAAGACAAAGAAGTAAACGCTCTTATCATTCAATTGCGTGATAGATTTGATAATCAGATGCGCATTTTAAATGGACTACATGAAGAGCGAATCAATAAACTCAAAAAGGGTGATCCGCTTCCATCTGGCGTGATAAAGATGATTAAGGTTTACATATCTATGAAGCGTCCTATCCAAGTTGGGGATAAGATTGCAGGACGTCACGGAAACAAGGGCGTTGTGTCGCTTATTGTGCCTCGTGAAGATATGCCTTATATGGAAGACGGTCAGGCCGTTGACATAGTTCTTAATCCATTGGGTGTTCCTTCTCGTATGAACCTTGGACAGATCTTAGAGACTATCTTAGGGTTCTCTGGGGTTGTTTATGCAAGAAAAATTGCAGAACTGCTTTTGACCGAAGGATATAATGTCGTTAAGAAGCAGCTAGAGACCTGTTACGGTAAAGATCTTGTAAAAGATTATGAAAAGGCTCATGGCGAAGAAGGTGTGATGGATCTTGCTCGTTCTACAGCTCGTCAGGGTGTGCTTTATAAGACTCCTGTATTTGACGGGCCTAGTTTTGAAAATGATATACAGCCTATATTGCGCGATGTTGGGTTGCCTGAAACAGGAACCTTTAGGATATACGATGGGCGTTCCGGTGAATGTTTTGACCAGACTGTAACGGTTGGGGCCATTTATATGATGAAATTGAATCATATGGTGGATGATAAACTTCACGCTCGATCCGTCGGTCCATACTCACTTGTGACACAGCAGCCGTTAGGCGGAAAGGCACAAATGGGTGGACAGCGACTTGGAGAAATGGAAGTCTGGGCACTCGAAGCGTATGGGGCATCTTATACGTTGCAGGAGATGTTGACGTACAAATCTGACGATGTCAGTGGTCGTCACAAGGTATATGAGGCGATTGTGCGCGGTGAGGAAGTTCCAGAGCCTGGATTACCAGAATCGTTTAATGTTATGATAAAAGAGCTGCAGAGCCTTGGTCTTCGTATAGATTTATTCAAGAGCGGCAAGGAGGAAGTCAGTGAGTAATCAGATGCTTGAGCGCTTCAGGGAATACATCAAGACTGACCAGTTTAATGCCATCAGGATTGGACTGGCATCCCCTGAGAAGATAAAATCGCTCTCTTACGGTGAAGTTAAAAAGATAGAGACTATAAACTATCGAACATTAAAACCAGAACGAGACGGGTTGTTTTGTGCACGTATTTTTGGTCCTGTTAAGGATTGGGAGTGTACGTGTGGAAAATATAAACGGATGAAACATCGGGGTATCACCTGCGAAAAATGTGGCGTTGATGTCATCGAATCTCGCGTTCGACGTGAGCGTATGGGGCATATTGCGCTGGTTTCTCCGGTTTGCCATATCTGGTACCTCAAGGGAATTCCAAGTTATTTGGGATTGATACTTGATGTTCCTGTAAAGGATCTGGAACGAGTTGTTTATTTTGATATGTACATGGTGGTTTCCCAGGGGAAATCACCGTATCCAAAGAAAACATTACTTTCTTCGATTGACTGTGATAAATATCGTGAGTCTCAACCTGAAGACTTTGAGTTTGAAGTTGAAATTGGTGCTGAAGCATTGCGTAGGGTCTTAAGTGATCTTGATCTGAAATTTGAGATTGAGAAGCTGCAGACAGACTATAGTAAAAACACATCGGTTACTACGCGTCATAAGATCATGCGTCGGATTAAAGCATTGTCTGGTTTTGCCCAGGGTGCATTGCGTCCAGAATGGATGATTTTGTCAGTTTTACCGGTGCTTCCGCCGGACTTGCGGCCATTGGTTCCTCTTGAAGGGGGTCGGTTTGCAAGCTCTGATCTTAATGAGTTATACCGACGAGTTCTTAACCGGAATATACGACTTCAGCGGCTTATAGAAATTGATGCTCCTTCTGTGATTATCAAGAACGAGCGTCGGATGCTTCAGGAGTCGGTGGATGCCCTTATTGATAATGGTCGTCGTGGGCAGCCGGTCCGAGGGACTAATAAACGGCCTCTTAAATCACTCAGCGAAATGCTGCGCGGTAAGCAGGGCCGGTTTAGACAAAACCTTTTGGGTAAACGTGTTGACTATTCAGGTCGATCCGTTATCGTGGTTGATCCAGAACTTAAGATCGATCAGTGCGGTATTCCAAAAATTATGGCCCTTGAGCTCTTTAAGTCGCATGTTTATGCAGAGCTTTTGGTACGTGAGATTGCTCCTAACCTACGCGTTGCAAAGCGCCTGGTTGAGGAAGGAGCTCCTGAGGTGTGGGATGCTCTTGAGTCAGTTGTGAAGGGTTATCCTGTACTTCTAAACCGTGCTCCTACGCTACATAGGCTTGGTATTCAGGCGTTTTATCCTACTTTGGTTGATGGAAAAGCTATTAAAATCCATCCGCTTGTTTGCGGTGCATACAATGCGGACTTTGATGGTGACCAGATGGCTGTTCACGTTCCGCTGAGCGGACGAGCCAAGCAGGAAGCTAAGAAACTTATGTTGGCATCAGCCAACCTCCTTTCTGCTGCTAGCGGTAAGCCGGTTGCAACACCATCACAGGATATGGTTTTAGGGTTGCACTACCTAACCAAAGCCCGGTGTTTGTGCACGGGAGAGGGGACGGTCTTTAGTTCTACGCAAGAGGTGGTTACGGCATCCCAGTGTGGGGCAGTTGCTTTACATGCTCGAATTAAGGTTCGTTTGGCTGATTCGTCCATTGTTGATACAACTGTTGGTCGTGTTTTATTCTTTGAATCGCTTCCAGTTGGGTCTGAGTTTGATTGGGTCAATAAAGTTGTTGCCAAGAAAGATTTACAGAAATTAATTGAGCTAATCTACTATCGCTTTGGTAGTGATGCGACTGTTAAGACGCTTGATAAGGTTAAAAAGCTTGGTTTTTACTATGCGACTAGAGGTGGAATATCGTTCTCCATGGATAAGTTAGCGGTGAGTGCTAAGAAAGACTCAATTGTTAGCAAAACAGAGAAGGCCGTTCAAAAGGTCGAGGCCCTCTATATCAATGGTACTATTACAAACGCTGAGCGTTACAATCGAATTATTGGATTGTGGGACAAAGCGACGCGCGATATTGCGGATAGTATGAATGAAGATCTTCGTCTGTATGATAAAGAGGCTTTCGAAAATAAAAATCGCGACTTTAAAGAATTCAACCCTATTTTCCTGATGATTGAATCTAAGGCGCGTGGATCGGTTGATCAGATTAAGCAGCTTATTGGTATGCGTGGTCTTATGGCAAAACCGTCGGGCGAAATTATGGAAACTCCAGTTATCTCTAACTTTAGAGAAGGGCTGAGCGTTTTCGAATACTTTATTTCGACTCACGGAGCTCGTAAGGGTCAGGCGGATACGGCGCTTAAGACGGCTAACTCAGGTTATTTGACGCGAAGACTTGTTGACGCAGCGCAAGATGTGGTTATTTCTATGAACGACTGTCAGACTTTTGGTTCAGTTGTTTTAGAAGCGCTTCATGATGCTGGAGACGTACTTTGTCCGTTGGCTGACCGTGTTTATGGACGTGTTGCCGCTGAAGATGTGCGTGATCCGGTTACGTTAGAACTTCTAGTCAAGCAGGGTAGTCTAATTGGCCGTGAAGAAGTGAGCAAGATAAAAGAGTCCGCTGTTTCTAAAGTGGCGGTTCGCTCTGTTCTTGTTTGCCAATCAAAACGTGGCGTATGTGCCCATTGTTATGGCATGGATCTTTCGACCGGACGTATTGCTGATGCGGGTGCTACGGTTGGAATCATCGCGGCTCAGTCTATCGGGGAACCGGGTACTCAGTTGACGATGAGAACCTTCCATATTGGTGGTACGGCGAGTTTGTCGGAGTATTCGTCTTTTGTGGCGAAGCACGAAGGTATTGTGCAGCTTCGCGGAATGCGAACCGTTGTCAATCAAGAGGGATTATCGCGTGTCTTGAGTCGTCGTGCAAAATTATTTATCGTTTCTGAGGATGGTAGAGAGCTGCAGCGCCATGACATTGAGTATGGAGCTGTCATCTTTGTGAAAGATGGCGAGCGGATTAAAGAGGGGACTAGGCTTGTTGAGTGGGATAACAGTAATAAAGTTATCTTGACTGAGCAGGTCGGAACGGTCCACTATGTTGATCTTGTGCAGAATGTTACGGTTCAAGAGCGCTATGAAGAAGCCTCGGGACGTTCGACTAAAGTTGTTCTAGAAAATAGAAATGACAAGTATCAGCCTGCATTGAGTATTCGAGATGGTGCGGGAGATGAAATTGCACAGTACTACTTGCCTGCAGGTTCCTACTTAAACGTTGAGTCTGGAGATAAAGTTGTTCAGGGTGATGTGCTTGTCAAGATCCCTCGTGAAGTATCTCGTACGAAAGATATTACCGGTGGTCTTCCTCGTATTGCGGAGTTATTTGAAGCTCGCATGCCAAAAGACCCAGCAATTCTTTCTGACTGTGATGGGGAGGTTTTGGTTGGTGGATTGCATCGTGGGTCTCGTAAGATATCCGTAACGGCATCTTCCGGCGAAATCTTTGACTATCTGGTGCCACGTGGTAAGCAGCTTAACGTTGCTACAGGCGATCGCGTAAGATCTGGGGATCCTCTGACCGTTGGTTCTATTGTCTTGCATGATATTCTTCGTATTTTGGGTCCTGATGCACTTCAAAGGCATTTGGTTGACCAAATTCAGGGAATTTATCGGTTGCAAGGCGTTGAAATTAATGACCGCCACATTGAACTTATTGTTCGTCAGATGCTTCGCAAGGTTAGAATTACGGATCCGGGAGATACAGATTTTCTTATTGGGGATCGTGTTGAACGTGTTCACGTGCATGCTGTTAATGACGCTTTACGATCAGACGGTAAGAAATCAGCTGTTTCGCAGCCTATGCTTATGGGTATAACGCTTGCATCGCTCGGCACAGAGAGCTTTTTCTCTGCGGCATCTTTCCAAGAAACTACACGTATTTTGGCCGAAGCTGCGATCGTGGGACAAATTGATTATCTTTATGGGTTGAAAGAAAACGTTATTATAGGTAAACTTATACCAGCTGGTACTGGGATCAAGAGTTTTAGAGAACGGTATCTTGGCCAATAGTCTTTGAAAGTTTTTGGTAAGGCGCGTAGCTCAGTGGTAGAGCACTGCTTTGACGTAGCAGGGGTCAGCGGTTCAATCCCGCTCGCGCCTACCAGTTTTCAAGACTGGAGGTGAATAAAATGAAACACAGCCTTTTTAATGTTTAGATGAGAATGAAAGAAATGAAAACGGACATAGTAACAAACTACAGGCTCCATGACACAGATACGGGATCAGTTGAGGTCCAGGTAGCTCTTTTGACGAACCGGATCAATACGCTCAATGGGCATTTTGGTTCTTTCCCTAAGGACTACAACTCTCGTACGGGCTTGATGAAGCTGGTTGGTCAGCGTCGGCGTCTTTTGGACTATATCAAGCGCGAAGATTCGACACGATATGAGCGTCTTATTGGACGTTTGGGAATCAGAAGATAATATATCGTAGTAGATGCGTCATGATTCAGTAGTTGTGCGAGTCGGCAAAGCTTGAAAACATAGGTAAAAGTAATGGAAAAAAAATTTAGCTTATCCGAATTTGGATATACGGCGATAGTTGGAAAGTTTGCGGGGCAGGCCGAAGGATCTGTATGGCTTCAGAATGGGGGAACAGTAGTTTTAGCTACAGTTGTCTCGGAGTCATCGAAAGATTTTCCTGGCTTTTTCCCTCTCACAGTTGACTATCGTGAACAATTTGCCGCTGCGGGAAGAATTCCCGGCGGCTATCTTAAGCGGGAAGGGCGTCCAAGTGATCAAGAGATCCTTAATGGACGTTTTATTGATAGGGCTATTCGGCCTTTGTTTCCCGAAGATTTATTTGACAAGGTACAGCTTTCTGCAACGGTTTATTCCGTTGATAAGGAGCATATGCCTCATGGATTAGCGCTTTTGGCAAGTTCTCTTGCATTAACGTTATCTCCTATCCCATTCATATGTCCTGTTGGGGTCTGTGAAGTGGCTCGTACGAATGGGGAGTGGATTTTTAATCCTACCTATGAACAATGCGCCACATCGGATGTTCGTCTTGTTGTGACGGGCAACGATGAGGGGATTAATATGGTTGAGGGATCTTCCAAAAATCTTCAGGAAGATGAGTTTGTGGATGTAATGTTCCGGGCTCATGAGTACATTAAAAAGTTGGTCGCATGGCAGCGCGAAATTCAGCGTGAGTGCGGACAGCCACAACGAGTTATTGAAGATACTTTTGGTGGAGAAGTTTGGAAGAAACGTGCTCAAGAAATGCTTACGCCCGAGGTGGTTTCTGCTCTCTTTGTAAGTGATAAGGTTGAGCGCGATACTGTCCAGAAAGAACTTTCAAGAAATTTTGAGACAAAGTATGCGCAAGAGATGGAAGAGACAAA
This sequence comes from candidate division TM6 bacterium GW2011_GWF2_43_87, assembly GCA_001000065.1. Taxonomy (GTDB): domain Bacteria; phylum Babelota; class Babeliae; order Babelales; family Babelaceae; genus UBA12395. The sequence continues at coordinate 228,111 of LCGZ01000001.1, read as the reverse complement.
GGTTTCTCCTTCTTTGGTTGCATATGCTTTTGATAAAGTATTAAAAGAAGCTATAAACGAGTTAGTTTTCACTCGTGGGCATCGTCTTGATCTTCGCGGATTTGATGTTGTTCGTTCTATAACGTCTGAAGTAGGGTTGTTGCCATTTAACCATGGATCAGCGCTCTTTAAGCGTGGTCGCACACAGGCTTTGGTTAGTGTGACATTGGGCGGCGGACAGGATCAGATGCGTGTTGAGGGCTTAACGGGCGAGAAGAAAAAGCCTTTTATGCTTCATTACAACTTCCCTTCATTTGCAGTTGGCGAGGTTCGTCAGTCGCGTGGACCTAGTCGTCGTGATATCGGACATGGTTCTTTAGCCGCTTCGGCTATTGAGCAGGTACTTCCAGACCAAGAAGCCTTCCCTTACACTATACGTGTGGTGGCAGATATTTTAGAGTCTGATGGATCATCATCAATGGCTACGGTTTGTGGATCTACGATGTCTCTGATGCAAGCTGGTGTTCCAATCAAAAAAATGGTTGGCGGTGTTGCTATGGGCCTTTTGATGAGTAAGAGTGGTCAGGTTAAAGTATTGACAGACATCATGGGAGCAGAAGATGCCTTTGGTTTTATGGACTTTAAAGTCGCTGGAACTGAAGAGGGTATTAATGCAATTCAGATGGATATCAAGTACAAGGGTGGTCTATCGCGCGATATTTTTGTGCAGGCTCTTGAGCAGGCGCGACGTGGTCGGCTTCATATCTTAGGTGAAATGAAGAAGACTATTGCTAAGCCAAGTGAAAGTCTTTCAGATTTGGTTCCTCAAATTGTTTCGTTGCGTATTCCTCGCGACAAGATTGGTGCAGTGATTGGTACTGGTGGAAAAGTTATCCGTGAAATTACGGAAAACACTGGAACGTCGATTGATATAGAAGATGATGGATTGGTGAAGATATTTGGCCAACCTGGACCTCTTCTGGACAAGGCGGTGAGCACGGTTAAGATTTTGTCGGGTATGCTCGACGTCGGATCTACTTATCCTGGTATAGTACGCAGGATTGCCGAATTTGGAATCTTTGTTGAGCTTGCGCCTGGTCAGGATGGACTTGTACATATTTCAACGGTTCCACGTAGTAACCAGGCAATTTTCATGAAGAAGTACAAGGATGGAGACATGGTAACGGTCGAAATTCTTGATTGTGATAAAGTTAGTGGACGTATTCGGCTGAAGATAGTGGAGTAAGCCTGGATGGAACCTATGGAAAAAAATATTTTGTATCCAAGGATGCGGGCAGGTAATCGGGCTCCGGACGATCTTCGGTCGATCAAGGTAACCTACGACATATTTGAATATGCGGCTGGCTCAGTTCTTTTTGAATTAGGACGAACTAAAGTTTTATGCGCAGTAACGCTTCAGAGTGGTGTTCCGCATTTTCTAAGAGGTAAACGGCGGGGTTGGCTGACAGCGGAGTATTCCCTGTTGCCAGTTTCGACACCTATTAGAACGGTGCGTGAAGTTACTTCAAATAAGCGTAATGGCAGAACTATAGAGATATCTCGGTTAGTTGGACGTGCATTGCGGTCCGTTTCGAACCTGCAGCTTTTTGGCGAGCAGACCGTTTTTATTGACTGTGACGTGTTGCAGGCAGACGGAGGAACTAGGGCAGCATGTATTTCAGGAGCTTTTTTGGCACTGAAGGCAGCTGAGGTGGTCTGGCGGTCTCAGGGAATTATTCCTTACAGCTTCTTGAAGGATGATATAGGGGCTGTTTCGGTTGGAATAAATAACCAGGGAGCTTTCCTGGATATGGACTTTGCCGAAGATAGCACTGTGGACGCGGATTTCAATTTTGTGTTGACGAGATCGGGAAGCATTGTAGAAGTGCAAGGTGCTTCTGAGCGTGAACCGGTTTCGTGGGATGATTTTGAGTTGGCTAGGTCTTATGCCTTAAAGGGTGCTCGTGAGCTTTTTGAGTTCTTTGATATGAACCAGTATCAGCTTTCTATGAGCAGTCGCCAAATGCCTGCTGTGTCGTCGTTTATGTCTTCGTTCCAGAGTGAATATTAAAGAATTTCTTGCGCTGGTGGCTGAGGCTAGGTCTTTCGAGACAAAGCTTGTTTCTGAGAAAAGATTTGTTTTTGCAGGAAGTGGGACTTATCCGTGGAGATTCTTCTCGGGTATGTTGCCTCGGCTAGCAGTGCAGTTGGGTTTTGCGTCCGTGTCACGCATTGATCCTGAAGACGTGGGCACGGTGTTGTCTATCGTCGATGTGGAGCGGCGATTGCATGTAAGCTTCTTGGGTTTGCGCGATTTCTTTTGGTTTGGTGATATTGCTCGTTTTGGCAAGGCTCTTGAGCGTGATTTATTAGCGTTACTTGCCAATTATCAAGGACCTCATACCGTTGGTTACTATGTCGATATTTCCCCTAAGAGTGGAAAGAAGGATAGTGCTGTGGGGTTTTATGTGGACTGTTCTGAACCTTTATCATATGACGATTTTTCTCTTCTTGCTCGCATTTTCTATCCTGCAACAGAGGGTGTGGAGGTAATGGAGGGGATGGATCTGGTTACTATTCCGTCTGCAGGTATTTCTTTGGAAACCGCATCGCTCTTCTTGACCTATCTTGCGGTGGGAGGGCGCGTAGGCAAAGAGGCTATTTCAGTTTGGTCGGAGCGTTTAGTTGTGCCCGAGCATTCTCTCTTTAAATTGGCACAGTTTCTTTTTTCCAAAGATCGGATGCGATGTTTGGAGTTGTGGCACGCGGTTCGTGCTGAGTATCCGCCTGAATTTTGGATAGCTTTCTGGTCTGAACAACTTTGGCAGGCCCATCATTTTATTGCTATTGCGTTGCAGGGGGATCTGGTGTTGGCCAAAAAAGGCGTCAACAGGCTACCCTTTTCTTTTATGCAGCGGGATTGGAGAAACTATCGTTTGCGTGAGCTTGCCGCTGCGCATAGCATTCTTTATGGAGTGGATGGAGCTCTGAAGAATGGTGGTGGCAGTGCGGGGCTCGATCTCTTTATTCTTCGATTTTTAACGGGTAGTTTTGCCCGAGCGTAAGACATCCTGCAAGGCTTGCCGTTTTTGTAATAATCCCTTATAATCAAGCATAATTTGTTCTTGTGCTCTATGTGATAATTTATTAAACAATTTAGGAGCTGGGCCTGGTCTTAAGCCGGTCATAGTGTATAGAGTATAAAGACACAAAGTTATATATAGTTTTTTGTCTCGTTGGAGTGGAGGTTCGTTATAATGGCTTTTCTTAAAAAATTTTTGACGCTGAGTTATTTAGTTCTTTTTTCAGGAACGCTGCTGTTTTCTCAGGCTTCCTCTGTAAACGGAGTTCATTCATCATTGCTCCAGTCACCGGAGCAGCCCTACTTGCACTTTAAACGCTATTTTTCTGATGAGATTATCCTAAGCCATAGGTTGCGCAGATTGGGCCCTGAAAGCCGAATGGATAACATTAATCACGCGAAAAACCTTGCCGAAGTGGCAGAAGAGGTGGGGCCAATGCTTTCTAGTGGGAATAAGTCCACTTATGACTTATTGCGTGGTATTGGTGGGTTTAAGCGCGGTTTTGTTGTGCAGGAGGATCAACTTCTTCGGCTTAATGTCCTAGGCAATAGAGACAGTTTATATGAGCAGATGAACGTAAAACAGCGTACCCCTTCTGCTAAAGAGTTTTTAAAACAGGTGCCACCAGGTGTATTTCAGATGTTTAAGGGATTGGGGCCTCTTGCAGATATGATTTTCAAAAATATGCCAGGGGGTAGGGATACAAGAACGCTTACAGTTGGAGGGGAAGCGTGCCTTATGAAGCTGCTTGCGAATCCGACCAATGATAAAGCAGACTTACTGCGGCGGCAAAGTCTTATGGAGAATTTGCTGTTAAAGGAGGAAAATTTGGAAGCGGCACAGGGCATTTGCAACGAAATATCTAATGCAGAAGATGGGTTGTGCGCCATTTTAGATGATGAGGCTTTACAAAAGACGTTTAGTGATCATTATTTGTCGCCTAATTACTTAGGGTCTTCTTGGATGTCTCCGGTTTTGATGGGTCAGCGGCTTTTTAGAACTGTAACGAGTAATGCATCTCAACCTTTAAATATGGCAAAACAGGCAGCCATAAGTTCTTTGTTTAGTGGCCTTGTGTTAACGCCACCATCTACAGTCGTGGGTGGTCCTATGGGTCAGGTTTTGGGCTCGTATGGAAAGCAGCTTGCGCAGACGTTTCTTAGTGAAGAGACAAAAGTACTAAAGCCTACGCTGGATGGTCTTGGGGTGGGGGCTATTCCTGAGTTGATTAATAAGAATTATGGACGTGCGGGTATCTTGGCTTTAAATCCGGTGATTTTGGCGGGCTTCAGGCCTGCTTTCAGTCTGATGTATGAAGGGGCGTTTGCGGACCAGGTATTTGCATCATCGGATACCTTAGCTGGATATGTCGGAATGGTTGTGGGCAGCAATCCTGTTTCGAACCTTATGTCGCATAAGAATGAGTATTGGTCTACTGAGATTGGAGTGGCAGAAGCGAAAATTATCAAATCCCTTGAGCAGATTATGAATCTTAAAGATACCTGGATTGCATTAAAAGGTTTTTCTACGGTGTCTGCCGCGGACGCGTTGGTGGTTGATGGGTTCTTTGTTGAACTTGAAAAGGCATTGAGCTCCTCATTTCTTTTGCGCACCAATAACCTGGTGCAGCTCTTTTGGAAACATATGATGTTGCCGGGCGACCAGAATCCGCTGCGCTTGTTTTTAAAGCGTGTGTATGAATTAGACGCATTTTGTGCGTATGCCCAGTATCTGAAAAATCTAAAAGACAAAGGATTTTCTTGTTGCAAAGTTAATTTTGTTGACGGGAATGATCCGGTTATAAAATTTGAAGGAGCCTATCATCCTCTTATGGTGACATCCGGGGCCAAGGTCGTTCCAAATGATGTAACTTTTGATAAGAATATGCGATCTATGTTTCTTGTTGCACCTAATAGCTCTGGGAAATCCGGGTTGGTTGAGATGATCCTAAGCAATGTTCTTGCAGCACAGACTATGGGGTGGGTGTGGGGTGATAAAGCTGAAATGACAATTTTTGATGAGACTCCCTTTTATAAAAAAGTTGATGAGGACATGGAGGCTGGCGTATCAACAGGGCAAGCTCAGGTGGCTTGTATTGCTCAGATAACGGGGGACATTCGAAAAAAGGCTACTCTTGGCAAGAAAATTTTGTTTATTGGGGATGAGGTGGCGTCTGGCTTGTCACGAGAAGGTGCAGAGAAGGTCTTGTTTGCTAAAGATGGACTCTTTGAGACTCTAGACAATTCTCCAACCGTCTGTTCGATAATCATTTCGCACTTTAATCTACAGAAGAAAGTAGAGGGTCTTAAGAGTTTTCAGCCTTTTCATATGGATGTTGAGGAAAGCGGGAATCTTGGTAAGTTTAGTCCTCTTTATAAGTTGCAGGGTGGTGTGGGGTTCTGGCTTAGTAATAAAAAAGAGGATTTAGAAAAGCGGGAACGCTATATAACCTGGTATTTGAAGAAACTTAAACAGAAGAAGCAAGATGCACTCTTGGAATTGCAGAAAGAACGGCTTATGAAGCAGTTTGGGTTTGATGTAGGATATCAGATTTACTCGAACGTGCAGCAACAAGTGCCTGAAGAATTTCAATCCGCTGCGATAGAAAATCTTTTAGCACAAAATAAGGAAGGCGGGAAAGGAGTAGGCGTTGAAGAGACCGTTGCGTTTGAAAATTATCCGTATCTTATGAATCAACCGGGGTGCAAGGAAGCTGCAACAATTTTCAACGGCCAGTTTGACCGCGAATCTATTATTTCATTGCCGCATGCTGAGCTTATGGGTTTAATTGGAGAGGGACGTTCTCTCTTTAGTGAAATTGGTGGGATTAATGGGGAGGGTTTGCAAACGGCATCGGGTCGTCTTGAGCTGTTTAAATGGCTTTCGAGTCCAACAAGCTCGTCTGCTACAATTAATCAGCGGCAGACTTTGATAGAATATTTATTAGCACATCCCAATGAGCGGAAAAATCTTAAAGAATTATGTGGTCGATTTGCTTCTGCTGCAGAAAAGCAGGTTGGTGCTACCATTGATCAGGCGCGCATGAACTCTATGCTTTTTGTGGGTGTTGGAGCTGGGATGGTAAATCTGCCGCAGGTGATTGAGCCATACGTCAAGAAGACACAGGACAAATTTCCGATTAATCCAACTGATTCTCGGGTTACTCGTGGTGTTGCACAGCTAGTGAATGGAACAGCTGATAAGGTTGTTCGGCCGCTTGCACGGCGTGTTGGTGATTTTGCTCGTGATGACGTTCACGCTATCATGGCGACTAAGTATGCAATGATGGGAGCGGGTATTGGTGCAACGTTGGCGATGACTGCGCTAGTCAATCTGGTTGCGGTTCCGTTCCGTACTAGTTTTGGTGTTGTTGCGGACCTCGCTTCAAAGCGCATTACGGTTACGCAGGGGCTTCGTAGACTTGTTTCAGAAACGGCGTGGTCTCTGGTACCGCGGGTTCCTTCTAAAGCTTTTGCAAAACAATTTTTTGGTCAATTAACTGGGGTTGCAGCGTATCAGGCCTTTAAACGAGGGGATCGCGCAGGGGGTACATTATCTTTGTTAAGAACTTTCGGGGCCTATGGTCTTGGTTATCTAACATACCGTTCTTTTGTTAATCAGTATGAGAGCTCAGTTTTAGGACGCGCTGAAAAGCCTATAGTAATGTGTGTTGATGGACTAAATGAGGCGATTAAAGTACATGCGTCCATCAAAAATTCTTTGGGTGCTCTGGGAGCCCATCTGACTATACCCGCTAATTTTGTGAATGACATAACGGCTGCTTGTGAAGGTAATATTTTCACTCGTTCCGCACGTAAGGTTAATGCATTGTCGGAGCTGGCGGGGGCGAAGCGATTGGCTCATGTGTTCATAAAGGCATTCAAGGATAATAAGGATCCGAATGCAAAGAATTTAGCAGGTATTGCAGATGCTAGACCGGTTCAACAGCTTTTTGAAAATGTAGCCTTTGTTGACGCTTGTTGCGCATATGCAGACTACATTGAACTAATTCGTTCACAGGGTATTCCGGTGTGCAAAGCAACCTTTGTTGGAGGTGATGAGGCTTGTGTCAAAGTTGATGGGGCTGTGCATCCTCTGATAGCAGCCTATAGGGATTACGATATGCAAAATATAGTTCCTAATGATTTTGATCTATCTGGAAAATCGCGGAACGCTGTTTTGACGGCTCACAATAGCTCTGGCAAGTCTGTTGCTATTCAGACGGCTGCGAATGCAATGTTATCTGCGCAGATTAGTGGCTATACAATGGGCACTAACTACGTGGGAACCTTAGTGGATGGTTTTTCGATTTACAAGAAGATTGATGAGGAGATGGGCAAACGTTTATCAACGGGTGATGCTCAAAATTTAAACATTATGGGGTTGGATGCCTATATTAAAAAAGCGGCTGAATCTAAGGCAAAGCTTTTCCTAGTCTTAGATGAGCCGGGTTCAGGAACTCCTAACAGAGTTGCTGAAGGGATTCTTCTAGATAAGAAGGTTGTTGGGCTGTTTAATACAATGAACCAGTCAAAGAATGTGATTTCATGTGTTGCAACGCACTTTAAGTTTGATCTATCCTCGCTTAATAGCTTTTCTCGATATCACATGCAGGTTGATCATGCACTTGACGATGAGGGGATCTATACATTTACCCGTCGGTATAAAGTGTTGCCCGGTTCGGGTATCTGGTTGAGCGAAAAACCGGAAGATAAAAAGGTGGTTGATGCCTATATGGATGTCTACCTTGACTCGATTATTGCAGGTGTTAGTGACCAATAAATTGCGATAGAAGTAGGTCTTCTTTCTTGTGCATAAATGGGCTAAGATTAGGCTACTGAGACTTTTTTAGGGGCAGGGCGTAATTTTAGGTGCATAGGCTAGTGAGAAGAGGATATGATTCCATATCAACTTAGGCTTCGTAATTTTTTGAGTTATGGGTCTGTAGTTCAGACGATTGATTTTGAGCCGCATCGACTTATCTGTTTAACGGGAAAAAATGGGCATGGGAAATCTGCTCTGTTAGATGCCATAACTTGGGCTTTGTGGGGGCAAGCGCGCAAGGCTGCAGGGGCGAGTAAGACAGATGAGCTTTTGGTGCGGCTTGGTCAGTCCCATATGATGGTATCGTTAGATTTTTTATGTGGTAAAAATCGTTATCGAGTTACGCGCGAATTGGTGCTTGTTTCTAATAAAAAGGCACAGGTTGAGTTGCAGCTTGGGATATATAACTCGGAACAAAATACGTATGCACCTTTGACTGAGAAGAGCATTAGGGCGACTCAAGAGAAGATTATTGCTCTTTTGGGACTTGATTTTGATGCGTGTGTTAATTCTATATTTTTGCGTCAGGGCCAATCGCAGGAGTTTTCCAAGCGCTCTCCCCAAGAACGCAAGGAAGTTTTGGCTTCTATGTTAGGGTTGACCGTTTACGATGACCTAAAAGCGTGTGCTGTTGAGCATGTGCGGGAGGGTAATAAAGAGACTGCTCTTTTGCAACAACAGATTGTAGCATTGCAAGAAGAGCTGGTACGACAGGAGAGCGTGCGTTTGCGGCTTTCTGAGGTTGAGAAAAATTTGGCGCAGTTCTCTCTGGATGAATTGGAAATGCGGGCTCACATTGATCGTTTTGGGAAAGATCGTGTTTTGCTTCAAGAGCGTCTCCAGCTAATGCGTATAGCTCAGGTTCAATTTGAGCAGCAACAAGTTTTATTAGCCCAAAAAAAGCGTGATTTTGAGCTTCTGATTCGAACTTGGCGTTCTGTAAATCGGATGCGTAGGGCCCATTATCTTTCTGAGGTGGGCGAGCGGGCGGTTCACGATCTTGAAAAAGAGCTTTTAGAGTACGAAAAAGCTCGGTTGAAACAGGCTGCGATCAAAGAGGAACTATTTCTATGCTCTGAAAAGCGACATCTTTTGATTCAAAAGGTGCAGGAGCGCTATACGGTCGAACAGACGATTAGAGCCGGAGTGTTGCAGTCTACCCGGAGTGAATGTGATAGTTTTGAACGCAAGCACGCTGAGTTGCTTGTGTTGGACCAGCGAAAAGAAAAAGCATTGAATGTCCTTGTTTCCGATTTTAACGCTAATTTTGAAGGGCTTAAAGAAGATCAAGCACGTTATAATGAGTCCCTAAAAAAACTTACTAAAATGGAGCGAGCCACGGTTTTTCTTGATCGGTGGCGGATGTCAGCAGCAGCAATTGATAAGGAGCTTATGCAGGTAGCGTTGGATAGAGAGGCTCTGAAATCTCCAGGCACGGTCTGTCCGTTGTGTGTTCAGGAGCTTTCCCATGAGCATCGAGCGGGGCTTGAGGAAAAACTGGAGCGTAGGACACAGTTTCTTAATCATAGAAGAGATCGCTTAAGTCGAGCAATAAATAGTCTGGCACTTCTTTTGAAGAATTTGTCCCATTGTGCCGTTGAGGTAAAAAATCTATTTAAATCTATTACACAGCGCGAACAGCTTGTGAATGCACATAAAGCCCGTATGAGTGAATTAGAGGTTGAGCGTGCGCACATAATCGAGGAAAGTAAATCTCTAAATATTCACGTGCTTGAGGCTCAAGAGCGCATTGTTGCGGCGCAAAAAGCCTGTGATGAATGGATAGCGGGACGAGATAAATTTATTGCGGTCCAGCCTGAGTTTGTGCTGATTGAGGCAACCTATGCGCAGCTTCAAAATGCGCTTTCTGAGATTGTATATGATGCAGGGAAAGAGGCGGATCTTAAAGTCAAACTTTCTGCGCGTCGACAAAAACATGTTGAAGCTGAGGTTTTGCGCGGTGAATTAGCAAAGCAAGTGGATCGGGTTCAGCAGATTCATAGTTTGAGCTCTGAGTTGAGAGTCCTTAAAGGACGGTGTAACGAGCTTATGAGCCATATGCAGGGCCTTAGTGAGTTAGAAGGGCTTTTAAAGGTCGCTGATCAAAATGTGCAGGATAGGCAGAAAGAGATTGTACGTATTTCAGAGGTGCGGGGACCACTTTTACAGGAAAAAGGGGCGTTGTCTCAACAACTGCTTACGTTTGAGAAACAAGCGGTTTTATGCAGGGAAAAGCTTGCTAAAAAGGAACGGTTTGCGCAGCTTCTGGAGGACTATCAACTTCTATCTCTTGCTTTAGGTAAGAATGGAATTCAAGCGTTGATTATAGAAAACGCTATTCCAGAAATTGAATATGAGGCGAATGCCTTATTGGCTAGGCTTACCGATAACCAGGCGCATGTTATGTTTGAGTCGGTCCGTGATCTTAAGGGTGGTGGTACTAAAGAGACTCTTGATATCAAGATATCTGATTCTATGGGGATTCGGCCCTATGAGTTTTTTTCAGGTGGTGAGGCGTTTAGGATTGATTTTGCTTTGAGAATAGCTATTTCCAAGCTGTTGGCTAGGCGTTCAGGAACCTCGCTTCAGACACTTATTATTGATGAGGGCTTTGGTTCGCAGGATGAAGAAGGGCTTGCTCATCTTATGGAGGCTCTCTATGACATTCAGGGGGATTTTGAAAAAATTATTGTGGTGTCACACCTTCAAGGCATGAAGAGCCAGTTCCCAACCAATTTCTTTGTTCAGAAAGAGACCGATGGTAGTGTGGTGACGGTGGTTGAGCAGGGCTAGGGTAGTATAGAGAGAGTCTTAATGGGCTCCTATTTCGTGAATAATGATGTAGTGGCATAACTGTGCAAAATGCAAGTCCGCGCTTGCAGAAATAAAGCTTGTTACCTTGTTCCCAGTTGGGTCAATAAGATAGGACAAGAATTCATTATAAAAGCACCAGGGTTCTTCGAAACGCTCGGGAATTATACGTTTGTCATCGCTGAGTAAATAGTACTGTAACCCGCTATGTTTCTGAAATCGAGCTAGTTCTTCTACAGGTTGGGCGCATGCGCATAAAATTGTAATATTGTGTTGTTGTAGCCACTTATATATCTCGTTAAGACGGTATAAAAAACGCTCATATTCACGAGTGCCACGAATGTTGTCGGCAAAGGATAAAAGTACCCATGTGTCTCGATAGTCGCTGAGTCTCACTAGATTGCCGTTGCTGTCGAACAATTCAATATCAGGAGTTATTGAACGTTCCATACTCGAATCCGCAGTTTGCTTGTTTAATTCACGTTGGACCTCGTCTTTGTCGGTGTCTTGAGTCGTTAGATCTCCATTTAGCTCAAGAACGCTGATCATAAGTTGAGCAACAAGCTCTTCTATGCTAGCCATATTTAAAACCCGTGTAATAGCACTGTTTTTATCAAGAATAAAGGTTGTGAAGGCAGATCCAAACGGGCTGTATGCGTCGGTGCAATATTTTTTCGAAACTATTTGTTTGTGGTCAAATAATAGGGGAAATGGTATCAGGGCATTGTCTTCTATACATGTTTCAATGGGCTCTGTGGAGATTCCAAAAAGTTGAATACCTTTTTGTTGAAACCAAGGATGCAGTCGTGAAAGATAGGAAAGAAGAATACATCGTTCACTGACTAGGTTTCCTTTTATAAAGCAGACGATACATGGTGTGCCTCTATAACTAGCTAGGTTGTGCATTATACCGTTTTTATCAGGTAATTTAATGTCAATAGCGGTTCCTAGATGAGAATAGGGCGTTGTACGCAGGGGTTCGCATGGTGAGTTTGAGCGTAGATTTGAACACCACATTATTCCAGACCAGACAACTAATCCGCATAAAAAAAATAATCGCTTCATAGCCTCATCTCCTTGTAATGGTTTAGTCCAGCTTTTTAATCAAGAATTCCGTTATGTTTTTTGTGTCACTTGAAAAATTGACTCCTACTAGGATGATTTTTTTACCATGATCGAGGTAAACTTCATGATAGTGCATATCTATAATTTGATTTAATGCTTCCTGGGCAGATTTATTGAGTTTGAATTCAAAAATATATAGTGTATTGCTTGTTTCTACAATTAAATCAACTCTTCCAATGTTGGTAGCCTTTTCGACATCTGGCCTTAAATTTACTAGTTTTAGAAGTATGAAAAATATGGTTTGATAGTATTTTTCTTTGTCTACCGCAATGGTGTAGGGCACGGTTGAATAGAACTTTTTGATTAGATCTATAAATGCATCTAGATTCCCTGCTTCTAGCGCACGACGAAGTTCGACTAATGTGCCATTGATGGTGGATACTTTCTGTGAAGTCATAGATGCCACTATGCTTTTCAAGAGTGAATCTCTTACTTCATAATTTGGCATTTCAAGCGAATAGCTTTGGGTAGCCTCATCATAGCTTTTGATAGTCGCGTACCCAGATTGGAACAAAAGCGTCGTCAGGGGGATGGTGGCAATATCAAAGGTCATCAGCTCATTCATATCAGCCGTTAGATTTTCAAACGATTCAATAGAGTAGTGCTGGTGTTCAAATATCTTTATTAAAAATGAGGGAGTTCCCGACTCAAACCAATAATTACTAAAGTCTGCGGTATACAAATAGTTGAGTACAGAAAAGGGCGTGTAAAGCCGGGCAATTTCATGGTTTTTTGTCATGGGTGTTATTAGAGATGGATCCCTCCAGAATCGGTATCCATCATACCATCTTCGGAGCTTGGCAACTAATTCATTTACTCCTCCTTTAATAGGGATCCTTTGGTCATCGACAATCTGTTGTAAATGATCCCTAAAATAAAAACGCACCTCATCTTCTGTATAACCAACCAGATGGGCAAACTGTGGATCCATTGAGATATTGACTAATTGATTTAGCCCAGAAAAAAGAGATGTTTTTGAAAAGCGAGTAACGCCTGTGATAAAAACAAAGCGAAGATATTCATCAAGGCTCTTTATGACTTCGTAGAGATCTTTCAGAATTTCCCGCATCTTATTGGCAACTTCTGGCTTTTCAATAGAGTCTAAAATGGGCTTGTCGTATTCATCGATAATTAGGACCACACGATTTTTACTGCCACATTTTCTAAAAAGGCGCATTGTCAATCTTTTGAGCATTTCGCCAGGGGTCGTATGTTCTAATTTGTCTATTTCATACCAGTCGGCAATATCATCAAGAGCGCGTAATAGGCTTGCGGTCAGGCTTTCAGGATCTTTTCTTGACACCTGTGAAAGATCTATGTGGATAACGGGATGTAGGGGCCAGTGGTACTCTGTATTCTTGTCTATCCACAATCCCTTAAAAAGCTCCCGATTTCCAAGGAATAAATTTTTTAGGGTTGAGCATAGAAGCGATTTTCCAAAGCGGCGTGGTCGTGCAAAGAAGAAACAGTCGCCCTTGATGAGCTTGTAAATGTGTTCCGTTTTGTCGACGTACACGCAGCTGTCTTCAATGATTTTTTCAAAAGTTTGAATACCTAGAGGAAGTTTTTTCATATGAATTTCCTTGGGAACTGGGTCAACGCCTGCTTACGCCCATTATCCTAGCATAAAACTATGATTGTTGCCCAAGGAATTGGAGCGTTGGTTCAATGCGAATTAAATTTACATTGAACCGTTATTTAAAAGTTTTGTACCGTATTTCTGGAGCAATTTTGTAGAGGGACTACTGGCGTGGTTGCAGAAACGGTGTTATTACCGTACCGTAATATTCCAATGGCTTTGCCTGCAGCGACAATGGCATTTCCCACGGCAACCGGCACCTGTTTGTAGGCGCCTTCAACGACATCTCCTGCTGCAAATATTCCAGGGATACTAGTTTGCATGGTTGCAGCATCTATTAGAATATGTCCTGTTGGCGAGAGCGTTAAAAAGTCCTTAAAAAGCCAGGTGTTGGGTTCATGGCCAATGGCAACAAATACCCCATCAACTGGGAATATTTCTTCTGCACCGGAGGCACGGTCTTTTATTGTTATGCCGGTAACTTTTTGTCCGGTTCCCAGCACTGCGAGAATTTGTTTATTATGGATAATAGTTATACGATTAGAATATTCATTAAGTTTATCTTGCATGACAGCTTTGGCACGCATTTCTCTTGCGCGTACAAAAACGGTAACTTTTTTTGCATAATCGGCTAGATGGATGGCATCATTAACTGCGGAGTCTCCCCCCCCAATAACGGCAACATCTTTTCCCATGTAGGCAAATGAATCACAGAGTGCGCACGATGAAACACCATGCCCCCAGTATTCGGCTTCTCCTGGAACTTTAAGTTGGCGAGGGGATGATCCTGTGGCAATAATAATGGTACGTGCGTAAAGGGTTCCAGAATTTTTCGTAGTTACAACAAAAGGTGTGTGGCTAAAATCAACAGAAGTTACGGAGTCGTAGTTTATGTCTGCACCATGGCTTTTTGCCTGCTCAAGCATTCGATCCATTATAGACATACCGCTTTCGGCCAAAATTCCCGGCCAGTTTTCTACGCATTTTGCATGCGTTAGTAATCCTCCCGGTTCTGGGCCTGTTAAGATCGTTACTTTAAAGTGAGCATCGGCAATGTGCATTCCTGCTGCAAGTCCTGCTGGACCTCCACCAATGATAATGGTATCCCAGTCTGTATGAGTTTTTATAGAGGCAGTGGCACTGTTTGCTGCGGTTTGGCTGCTGAATGCTATTTCTAGTGCCAGGGCACCAAGCACGAGTACCAATCCCATAGATAAAATTTTTATCTTCATGGATTCTTCTCCTATTCTCCATGTGAACGTTTATAAAAAACGCTTTTATACCACTTTTAAAACACTAAGAGCCCCGCATTTAAGGGGGCTCAGAGCGTTTTTTGTCTATTTGGCAACCAGACTACATGACCCATTCAAGACGTGCCATTTCTGCGGTGTCGCTCATGCGCTTACCAAGCAGATAGATACGGGTATAGCCCCCTGGTCGAGTGACATAACGAGGTGCAATTTCCATAAAAAGCTTTACCAATGCTTCTTCTTTATAAGGAAGCATAGCTTTTGCGCGCCGGCGGTTGTTGAATGTGTTTCCATCACGTGCCAGAGTAACGAGCTTTTCAGCTATCTTTTTTACTTCTTTGGCGCGTGCCTTTGTAGTAGTCAAACTTCCGTTCAAAATGAGCGAAATAACCTGATTTCTTAGGAGCGCACGACGGTGCGGCGCAGCCAGGTTAAGTTTTTTGAGTGAATTTTGGTGTAGCACGATCTTACTCTTTCGCTTTATCTTTTAACTTAAGCAGATCGGCTTCGTCGACGTTCATGCCGAGCGAAAGCCCGTACTGCCGAAGCCCCTCTTTAACCTCTTCAAACGATTTCCGTCCAAAGTTTTTGATTTTTTGGAGCTCATCTTCACTTAAATTTACAAGGTCAATAATGCGTAGGATTCCCGCATTAATGAGGCAGTTGTGTGCCCGCACAGAGAACTCAAGCGCGTCAATTGGCTTCATCAGCAAATCAACAGGCAGGCCCTGCAGCTGTTCCTTGTCTTCTGTTGGACCTTCGGCTTCTAGTTCTTCCTTAGGGACCGCAGAAATCTCATTGAAGGGGATTTCTGTTGATGTAAGGAAGTGTTCTAGTTGGGTCCTAATAACGGAAACAGCATAATTAACTACATCCACAGGGGTTTCCGTCCCATCTGTGTTTACAGTTAAAACTAGTTTGTCGTAGTCGATGTTATCACCGACGCGCGTCTTTTGCACTTCGTATGCAACTTTACGCACCGGAGAGAACATAGCATCCAAGTAGATACGTCCATCGGGTTGGAGCGCTTGACCAATTGGCCATAAAGCCGCTTGATACCCTCGTCCCGTGTCGACGAAAAACTCGATTTCTAGGCGTCCACCTGCTGCAACATGAGCAATGACATGTTCTTTGTTGAGAATCTCTAGATGCTCATCAGTCACAATATCACCTGCCGTTGCAGTAGCTTCACCCTGTATCGTAAGACTCATTTTTCCCGAGAGTCCTTGGTTGTTTCGAACTACGATTTCTTTAATGTTCAGAATAACCTGCATGGCATCTTCTACCACACCCGGCAATACTGAAAATTCATTGTTAATGCCTTTTATAGTGACCGCTGTAACAGCAGATCCTTCGATACCACCAAGCAAAGTTCTTCTCAAAGCGTTGCCCAATGTTATTCCAAAACCGGGTTCCAACGGCTGCGCTGTCAACTGTCCATTGGACGTTGTGAGCGTCTTCGTATCCCAACTTAGCTTGGGGATCGTTAAAGGCCGATACGTCTTTTTTTCCATCAAACCTCCCGCACCCTCTTAACCCAATTATTGCGTTTTATCGTTGACCACCATTATTACTTCGAATACAACTCAACAATGGAGTTTTCGTTAACCTGGATCTGGACGTCTGCACGAACAGGGAAGCGAAGAACTTTTCCACGCCGATCTTTTTTGTTGTGTTCCAACCAGTCTGGCACTTTAGCTGCGGCTGCTCCACGTTTGTCAACAACCTGTTTGACAAATTCTTCTTTTTTAGCGGACGCAGGAGACAAGCTAACCTCATCATTTATTTTGACTAAATATGAGGGTGAATGAACCTTAGTATTGTTTACTATAACATGTCCATGCACAATAACCTGCCGAGCTTGATTACGAGTAGTCGCCAATTTAAGGCGGAATACCACATTATCTAACCTACGCTCTAGGAGACTTAAAAGCTGTTCACCGGTAGCTTCGCGACTCTGACGAGCTATTGCGAAGAACCGCTTAAACTGCCGCTCACGCATACCATAGGTTTCTTTTAGTTTTTGTTTTTCAAGTAATTGCCGACCGTATTCTGTGAGCTTGGTAGCACGCTTGGTTACCATGCCTTTTTGTTTACGTTCTTCCTTGCGGTCGACTTCTTTGATTTTACGTTCCATTGACACTTTCTCTGATACTTTCTCTGATACTTTTTAAATCTTGCAGGGGATATCTAATCCAACCACACTAGTTACGAGCCTTTTTAGGGGGACGACAGCCATTGTGTGGTAGAGGAGTAACGTCACGAAGTATTGTAATTGTAAATCCGTGTGACTGTATAGCTCTAACGATAGAATCACGTCCCGATCCAGGGCCCTGTAAATTTACTTCGACCATTTTAATACCAAAAGGAGACATTTCTTTTGCAAGTTGCATTCCAACCTGCGAGCCTGCAAAAGGAGTACCTTTGCGAGACCCTTTAAAGTTTAGGCGTCCTGCGCTGCAACGCAATAAGACATCCCCTTCAGTTGTTGTAACTGAAGCAATGGTATTATTGAAGCTTGACTTCACGTGTACTATTGCAGTCTCAATCTGGCGCCGCGATTTTTTCGTTTTCTTTACGTAGGCCATGCCACTATGTCCTTATATTAGGCTATTTTTTCGTTATCTTACGTTTCAACGCAATCGCCGTTCCACGAGGTCCCTTACGCGTTCTAGCGTTAGTTTTGGTTCGCTGTCCACGCACAGGCAATGACCTTTTGTGTCGAAGCCCTCTGTAGGACCCGATATCTTGAAGGCGTTTTATGTTCTGACGGATTTCTTTACGAAGATCTCCCTCAGTAACATAGTTGTCTGTAACTTCGCGCTGAATAGCAGCTACTTCAGCTTCGGTTAAATCTTTAACCCGTGTAGAAAAGTTAATGCTTAACTTTTCTAGAATGCGCCGAGAGCTTATTAACCCAACACCAAAAACGTAGGGAAGAGCATGCTCAATGCGCTTTCCGTTTGGAAGGTCAACACCCTGTATTCTAGCCATACCGTCCTTCTAGTCTTTTCATCTGTACTTATCTTAACCTTGCCGCTGTTTGTGCCGGGGATTGGCCTTACATAGTACGCGCACAATTCCATGGCGTCGCACAATCGTGCAATTGCGACATATTTTTTTTACCGAGGTTCTTACTTTCATGTTATTCCCTTTAAATTTGGCCCCAAAGGGCCCCCATTTCTAATGCTTTTTATACCGCAACACGATGCGTCCACGCGTCAAATCGTAGGGAGACAGCTCTAGGGCCACTTTGTCTCCGGGTAGAATACGAATATAATTCATTCGCATTTTTCCGGATACGTGTCCAAGTACTATGTGTCCACCTTCGATTTCAACACGAAACATTGCGTTGGGTAATGTTTCCCGAACAATGCCATCCATACGGATTACATCATCCTTTTGTTTCTTTTTTTCAAACACCATATTCACAACCGTGTAATCACTTCCGGACCATTTTCTGTAACGATAACCGTGTCTTCAACATGTGCAGCTAGGCTCCCATCTATCGTACTAGCAGTCCAACCATCGGATGCAACCGCAATGCGATAATCTCCTTGCGTAATCATGGGCTCTATTGCCAGCGCCATACCGACGCGTAACTCAGGGCCTGTTCCAGCGTGTCCATAATTGGGAATTTCTGGCTCTTCGTGCATATGTTTTCCAATGCCGTGTCCACAAAAATCCCTTACTACGCCAAAACCTGCCCGCTCCACTTCGGTCTGAACCGCAGCGGATATGTCAAATAAGCGTTTTCCTGCGTATGTCTTTTCAATGCCACTGTTTAGAGCGTTTGTTGCTGTCTCCATAAGTTTTCTTACGTCAGACGAGACAACGCCTACAGCAAAACAGCGAGCACTATCTGCGCAATAGTTTTTCCATGCCGCACAAATATCAATCTTTACAAGGTCTCCCTCACGTACCGTTACGTGTGCGGAAGGTATACCATGCACCAATTCATGGTTTATCGATATGCAACTTGCATGTCGATAACCTCTGTATCCTTTGGATTGGGATATCAACTGGCGTTTTTTGAGTTCTGCCTCGATCCACTTATCTAACGCCAATGTAGTAGCGCCAGGGGTAACCATAGACGATAGATTGCAAAAAATCTCTGCTAAGTGCGCACCTGCACACTTCATCAGAGATAGCTCGTGTTTGCTTTTTATCGTTATCATTGGTGTTGTATCCCCAATCCATTTGCGTTTGCACCAAAAAATTGCCAAATCTGACGATTGACAGATGCGTGGCAAATAAAGTTAATGCGTTTTTCTATTTTAAGATGCATGGTAAAAATTGCGTAAATCTTGATGTTTAGTTTATCAGGTTTTGCAAAAAAATCTATCTTTCTGCATCCTTGAGCGGTTTTTTGTGCAGGCTTGTGCTCCGTTGTGTTGCCCAAGGAAAAATGGACTCTGCGACAAACATTTGTAGGAGCTGTGACGCTCCTACTTTTTTGCGTAGAGTCTATGCAAGAAGAAAATGATCTTTTTTTATTCAAGATGCTGTCCTGGTTTTCATCCTGCCCGTAGACAAGAATCCTTCATAGCGCCTTTCAATCAAATAAGATTCGATTTGCGACGCAAATTCAAGGACAACGCCTACTGCGATCAAAATCGATGTTCCACTAAGATAGAATGGCATAGTTGGGACTAGGACTAGCAAGAGGTTAGGAAGTACGGCTAAGCATCCTAGATACAAGGCCCCAACTAATCCGACACGTGTCAGGATGTAGTAAAAGTAGTCCGCTGTATTTTTGCCGGGACGAATACCGGGGATGAATCCACCGTTCTTCTTCATCTGATCAGACAGTTTGTCGGGATTGTAAACTAGTTCTGTATAGAAGAACGTAAAGAATACAATCAAACCAAACTGTAGAACATTAAATAGAAAGCCTGTATATGAAAAATGATCCACCAATGACTTAGCCCAATCCCAGCGTGCAGACAGCATCTGTAGTGCAAACATAGGAATGTTGATAATCGATGAAGCAAAGATAACAGGCATAACTCCTGCGGTGTTTATCTTGAAAGGAATATAACTGCTCTGGCCGCCATAGACCTTACGTCCTACAACTCTACGTGCATATTGTACGGGGATTTTTCGATCTCCTTTTTCAAGAAAGACGATGCATCCTGTAATTGCTACGAAGAATAGAAGGATGAAGAAAGCCATGAAAATGTGTAAACTTCCCGTTTGTACCGAGTAAATCGTCTTGATGAAATAATCCGGAAAGCGAGCTGCAATACCTGCAAAAATGAGCATGGAACTTCCATTTCCAATTCCCATTAGAGAAATCTGCTCACCCAGCCACATTACAAACATAGAACCAAGCGTTAATGACATCACAAAAATAATCTTGAAGCTAAAGCCTGGTTCTAACACTAAGCCGGAGCGTTCCAAGAATGTTGCGTAGGTCATACTGTACATGACGCTTAATGCGAATGTTAAGTAACGTGTGTACTGGTTCAATACCTTATACCCATAATCCCCTTCTTTGATGAGTCTCTCAAAATAGGGTACCGTCATACTCATAAGTTGCATGATGATGGATGATGAGATATAAGGACTGATTCCAAGTGCAAACAAGGTACTTCTGTAAAGAGACCCTCCAGAGATAACGTCGAGATAGCCTAGAAGCCCTCCCGCGCCTCCAGCTTTATTCATGTAATCCGCAAGCACAGGCACGTTTATTCCTACTACAGGAATAAATGAACCAATGCGAAACACAATAATAACCCCAAGTGTGAACATTAACTTTTTCAACAACTCAGGTATAAGAAAAATATTCTTAAAGTTCTTGAGCAGAATCACGATACTACGTCTCCTTTTGTACGTGCACCTCGCCACCTAGTCTTACGATAGCTTCCGCAGCAGATTTGCTAAAGGCATCTGCGTGCACAACAAGGCGCTTTTCAAGCGTTCCCTTGCCTAATATTTTAATGCCCGCGGTGCTCTTAGCGCGCAAAACGCCTCGTTCAACGAGAGTTTGGCGCGATACTTCACTACCATCTGCAAAGAAAGTATTCAACTGGTCTAAGTTGTAGATTTCGAAGCATTTCTTAAACACGGCATTATTGAATCCACGTTTTGGAAGACGGCGAGCTAATGGCATTTGTCCGCCTTCAAACATGACGCCAACTCCGCCGCCTGAGCGACATTTTTGGCCCTTCATGCCTCGTCCGGATGTGTTTCCACGATCTCCACCGCGACCAACAACTTTTCTTTTTTTTACAAGCTTCACACGCTCATTAAGCGACAGAACCATGGCTTCCCTTTGCTATAGCCTCAATTGTTTTTCCTCGTAGCCGTGCAATATGCGCTGCAGACCTTGTCTTTGCAAGGGCATTTAACGTGGCTTTTACCAAGTTTTGGCCACATGCAGAAGGCCCAATCGACTTGGCAAGTACGTCAATAGCGCCAAGAGCTTTTAAAACAGCTCGGATCGCTCCACCAGCAATAAGCCCCGTACCCTTTGATGCAGGGCAAAGAACAACAAAGCTTGCGCCGTGTCGGCCCTTTACACCGTAAGGCAACGTGGTCCCACGTAGAGGCACGTCGAACATTGTTTTTCGTGCACGGGTTGTAGCTTTGGCAATCGCTGCTGAAACATCACGACTTTTTCCAAGACCAATTCCAACTTTTCCTTTTCCGTCGCCTGAAACAACGAATGCAGAGAAGGAAAAGCGTTTGCCACCCTTTGTAACCTTCGTCACGCGTCGAACGCTGACCACAGAATCTATAAATGTTGTCTCTGACATTCTCTAATTCCCAAAATCTTTCTATTATGCTATCTAAACGTGCAGTCCGCCTTCGCGAATGCCTTCAGCCAAAGCCTTTACTCGACCATGATACAGAAAGCGTCCACGATCAAAGACTGCCGATTCTATCTTATTGCTTAACGCACGCTTTGCAAGCTCTAAACCTACTGCGCGCGCAATTGCCTTCTTGTCTCCTGTCAACCCTGTTAATTCAAGGGATGAGCAACTAACAAGTGTTCTCTGGGCCTTGTCGTCAATGATTTGTGCAGACATGTGCCGGAGACTCCGAAAAACGGAGATCCGTGGCAGAGAACTGTCCTTGAACTTTTTTCGAACGCGTAGTGCTCGCCGTTCTGCACTGTGCGCAATTTTTCTTTGTAATGACACGTCTTTGTCTCCACTGAAACTGCTAAAAGATTATGCCTTGGCTTTGCCGGCTTTACGTACTATTACTTCGTCGCCGCAATAAATTCCCGTGCCCTTATACGGTTCTGGTGGACGCAAAGCTCGAATCTTGCTACATACAAGTCCAAGAAGTTCTTTGTCATTTGACCATATCGTTAAGAGTTGCCCCGTCTTATCGATTTCTACTGTTATGCCTTGCGGAATAGAAAAGTCGATTTTGTGGCTGTATCCTAAAGAAAACTCAAGTCCTGAGCCTTTTTTAATTGCCTTAAAACCGAGTCCGACGATTTTTACCACTTTCTGGAAACCCGTCTCAGCTCCGGTAATTTTATTTGCAAGAAGCGCTCTGTGCAACCCCCATAGGCGGTTAGTGTCACTTGTTTTACGTGCGGCTGTTATTAGCAGCTTTTGATCTTCAATAGTTGCTTTAAGGAGGTCTGGGACCACGTGGATGCCCTTGGCATGTTTGCCTTCGTAATGAACCTCTTGTCCTGCAATGTTAACCTTCACGGAACCAAGGTCTATGGGTTTTCTTCCAATTTTTGACATGCTAATATACCCCTACCACACCGTGCACAATACTTCACCGCCAACCTTGCGTTGCCGAGCTTCTTTGTCGGTCATAAGTCCTGAACTTGTCGTTACAATAGCGACACCAAGACCACCAACAACACGACGGAGTTTTGACGCTCCCTCATAAACACGACGACCAGGAGTGCTGGCGCGATCTATTTCATGAATAACCGATTCACCATCAACATACTTTAGATAAACTCTAAGTTGTTTTCGGAAGCTCTCTTCTCTCTGCATAATTGCAAAGTCTTTGACGAATCCTTCGCTCTTGAGAATCTCAGCAATTTGCGCGTTGATTCGTGAGTACGGAACTTCAACCCATTGCTTTGAGCGCGCAATAGCATTTCGTACAGAGGTAAGGAAATTTCCTATTGTATCTATTGACATCACAATCCTTGCATCTATTCTACCAGCTCAACTTCTTTACTCCGGGCAGCAACCCATTGTTTGCGAGGTTGCGCACACAGAGACGACACATCTGAAAAAAGCGCATGTAACCGCGAGGTCTTCCACAACGCTTACAACGATTTCTGTGTCTTGCTGACGTTACCGGTATTTTATTATTTCTTTCTACTGATGCCTTTTTGGCCATTAACGCACCTTGCCTGTTTTTGTAAATGGCATTCCCAGCTCTTTTAATAGAGCGAGGCCATGCTCATCGCTTTGAGCCGTTGTGCAAATGGTGATGTTAAGACCATGCATCTTTTCACCCGCACCTGCAGACTCGGCTTCAGGAAAAATATTCCACTCTTTAATGCCAAGGTTATAATTACCACGACCATCGAGCTTTGATGGAATTCCTTGGAAGTCGCGAACCTTGGGTAATGACAAACTAATTAACTTGTCAAGGAATGTATACATACGTGGTCCGCGTAATGTTACGCATACACCTATGTTCATTCCTTCACGGATTTTAAAACCCGCGATTGACTTCTTAGCGGCTGTCTTAACAGGAGCTTGTCCTGCTATTGCTTCGAGCACTTTTGCTACAACCTGAAGCTCTTTGCTATCCGAAACGGCTTCTTTCACGCCCATATTTATGACGATCTTAGAAATTTTCGGAACCTGCATAATATTTTCCAATCCGAGCGTCTTTTGCAGGTTAGGACGCGCGGTTGTTTCATAAAAAGCCTTAAGGCGATTAGCGCTTGCAGGCATAGCTTGAACCTTATCCATCATAAACCTTACCTAACACACGACCAAAGAATGCAATATAACACACATGTCAGATTCTCTTTACGTTGGAAACATCGATCCAGCGCTCTTGTTTTCTGATTCCAGGCTTTTCACCTTGGCGGCGTGCTTTTAGATGTCGCGTTACAACGGCAACATTCTGCACTTTTATTTTACCCTTTTTTGATAAAATATCAACAACGGCGCCTTTTTTGCCTTTGTCGCTTCCGGTTATGACCACGACCATGTCGTTCTTTTTAATATTCATAAATTACCCTACAATACTTCGGGAGCTAGCGACGCGATTTTTGTGAAACCAAGTTGACGCAATTCGCGTGCTATTGGACCAAAAATACGTGTCCCGATAGGCGATTGGTCATCTAGAGATTTTATAATGACTGCAGCATTATCTCCAAACCGAATATAGCTTCCATCTTCACGACGAAATTCTTTTCGTGTTCGTACAATAACGGCGGTGACAACATCACTCTTTTTGACCGCTTGTCCCGGAACGGCTTTTTTCACGGCGCATTTTATAATGTCACCAATGTAAGCCTTTTTCTTACCTGAGCTTCCCACTAAATGGATGCACTGCAACTCAAGCGCACCCGAGTTGTCCGCAGCTCTTAGATATGTTTCTTTTTGTATAGCCATGACACACTCACTATCTAACGTCCGGACTTTGTCTCAATAACTTGTACCAGATGCATATACTTTGTTTTGGACATATGGCGACCTTCGCAGATCTCAACTCTGTCCCCAACGTGTGCTGCCTCTTGTTCATCATGAACTTTGTACTTTTTCTCAGTACGTACTACTTTTTTATAAGTAGGATGAATGTACGATCTTGGGATGCTAACCACGATCGTCTTTTGCATATCATCGGATACTACGTACCCTACGAGTGTTTTTTTAGCTTTGGTGTTGTCTGTCATACACTCCTCGTCTCACTATCAGCAGCTATTTTTTGGTTGGCATGAGTAAGCACTCGAGCGATTGCCCGCTTCAGATTTTTCTGATCTGTCGGGAACGATTTTACGGGCGATGATACCATGCGTAAACGAAGCTGAAAAAGCTCTCTACGCAACTCATCAGCCTTAATCGCAATCTGCTCAAGCGTCATTTTTGCTAATTCAGCATTTGTTGTTTTAGGCATCGCTTACTCCATCTCTTGTTCTAAAACTGGTGTAGCGCGACGCACAATGCGAGTTCTCATAGGTAGTTTGCAAGAAGCCATGTGCAAAACTTTTTTTGCTTCAGCCTCTTCTAGCCCAGAAATTTCAAACATTACGCGATCACGTTTAACACAGGCGACCCAGAATTCCACGTTGCCTTTTCCTTTACCCATACGAGTTTCGGCTGGCTTCTTAGAAATGGGCTTATCCGGGAAGATTCTTAAAAAGAGTTTCCCAACTTTTTTCAACTTACGTGAAAGGGTAACGCGGACGGCCTCGATTTGCTGGGCTGTAAGCCAAGCAGGTTCGGTTGCTTGAAGCCCGAATTCACCAAATGTGACTTCGCGAGCTCCCTTTGAACGACCCTTTAGAGTTCCTCGTTGTACCTTTCGGTATCTGATTTTTTTTGGCATCAACATATTGGCACCTTAATATCTCGCTTATACTAAATTGTAATCGCCTTTGTAGATCCATACTTTTACGCCAATAATGCCGTATGTAGTTAGGGCTTCCCCAAGTGCATAATCAATATCAGCTCTTAATGTATGAAGCGGTACAGACCCGAGTCGCACCCATTCTTCGCGTGCGATTTCAGCTCCACCTAGGCGTCCTTTTACACGAATCTTAATTCCCTTGGCGCCTGCACGCATTGCATCTGATGCAGCTTTGCGCGCAACTTTTTTGAAGCTAACGCGTTTTTTTAGCTGGTCTGCAATGTTGTCTGCGACAACTGCAGCGGCGAGTTCAGGTTTTTTAATTTCTTGAACTGAAACTTCAACATTGATGTTGTGAAGTAGCTCTGCAAGCTTCTTTCTCAATCCCTCAATGTCCTGACCCTTTTTGCCAATTACAATTCCGGGACGTGCAGAATATAAAATCACGCGCATTACATCGCCGGTTCGTTCGATTTCGACGCGGCCAATCTCTGCGGTTGCGAGATTCTTTTTGATGTAACCACGAATAGCAAGATCATCTGCTAAAAGTTGGGCGTAAGAATGATTCTGACGCGCGAACCACCGAGAAGGATGTTGGAGGTAAACTCCTATTCTAAACCCTGTTGGGTTAACCTTTTGTCCCACACTAAGCCTCTTTTTTCTTTTTAGATTCGACCACTACCAAAATATGGCTTTGCCTACTGCGTTGAGGCATTGCTCGTCCTTGTGCGCCCGGTTTGTGATATTCGCGAATAGGACCTTGATCAATGCGAACTTCACATACGATCAAGTCGACAGGTGCTAGATTCTCTCTGTCTTTAGCGTTTGCCACCGCGGATACCAGCGTTTTGCGCAGCGGGATTGAACGTTTGGTTCCATATAGGGTTAGCCACTTTAACGCATCTACGGCATTTTTGCCGCGAATGACGTCGGCAAGAGGCCGTAGTTTGTATGGCGAGTACCAAACGTACTTTGAGTTAGCTTTAAATTGCATTTTGTTTTCCTCGCTCACTTAGATTCAGATGCTGAAGAGGATGATCCACCACCAACTCCAGCGGCCTCTTTACGTTGGCCACTATGCATTCTGAAGGTCCGTGTTGGAACAAATTCGCCCAAACGATGACCAACCATGTTTTCCGTTAGAAAGACGGAAACAAATTTTCTGCCATCATGAACAGCGATGGTCAATCCCACAAAATCAGGTATGACCATGCTCCGACGGGACCATGTTTTTATTAATTCACGTTTTCCATTCGTCCGAGAACGCTCAACTTTTCTTAGGAGCGATTCATCAACGAAAGGGCCTTTTTTGGCAGATCGAGCCATCAGTTGTTACTCCGCTCTACTTTCTTCTTTTCAAAATCAGTGAACTCTTGCGCCGTCTGGTCTTGGCACCTTTTGCATTCTTACCCCATGGTGATTGTGGTGGTTTTCCAGACTTCGATTTTCCTTCTCCACCTCCTAGTGGGTGGTCGATAGGATTCATGACAACGCCACGAACGGTTGGTCGAATACCCATACGGCGCGTACGACCGGCTTTTCCGATCGAAACGTTTTTATGGTCTGCGTTACCAAGGACTCCAATGGTTGCCATGCAGTTTTCATGGACCATGCGTACTTCACCTGAAGGCATCTTCAATTTTGCGTAATTGTTTTCACGCGCAATAAGCTGGATAGAGGTGCCTGCAGATCGGGCTAATTTTCCGCCAGATCCTGGTTGTATTTCAACATTGTGAATTACAAATCCTACAGGGATACTCCGTATAGGTAGACAGTTGCCAACACGTGCTTCAACCGCATTACCGGCTTCTACAATGGAGCCAACTGAAAGCCCTTCCGGTACCAATATATAACGTTTTCTTCCCGAAGGGAAAACAACAAGCGCAATGCGGACATTGCGGTTTGGATCGTACTCGATTGCAATAACTTTTCCTGCAATATCACGTTCTGATCGGTTGAAATCGACTATCCGATACAGACGTCGAGCGCCGCCTCCGCGGTGCCGGACGGTTATACGTCCATAGGCGTTTCTACCGCCTTGCTTGCGTAATCCTTTTACGAGGCTACGCTCCGGACTTTTTTTGGTGATATCTTCTGTACCAACAAATGTCTGGAATCGCAGCGACGAGTTTTGCGGTTTTCTTCTTTTAATTGTCATGTTCTTCCCTTACCGTTGTTCCTCGGACTGCGACCGGCGCGCATTCTCCTCACTGGAGTAGGCGACGGGTGCATCAACACCTAGATTCACAGCCTGGTCTCCCTTGAGGGTTACAATGGCTTTTTTCTCTAGAGCGCCCACGGTTGCAAATCTCCCGACACGCCGTTTACGTCCCTTACGTACTACAATTCTTACTTTTTCAACTTCGACATTGAAGAGCTTTTTTAGGGCTTCCACGACGAGGCGTTTGTTTGCCTTTGGATGAACATTTAACACAAGTTGCTTAAAGTATTGATTCAAATCGTATGACTTAGACGTTGTGCGCGGGCCGCGAATAATATCATAAAGACTTAGTTCCATGCGCCCACCATCTCTTTAAATAGCTTATCATCTTCTTGCAAAAAAGCCCAATATGAACCTCTCGAAAGATCATACGCATTAGGCTGGTCAAAAAGAAGTACACTTACGTTTTTCAAATTTGCAAATGATGACTGAGAGCGGTGATCATGAGGCGCTACAAATAGCACAACGGTCTCGCAATCAAGTCCGACGTTCTTTAAGGCTTTGTATGCGTCTGCCGTCTTTGGTGCATCGCTTTGCCAGTTTATCTCAAGGGGTATAATACGGCTATTTTCTAGCTTATCCCATAACAGTTCTTGCAATACAGAGCGACGAACATCTTTCGAGACCGACAATTTCCGTACACGTGGTTGTGGACCAAAAGTTACGCCACCACCACGCCACAATGGGGAACGAGCAGTACCGACACGGGCGCGGCCTGTTCCTTTTTGTTTCCACGGTTTCTTGTTAGTTCTATTAACGTCGCTACGACCTTTGCAGGCAACGGTTCCTTGCCGCCAATTTTGAAGTTGTGCACGTACTGCTACAGCAAAGCTTCTTGGCGACACCTTTCGACGAGTCTTGCTGGAAAGTCCCAGAGTTTTAGCCGTTACGGCTCCTGTTTTCGTTTCGTTTGCCATGGTTACTTACACTTTCTGAGAAAAACCAACGACTCAGATTTGCCGGGAACTGAGCCTTTTACAAAAACGACACGCGCTGTAGTATCCACGATGACAACTTCAAGGTTTTTTATTGCATACTGATGTGCACCCATATGCCCGGGCAGCTTGCGTCCTTTACGAACTCTGCCACTTCGTCTCATACCTTCAAGAGAACCGGGTCCACGACCTAGCTTGTCTCCATGGCTTGCGCGTCCGCCTTTGTGGCCGTGCCGTTTTACAACGCCTTGGAAACCTTTACCAATGGTAGTTCCAAATGCATCGATTATATCGCCTTTTGCAAGAGTTGCAGCGATATCAAACGGCTGCCCAATCTGGAATTGTGCAGAGGCATCAGTGATGCGTGCTTCCTTAAAAGCTAAGAAATAATGCTTAGCTTCTTTAAGCCAGTCCGCCGAGAACGTTTCGTTACGATAACGGTTGCGGAGTAGGCCAAACTGAACGGCATCGTACCCGTCATGTTCTTTCGTTTTTATTTGTGTCACAAACCAGTGTGACATGTCTATGGCCGTCACAGGAACGACCTGATGATCGTCCGAAAAGACTTGCGTCATTCCTAGTTTTCTGCCCCAGAGACCATTGATCATCGACACACCTTTCTTACTTAATCTCAACATCAACGCCAGAGGAAATGCTCAATTTCATGAGCGCATCCATTGTCTGGTCGGATGGAGCAACAATATCTAAAATCCGCCGATGTGTCGTTAACTCAAATTGTTCGCGCGATCTCTTATCGATATGCGGCGAACGTAGCACCGTAAAACACCGCTGTGAATTAGGAAGCGGTACGGGGCCCACAACTTGGGACCCTGTACGCCGCACGGCAAGCGCAATTTGCTTTACCGCCTTATCAAGCAGCTGATGGTCGTACGATTTTAAAGTTAAACGAATCTTCTGCTTTTTCATTCGATGGCAACCTTACACTAATTCAAAATTTCAGTCACGACACCAGAGCCCACGGTTCTTCCACCTTCACGAATAGCAAAGCGGCCGTCTTTTTCCATCGCAATAGGGGAAATAAGTTCGACCGATAGAGCCACGTTGTCACCAGGCATTACCATTTCGCGACCTTCAGGAAGCGTAACTACACCGGTAACGTCCGTGGTTCTGAAGTAGAATTGTGGACGGTAACCAACAAAGAAGGGGCTATGACGACCGCCTTCATCCTTGGTCAATACATAAACTTGGCATTTGAATTTTGTGTGTGGAGTAATAGTGCCTGACTTGACCAAGACCATACCGCGTTCGATTTGATCTTTTTCAACGCCACGCAAAAGAAGCCCAACGTTATCGCCTGCCATACCTTCATTGAGTGTTTTTCTAAACATTTCAACGCCGGTAACGGTGGTTTTGCCTTTTCCGTTGAGACCAACGATTTCGACTTCTTCACCGACTTTAATCTTCCCACGCTCAATACGTCCGGTTGCGACAGTTCCACGTCCAGAAATACTGAAAACACCTTCAACAGCCATTAAGAAAGGCTTATCAATTTCACGAGCAGGTTCTGGAATATAGCTATCAAGAGCGTCCATCAATCGCATAATTGACGGGGCGCCTATTTCACTTTGATCACCCTCTAATGCCTTAAGCGCTGAGCCGCGAATAATCGGGGTTTTCTCTCCAGGGAAATCATACTTTGAAAGAAGCTCTCTAATTTCTTCTTCAACCATGTCAACCATCTCTGAATCATCAACCATGTCTACTTTGTTTAAGTAAACGATTAAGGATGGAACACCGACGTTCTTTGCAAGAAGGATGTGCTCACGTGTTTGAGGCATAGCACCGTCAGCGGCCGAAACTACGAGAATAGCGCCATCCATTTGAGCAGCACCCGTGATCATGTTTTTAACATAGTCAGCGTGTCCTGGGCAGTCTATGTGAGCATAGTGACGTTTAGCAGTTTCATACTCAACGTGAGAAATAGCGATAGTAATACCACGCTCACGCTCTTCTGGTGCATTGTCAATTTGATCAAAACGACGTTCTTCAGCCCATCCTTTGCTAGCAAGCGTCTTTGTTATAGCTGCTGTCAAGGTAGTCTTTCCATGGTCAACGTGACCAATCGTACCAACGTTTACGTGTGGTTTTGTGCGTTCAAAAATACCTTTTGCCATTGTCATCTCCAGATAACAGAAAATTTACCAAAAATTGTTTACTTCGCACTTAATATCTGATCTTGTGTTGACTTTGGAACTTTTTGATACAAATCAAATTCCATCGTGTACGTTGCACGTCCCTTAGTCATAGAACGTAGTTGTGTAGAATAACCAAACATTTCAGCGAGAGGTACCTCAGCATGTACTATTTGTGCGCCGTGTCGTTCTTCCATTCCAAGAATGCGACCACGTCGGGAATTGAGATCGCCCATTACATCGCCGAGGTATTCCTCTGGGGTCTCAACTTCTACTTTCATAATAGGTTCGAGTAAGCAGGCATCTGCATTGCGCATAGCTTCTTTCAAAGCCATAGATCCCGCAATTTGGAACGCCATTTCAGAGGAGTCAACATCATGGTATGAGCCATCGTAGAGGGACGCCCTGATGTCTACAACAGGATATCCGCCTAAAATGCCGCTATTGATGGCTTCCTCGAGACCCTTTTGGACCGCAGGAATAAATTCACGCGGTATAGAACCTCCCACAACATCATCAACGAATTCAAATCCTTTTCCGCGCTCGAGGGGTTCAAAACGGATCCATACGTGCCCGTATTGTCCACGACCACCGGATTGTTTGATAAACTTTCCTTCGGCTTGAACGGTTTTTTGAATCGTTTCCTTGAAGGCAACTTGTAGTTTGCCTTGTGTTGCTTCAACTTTGTGCTCACGACGTAGTCGATCAACCACAATTTCAAGGTGCAACTCGCCCATTCCGCGAATAACCGTCTGTCCTGTTTCACGATCAAACGTGAACCGTAAGGACGGATCTTCTTGTGACATTTTGCGGAGAGCGATTGTCATTTTTTCATAATCAGTTTTGCTTTTTGGCTCAACTGAGGTAGAGATAACTGGTGCTGGGACGTCTATTTTTTCAAGTACGATCTTGTTGTCTTCGTCACAGATAGTGTCTCCAGTTGTTACGTCTCTAAGTCCAACGATAGCGCCAATATCACCAGCGGTTAATTCATCAATTTCTTCGCGTTTGTTAGCGTGCAAACGAACCAATCGGCTAACGCGCTCTTTTGAACCTTTGCCGGCATTGTAAATGTAAGAACCGGCTTTTAAGGTTCCGGAGTAAATCCGGACAAAGCAGAGAGTACCAAATTGATCAGTTGCGATCTTGAAGATAAGGGCTGCAAGCGGTTCTTTTGGATCTGCATGACGGAGAACTTTTCTGTCTTCGCGAGGGACTTCTCCTTCTACAGGAGGTATGTCGAGCGGCGAAGGAAGGTAGTCTACGACTGCATCTAGCAAGAGCTGAATACCCTTGTCTTTAAAAGCTGATCCGCAGAAAGCAGGTACAATGCGACGTTCAATAACGCCCTTGCGAAGAGCTTTCTTAACTTCTTCAGTGGTTATTTCCTCTTCATTGAGGAATTTTTCAGACAAGCGCTCATCAAGTTCACAGACGCGTTCAACAAGCTCAGCACGCAGTTCTTCTGTGCGATCCTTTAGTTCCTCAGGAATTTCATTGACAGTGACAGTTGATCCACGATCTTCTTCGCTGAACGTCATGTATTTGCGAGACAAAAGATCAACAATGCCCTTGAAATTTTCCGATTCACCAACAGGCATTTGCATAGCAATTGCGTTAGCGTGTAGCTTGGTGTTTGCTTCTTTTATTACTTTGAAATAATCAGCACCAATTCGGTCAAGTTTATTTACAAACATAACGCGGGGAACACGGTAACGATTGGCCTGCCGCCATACTGTTTCGGTCTGTGGCTGAACACCACCTACACCGCAAAAAACAGCTACAACACCATCAAGAACCCGGAGCGAACGTCCAACTTCAATAGTGAAGTCGACGTGGCCGGGGGTATCTATGATGTTAATTTGACAATCATGCCATTTGCAAGAAACAGCGGCGGATTGAATAGTAATCCCACGCTCTTTTTCTTGTTCCATCCAGTCGGTTGTAGCAGCGCCTTCGTGCACTTCACCGATTTTATGCGAAAGCCCTGTATAAAACAGAATACGTTCAGTGACGGTCGTTTTGCCGGCATCTATGTGAGCTGCGATACCTATATTTCTAACACGATCTAAGGGAACATTCATTGCGCACTCCTACCAAGCGTAATGCGAGAATGCTCGATTAGACTCTGCCATTTTGTGTGCGTCGAGCTTTTTCTTCATAGCTCCGCCGCGCCCTTCAATAGCATCTAAAAGCTCGTTTGCAAGCCGAGCTCCCATGGTCTTGTCTTGCCGTTCAGCAGCCTGAGAAATAAGCCACCGGAGAGCTAAAGACCGTCCACGCTGCGCATTAACTTCTTTTGGGATCTGGTATACACTACCACCCACGCGTCGTGGTCGAACCTCAATGACAGGTGTTATTTGCTCTATAGCTTTTAGATAAAGCTCAAGTGCCTTTTCAACACTACCGCCATTCTTCTTGGTTATGATTTCTAGTGCTTCATACACAATATGACGGGCAGCATTTTTTTTGCCGCGCCACATGACTACATTTATAAGTTTTTGTACTAATTCAGAGTTGTACCGTGGGTCAACT
Organism: candidate division TM6 bacterium GW2011_GWF2_43_87; assembly: GCA_001000065.1. GTDB lineage: Bacteria > Babelota > Babeliae > Babelales > Babelaceae > UBA12395. The sequence goes on along the minus strand of LCGZ01000001.1, from coordinate 195,095 downwards.
CCGATATCCCGAACAAAACTAACTGATCTACGCCTAGCCATACTATGCTACCCCTGCTTTTTTTTAGGCATTTTAGCGCCGTACAAGGATCGACCTTGCTTTCTATTTTCTACGCCGGCAGCGTCAAGCGTTCCACGAATAATGTGGTACTTGACACCAGGCAAGTCTTTTACCCTGCCACCACGCACTAACACCATTGAGTGTTCTTGCAAGTTGTGGCCTTCACCCGGAATGTAGGCCGTAACCTCAATTCCGTTGGATAGCTTCACACGGGCAACCTTACGCAAAGCGGAGTTAGGCTTTTTTGGCGTTGTGGTAAATACTCGTGTGCAAACTCCGCGCACTTGGGGATTTCCCATCAGCGCTCTGCTCTTGGATTTACTTTTCTGTCTCACCCGGTTTGAGCGGACAAGCTGATTAATTGTGGGCATTCTAAAAATCCCTAGTTAAACAAATTAGGACAAACTTCGGTATACCGTTTTTTCCACACTCGTCTGCCGTGGACAGGCGTCCACAAAAACTTCTAGAGGAGGTAATCTCATTCTAACTCTTTTGGTAAATTTTTCAAGAAAAAGATCGTGACCTATTCCTAAACTTCCGCCTTTTTCTCCTCGGCTTGGTCAAGTATCTTAATTTATGATAACGTTTACCTTGTGTTAGAGTAATCATCAGAGTAACGATTAGTACGATTATCAGTGTAACAATTCCTTGTTTTTATACAAGGGTAAATAGGGGAAAGCATGGCATTTTCAGCGTATTTGTTCCTCGCGCTTAAGGGATTGGTTCTTTTGGCGGTTGGGCTTTTGGGGATTGGAGTACTTATTACCATTCATGAGCTGGGGCATTTCCTTTTTTGTAAGTTGTTTGGTGTGGGAACGCCTAGTTTTTCGATTGGGTTTGGTCCGCGCATTTTGACTAAAAAGATTGGAGAAACAGAGTTTTCGATTTCCGCGCTACCGCTTGGTGGGTATGTTGAGATCGCTGGGAATTATGAGCCGGGACAGGGAGAGCAGCAGCATGCTGCCGTTGAAGATGATCGCTCGTTTATGCGCAAGCCATTTTGGCAAAGAGCGCTTATTATGGCGGGGGGCATTATTGCGAACTTATTGTTTGCATATATTGTATTTATAAAGCTTTTTGCGATTGGCATGCCGCCTTCACCGCTTCTTTATCCTGAAAATGTGAAGACTGCAGCGATTGGAACTGTAGAGAAAGGCGGCGCGGCCGAGAAAGCAGGAGTGTTACCTGGAGACGTTGTTGTTGCCGTGGATGGAGTAGAGGTGAAAGGTAACTTTTCTGCTCTTTTAAAACAGTTAGAGGGGCGCGCTCAGACAAATGCAAGATTGGTTGTAGAACGCAATCAGCAGCGCCTTGAACTTCCTATTGTTTTGGGGGGTGATAAAGAAGGCTTGGCAGTTGGAAAACTTGAGGTTTCTTTCTCATTTACTTTTGAACCCGTTCCTCCACTTTCTTTTGGCGAGGCATTTAAAAGAGGAGTAGCCTTGACGAACCGTCTTTTTACGGGTGTTTTTGGTGCCGTAAAGAATATGGTAGTTAAGCGGAGTACTAGCGGTATGGGTGGTCCTCTGTTGATCATTGCCGAGGTGGCAAAGAGTGTGAGTAGTGGGTTACCAATGTTCTTGCTTTTATTGGCTTTTATTAGTGTTAACTTGGCTGCGCTTAATCTAATTCCGCTGCCTATCCTTGATGGGGGCCAAATATTAGTCATAGCGATTGAGGCTGTGGTTCGCAGGCCGCTTCCAGATAAGGCAAAAATAGCCGTAGCTTATGGATGTTGGGCCGTGGTTTTATCCTTAATGTTGTACTTGAGTATTAAAGACGTTATTCGCGCAATTAGTTGGTTTTTTTGTTGGTAGGTGGGGGTTTTGGGTGAAAGTAAGTTGCGGGGGGCTAGTATGTCGCCCTTTGCGGGAGACTTTATTATATACATAAGGGAGTGCTGTGAAGAATCTGAAGCTTCGCAATATAGCGTGGGCCCTTCTGGGCATCAATATTGTCTTGGCGATCCACGAATTGGGTCACTGGGCTTTTTGTAAGCTTTTTGGGGTTGCAACGCCTGAGTTTTCAGTTGGATTTGGGCCGGTGCTCTTTGAGACTAAGTTTGCGGGAACGCGCTTTGTGCTCTCCCTCTTCCCGATTGGTGGCTATGTTGAGATCTTTGGCGTGCGGTCCGTTGTGCCGGGACTGGAGGCTATATCATTTGCCGCGCAACCTTTGTACGCTAAGGTATCCATTCTTTTGGGTGGTATTGGTTTAAATCTACTTTTTGCGTTGCTTGTGTTTTCCATATGGGGGCGTCCACGTATGCTCTCCTGTGAAAAAGAGGCGCTAAGCAGTGTAAAAGGGGAGTCGCTCATCGGACCGATTGGAATTGTTACGATGTTGGCCAGAAGCGTGGAGTGTGGCTGGCGATTTTTTGTTTTTTTTCTTGCAGTTTTAAGTCTGAATTTGGCTGTATTTAATCTGGTGCCTATCCCTGTTTTGGATGGGGGGCAGCTATTATTAGTGCTTACCGAGAGTCTTTTTGGGGTTACAATTCGAGAAGAGAGTTATGAACTTCTTATGCTTATAACTATTTTTGGTCTAGCTCTTCTCTTTTTCTTTCTTGCAGGGCGTGATTTAAAGCGTGCAACGCGTGGTAACTCATCATCTTAGAAATATTTGAGGTGCTTTTTCTAACTGAAGAAAAGCACCTCAAATTTATAAACTAAACCGAAAAAGAGCGTTTATACGTTGACTTGTCCTTCGTGTGGGTGCTCGGCTCCTGGATAAATTTTTAGACGCTTAATCTGTGCATCAGCCAATTTGTTGTTTGGCAACATACCTTTTACGGCGTGCTGTATTACAAACTCGTGACAGCGGTCCATCTTGTTTTGTGGAGTAGCGCGTCTTTGTCCACTGCGCCATCCTGTGTACCAGACGTATTCTTTGCCCGTCAATTTGTCACCGGTGAGAACTACCTGGTTTGAATTGATGACAATAACGTAGTCCCCAGCATCTATGTGAGGGGTATAGGAAGGATCTTTTTTGCCGCGTAACAGAGCTGCGATTTCTGTGGCAAGACGTCCTGCAACTTTTCCAGCTGCATCAATGACGTGCCACTGGGGCTTGCGCTCGCCCGTTTTAAGATAGAAGGTGCGATTCATGTCCATGGGAAAAACCTTTTTCAGCTTTTTATTTATTAAACTCACGTTCGGGGAAACTCAGGACTAAGTATAAAATACTGTGGACGATTGGTCAAATTTCATGTGCATCTTAGTTTTGCGAACTCAGGTGGCATATGTTACACTTAAAACCATTAAAAATATTTTTAAGAGGATCGTGTTACTATGATAATATCGTCTATAGTGTTGCTACCACCGTTAATTGTGTTGGTAACGGCTGCTCTTACGCGGCATGTTTTAGCGTCATTAGTGTTAGGAATTTTTGCAGCTTCATTCATCGTGGAAAAATTTGCGGTGGGTCGTGCGTTGTGGCATGCGTTCTTTTCGTTGGGATCTATGCTAGCTGATCCTGGTAATTTGTATCTATTTTCCTTTCTTTTGCTTCTCGGAACCCTTATCGAATTAATGACGCATGCGGGTGGGGTTGCTGCGTGTACAGATCTATTCAAGAAGTTTGTTACAACACGTCGCGGTGCAGAAGGGTCGGCTTTGTTGCCTTCTGTTATTTTTTTCTTAGACGATTATCTTAATAGTCTTATGACCGGATCTATTGTGCGACCTTTGACCGATTCTATGAAGGTGCCTCGCGTTAAACTCGCTTTTCTGATTAATTCTATGAGCTCTCCGCTCTGTCCTCTTATTCCGATTACTTCATGGGCTGCGATGATATTTGCACAATTAGAGAGGGCTGGAGTAACAGACCTTCCTAGTAAGAATGAGCTTATTAGTGCGGATCCTCTTTTTGCCCATTTAGCGATAGTACCGTTTATATTTTATGCTTTTTTTATGATGGGGTCGGCGTTTTTTATTGTGCGCATGCGGTTGTCGTTTGGTGCCATGCATGAGCAGGAGCGTATAGCTGTAGAAACGGGTAATCTTTTTGGGGGGAAGCCTGAATTGCAACGAGCGTCGGCTGTTTCGACTCGTCAGGGTGGTATTTCGGAGTTTCTGGTTCCGTTGACGGCCTTTATTGTTTTTGTTTCCTGTTTTATTCTTTATTTTGGTGATAGTTGGCTTTTTGGTGGTGCCAATGGTTTTCTCGAAACGCTGCGATGTGCTGGTACAACAAAGAGTTTGTGTATGGCGAGTTTGGCAGCATTAATTGTAGCTTCTGTTTTTTATCGGTGGCAGGGGCATTTCTCGGTGCGGCAGCTTTTTAAATCTGCGTGGAATGGTATCTCTTTGATGAAGGGTTCCTTGAGTGTGTTGCTATTGGCTTTTACCTTTGGGACAATAATTAACGATGATTTGCATGCTGGCATGTATCTTGCTCAGCTTATTTCTACTGCATTGCCACTTTTTATTTTGCCCTTAATTATTTTTTTTCTAGGAACCGTGACAACCGCATCTACAGGCTCTTCCTGGGGAACGATTGCTATTCTTATGCCTTTGACCATAAAGACGTTAGCATCGTTGGGGGCTGGTCAGGCGCCTTTCTTGCCTTATGATATTCCTGTTTTTTTCCCCTCGCTAGGCGCTCTAATTGCAGGAGCCGTTGCGGGGGCTCATTTTTCACCTATTACGGATGCGACCGTTGTTTCTGCAATGAGTGCAGGAGCGTATCATCTTGATCATGTGCGTACACAGATAAGTTATGCAACGCCTGCGCTTATAGGTGCGTGCGTTGCTTTCCTTATTGCAGGGATTACGTGGCAATGGCCACTGTGGACTTCTCAGCTGTTATCGTTTTTCTGTGGACTTGTGATAACTCTTTCATTGCTTTTGTTTCGGAATTGGATGCGCGTCAGAAAAGAGCTTAAGGGTAAAACGGTTGAGAATGTGTAGAGTGGTAAATTCTACGCAATGGGCGATCTTAATTGTCGTATAAAGTCTTCTAGCGCTTCTGGGGCCTTGGGTAAGCGATCGGTTAATGAAACGGCACCGTTTTTTACAATCCAGTAGTCGTCTTCAATACGGATCCCAATTCCTTCTTGAGGTATATAAAGTCCAGGTTCGATGGTTATAACATCGCCTTCTTGCAGTGGCTGTAGAACGTCTCCTGTATCATGTACGTCTAGGCCCAAGAAATGGCCTATGCCATGGGTAAAATAGGCGTCTAGATTGTGATCTTTGAAGAACGCAACTGCATGGTGGTGAAGAGATTTTTCCGGGAATTCATTATTTCTCAAGTAGAAGCCGGGTTGTGCAAGATTGGCTACGAGCTCTTGGGCTTCTAAAACGAGTCTGTACAGCTCAAGTTGGCGTTTTGAAAAGGTCCCGGAGACTGGATAGGTTCTAGTAACATCGGCGCAGTAGTGTTCTACTGAGGCTCCGATATCAATGATAACAAGCTCTTCATTGCTTAAAGGGGATTCTGATGATCCTGTATAGTGTAGGATAGTTGCGCGTTTGCCCCCAGCGACAATCGAAGGGAATGCGTGTTCTGCATTTTCTTGTGCAAAAATATAATCAATGCTGGCGCGAATAGAGCTTTCGGATTCTCCTGCTTTGATGGCGGCGGCAGCCGCCTCTTGTGCAAGCAGTGTGACTTCTCCTGCTCTAAATAGTAGTTCGATTTCGGGTTTGCTTTTTGAGCGTCGCATGGATGCAATTGTGGGGGAGATGTCGTAGATGGACTCTTTAAGTGCAGGTAATTCGCTGTAGAGTCTGTAAAGGAAAGGGTGTGGACAGATGCCGATTGTTTTGTAGTCTTTGAGGAGATTTTTAATATGTATGATCAGGGTGTCCCATTGGTTAATAGGGTCGAAAAATCCTGTGCGATAGCCTTTAATTGCTTTACCTAACGGCATAGCTTGTTCGAAGCCATAGATTTGAGCGGTGTTTTCATTTAATGAAAGCGTATCTCCCATCCATGCAGCTCTAGAGCTCGCGTAATCAGGAATTAATAGAATGTCGGATTCATCTGGTTCAATTATGCAGGCTAGTCCAGGTTCTGAAATCCCTGTAAAATAGAAAAACGAACTATCTTGATAAAAGGAAGATCGTTCGTTTTCAAATGCTCCCAACAGGAGAACGGGCATTTCAAGGTGCGTGCTGATCTGTTGAACAAGTTTTTTTCGCCGTTCTTTAAAGAGTATTTTATTTAACGGTAGTTCCATGATCGTTTATCTTTCAAAATATTCGACGTTCTTGCAATGCCTTGCACACTGTCAGACGGTCTAAGTATTCTAATGTTGATCCCATGGGAATGCCGCGCGCAAGGCACGTTATTTTGGTTTCTTTGTTTCGTAGGGCGCGTGCAATGAGAGCGGAGGTGGCTTCCCCCTCAGGCGTTTGGTTCATTGCAAGTATAACTTCGCGACAAGAACCCTCTATTCGTTTGATCAGTTGGTTTAATGAAAGATCCTCGGGGCCTATGCCATCGAGAGGAGACAATGCTCCTCCTAATACGTGATAAAGGCCAGAATAGCTTCCGGATTTTTCAATGATGTTTAGGTCGTACCAGGTTTCTACAACGCAAATCAGACCATGATCTCGCTTTAGGGACGAGCAGTAGATGCATGATCCATTTCGCTCTTGCCAGGCACAACAGTGCGGGCATTTTATGAGTCGATCATGTGCTTCGCGTAGAGAGCGACAAAATTGCTCCAACTGCTCTGGTTGCATTGTAAGAAAGTGGTTTGCGACGCGATGAAGGTTCTTTGATGCTAGGTAGGGGACGCGCTGCAACTGTTTTACTAAGTTTACTAGTGTCGGAAGTCCGTCCATCAGAACTTGCTCCAAAAAAAGTGTTCTTTTTTAATCTTTACAACCCTGACCTGGATTACGCGAACTAACGTTCCGACCAGGACATATAACCCTATTCCAACGGACAGCTTCATCATAACGCCGGTAATGACAAGGCTCATGATGATCATCATGACATTCTGCTTGGCGTCCGTAGATTTTGCAGCGGCAAAGAATGTTGAGATCCCAAGGAGTATGGGGATAATGTAAAGTGGGTCTGGGCTTGAAAGATCCGTGATCCAGAATATGAAGGGAGCTTGATGAAGTTCGATTGCGCTGCGCAGAGCATTGCTCAAACCAGCGAAAATAGGAATTTGTATAAACAGGGGTAGGCAGCCAACTCCACCAGGGAATGCTCCGTATTTACGAATAAGCTCCATTTTTTCTTGTTGAAGGCGCTCTTTGTCGTCTGCATATTTTTGTTCAAGATGTTTCATTTTTTTCATCATCTCTTGCTGCTTAATCATGCTCTTTTGGCCACGCTGAGTGAACGGGAACATGATTAAGTTTATGAGAAGCGCCAAGATGATGATTGCCCAGCCGTAGTTATGAACATATGAGTTGATGAAGCATAGGATCTTCATGAGAATTTTAGCAAACCAGGAGAACCATCCGTATTCTAATAATGCTTCTAACCGACTATCCACCTCGTTAAGGCGGGCAGCCTCTTTAGGGCCGCAGTAAAAGGAGAGTGTCCAGGTTGTTTTTTCTTTGATAACAGGACCTTCTATAATGGCACTTAAATTATTGTTGGAATCATGCTTAAAGTATCCGCGCCGGGCGAAAGCTTGATGGTCTTTTACTAAAAGATGGGCAAAGAAGCGATCTTGAACACCAAACATTTGCGGCATAGCCCAGGCAGCATCGTTGATATCTGTGGCCGCTACTTTGTCTACGTTTCCTTTAATTCCTAAGACGACACCCGAGAGCATTTCGCTGTTTCGTGAGAAAATTGGATGCCCTAATTGGTTCGCAGTTAGGCTAGGTGCAGGTATAAATAGGCGAGGTTGAACCGGAATGTCTTTTTGGAGAGGTTCTATGGTGAGTATTAAATCTAAGAGATTGCCGGCTGTTGAGACCGTGAAGGTTTTGGTAATGCGTGCAACGGGGCTTTCGCCGATGAAGGTTATGGATGACATATTCCCTTCGGTTTTACTTTCTGTAGTTGTGTAAAAGAAGGGGGTCATAGTGTCGAGCGCAACTAAGAATAGTCGATTTTCCTTGTCTGTAAGTGGCAATGGAGAGACTGTTTGAAGTTCGGTCCCTTCTGCAGGACGTTCTGTAACAAGTCGTCCAACGGTTGCCCCAAAGTTAGTAAACTCTACCCGAGACAGGCGTGCGGGAAGTTCTAACTTGTGCTCTGTGTCGGAAGTTGGAGTATCGACAAAATCTATCTCTAGTTTTAGTGGCTGCCGTATTTCGGGTGCTGGTAAGGCCGTTACCCGTTGACCCGATTTCACCTCTTCGGTGAGTACGGTGTTAGTGCTGCGCGGTCCCATGAAAAAGTTCATTCCCCATGAAACCAAAATATTAACAACCCAGAAAATTACTAGGATCGTCCCAAAACGAACAAAAGTATCTCGCCAGTTCATTGCGTTTATTCCCTTGTGAAATTAATGTTTTTTTTGTTAATGGAGGTCATTGAATTAAGAAGAAGATTAACATAGATTGTGTCAGTAGGCTAGGTAAAAAAGTGCGAGAAGAGGGGAATGTTGCCATGAAGATGCAGAGACGAGTGTTTCGGATAGGTGAGTTGGCGCGAGCGCTTTCGCGCGATGGAATGGAGATTGAGCCTTCGGTGATTCGTTTTTGGGAGAAGGAGTTTTGTGTTAATCCGCGTCGGTCTGAAAAGGGTCAGCGTTATTATACGGACGAGGATCTTCGGTTTTTTTCTGCAGTGCAAGAGCTTCTATATGAAAAAAAATTTACTATAGCCGGAGCTCGATGTGCATTGAAACAGCGCGGAGATCCTGAAAGTTTTTTTAATTTGGAGAGTCCCGTGGTAGAGGTAAAAGATCAATTGTTGCATATACGTAAACTTCTCATAAAATTAAAAAAGCTTTTATGAGGGGGATCTCTTTTAGGTATAACTCTGGTACGCTTAAAAAGTTCTGTTGGTAGGTTTTTTAGATCTCTGTTTACTATGTACAAGAAAAAGCGACATATTCATTTTGTTGGAATCGGCGGCATAGGAATGAGCAGTATAGCGGCTATTTTAAAGCAGCAGGGATATCAGATATCTGGATGTGATTCTGATTTAGGACAGAAGAGTGTCAAAAACCTTTTAGCATTAGGGTGTGATGTTTCTTTGGGCAATAATTCTGCCTCTTGCATTGATCTTTCTATTGATATTCTCGTTCACTCGACTGCTATAAAAATGGATAGTCCTGAGCTTGTTCGGGCGCGGGAGAGGGGTATTCCTGTTGTTCATCGCGCGGATATGTTGGCAGAGCTTACGAAGAAAAAATATAGCATTGCGGTATCTGGTTCGCATGGAAAAACTACGACAACGTCATTAATAGCGCACCTGCTTATTGAGGGTCGGATTGATCCGACAATAATTGTGGGTGGAATAATGCACAATCTCGGATCTAATGCGCGTTATGGGGCAGGAGATTTTTTGGTTGCTGAGGCAGATGAGAGCGATCGTTCTTTTACAACACTTTTCCCTTCTATTGCTGTTATTACAAATATAGATCTTGAACATCTGGATGTTTATCGTGATGCAGCTGACCTTAAAAAGACTTTTTTGCAATTTCTTGAACGTCTTCCTTGGTATGGAAAAGTTTTTTTGTGTAGTGATGATAAATTGGCTCGAGAACTTTTGCTTGAGATGCCTGAATCTATCCGTAGAAAAACCATTACGTATGGATTTGAAGCGGGGGCAGCTGTCCAGGCTATGAATTCTTGTCTTGAGTCGGAGTATTCGTCATGTGACGTTCTTTTCGGCAATAAGGTGATGCATCTTAGAACACAATTGTTAGGGCGGCATAATTTGCTAAATAGTATTGTGGCTGCGGCCGTAGCGGTTGAGTGTGGCGTGGGATTTGACGTGGTTGAATCTGCTCTTCAGGTATTTAGAGGAGTTGATCAGCGATTTACGCACCGAGGCGTTTACAGAGGAGCTGCTGTTTTTGATGATTATGGGCATCATCCAACCGAAATAGATAATATGTTGACCGTTGCTTTACGGAGAATTAAAGCCCAGAATAAGGGACGATTGATTGTTGTATTTCAGCCCCACCGATTTTCTAGAACTGAAAAGTTGTGGGAAGCCTTTATTTCAGTTTTTTCGAATGGCAAGGTTGATCATCTTATTATTACGGATATTCATCCAGCCAGCGAGTCTCCTATTGCAGGAATAACCGGAGAGCGATTGGTTTGCGATCTGGTGGAGAGAGGTGGCATGAAAAATGCGTACTATGTTTCTGCGGGTGGAAATTACGAGGATATTGTTAAAAAACTTGATGTTTTACTTCAAGAAAATGACCTATTACTCTTTCTTGGCGCGGGTAAAATAAATCGTTTAGCAGAAAAACTTTGCACGAATTAGTTTAGCGCGGTTGCTGTTATGCGCATTTAATTTTTTAATGTTTTTTTAGACTCTGAATTAGGATTGAGAGAGGGAGTTTTGTCGGACTTTCAACAAAACTCTTGAATTTTTAGGGTTATTTTTGCTAATATTAAATTATAATAGAATTAAACATTTTAAATGGTTTGGATTTTTGATAGTAGTGGTTTATTTGTAAATGTTTCTGCTGAGCGGATTGCTTTGGTAATTGTATTTAGGAGCAGTGGAAGAAGTGAAGGAGGGTGTGATAATGAACAAGAAATCTTTAATAGTTGTTAGCTTGCTTGTAGTTGCAGTATTTGGGTCATTTGTGTTATATGGCCGAGGAGGTCATGGAGGTGGCGGTGGTCGTGGTGGCCATGGTGGTGGTCGTGGAGGTCGTAGTGGCCATAGAGCTGGGCCGGGGCGTGGGGCAGGTCGTCGAGGTCATGGCCCGGGGCGTGGAGGTTATCGTGGATATCATGGATATGGGTACCATGGGTATGGCCGTATATCGCCATGGTGGTGGACTGTTGGGATTGGAGCGGCGCTTGCTGTGCCAGTTGTAATAGATGGGAACACGTACAACTCTTACGACGATCTAAGGGATTTTTATTCGAAAATTCAAGATCAGATTGATAGGTTAAATGATAGGTTAGATGCCCAAGAGGGAGATGAGCGCGCGGAAACTCAACGACAGATTAGAGCCTTACAGAGGAAGTTGAGGCAGGTTGATGCGGCAGTACCGTCGTAGAAATGGGAAATGTAAAAAGGTTACGAAGTGAGAGGGTGTGCGCCGGTAATGTGTGCGCTTTCTCTAAGATTAGGAGGTTTGTGTTATGAGATCTTTGATATCGAGATTTTTATTGGTTGGGGCTTTGGGTCTTGGCGCTTTGAGCGTTGGATCTGCGAAAGCTTTTATAGGATTTAGTTTGGGCGGTGATGGTCCTTCTATAGGTTTTGGCGTTGGTAGCGGTTGGGATGGTGGTTACTATGGAAGTCCTTATTGGGGGCGTCATTACTACCATAGGGATTTTTTCCCTGCCTTTGGAATTAGGGTGGGGCCGCGCTACTATAATGTTAGGGACTATGATTCTCTGAATGCGGCCTATGATGAGCTTAAGAAGAGGGTTGATGCTTTGGTTGAAAAGCTAGAAAAGCGCGAGCGCAGGATTAACAGAATTAGGGATCAACGTGATGCTCTTAGGGCAAGACTAGAGAAGGCTGCAACAGAACAACAGAAGAAAGAGGTTGCGGAACAGGTAGCTGCTGAAGAGCAAAAACATAAAGATGCTCAGAAGAGCCTTGAGGCTTTGAAATCAGAGGTGGGGCAGGCCAAGAAGAATCTTTCGGATTTTGATGCAGCTGCCAAGAAAAAGCTTTCTGAGGAATCTGATTCTGAGGAGTCGGATTGATGATTGGCCTGATGAATTAAGTGGTGGCGTGTGAAGTGTGGCAGTGTGGTTTTTGTTGCAAAAACTTTCGGGCTAGGTGTAGCTGGTTGAGGTGAAAGTGTTGGATTGTTAGGGTTTATTTTAATAAGGAGATCGTTATGAATGGTCAGAAAAAGATGGATTCAGGTTGTTGGGAAAAATGTAAGCAAAATTGTGCTGAGCAGCACGGGAAGGCGGCGCCTGTGAATGGACAGAAGCATTCAGGTTCCAGCTGTTGGGAAAAGTGTAAGCAGGAGTGTAGCTCTGAGCATAAAAAGGAATGGTCTTCTGAGAAGTAGGGCGGACCATTAATGCGGCATCCAAGCCGGCGAAAAATAGTTGGAGTGTAGTTTATTTTTAATAAGGAGATAGGTATGAAAATGTCTAAGTATTTTCTTTTGAGTGCGTTGCTGGTCCCAACTGCGTTGAGCTTTACAGCGGTAGATGCCGTTAAGTCAACGACGGATGGAAGTTATTCGCAAAAAAAGATGAAACCAGGGAAAGTTAAAAAGGTTCATGTTTCCATAAAGGGTATGGATAAGAACGAGCTAAAGTCCTTGAACGAGAAGCTTAATAAGTTAGTTGAGGCTCAGCAGAAGAAAGAAGCAATGATTGAGAAGGCTAAGGCTCGTATTGCTACGTTGAAGGAGAAGTATCGCACGAGCACGCCTGAGCAAAAAATGGCTATGAAGGTAAATATGAGGGAGAAGATCGAGAAAGCTAAAGAACGGCTTGCAGGTTTTTATAAACGACTTGGTGTAATTGAGAATCAGAAAGGGTGGATTGAGGCCTATTTGGCTGCCAAAAAACAACCGGCTAAAAAACAACCAACCACAATCAAAAGGGGTGCTCGTCTTGCTCGCCCAGATGTTCGCATGAGCAGATTGGATGAGATGGAGTAAAGCTTCTTTTATGGTTGTTTATCGATTAACTACAGAACAGGTTACAATGGTGCGATTGGATGGGTGTTGGTCTATGAGCACTAGTCCAACGCGAGATGGCTTTTCGAAGATGAGCGTAGCCCGTTCATCGATTGTCCATAGGATGGGCCCTTGTTTCCATCCTAGCCGTTCCATCTGTGTTTTGTAGAAAGAAATGAGTGCCTCTGTTTTCAGTGTTGTCTCAAACCAGACAGACTGATTAACGGCGGCACTCGTATTTTTCGGATGATGTTCTAAGGCCTTGATTTTGACGTTTAGCGGAAATGCTAGGTCGACAAGTCGGGCTTCACAAAGTAGTGTTTCTGTATCACAGATGCGACGTTTAACGGTTGTGCTTACTGGTCCGCATGTCGGAAGTAGCACGAGCGCTACAAGCGCTATCAAAACCTTAAATACTCTCGCGTCTGGATGCACAGTGGCTACTCTGCTTTTTCTGCGGAAGGTTGAGCGGCAGCTTGGGCAGCAGCTTCACGTTTTGCTTGATGACCAAGTACGAGTTCCTTCACGCGGGCTCCGCGACCGATACGATCACGCATGTAGTATAGTTTTGCGCGACGAACGTCTCCATGGTGCAGGAATTCTATTCCATCAATCTTGGGAGAATGGATGGGGAAAATACGTTCAACGGCAATTCCGTTTGACGCAATTCTGCGGATGGTAAAGGTCGATCCGATTCCATTGTTGTGAACGGCTATTACGTCACCTTCAAAATACTGGATACGTTCCTTGTCTCCCTCTTTAATCCGCTGCGCTACACGAATTGCATCGCCTGGTGAAAATTTTGGGAAATTACGCTCTGTTAATCCGTACTGGAGCAGTGTTTCTTTGTTTAGTTGTTTGGCTCTCATGCCATTCCTTTTCTCTTGAAAAAACCTAAAATTCTATAGTTTAGTCTTTATACCTAACCATCGGTCAAATACAATTGCAGCTGCAGAGCGAACTGACAAGTGGTTAAACCGTGAAAATCCGCATACAGGGCCAATAATAAAATCACAGCGCTGCAGAATTGATGGAGCCAAACCATTGGCCGTTCCAAAAATAAAGAGCACAGGACGCCCTGATTTCCAGACTGTCTCTTGATCATAATACGTTATATTTTCAACTGAATCAACTCGGCGTGCAGAAGTTCCAATCAAAATAGGAGACGCACCTTCTTTTGATGTTATAGCTTCAATGATCTCATCTAGGTTTGCAACTAGCGAGACTTCGGATACCGCTTCATGCCGTGAGGGGTTGTATGTAACTCCTTCGCCGGTTTGCCAAAAATCGATTAGTCGAGTTGCAATTTTCTGTTGATCTTCTAAGGGCGTTGCTACAAAGGTTCTTTTAAAACCATAAGTGCGAGCGGCTCGAGCGATGTCGTGAATATCTATCGACATAATCGAACTGTTTCCCTCGACATTTTGCTGCACAAGAACATTCGTATGCATCAAGGCGGCATAGTGCGGCGGTATAAACCGAGCTGCTAGAGCTATATCCTCTTTGGTTTCTACATGTGACCGTAACCATTCGAAATGATGTTTTACGGTTGTTTCTGCAGCCTTTTCACGTCGCCACTGATCTTGAGCAGCATGGTTTCCCGAACGAATTACCTCTGGAACTTCTTTTCCATGCCAGACAACGGGTGCTGTGTAATGAGGATGGTCAACAAAGGCTCCCGAAAAAGAGTCTTTTTCAACCGATTCTCCTTTGCCAACAACTCCCGGAACAAAGCGAACTAGCCCTTCCAAGAGAACCATGGCAGGAAGGTCTCCTCCCATAAGCACAAAGTCTCCTATCGAAATGACTATGTCCGCATATTCTTCTTCTACGCGGACATCCATCCCCTCATAACGTGCAGGTAAGACCATGCAGTGCCCGCCACATTCTTGAATTTTAGAATATAGCGTTCGCAGCACAGCCTGATCAAGCTGAGTTCCTTGGGGCGAAAAGAAGATGCGGAAGGCTTTCCCGTACCGCTTTTCTTGTTGCTCGATGGCGCGTTCAATTACGTCTGGCCTAAGAAGTAATCCTGGCCCATGTCCAAAAATAGGACCATCGGCACGTTCTTTGGGTGCGCAGACGTCAAACAAAGATATTGTTTCGCACGAAAGCGCTCCCTGTTCCTGAGCTCGTTTTATAAGACTTGTGCCCAAAAACGAGCTGTAAAGTTCGGGGAAAAGTGTAACGACGGAGATCTTCATCTATTTTATAACTTCGATAACAATCTCGCGGTCCTTTGCTGCCTCTACTTGACCACCAATGGTGCGCAAAGATCGTAAAATACGACCTTCGCTTCCGATAACACGTGCAACATCCTGAGGTGCAACCTGTATTTGGATAACAAGCTTTCCCTCGTTTTCAGCAGACGAAACAACAACAGACGCCGGTTGGCTTACTAATTGTTTAACTACATATTCAATGAGTTTGTCAATCATGCCTTCTCTCTAGAAGTAGTGTTATTTAAACTGTTGCAGCAGCGCTTGTTTTGAGGTGCAGCTTATACAGTTTTTTTATAACAGGAGTTGGAACAGCGCCTTTTCCTAACCAGTACTCTATACGATCAACGTGTATCTGTGGAAATTGTTTTGTGCGAGGATCATAGGTTCCGAGATTTTCTAGAACTTCTCCGTCGCGTTTTTCGCGTTCATCTGTTGCGACAATGCGGTAGAATGGGGCATGTTTTTTCCCAATTCGCGAAAATCTTATTTTTACTGCCATGTAATAGATCCCTTCTTAAATAATTTACCAAATTCTATCAAAAAAACCGGCCCATCTTTCCAAGCTGTTTTATCAACTGCTGGCTTTGAGTAAACCGATCTAATAATACATTTACATCTGAAACAGCGACACCAGCTCCCTGTGCAATACGTTTTTTACGCGATGCTTCAAGTAACGAGGGCTGAATACGTTCTTTTCTGGTCATAGAGCTTATTATGGCTCTAAACCGTTTCATTTCTGATTCACTTTCTTCAATCTTTTCTTGCGATATTTTCATGCTAGCCATGCCAGGAATGTATTTCATTACCTGTCCTAGAGAGCCTAAGCGCCCCATCATGTCAATCTGGTGCGCAAAATCTTCTAGAGTAAAGCGGCCGCTACGCATAGCCTTAGAAAGTTGCTCCTGTTCTTGAGCTTTTATCTTTTCGGTGGCTCGTTCTGCTAAACTGGTAATATCGCCCATCCCAAGCATTCGCGTGGCAATTCGGTCTGGGTGGAATCGTTCAAGGTCGGCAATTCGCTCACCTGTACCTACGAAGACGATAGGCTTTTTTAAAGCATATCTAAATGAAAAGGCGGCTCCTCCGCGCGTGTCACTGTCCATCTTGGTTAAGATGGCACCGTTAAACCCTACGCGCTCTTCAAAGACGGTTGCAACTTTTAAGGATTCTTGACCCGTCATGGAGTCGAGTACTAAAATCTTGACTGCACCTTTTAGCCGATTGCTTATCTGTACAAGCTCTTCAAGCATTTTTTCGTCAACATGGAGCCGGCCGGCTGTGTCGACTAAGAGCGTTGTGTAATCGTGGGCTTTTCTGTATGCATCAATTTCTTCTACGGCTTTTAATACGTCGGTTGCGGTTGCTCGATAAAAATCGATACCTGCTTGTAATGAAACGACTTCAAGTTGGTCTATGGCTGCAGGTCGATAAAAATCTACAGATGCAGCTAGGACGCGTCCCTTTTTCTTGAGTTCACCAAGCCGTGTTAGTATCAGTTTGCCAAGTTTGGCCGTTGTGGTGGTTTTCCCGGATCCCTGCAGCCCCATTACCATAAGTGTAGATGGGATAGTTGGGGCGAATAGATCATGATTTTCTTGTCCACCAAGAAACTCTCGAATTCGGTCGTTTACTACTTTCATTAAATACTCGTCCGCGCGCAAAGAGCCTTTTATCTGCGCTCCGACTAGATCCTTTTTTAATGAATCTAGGAAGGCATTCGAGGCTTCGAGCGGAACGTCGGCTTGTAAAAGCGCATCTGCAACGGTCCTTAGTAGGTCGCTAACGGTCTCTTGAGAGAGTGTTTTTTGACGACCCATTCGCGAAAAGAACGATGAAAACGAGCGTGCTATAGAATCAAACATTGGAGTTTAAACAACAACCTTTTTAGAGATAAACTTTCTACTTACTTATAAAGACTTACGTAATTAATGGCGCAAGACTTACAAGAATTATACCACATCATTAAAATTTGATAAACTACCTTTTTGTTGGGGGTTTTATTTTTGCCCTCCTCGTAACAGGTCTACCAGCCTCAGGTTTTTTGGTGCGGTGCTAATTCTAATAAGGACTTTTTTGGATGAAACCTTCTATCTCAACTCATTTGCTTGACCAACCAGCATTACTTATTGTTGGCGTTCAAACACCGCAAAATCGTTCTATTGACCCAGACTCCTACTTTCAGGAGTTTAGAAATTTGGTGCGGTCTGACGGATTTGAAACATTCGAAGAGCACATGATAAAGCTACGTTCAATTGATAGTGCTTATTTTTTTACTCGCGGAAAGCTTGATGAGATCATAGGGCTTTGTAAGTCTCATACAATTGGCAAGGTTATAATCTCAGAGCCTCTTTCGCATCAACAGACTCGGAACCTTACCGACGTGCTTGAGGCCGAGGTTATGGATCGTACCGAACTTATTTTAGAAATTTTTGAAAAAGGTGCGCAGTCATCTGAAGGGAAATTACAAGTTGCGGTTGCGCTGTTAAATCACAAAAAGGCTCGTGTTGCTGGCAAAGGCATTCATCTTTCTCAGCAGGCGGGCAGCATAGGTACTCGTGGCCCTGGTGAAACTCAGAAAGAAAAGGATTTGCGTCATTTAGAAAGACTTATAAGTAAGTTAGATCGAGATCTTGAGCATCTGTCTAAGGTCCGAGAAACTCAGAGAAAAAAACGGTCTCTTTCAGCACTTCCCCATATATCGATCATTGGGTATACCAATGCGGGCAAGTCTACACTGCTTAATGCCCTTACTAAAAGTTCTGTTTATGCGGAGAATAAGCTTTTTGCTACCCTAGATACGACTACGCGTGAGCTGTTTATCGATGGGTCTAAGAAAGGGACTGTCTCCGATACGGTTGGATTTATTCAAAATTTGCCTCACGAGCTTATAGAAGCATTTAAGTCAACTTTGTCCGACTTAGAATATGCCCATATGCTTTTACAGGTTGTTGACCTGTCGGATAAAAATTGGCGCAATCATATACGCGTTGTGCAGGGAATATTGGATGAGTTGAAAGTTTCTGATACTCCTATGCTCTATGTGTTTAATAAAGTTGATATGTTGAACGATGAGGAGCGAAAGGCTTTTGAAGATCAGGCTAGTTTGTATCAGCCTCACGTACTTATATCTGCACTTTCTAAGGAAGGATTGCAGCCACTTCTTTCGTATTTAAGGGAATGGAAGCCTTCATGAGTGGAGATTGCCACGAGCTACTTGAGAAACTTAATGCCCAACAACGGTCTGCTGTTGAGCCGGGGCGTGGTGTTATATTGGTGCGGGCCGGTGCAGGGTCGGGTAAAACGCGAGTTATAACACGCCGCATTTCTTACTTAATTGCATATCATGGAGCGATTCCTTCCTCCATTGTTGCCCTTACTTTCACTAACAAGGCTGCGGCAGAGATGAAGGAGCGGGTTGAGAGCATGGTTAGTCGAGGGGATTCTCCTTATATAGGAACTTTTCATGCGTATTGTCTGCGGCTTTTAAAGATAAATCGCGCTTTTTTGGGGATGCCAGATTTTTTGGTATTAGATGCAGATGATCAAGAAAAGCTTATGCAGAAGATTATTGCATCGGCTGGTCTTTCTAAGCAGATGAATGTTAAGTCTGTTTTGCATGCTCTCTCTAGTGCAAAAAATGGTTCTATTGATGGAGTGCTTAACACTAATTTAATAGATCATCCGGTAATGCAACAGCTCTGTATGGTTTATGAGCAGGAGAAGCGACAGTCACATTGTTTGGATTTTGATGATTTGCTTGTTGAGACTATAGGTTTGTTTAAGCGAAATGCTATATTTCGTGAGCAATTTAGGGCGCGTGTGCGGCATGTGTTGGTTGATGAATACCAGGATACTAATCGTGTCCAACATGCTTTGCTGCGCCTGATGGCCTGCGATGACTCAAATGTTTTTTGTTTGGACTCTCTCTGCGTAGTTGGAGATGAAGACCAGTCTATTTATTCTTGGCGTGGCGCGACGGTTAGTAATATTTTAGAATTTTCGCGTGATTTCCCTCAGACGTCGATTGTGACTATAGAGCAAAATTATCGTTCGGTTCAGCCGTTGCTTTCTGTGGCTAATGAAGTTATTAGTCATAATCGCGGCAGAATGCCTAAGAAGCTCTGGTCGGAGCGAGAAGGTGTTGATCGCATACGAGTGGTGCGTCTTGCGTCTGATAGAAATGAAGGCGAGTGTGTTACACAGCTTGTTAACTTGGTTAAGCGACAGTTGAAGAATCAGTCTTGTGCAGTGCTTTATCGTTCTCACTACCAGTCTCGGACATTGGAAGAAGCATTAGTTCGTAGTTCTCAGCCTTATCACATAGTGGGGGGAATTCAATTTTATGAGCGTCAGGAGATCAAAGATCTTGTCGCATACCTGCGTCTTTCCGTAAATCCCTTTGATAGAGTTGCGTTTTTGCGAGTTTTTAACACGCCGGCTCGTGGTTTGGGTGCAAAGTTTCAGGAGCAATTTTTTGCTTTGTGGGATCAGGAGCCACTTCTTGATTTTAGCGCAGTAGTGAGTAGGCTTGTTGAGCAGGGTGTGGTGACGGGGGCAAAAAAGGATTCATTGCTTAAATTCTGTCAGATTTTAGGTAAAATGGCGACCATGACATCTCCTTCCTCAGCTTTAGAGTTTGTCGTAAATGAAGTGGAATATGTCCCCTATCTTCAAGGTGCTTTTGAGCGCGAAGTTGCGCGCGATAAAGCTGAAAACGTTCGAGAGCTTTTAAATGCTGCTCGGGCTATGGAAGATCGGGGTGTTACATCTATCCCCTCTTTTCTTGATGAAATAGCTCTTTTGCAGGAGCACAGTAAACCTAAAGACTCAGATGATTCTGCCCTTTTACTTATGACGTTTCATGCGGCCAAGGGGCTTGAGTTTGATACGGTTATTTTGGTGGGGCTTGAGGATGGGATTTTTCCGACCAGTCGGTCTATTGACAATTCATATGCTGTGGAAGAGGAACGGCGCCTACTTTATGTGGGGATTACTCGAGCGCGCGAGCGTTTGTTAATAACTCATGTACAGCAGCGCTATCTTTTTGGGCGTGTGACTCAGCAGCTTCCTTCTCCTTTTTTAGATGAAATTCCGGCGTCGTTGGCTCGGCAGGATGATGGAACATCGTGGTATTCTTCTCAGATACGAAGCTATCTGGACCAGTGGGTGCAAGGGCGGTCTTGTGCCTCAGCGCGGACTCCGGTTATGGGTCTTCCATCTTCTTTTTCGTGGAATGAGCCTTTTGAAGAGCCGATTATAGATCCTTTTTCTTCTGCGAAAGTGGCTCCCGTTATTGAGAAAAGCCGCCAATGGAAGAAATTTCAGTCAGTTAACCACCGAAGCTTTGGGGTTGGAATAGTTAAAGAGGTTGAAGATAAGGGTTGTGGAATCGTTTATTTAACCGTTCATTTTTCTTGTGGCGTGAAAAAAATTAATTCCTCATTCCTTACTTAGTCTGTTTGATTAAAGCTAAAAGTGCGAACTGTAGTGCAAGCTGTTGTTGATTTAGCGCTGTGAGTCGTGCATTTAGTGGTTTAACAAACTTCCAGCAGCTAATGCTTGCAATGGCAGAAGCGGCTGTTAAAGCGCTTATGTAGGCAAGAGGTAGTAGTTCATATCGTCTTTTTGTTGTTACCTCTTTGATAAGCGATTTTGCTTGCGTGAATGGCCGGGTTAGAGGCGTGCATAATGAGGAGAAGGATCCCTGGGGTTGAACATTTGTCAGATAGGTGCCTCTCTGTGTTTTTAGCCATTCTTGCACAGAGTTGGGAAGGGTTTTGAAAACAATGTCTGCCCATGAGCCATTGGTGAGAGTTGTTCCTGGGTTTGCATGTTTTAATGCTTCTACTAAAACATATTGGTCGGCGCTTAATTCAACCATGTCAGGCTTCCACGTTTCAAAAAAATGTAAAGCGTGGTTACTCTTATGGCAGGTAACCAGGGTCCCATCAGGGCGCCACGTAAAGTCGGAGATTTTTGAATGGGTTTGTATGGTATAGACCGGTGCGCAGGATAGGGCATCGAAAATTTCAACCATGCCTTCGTTGAATTGTGAAAGAGCTAGTTGAGTACCATCAGGGGAATAATTGCAGAAGCAAGGAAACGTGTTTACTTGGTTAGCCAGTTTTATCGAGCGAATTGGGTTTTGTGGCCAGGCTTCATTTTCCTTAGGGAGTTTCCATAGGTCTATAGTTGTTCCATTTGCGTTGGTGAGTGCAAGTTCTGTCCCCGCAGGGTTAAATGCGGCGGCGCTATGAGTTTGTGATGAGAATAGTCGTTGTGCCGAGTTTGGTCCCATGCATGCCCATATTTCACAGTGGCCATTGCCGGATAGGATGACAAATTTTTCATCAGGGCTTACCACAACTTCTTCCGGGTACCATGTCAGTGTTTGGGCAAAGAGTACTTGGTTGCTTTGTAATGTTTGTATTTCACATCCGTTTATTTGGTTTAGAAGGCATATGTGATATCCGTCTCTTGAGAGCCTGGCATTGACGCATGCTGTGTTTAGTTGTGGCATGTTTAACATTCTGGTGCACGACGGTCTGTTTAGTCCAGAGACATCAAGCAATTTAAAAGTAATTCCGTCTGTTTTTAGTAAAAATTGGGCATCGGCACTTAGGTTTAATGAGCAGAAATTGTTATTCCATTCGTTTGCTAATGGTACGCGCCTAACGATTTTTCCGTGAGAATCAAGAATTAAAAAGTCATTGTTAGCATAGTTATTGGCTTGGTTTGTAAAAAACGGCCATGAAGAATCTATAAACGTGCCATTGCCAAAAGATGACGCCATTTTATTGCCTACAAAGCTATTTGACAATGTGTTGGTTGGAGGGGCAAAGAAGACTCCCATACTCGAAGCGGGGGCATCTTCTTGAGAGGTATGAAGTGGGACCCAGGTTCCTGATTTTTCTACGTAGTTACCTGTATTTTCAGTAAAAAGTAAGCGACTGTGTAGTTGTAAGAGAGACGTTGCGACCGTGCCTTTTTCTGCGAGAGATTCACGGATCAATAACCCAACACGTGGGTCGTTAAGAGATTCTGTTGCGTTATTCGCAAGGTCATTTGCTATGCAATTTAGAATACTTTCAGAAATACCTTTAGGCATGAGAAGAAAGGAAGATAGCGCATATAGCTCTGCCAAGTTAATGCTTTGTCTGTATTCTCTTAGAATTTTTTCCACTAATGAGGCGGTAACTTTATCAGGTTGAATAGCGCGTTGTGAGAGTGTGGTGGTGAGGTATGTCAGAGTTTTCCAGGCGGTTAGGCTACGACAGTCGTCTGGCAGGGTTTCTATGAGGGCATCTAAAGCCTCTTTGGGAATGGCATTTTTTGAATCGCCTTCTAGAAGGTTTTGGAGGTGCTCAGAATAGGGCCATATCGATTTTATCCATAGCGTCCGAATGCGTGTTATTGATTGATCTTCTCCTGCAGGAACAAAAGGGAGACGAGTTGTTGGGTGGAAAATTAAGTGTGAACTTGGGATGTGGTGTAGCCTGCCTCCGTGAGTAACCCATAATAAATTTAGGTACTGGGCTGCGAATCCGAGGAACATGGGTACCGCAAGAGCGCACAACATGCTTGTGTATACTGTACACAACATAGGGAAAAGGTAGCAAAACTGCAAAGCCGAGTTCTTTAGCATTGCTAGCCTTAGTGCGGATGGAGTGAGTTTAATAGGTGCTGATGGGTTTACTGAAATTGTTGGCGTAAGCGTGGTATTAGTTGCATGCATTATTAGTGGTTGGACGAGCGCACTCACTAAGCTTGCACAGATAATAACGTGTTTGAATGTTTTTCTAAGCATAATAAAGTCACTCCAAAGGCTTAATGAGTTCAAGAATGATTTTAGATAAATTCTAAGTGAATAAAACTTTTCTTATTGCTTCTTATTTTATCTTGATCATGATCTTAGAAAAAGCTATTTTTGTCAAGTGCGTGCGCTAAAGAGTTCACCTGTAGGCAGGCACTGTTATTATGGGTGTGCGAAGGGTCTTATGAAGGGAGCTAATCGTGGTTTTTGTGTAGAAAACTTTGTAAAGACCTGTAAGGAAAAGATGTAAAGAATTTTAAGCTCGATGGGGAGAGGTCTTTCGTAAAAAACGCATGATCCCGCGATAATCTTCATTCTTTAAGAATGGCTCCACCATGAACTTGATCCGCTGTGCAGTGTTTAGGTTAAAGGTTAATATAGCGCCGTCTACTTCATTGACGAATCTGTCGACCGCATCTTTGCTGCCGTATACCGTAATTTCTACAATGTCTGGCATGATGGTTTCGATTACTCCTTCAATGTCGTTCATGGATGTATCCGCTTTTAGTAAATCATAAAGCGCATTTGCATCTCTAACATCAGAAAGGGTTATTTTGACACACTTCTTCATTGCTACTCTCCCAAAATGCTGTAGTACCTTACTACAGTCTATCTGTTTGAAAACGTATCAAATCGGATGATCAGCTGTCAACGAACTTGCAATTTTAACAGGTGAGATTGAAAAATGAATTTATAAATTCATTTTGTTATACTAAGACTAATGGACAGATTTAACTAGAAACGGTGGTGTATGGAAATGAATACAAATGAGGTGCGAGTTCGGTTTGCACCTTCTCCTACGGGATTGATGCATATAGGCAATGTTCGGATAGCTCTTTTTAACGCACTTTTTGCGAAGCATAATAAGGGAACTTTTGTTTTGCGCATTGAGGATACAGATGCATCTCGTGAGGTTGACCCAGGAGGCATTAAGATAATAAAAGATCTTGAGTGGCTAGGTCTTTCCTATAATGAGGGCCCCTTTTTTCAGTCTAAACGTGCATCGCTATATCAAGCGTATTTCGCACGGCTTTTGGAGAAAGGTTTAGTTTACCGCTGTTTTGAGACACATGAAGAGCTTGAAGAAAAACGGCAGCGGCAGATTGCTCGAGGGTTACCTCCGCGGTATGATCGTGCAGCTTTGAAGCTTTCTGATGAACAGGTAAATCAATTTCTTGCCGAGGGACGCCCCTATGTCTGGAGATTTAAGCTTCTAGAAGGGACCGCGGTCATAAAAGATTTGGCTCATGGTGATGTTACTTTTGATTTTAGCCATTTTTCAGATTTTACGCTTACGCGTCCAGATGGTAGTTTTACGTTTATTTTTGCAAATTTTGTGGATGACGTTGATATGCGGATATCGCATGTTATTCGTGGAGGGGATCATCTGTCAAACACAGCAATGCAAGCTGCTCTTTATCAGGCCCTTGAGGCGCCTATGCCTCAGTTTTTCCATATGCCCCTACTGTGTGGGCCAGATGGGAAAAAACTTTCCAAACGTGACTTCGGATTTTCGCTTGAAGATTTGCGTAGCGGCGGATTCTTGCCGGTTGCTATAAATAATTACTTAGGAATTATGGGTGGGTCTTTTGAAGACGAGGTTATGGATTTTGAAGCGCTGGTTAAAGCCGTGCGGTTTGACCATTTAAGCGCGGCTAGTCAGGTGCGCTATGATGTGGAAAAGTTGCGGTGGTTGAATCATAAATGGATGGCTAGAATTTCTGCTGATGAACGGGCAGCGTTTGTGTTGCCCTTGATAAAGCAAGCCTACCCTGCTGCCGCACATTACACTGTGGATCAGGTGCGTGCATTGTTGGAGCCTATAAGTGGGGAGTTGACAACGCTAGTAGATGCCCCCGCCCTTTTGCGGTTTGTCTTTGAGCGTCCGACTTTTCTTGTGGCAGGAGCTGAGCCGCTTAACTATATGCAGCATCGGGCTTTCTTTAAAAGTGTCTTGTCAATGCCTGCGGATACAGGGGTTGAACTACTTGAGAAAATAAAAGAGATGGCAAAGGCGGAAAAACGATCTCTGAAAGAAGTGTTGTCGCTTTTGCGACTTGCGCTTACAGGTTCTCCAACAGGCTTGGGAATTGCGGAGCTGGGCATATTGCTTGATGTTAATGAAATACGCGTACGGATTGCCCCTTTAGCTGAGTAAAACCTTAAACTGTTTCGGTTGGGTCAAGTAGGCGGTTTGGCAGTTGTATTATGTTTGACACAAGCCCAGTTTTTTCGTGCTGTTTCATAAATAAAAGAAAGGCCTCTTCGTTGTCGGTTGGTACAAAAAATTCGAAGATGCCCTCTGCTTTGTCAAATGTGCGGTCAAATGCTAGATGTTCGTTGAATCGTAGGGTTGCTACAAAAAACCAGGTATCTCTCTTGGTGATCTTTGCTTGAAAATAGGAACAGAAGGCCATATACTTTCTCTTATTAATGACAAACGTCAATGCCAAACGGCTTAGTTTTTATGAGTGATTTTGTTCTTATAGGATAACAGATTAGGGTGTTAGATGAGAAGTAGTTCTGGTACGCTTGGGTTTCCCATGGCCGTGATATTGGGTTTGAACGCCGTGATTGGGGCAGGAATTTTTGGCGTGCCCGCTGTTTTGCAGACGCAGGCAGGTTCTATTGGACTCATTTCCTATCTTTTTGTAATTGGAGCTGTGCTTTGTATGGCCCTTGCCTTGGCTCGCATGGCGGCGCTTTATCCTAGCGATAGTGTGTTTTATAACTATCCAAAGTTGTGGGCAGGGAATGCAGGCGGCATAGCCGCCACGGTTGCGTATGTGTTGGGATTGGTTATAGCACTGGGGCTTATGGCTCAGATTGCGGGTAGTTACGTGGCTCTTTATTCTCCATTTCTGTCTACTCATCTTTGGGCTGGAATTTTAGTGAGTGGAGTGACGTTGTTGTGCCTTATGGGTGGGAAGGCCTCGACGGTGACTCAAATCGTGCTCATAATCCTTACTATTTTACCTCTGGTGTTTATTACGACTTTGTGTTTTTCAAAAGCGAGTATTTCGAATTTAACTCCGCTGGCACCTTATGGTATTATGGGGGCTTTTGTGGCCATAAAAGTTGTGGTTTTTGGGTTTTTTGGCTTTGAGGCGATTCCTTCGCTTTTTTCGTCTATTAAGGAGCCTCAAAAAAATGTTCCGCGGGCCATTATTGCAACTATTGTGATTGCGGGTGCGGTTTACTTTGTGTTTACGGCTGCCATTATGATGGCATTGCCGCGAGCACTTTTCACAAGTAGCGCAACACCTCTTTCATCGGCATTGCTTGTGCAGTTTTCTAATTATAAGTGGCTGGTGGCTTTTATTAATTGGTCTATTATTATTACAATTGCAGGAACATTGCATTCTATGCTATTGTCTGTAAGTGCATTGGTGGTAGATACGGGCAGTCGCATCGGGGTGCGTTCTGAACGTTTTAACAGACCGATGGTGTTGATAGGTATGGGATGTTTGGCATTGGTTAGCGCAAGTGTATTCTCAAGTCTTGATCTTATGTTTAGTTTGACGTCGTTAGGTATTGTTTCAGCCTATGCAGCCGCCATAGTTCCCTTATTGACGTATGAGCGAGGGGGAGTTAGAAAAGAGAGAAAGGTTGCGATTGCGGGGCTTTTAGGGGCCGCACTTATTTTTTTGTGTGGGCTTTTTGGGGTTTTTGGAGTTTAATAGTGTCGTGTGGTGTGGATAAAATCGCTACAATACAGTTGACGTAATATGGAAAAAAATTATACCATAACACAAAAGTTTACGTCTTGGTAATTTACCTTGGGCCGAAGGATTTTGATGAATAAACGCCTCTTTTTAGTGCTCTGCATCCTGGGAGCACTGTTGATTAGACCAGAGTCTCTTTTGGGCTATAGTTTTTATTCGCGAACGGACCCGTATCCGGTCTTTACGGCGGCGAATCCGTGGGGTTCGTTCACGGCCTTTCAAGATTGTGAGCAGGCATATCGGGTTCGATTTTCTGGTTCGGTTTTCAGACAGAATGCGTGCAGGGCTGGCGATTACAATGACGAGCTTTATTATGGAGTCCAGCCGACTCAAGCGAGTAAGGTAGGCCCTAGTGATGTTCAAATAGGGGATATGTATGGGCCTTGGAATATTCTAGGTTTATTTTATGCAGAACGGCACGGAAGTACAAAAACGAGTGCTGTTGCTCCACCTAATGATATTCAGACGCCAAATAAAAGCATCCAGGATCTTTTGTCGGGGGTTACGGGGTTAGCTCTTACGGAAGATGAACTTAAGCCTGTGAATTATGATGGAAAAGGAACAATGTCGGTTCCTATTGAATATCGTAAGTATGGTGGTAGGTTTGAGTTTGATTTCTGTACCTGTTATGACGTGGGGGCGTCAGTGGCAGTTAGTATAGCGCAGGCGCAGCAGTGTCCGTGGACCTTTGTACCTAATGCAACGGGATCAGATAATGTTAAAGCACTTATGAAGACTACTAATCTTCATAAAATTGCACATGCGCTTGGATTGTCGCTTAATCACTTTTGTAAATCTGAGGTAGAGTCCGCTGTTTTGGGTCTTTATTGGCGGCACTGTTTTGAGCCTTGTGCTCCATCTGAGTGCATGCGGCAGGAAGATCCGTATCGGCCTACTTTTGCCTTTACGCCTTTTATAAAGGCTGAAATTGCGCCGTTTGGAGGATCTCAAAAATCGGCAGACATGCTCTTTGGATTGCCGTTTGGCAATGGTGGGCATTTGGGTTATGGGATGTTATGTGGATTTACGGCAAATTTCTTTGAGACAGTGTTAATTGGTTGCGATGCGGGTATGACTGCATTTTCTAGTGAACATTATGCCAATTGGCCGGTTCCAACCAATACGCTGCAGGCTGGAATGTTCCCGCGTAGAGCAGATTTGGATATAAGACCGGGAAATAATTGGTGTTTTGGGCTTGGATTTTGGGCACCCTGTTTTGTAGATAATTTTTCGGCATCGGTAGAATTTAGATATGTGCACCACTGTACTGATTCAATAGACATTACGAGGGCTTTGTCCTTGTCAGTGCCTACAGCAGGGGCCTATCAGAATGTACCGACTGTTACCACAATTTTGGCGGATAATTTTCCTCCTTCCAACATTGCTCTTGGCAAAATGATTAATGAAAGCTGCTGGTCAACTTGTATGGTGAATGCCGGGTTGACCTATGATATTTCTAGAAATCTAGAGTTAGGGCTCTTTTGGCAGGCGCCGGTGCGGCAACGGTATACCTACCGTTCTACAACGGTCTTGGGTTCGGTGGTCTTTAGTTTTTAGGTTGAGATCAAGACCATTAGAAAGAAAAATCAGCGGCTAATAGCCTAGACATTTGGTTGGGAACTCGATACAATTAATACGTTAGTAGACAGGATTGTTTTTAAATCTTTTTTCGACAGGACGCGATAGTTTACATGAGCAAAAAAGCAAATCTCGTAGTAATGGTTAATGACCACAATATCGAACGTGCTTTACGGCAGCTTAAGAAGCGCAGCGAGCGTGAAGGCATAGTTCGTGACATGAAACGGTTAATTTATTTTGAACCGGAATCCCAAAAACGCCGTAAGCGTCGCATGCGCGCCATCAAGCAGAACTGGATCCGCATGGCGGCTCACAAACTGATTTAATATGAGACCTGTTGATCAGATTAAAAGAGCGCGTAGAGAATCGCTGCTTCAGAAGGTTATTGCAAAGCTTCTTACTCAGCAGGCGTTGGATGACCCGCAAATTCAGGGCGTTTTTGTTAATCGCATCGAATTGAATGCGAACAAAAGCATATGCACGGTTTATTTTTACAGTGAGCAGGGTGAAGAGCACTTTAAACAGGTGCTTAGTCAACTGATTCTGTATAAACCGTCGTTGCGTGCCGCACTGGCGCGTGAGGTTTCGGGGAAATACGTTCCTGATATCGTTTTTCGTTTTGACAGTCAACTGGTAAAGCAGCTGGCGATTGAGCAGCTTTTGGAGCGCGTAAAAGAAGAATGAGCTACGGGTTTTCTGACATAGAGTTCCTGTGGTGGGTGTGGGGTGCTTTAGTGGCACTTTGCTGGGGTTCTTTTTTGAATGTCATTGCTTTTCGTTTGGTGTTTGACGTACCGTTTTTTAGGAAGCGGTCTCATTGTCCGTACTGTGATCGTCAATTGGTCTGGTATGAACTTTTACCACTAATTTCGTGGGTTTTTTTGCGTGGACGTTGTAGGACGTGCAAAAAAACCATTTCGTGGCTCTACCCTCTGGTGGAGTTTTTATCTCTTATAAGCTTTTTGGCATTGGCAGCGCTGGCTCCAGAGCGTTATTTTTTTGCTTATGCGCTTTTCCTTTCTGCTTTAATCATTACGATTAGAACCGACATAGAGAGCTTGCTGATTGTTAGGTATTGTACCCTGGTCCTGATCCCTGTGGGATGGGTCTGTGCGTGGCAGGGATGGTTGCCTTTATCTGTGGCGCATTCTGTGGGGGCGACGATCGCGGGTTATGCGGTGCTTGCTTTGGTTCGGTGGATATTCTTCTGGCTTACAAGGCGAGAGGGGATGGGGCAGGGCGATCTTGAGCTATTGGCTACCATAGGAGCGTTTACGGGTTTTATGGGGGTGTGGGCTTCGCTGTTTATTGCGTCAATTTTTGGAGCCTTGGTTGGTAGTATTCTGATTTTATCTGGCAAGGCATATAGAGATACCCCAATTCCTTTTGGGGCTTTTTTGGCGCTCGGTGCTTTTATGGAACTCTTTTTGTCTTTCTGTTTCCATTTAAATATATTTATTTTTGCAGTTTGATTTTTGTCTAGGAATAGGCATTATATGCGAAAATTACTGATCTTTTAATTCAAAAATTGAGGGTTTAAACCTCAGAATTTCCTATTGGAAGTTTGACGTTTCTATTTTTTCTGGTAAATTAATGCTAATAAGACTAAATAAGAGTCTTGTTAGACAGAAGCAGTGTCTTTTACCTAAACAAACGTAACGATCATGAATTTTGGAGAATCGAATGGATACATCTCGAATCAAGAGGGAGAGTCGCGAGCAGAGCTCGACGCCTTTAAAGCAGCGGAACTACCAAGAGGTAGTCGCTTATCTCAATGAGCATTGGAAAACCGGTGATGTGAATAAGACGCTTGAGCGTATGACACTTCTTGACTGTGAATTTGGTTCTATTTCTAAAAAAAGAGATGCCATTATTATTTGTGGAACAAATGGCAAGAGTCTAACGGCGCATTTTGCTACTAAGCTTTTGCAGTCAGAAGGGCTTGCTGTAGGTGCCTTTATTGCACCCCATATTCTAACTTATAACGAGCGTATAACGCTTAATCAGGCCTATATTCCGAATAAATCTTTCACGGATTTTGGCAACTCTGTTATAGATGCAGTTGACCGGTTGGGATTGAGCTGCAATAGCAGTGAAATTTTGACTATGATGTCGTTGCTGTTTTTTGAAGAGCAGAAGGCTGATGTAGCTGTGCTTGAATCCCATGAGGGTGGTGCACACAATCCTGTTAATATTTGTAACGCAAAAGTGGTTGCAATTACCCGCGTAACCCCTGATAAGGTCGGCGTCACTGCTGAGGAGCTTAAAGCTTCTTTGGTTGAGATGGTCGGCGTTGTAAAGTCTGGGACGCACGTGGTTTCTGGCGATCAGATTAAAGCGCACCTCCAGATGATGGAAGATATTACCGTGGCGCAGGGTGGTCAATGGGCAATGCCTATTCGTAAACTATCACCATTGGTCTATCCATTTGAGCAACTTCATGGACGTTGTGCTGCTCTTGCAGAGCGCATTGCGTCGCTTTATATGAATAGTTCTGTTGCAAGTGATGCTACTATCGTTAACGATTCTTTGTTAATTAAACAGAAGGGTCAACGAGGCAGACCTACTTTAGAAGCGAAGCGGCTTGCTCGTCTAAATCCTAAAAAGACAATCGATCAGTTTTGGAAAGAGAATATAAATACTCTGCCATCCAAGTTTCAGCTTTTTGATAAAGAGAAACCTTCGGTTCTGTTAGATAGCGCTGATAATCTTGATGCGCTTGAAAATTTGCTTCTTGGAATTCGTCTCTTCCACTATCAGCGTCCTATAAAGGGTCTTACCGTCATTATAGGCGCCAGTAAGAATACGTTGCATAGTGAGGAGTTTCTTAAGGCTCTGAGGTATTTCTTTAAGAAGACTGCAGGCCAAGCTTTTGTATGTCCTGTTGATAACTCGGTTACTCCTGGGAACGGCGAAGATGCCACCTGGAGCGTAGAGCATGTAGTCAGTGATATCAAGAGTAAGAAAATGAAAGCTACGGCATTTGTCTCTTTTGCACAAGCTTTTGAAGCTGCAAAAGCAACCGTGGATGAGCGGCATGGTCTTGTTGTAGTGACAGGGTCAAACGCGGTTATCCATGAGTATTGGAAATATCGTGGTATAAAGAAGTTGGGTTAATACCCGCTTTTCTTACTATAGAAATAATTGGGAGCTGTTTTCACTTTAAATAGGTGATGCGGCTCCCTCATTTTTTTGAGGGGTGTCGTTATGGTTGTATGGTTTATCGAACTTTTTTTTCTTCCGTTGGTTGCGGGGATTCTTTGTTCAACAGCCTATGTTTCTCCTAGTGATCCCACCTCTGTTTCGCCCTTTTACCGTGGACTTTTTAGTGGTATGCGTGTTATTTCTGCGGCACTTTTTCTCTTTGTGGTATTGAATTCACCATTGCCCAGGAGTATACTCATGGTGACGCTCTTTGTCCTTGTAGTAGTTGGGACTTTTTTGGTGCGCCGAAGGTTTTAAAAAAGAGATTAAAAGCTACGGGGGATCTAAAGATCATGAGCGACAGTTTATTCGGTCATGCTGAGAAATGGAATGTGCTGGCGCCTTTTGGCATAACATCTGATTTTTTTGCATTTAATAAAGAGACTTTGATTTGCACCTGGGCGGCATTAGGATTTGTTTTAGTTTTTGCACTGGTTGGTAGGTGGTTGTTGCAACGACCAGAATCGGTTGGCGGCCATATTGTGGTCGTTATTCTTCGTAGTTTTGAGAGCATGGTAGTTCAGGGGGTAGGTCGTTTCCATGCACCTTATTTTTATTATGTTGCATCCCTTTTTATTTACATAGCTATCTGTAACGCATTGGTGGTGATTCCAGGGCTTGAAGAGCCGACCAAAGATCTTAGTACAACCTTTGCATTAGGGGTGATTTCTTTTTTTTATACGCAAACAGAAGCGGTTCGGGCGCATGGTCCCGTTTCGTTCTTTTTGGAATATTTTAAGATGCCTTTGACGCTTTTTCCTGGTGGTAAGATTACATTTTTTACGGTTATTTTAGCTGTATTTAAGGGAATTTTGAATCTTATTATAGGTTGTTTTTCGCTTCCTCTAGAATTACTTAGTAAGTTGTCGAGTCTTATGTCGCTTTCATTGCGTCTTTTTGGGAATATTTTTGGTGGCTCGGTTATATCTATGTTGCTGAAGGGGGCCGCGTCTAATATGGGGTGGCTTGGGCAGACGCTTGCTCTTGTTACGGGTATAAACCTTATTGTGGCACTCTTTTTTGGTCTGTTTGAGGCGTTTATTCAGGCATTTGTTTTTTCTACGCTTAGCTTGACTTATATATCAATGGTTCTTCAAAGTGGTGATGAGTCTGCTCATGCATCGCATGCGTCGCCGGAAAAGTAGGATCTGTTTTAGGAAGATATCTCAATGATAAATTCAGTTGTCGTGGTACATTATCTTGCGGCAGTGGTTACAATAACTTTTCCTATAGCAGGAACGGCGATTGGACAAGCTCTGTCTAGTAAGGCGGCTATCGATGCGTTGAATATTCAACCGTCGGTTCGAGGATCTTTGGGCAAAATTTTGATGGTGGCATTGGCTTTGACAGAGACCGCAGCGCTTTTTTCAACGTTGATCTGTTTTATGATTGTGAAAGATATGCCGGTTACATTGGCGCATTCTTTTGGCCAATTGGGTGCGGCTTTTGCGATAGCGATACCTGCATGCGTTGTGGGATTAGCATCTTCATATCCCATAAGACGGGCGTTTGAAGCGGTTAGTCGTCAACCTCTCTTTACTCAAAGAATTACGTATCTTCTCTTTCTTACGCTTTCTATAGCTCAAACTCCTACTATTTTTGGTTTGATGATTGGTATGTTCTTGCTAACGAATGCTGCAGGTGCAGTTGAAATGGCTGTGGGGCTAAAACTATTTGCGAGTGGGCTAGCGCTGGGACTGGGTTCTATAGGTCCTGCGTTGGGAGTTGCTTTTTTTGGTGCAAGTACGTGTGAGAGTGTTGGGATAAATCGCGGAGCTTACAGTCGTATTTTTTCGTTTGCGCTTATGAGTTTGGCTATTATTGAAACGCCTGTTTTGTTTGCCCTAGTAATTTCTTTGATGCTTCTCTTTAGGGCTCAGGCTATTGAGGGGATTTTGTCTATTTCCTCTGCTATTTCCATAGGATTATGTACTGTGGGATTGGGGATTAGTTCTGGTCGGACGGCTTCGGCGGCATGTCTACAGATTGCGCGTCATCCTGACCAGTACTCATTGTTGTCTAAGACCAGTATAACGGCACAGACGTTGATTGATACCAATGTTATCTATGGCTTTCTGGTTTCTATTGGACTTCTTATATTTTTTTAAAGGCGAGAGGTTTTTGGCGTTTTGTAAGGGAATCTTGCAGGAACTACACCAAGCACCTTATACTTATAGTGGATAAACATAACGTTACATACTTAGGGGATGTTACTATGAAATATGAAAGTCTGGTTCATGCAATTGGCCATACTCCTTTAGTAGCGGTTAATTTTGGAACACCGCCTCGCATTTATGCAAAGCTGGAATACCTTAATCCTGCAGGCAGTATTAAAGATCGTTCTGCAGCGTACATGATTGCAGAGGCCGAGCGTACGGGCAAGTTGAGACCGGGTGGAACTATTATAGAAGCATCTTCTGGAAATCAAGGCATTGCAACAGCTATGATTGGGGCCATAAAAGGCTATAACGTGATTATTACCGTGTCTGAGAAGGTGAGTCAGGAAAAACAGGACACTTTGGCGGCGTATGGGGCTCGTGTGGTTGCGTGTAAACCGACAGAAAAGTTGGATGATCCTGTAGGATATTATGCCACGGCTGTGCGCATACATAAGGAAACGCCCAATTCTTTTATGATTGCTCAGTATTTTAATCCTGATAATCCTCGGGCTCACTATTATGGTCTTGGTCCTGAGGTATGGAATCAGACGGATGGTCAGTTAACACACTTTTTTGGAGCCGTAGGCAGTTGCGGTACGGTGAGCGGTGCAGGGAAATATCTCAAAGAGCGCTCTAGTGATGTTGTAGTTGTGGGGGTTGATGCGGAAAATTCTTATCTCCATACTAAGGGCAATCCAAAGCCATATAAGCTTGAGGGATTGGGTGTTGATTTTGATTCTCCTCACTTAGAAAAGGCGCCTATTGATACCTTTATTGGAGTTTCGGATGAACATGCTATCGCAATGTTAAAAACATTAGCTAGAAAGCATGGCTTTTTGGTGGGTGGGTCTAGTGGTGCGGTTGCTTACGCTGCATATGAATATTCAAAAAATTTGTCTTCAGACGACATGATAGTCATGATTTTTGGGGATTCAGGGCGTGCCTATCTCACAAAGCATTACTTTTAAACGGCATTAAAAAGGTTCCCCTGGCCTTTAGAGTAGGGCTGGGGGGACGAAGTTGGGAAAAAAGGGAGAGAGTTGTGATGAAGAGCTTACGTACTTTATTAGTTTTTTGTGTGCTAGGGAGCGGGGCTCTTTATGCTCCGGCATTGCATGATGCGGTTAAATCAAATGATTGGCTAAGGGTAAAACAGGTAATTGCACAAGATACGACCCCCTCTACCCTAAATCAACGAGATGACAAGGGAAAAACAGCCCTTGATTATGCCGGTGATAAGACGCAAATAGCAGAGACCTTGATTTTTTATGGGGTCAATCCACGAGCCGATGGGGATAATATTTTAGTTTTGGCGGCAGGTGCTGGCAATGATGAACTTGTTACCTGGTTGATGACGCAGGGTCTTCAAGTTCAGCCAAATGGGGGAGCTTACAGAGCGGCTGTCAAAGGGGGATTTACGGCTATAGCGGAAAAGCTTAAGGCTCCGAATCCAAAAAATCCTGGCATACTTTTTGCCGAAGCGCAGATGGCTCTTGAGAAAAAAGATTGGACCATTGTGCGGCAGAAGGTCGAGGAAGGGCTTGATGTGAATGCGCCATTTGAGAATGGCAACAGGTTGCTTCATCTTGCAGTTAAGGCGGGACTGCTTTCAGAGGTTAAATTTTTGATTGCTCGCAAAGCGGATCTTAATAGCAGAAACGATTTTGACGAGACGCCCATTTTGTTTGCATTTAATAAACCCGAAATTTTTTCTGCGTTGGTAGATGCGGGTGCAGATATTAAAGTAAACGATGGGAAGCTTTTGGAACTGGCTGCAAAAGCGGGGTCATTGCCTATTGTAAAAGAGCTTATTCGACGGGGGCTTAAAGTCCACGCAGACGGTAAGGAGATACAAGAAGCGCTTAAAAATGGATTTTTTGATGTGGCTGATTATCTTATTTCAACCGATGCTCGTAATAAAACGTTTCTTGCCATTCGAGCTCCTTACGCACTTGAAAAAAAAGAGTGGGACCTGATAAAAAAGCTTGTGAGCAGTGGGTTGGATGTAGGCTTTAAGGATGCCGAAGACAATACGCTTTTGCACCTTGCGGTTCAGCAAAATCAGAGTGACATGGTTCAGTTTCTTCTTAAGGCGGGGGCTGTAGCGGATGTTAAGAATAAAGTAGGCCTAGTGCCGCTTATGTATGCAGCTTCCAATGTGGGCATGATAAAGCTTCTTGACGAAAAGGGAGTGAATATCCATGCTGGCAACGACCAACTTTTATTGGAGGCGTCTAAAAAAGGTTCTCTCGATGCAGTCCGTTACCTTGTTAATAAGAAAGCTCGCTTAATAGATGACGCGGCTATTCGGGCGGCATATGACAATGGTTTTGAGGCGGTAGGTGATTTTCTTGCCGATAATTTTCCTGCGCTTCTTTCTCGTGAGGAGCAGGTCGTAAAGGCGGTTCGAGATGATGATAAAGCTCAGTTGAAACGTCTAAAGGATCAAAAGTTCGCACTTTCATCACTGGTCAAACGAGGGGCTGTGAAAGTTGCACCGTTATGGTTTGCAATTCGTGGTGAAAAGGTTGGGATGGTTGAGCAGCTTCTTAAAGAAGAGGTTGATCCAAACGTGATGATTAAGAGTCTAGGGTCTGGTGTTAATGAGATTCAGGTTTTCCCTATACATGCTGCTGCTGCGGGTGGAAATGTAGCTATAGTAAAGCAACTAGTCGAAAATCCGGCGCAAAAAGATAAGGGAGCGAATGCTATAAAACTGCTTATGGCTGGTCAAGATGGTACTTTTACAGCTGTTGATCTTGCGCAAGCACGTGATTGGGGCGATGTAACTGCATACCTAAAGAGCAAAGGCGTTCAAGGCTCAGGCCGTACTTCTGATTCTGCCAGTGCTATAATCTCGAAGATTATTTAGAGTCCCTAGTGCTAGAGTGACTGGGTTCGCTCGTTTTTTTGTTCGAGCAAAATGGGTGCCGGTATTTCAGTAGGTTCTGAGATTATGGAGGTAATGGAGGTAATGGAGGTAATTTGGTTGCAGGTAAATAGCTGTCCGATTTTAAGCAGTTCAAGCTGTTTGTTTGCTAGGGCGGATTTTTGAGAATCCCACCAAGCTTGCAATCGATGAATAGGGGTTAGTGGGTAATCTTCGCCAAAGTGGTAGGTTCCCCAATGCATTGGTATAAACCTAGATGCACCTAGTTCTAGAAAAGCTTCGCCTGCATCTTCTGCCGAGATATGATTTTTTTTCATATGGTTCCGTGGTTCACAAGGGCTTATCGGCATAAGAGCTGTTTCTATAGGTGGGGTATTGTTTGCAATCACCCTGAAATGATTTGCATAGGCCGTATCACCAGCAAAGTAAACGGTTCTATCGTTTTGTTTGATGAGCCAGCTACCCCAGAGAGATGTGTTTCGATCAAAAATACCACGTCGTGTTAGATGCTGCGCTGGGAGAAAGGTTAGCTCTACTGGGGCCACGTCACTTCCCAGAGATAGGGGTATTTCATCCCACCACATGTATTCGGATACGTTTTTGAAGCCTTTTTTGGTTAGCCAGTGCTTATCGCCCCATGGTACAAATAGAGCTACCGCAGGATTTTTGCGTTGTATTAACTGTAGGCTTGGAAGGTCGAGATGGTCGGGGTGGTTGTGTGAAATTAGTACAGCATCGATGCGTGGTAGCTTTTCAGGCTCTATCCCGGGCGATGTTAGCCGTGGGAAGAAGATTTTTGAGGGTGATCCTAGTATAGGATCAGTCAAAATCGTAAAGTCTGACATTTTAATTAAGAAAGTTGAGTGCCCAATCCATACTATGCGAGGACTTCTATGGGGTGACGAAAGACTGTCTAGATCACAGGTAGTAGTCCAGGATTCTTTGAGTTCTTCGATTCCATTGTTGCGTTGGAAGAGAGCTCTGACACACATTTGTATTGGATCGGAAAATCCAATGTGTTCTTCGCCAGGATTGTTTAAGAAACGCCCTTTTACGCGATAAGGGAATGTTTTTTGATGTAAGGCCATGCTTGGGGTCTCCAAAAACCATATGAAAAACCCCCATCCGGACTAGAACAGTCCAAGACAGGGGAAATGGAGGTCATATCAATCAATCATTACTCTCAAATGCTCTATTATGTTAGATCATTTTCATAAAAAAGCAAAACTTTTTTACATAATTTTTAAAGTTTTTAGATCTTTTTCCAACTTTGCCGTTCCAGAGAATAAAATGGGTGTGTAAAAAGGTTGAGTATCCGACCTAATAGCGCTTTTGAGGTTCCTTTTTCGATTGTCAATAAACAAAAGCTCTTGTATATCAGGCCATTTTAGAAGGCATTCTTTTTTTAATTCGATAAAGAAGTCCTGGTGAGGTTTTGTTTTCCAGTCGGTATCATGGCATGGTTGCCAAATACCATCAAACAGCTCGTGACCATCGCGTGAAAAGGATTCTGGATAGTATTTTCTCAATTCTTCAAGAGCCTCGGGCCCGACATTGGAAGCGAGAATAATTTTATAACCTCGATGTTTTAAGCGCCATACTAGGTTGATAAGGTTGGTTCGTGGAAGATAGAGGCTCGCTAGCCAGAGCCAAACTTTTCTTAAGGTCCACATGGTTATACCAGGGCCGCCAAAGATATGGTGCTCAACAGTGGGTACAAAGCCGTGCTTCAGAAAGAACCATCCATACCTGAGGCTGCCATATGTTAAAGGTAGTAGGACAGGGGCTAGGCTTATTAAAAGTCCTTTAAATCCAAACATGCGCTGTACTAGCGTCACTACGGTTCCATAGGATAGGGCTAAGGAGACAGCGCCTCCATAATCGAATTTAAAGAGGACGCCGTGTAAATCAAAGGCAATACCAACGGAGCGTATTTTTTGGGCTTGCTCTGACTGTTTTTCTAGAGTTGTTTGTGGGATGATGGGGTCTGCCGAGATCTTGTCGTCCTGGATAGGTTTTTCTTTTGCGCAGAGGCTAAGGGGGACAAGAAGAAGTAACCAGAGCATTTTGGTCATCGGGGAGGTCCATTTCTTGAAAATAGTTTTTAATAAGGCCGAAATTTGAGGCCAGATAGCTATAAGATACTATAGCGTTTTGCGGTTTGGCGTGTCAAATGTTTATCTGTTTATAGGCGTGGGCAAATCAATTTGCAGTGAGACTCTTTTGTGTTCGTGGCAAAGCTTTTAAATTTCTCATTCTAGAAGATCGAACTTTGTGGTATTTTAAACAATACAGTGATTCTTTTTCCATAAGATGTTGTTTGAAAAATAGGATGACAAGAGTTTTGGCTTTGGGATAGATAAAACGCTTGTCACGTTACTTGTCTTAACTCATGTGACCAATAAAACTTCAGGAGCATTATGAGAGTGAGAAAAAAGCTTTTTCTCGTGGTTGTGGCTTTTTTTGTCATGGTACTTAGTGCGTGGACTCTAAAAGAACGTTGGAGTTCTGGCCATGCGCCTGTAAAGCCGATTGAATCTGTGCAGCCTGTGCAAAAGATTGACCATACGATTACTCATTTAGCTCTTATTATGGATGGTAATCGTCGATGGGCCAAAGAGCGGGGTATGAAGGCGTGGGAGGGACATGAAAGTGGAACTAAACCAGTAAAGACATCTGTCCGTTTTTGTATTGATCAAGAAATCCCTTATCTTTCTTTATATGCATTTTCTTTAGAAAATTTTAAACGTTCTCCTGAAGAGCTAGAGCACCTGTTTGCAATAATCGCAGCGGGTCTAGAGGAAGAAGAAATGCAGGAATTGCTTACAAAAGGTGTTCGAATAAAGTTTGTGGGAGATCGATCGCAATTTCCATCTTCTCTTTGTGAAACAATTGAAAGCTACGAGCGCAAGACGGCCGATGGTACCAAACTTCTCCTAAATATTTTGTTCTGTTATGGGGGCAAGCAGGAGATCGTTGCGGCGGTTCAAGAGATTGCCAAAAAAGTTCAGTCGGGTGATCTAAAGCCTGGAGATGTTTCTACAAAGACGATTGACGACTACATTTGGATGGCGGGCGTTCCGGCCCCAGATCTTGTGGTCAGAACGGGAGGGGAGCAGCGGTTGAGTAATTTTATGCCATGGCAGTCTGCGTATAGTGAGCTTCTTTTTGTGGATACCTATTGGCCTGCGATTACATATAATGATTTGAAAAAGGTGGTAGAAGATTACATGAAGCGGCAAAGGAATTTTGGGAAATGAACGTAACGGTTTTAGGTGATGGGGCGTGGGGAACGGCGTGTGCAGCGTTATTAGCGCATAATAAGCACAAGGTTCTTCTCTGGTGTTTTAACCAGGATGTTGAGCGGTCTATAACGCTTGATCGTGAGAATGCCACTTTTTTGCCCGGCGTGAAGTTGCCTATGTCTATTACGGCTATAACCGAAGTTGAAGAGGCGCTTGAGAACGATGTTGTTTTTCAGGCCGTTCCTGTATCTCATGTAAGAAGTGTATTGACCTCCTGTAAGCCCTTTGCTCGAGCTGATCATATTTGGGTATCTCTAAGTAAGGGAATAGAATCGGGTTCTCTTTTCTTTCCCACAGATTTAATTCGGGATGTCCTAGGTTCGACGACAGTTTGTGCTGCTATTTCTGGTCCTAGTTTTGCATTAGACGTAGCGCAAAAGCAGCTGACAGTTGTGGCATTAGCGGCAGAGGATGAAGCGGTTGGGGCATTGGTGCAAAAACTAGTTGAAAGTAAGTTTTTAAAGTGTGAACTTTCGGACGATTTGAGTGGTATTCAGGTAGCGGGCGCGTTTAAAAATATCTTTGCGTTGGGGGCAGGGTTTTTAAAGGGCGCTGGTTTTGGATGTAATACTCAGGTCTTTTTTGTGCTGAAATCGCTTCGTGAACTTGAGGTTCTTTTGGGTGCGGTCGCTGGGCATGCTCAATCGTTATATGGCCCTGCTGGTCTTGGTGACATTATGCTGACCTGTTTTAGTGAGCAGAGTCGGAATATGCAAGCAGGAGTGCAGTTGGGTGCCGGGAAAGAGCTTAAAATGGTTCTTGCATCTGGTATTTCGACGGCCGAAGGCATTAATACACTTGTGAGTGTTTGCGCTTTGGCACAGCGCCTGAATATCGAGTTGTCTCTCTGTTTTGCCTTATATAATGTTATTTTTAAAAAGGCTAGTGTTAGCCAAATTCTTGATGTGCTACGCGGTTGATTGATTATAAACAATTAACTATGTTCTTAGGGCGTGGCAAGAAGCTTGTATAGAGTAAGTCGAGTTGTTATACAATGAACGGGTTAGATGCGTCGCGTCTTACCCTTGTAATTGGACGGAAGTGGGTTTGCTAAGATCAACAATGGATCCAGCTAGAGGTTTTTGAGATAGTACTATAGTTTCTTCTGCCAGGCGATCTGCTGAAGTATTCGAAGAGACTCCAACTCCTTCTTTTTTTAAGTGTGCTTCGGCAGAGGATAAAGGAACCCCTTTAAAATCTGGAACTAGACGTAAGGTTGTCACAGATCCTTTTGAAACGTAGAGCGTTACCTGTGGTACATCAAGCTGTTTTTCAGCTCGAGGAGACTGTGCGATGATAGTATCGCGCGGAGCTATATCGGGAACGGTCCATACTTTTAATCTAATTCGATCGGCCCCTGCACGCTTCTGGGCATCTAGAAGAGAAAGCCCTATAAACGGAGGCGCAGATAGTTTTTTAGGTTGTTGTGCAACTTCCAAAAATACTGACTGATGAGGCTTTATACGTTGTCCTGAATGAGGTACTTGATCTATAATGGTCCCGGGTTCAACGTCGGGTTTTTCTCTTTGTGCCAAAATGCGAGCGTTTAATTCTTTTGCGGATAGAAGAGCAACGGCCTCTGATAAGGGAAGACCTACGAGATTTGGTGTTTCAAAGGGCGTTTGGCGCACTAAAAGGGAAGCGCCGTAAAAACCCAGCAAGAAAAAAAGAAATGGTGTGAATAAAAGAGCTGTTTTCATGATTAAAACCCTCAAGGGGAAACGAACATCAAAAATAGATGCAAGGTACTCAGTAAGCCGGATTCTGTAACATCCCCCAAAGGGAATGTCTAGCAACCATGTGTCTAAGCAGCCTACCCACGTGTTTATTCCCGTTTTCCCGAAGGAAAAGGGCGGAACGAAATAACCGTACACGTTGTTTGGCCTTGCTCCGGGCAGGGTTTGCCCCCATCGTACATTACTGCACGCTGTCGTGCGCTCTTACCGCACGTTTTCACCCTTACCTCTACAGCCCTAAGGCCTGCAGAGGCGGTAATTTTCTGTGGCACTTTCCATGGACTTACGCCCCCCTGGGACATTACGCCCAGGTACCCCTTTCGTTAGGAGTCCGGACTTTCCTCGAAACACGTAACGCGTTCCGCGGTCGCCCTTCATACCTTGCATCTTAATTGTACCAGAAATGGTATTAATAAGATATTAAGAATCGCAGAGGTGGGTGTCCAGAGTAAATTTTTATCTACTAAGAGTGAGCCGGTCATAAATAATGAGGCCGCAACGCTGTGCGCAAAGGCGTCTCTAACTACAATGCGGTCTAAGGGCCCCCATAGCAGGGCGCAGCCAAGATGGTATAGTATAACTTCGCCGGAGAGCTGGCCTTGAACTAGGGCGCTGAGTGCGATGGCAAATAGTGCAAATACTAGGCGCGTGAGTCCCATTTGTCCTGAAATTAGAAAAATAAAAAAACCTATTTTGACTAGGTAGAGATGCCACGATCCACAGAGGCCTATCCCTATTATTTCAATTAATAAGGCGCATAAAAAATAGACGTAAAAAAGAAGTCGGCGCATAAAAGCATAACTCGCTATGGTATACTACTTATTGTTAAACAACTTACCACTCCTAAACTGTATAGTACCATGATGCGCATAAGGACGCTCTTTTTTCTTGTAATTTTTTCTGTGACAGGGCTTTTGTGTGGCTTTGCGTTCTTTTTTATGACCAATCGCTGGCTGGATCTTTCGGCTCTTGAACAGAGTACTCCTGGTCGTCCTAGTATACTTTTGGACGATGAGGGCGTTGAATGGGCGCGGTTTCAGCTTGATAAACGTGAGCCTATAGCGCTTTCTGAATTGCCGGACCATGTGGTTAAAGCGTTTCTTGCGGCGGAGGATCATCAATTTTTTGTTCACCATGGCATATCGGTGCGAGGGGTTTTGCGTTCATTAATAACCAATATACGTCATTTGCGGTATGTGCAGGGTGCCAGTACTATAACGCAGCAGCTGGTGCGAGTTTTCTTTGTTAGTAATGAGCGGACGATTTGGCGCAAGGTGCGTGAACAGCTTTTGTCTATTCTTATTGAGCAGCAGTTTTCAAAAGAGCAGATTTTAGAAGCCTACCTAAATCATGTTTACTTTGGAGCGGGGATTTATGGAATCCAGGCTGCGGCACAGCGTTTTTGGAAAGTCTCTGTACGCAACTTAACCGTTGGTCAGGCTGCATTGCTTGCGGGCATTTTGCCATCTCCGCAACGGTATTCTCCTCTGTATTGCGAGCGGCTTGCTCTTGAGCGTAGAAACATAGTATTAAAATGTATGCTTTCGTGTGGCTTTATTTCTCAGAAGGTATGCGATGAGTCAAGTAAGGGGCCGGTGGGCTTAAAGCGTGATTCTAAGGAAGCTATAGCACCCTATCTTCGTGAGATGATTCGGCGACAGCTTGAAGAAAAATTTGGTCGCAACACTCTCTATACTGGTGGATTGATAGTTCAAACAACGTTAAATCGTAAGGCGCAGTTAGAGGCAGAGCATACGTTTAAGCGTCATATTGAGCGATTGCGTTCAGTTGAGCCAAAATTAGATGGAGCGCTTGTCTGTTTGGACAATGGAACGGCTGCGATTAAGGCGTTGATCGGTGGATATGACTATGGAGTCTCCCAGTTTAATCGCGTGACGCAGGCGGTTCGTCAGATGGGGTCTATGTTTAAGCCGGTTGTTTATGCAGTAGCTCTTGAGCAGGGGAAAGAATTTTCTGATACTGCGGTAGACGAGCCGTTAGTTGCTATTGGTAATTGGGCTCCTCAGAACGTAACCCGTGAATTTGAGGGTACGGTTACGCTTGCGCACGCGCTTTCTCTTTCCAATAATATTATTCCGGTGAAATTACTTCTTGAGATGGGGGTTGAAAAGATTATCG
Source organism: candidate division TM6 bacterium GW2011_GWF2_43_87 (assembly GCA_001000065.1). Lineage (GTDB taxonomy): Bacteria > Babelota > Babeliae > Babelales > Babelaceae > UBA12395. Next base: position 151,549 of record LCGZ01000001.1, on the reverse strand, counting down.
CCTGTGCGCGAAGACTTCAGTTGCCCGGGCCCTTTATGCCTTACCCTTCTTTAGCGCTTGGCTGTACGGAATGTTCGCCGTTGCAGGCGGCTGCGCTGTTTAATCTGTTTGCAAATCGTGGTGTTTACACTGAACCCTATTTCATTGAATGGGTTAAAAATGAAGGAGGGCAGAAGGAATTGAAGCATTATCCGCGCAGTGAACAGGTTCTTTCGTGGGCTGTTAGCAGTGAGTTGTTGCAGGCTTTGCGGATAGTAGGTGATCATCTTAGAGACCGTATGCCAGACCGGTGGATTCAAGGAGATGTGGCAGGAAAGACTGGGACGACCAATGATAACCGCACCTGCTGGTTTGCTGGTGTAACGCCAACGCATACGAGTGTTGTCTGTTTGGGCCGAGATGATAACAAATCGATGGAGCACAAAATTTTCTCCATGTGGCATGCGTTGCCTATTTGGCTTGATTTTAATGGGCATATAGAAGATCCGTCCAAGGCGTTTTACTTTGACCCGCAGCTTAAACGCATTCGGGTTAATCGTTATTCAGGATGCCCTGCATCGGAGAGTGATGTTAATTCGATAACCCTGCTTTCTGCACGGGTGTAAGAACCGAAAAAAACAGGCCGTGCCTTACAAAAGGTGCGGCCTGTTTTGATAATATTAGTCGTCTATTTTTATTTTGGGCTTACTATATGGATGACGCGTGTGCCGCACCACTCAATAGGAGTTCTTTCTTCAGTCATAGGCTTTTGTTCTTCTTTGCCTGCGAGTAGTGCATCAATATAGTCGATCATGCCAGAGATGCGCGTGATTAGTTGTTTCGCGGCTATTTTTTTATAGATGGATTGATAAAAGAGGCTGAGGATACAGGCCGACATCCCAACCCCAAATAGAGTTCCCGCTGTAATGGTAGACGTAGTTGTAACGTGGTCAACTCTGCCCTCTGCAAGCGCAGGGACTCTGTCGCCGTATCCATTTTTATCTAACTGAGTCTTTAGGGCGCGATATCCTGCAATAGTGGCTATTCCAAAGCAACTGAGGGTTGCGGTTAGAATACCGCTTACGGCTAATGCATTGCCAATCTTAGGTTCTCGTAGACATAGCCCTTTCGCTCTGTCGAGCCGCCATGAATTTGTTGAACCATCTTCTTTGAGGCTGTTAAGCTCACTTGAAAGTTGTTCACGCAATGTGACTAACTTTTCAGGACTCCATGTATTTAGGACGCCTTTGTAGTCAACGGTGTCTCCTAATATGAGAGAGTCTTTGACGTTTCTCATGTCTGGTCCGTCCGCGCGCATTGCCAAAGGCGATGCCAGAGAAATAGTTAATAAAACGATCGATATAAAGGATTTACCCTTAATCATGAATGTGCCCCCCACTTACAAAAAGTCGTTAATAGATATAACTGTCTACAAGCTTAGATTTTTAAACTTTAATAATTGGTGCGCCAGGAAATTTGAAATAGTGTCTGCTTCTTATGTGGTTTTAAGGGTGCGAATATGCTGGACTATATCAAGAAGGCGCTGTTTTACGGTTTTGATAGCGGTCTCTTTTTTGTATGTGCGGATGTTTATATCGAGATACAAGGCTAATATGGATAGGCCGCATAGAGCTCCAGCTCCGAGAGTTGTTCTGGTTGTGATTTTATCAATTTTGCCTTTGTGAAGGGTTGGGAGCCTGTTGCCATACCCGCGTTTATTCAATTGATTTTTCAGGGCCCGGTAGCTAGCGATGCTTGCAATTGTAAGACCGCCACATAGAGCAACTGCGCAACTGCATGCTGCTACAATAGCTTCTGCTTGAACTGAAGTTTTAAAGAACTCATTCGGGAAATACATGTTTCGGCGTTCGAGCCCGTATGCCTTATCAATGCGGTTCAAGCCCGTCCATTCCCACCCGCGGAGTACGGTAAGCGTACAGCCAAGCGCCTCGTGCAGTTCTATTAGTTTGGCCTGTTCCCAGCCCTTGAGGGCTTCTTTATAGTGGGCCTCGCTTCCTAATACAAGATCCTCTATAGTTGTGTCTATGGAGCCATAGGTACATGTAGCCAGAGATGCTGTTATTGAAGCCGCTAGCAAAACGAATGAGAAAAATGATTTAACTTTCATAATAAAAGATCCCCACTTACAAAAAGTCGTTAATAAATATAACTGTCTATAAGTTTAGGTCCTTAGATCTAAAAGTCAACAAGGTTAATTATTTTTTTGTTAAAATTTACATTTGGATTTTAACTTTTATGACAGGAGTTAAAATAAAAACGGGCCGCTCTCTGTCTCAACTCCTTAAAACAGAAAGTAGCCCGTCTCTATTATAAAAATAGACTTGTTATAGGGTGGCGCCTAGGATGGCGTTTCCTTGGTTGATTTGAACGCATCAATTGCAAGTACTAGTTCATCGATTTTTGAACAGACAGCTTCGATGGTTGCGTTCTTTTTGACTTCGTTCCATTTGACGAATAATCCACAGGCTAATAGTGCTGCTCCTGATACTCCAAGACACTTCCATTTATAGGAATTGCACTTGTTTGTCATGACAACAAAGGACTGCTTTAGTTGTGCGATAAATTCCTTGGATAAGGTTTTGTCTGCATCGGCTTCAACCAGCATTCCGCCCAAGGTTTGGGTTGCCATGCCATATTGCCCTATAATTATGCTGGATAGTAAAGAGACATATCCTGTTAGTGCGGATGCGATCATTCCTGCTTTGATAAGCGCAGCTGAAGGAGAGTCCTTAAGTGGGATAGCTCCAGTGCCTTCTTTGCCTGATGTCCAGAGCTGTTTTTCTTCGATCAGTCTCTTTCTAAGGTTTGAGATTTCATCGGTATTTAGCGCGGTTAGCGTGCTTTGAATATCTAATTCTCCATTCAACAGTTTTGGAAGTCTGGTTTCTACGCTGTCATAGAGAAAAGTCCATTGCCCTATATTAGGGTCCATAGTATCTTTGCACAGTTGCCACTCGCATACGGAGTCAGCAGCACAGGTTGCACTAGCACCTAGTAATGATAGTACGAAAAAACGCTGTATGATCGAAGGTGTGAACATAAAAAAGCCCCCTAAATTAGGCGTTGTACGGTGTTAAAAATAGATATTTATCTGATTACTGTAACAATTCTGAGAGTTTTTGTGTAAAGAGGTTTGGTTTTTTTTCAACCGCGCCCTGGCGCAGGACCGAAAATAACAGGGGATGCTCTTTTTCCATGGCGAGCGCATTGTCCAATTGATGGTCGGTTACTTCAGTTTCTAAAGGAATTATTAGAGATGGTGTAGCGAAAAAGACGGACTCAAAAAGTGACCCTGCTCCTGCCCTAGCCACCACAAGGTTTGCCGCTGAATAGAGAACATTCATATCATCTCTAAAGGCAAAGACGAGTGCATGAAGTCCCTTCTTTTCATAAAGCTCTTGTACGCGTTTTACCTCTCCTTCTCCGGTCTGGTGTATGACAAATACACTCTTTTGTGCTTTTATTGAGGCAAGGCCTTCAGGAACTAGGTCGTTAATAAAGCGGGAGCCTTGTGACCCGCCTACTACCAATAAGACTTTATCAAACCCTGTTATCTTGAGGTGTTCACGAGCTGCAGTCTTTGAAAGCTTATCGTCTGCGGCAAATCGGATAGGATAAGCGGCCCGTTCTACATGAGCTTTGGGTGGCAACAAGTGTGCGGTCTCATTAAAGCAGGTGAAGGTAGTGGTAGCAAATCGGCTTAAGAATTGAACGGCAGAGCCGGGAACTACATTTAACTCATAGACATAGACAGGAATGCGCAGGAGCCACGCAATTAAGCCAACGGGCACTGAGATATATCCGCCCATGCTGACGACAGCCTCAGGTCGATAGCGTGCAAAAGTGCGTGTGATTTTGATAGAGATGCGAAGAAGATCGAGGCAATAGCCGGGCCAGGCAATGATAGTGTTGCGAGGAACATTTCGTAAAGAAAGAGGTTCATAAACGTTAACCTGCGGGGCTTTTTTTATAATGAGTTTGTCTAATGGGGTGTCGGTTGAAAAGAATAGTATGGTTGAACCGTTAGGACTTTTGTTTGCGTACTCTTTTGCAAGGGTTAATGCGGGGAACAGGTGTCCGCCGGATTTGCCGGTAACATAGCAGATGCAAGAGGCATTATCTGGCCGTGGGGCTTTTGGGGTGGTAAGCATGATAAGAGCTAGCGTAGCTCCTCCTATGAGAACGAGCCCTAGGATACTACACAACACAATTATAAAAAAATTTTTCAAGAGCTTCTTGAAGCTGAACATCTTTGATAGACCTTAAAACGAGTTCGTGACGCCCACTCATGACTTTTTTGACACGTGGTTCACCTGTCGGAGTTCCTTTGTGACAGAGATGGTGTGGCGTCTTTTTTTTATCTGCAACTACAAATCGTATACGGGTGACAAAGGGCTTGCCCAGGTGTTGGTTTATGGTCTGGATGATAAGGGGAGTTAGCATAAACAGTTCTTGTATCCAGTGGGAGTCAAAAACACCTATTATAAGCGTTGTTCCCATTACGCGCTCAAGACGCATGCGTTCGCCAAGATCGCCTACAGCCGTTGTCCATTCGCGGGCAAGGCGGGCCGGCCAATTTTCTGTGGCGACGGGAAATGCAGAACCTAGAAGCTGGCTAAGCGAAGCAAATGCCATAAGTCCTAATTCCTATGTTTTTAGTATGCGATGGTTATTTCACCAAGCCTAGTGTAGGGTAAATTTTTTCAAAGGTAAACCCAAAAAAGGTAAGAAAAAGGCCCGATCTCTCGTTTGCGGGGAGCCGGGCCTTTTTCAAAAAGTATGGGTACCGTGATGTTTAGATTTGATAGGGATTTTGCTTTTTCAGAAGGTTTAAGTGATTAAACCAATTGTTATACATATTCTGGATTGAACGTTGTTGCCGAAGAAGCGTTGTGTAATGATTTTGAGATCTTCGGGCGGTTTGCTCAAATCCAGGCATTGGTCTGGTGATGGTAAACATTCTGCTTTGTACAGCCTGTTCCCTACGCGCAAGCCTGGAGCTTTCTTTCCAAAAGCTAATCCAACTTGGAAGCCATAAATTATCCCACCAGCGCCAGGAGGAGTTTAAAACTTGATACTTTTGCCTGATTTTTGTTAGGGATTTAGAAAGGCGATTATGCTCCCATAGGATACGGGTAGCTTGATTTTTTAGGGGTTTAAGATTTGTAATTTCCCGTTCCTTGGCAAGTTTCTGCTCTTTTAGTTTGTTTATGATAATGCTTGCCCTGCGACAGTTTATAAAAAGTTTTGCATGTGAACTAAGGCTTGATGAGTCTCCCGAGACTTTGTAATGCTGGTCTACTACATTGTTCCATTCGCTCAGGGCTTTTGTGAGTGCAGCATTAGCTATTTTTGTTTTGCAGCGCGGAAGAACTGCCGTCTGGGTGGCGTCTTTAGGGTCTTTGTTGGGGATGTTTTTATGGGCTTGTGCAATTTTTAGGCATAGATCCGTATATTCAGATGAAGTGCAGAGCCAGCATGCAGCGGACCATTCACCCTGCTTTATATAGGTGTTGGCTACCATTAAAGTATCTATGATTTTTTTGGCTCCTTTTCTTATGAGAATTTCTCCCGTTGCCCCGGCTTTACTCAGAAGGCCTAAGAGATCCTTTAGGTTTTGTTTTGTGGCGTCAGGAGTCTCTGCGGCCATTGATCCCAGGACGTTTATAAATTCATGTCCTAGAGAATTGTCTAATATTTTGTTGGCAAGTGCGATAAGGCGATCTGGTGGGAGACCTCGGTCTGTTAGTCGTGCAAGCAGTATGGCCATGGGTTCGTTGATTTTAGAGAGCAATGCTTGTCCAAAATTATTTCGAGCGAGTAGAGATAGGGCCTCTGCTCCTGTTGTTGCAACCCAACTATCTCGGTAGAGAAGTGCAGTTCCGATAAGCTCAATATCTTCTTTTTCTAGGGTCTTTACAATTTCGCGGGCTACTTGTATGTGCTTGCTACTCCATCCGTCTATTGTTACGCATGCATTTTCGATTGTTTTGATCTGGTTATTGGCCATCTTTTTTGTTGAATCTATAAGTTGTCCTATTCCGGCTCGTAGCTCATGGATGCGTTCTTTTTCTTTCCCGTCGCAATCTGCTATTTGAAGACTTTTTATTAGGCTTGGAGGCAGCTGGTCTACGAGGGTGTTTACCTGATTTAATAATTCAGTTAGTCCGCACCGATCTGGACTGATTGCGGTACCCAAGAAGAAGCGTGCAACAATTTCCATTCCAGCTGAGTTGTTATTTTGGGCCGTAAGCTGAGCTTTGTTTAAAATAAAGTTGTTTATTTTATCCCTGAAACCCAGTTGTACTGCGACATCAAGGGCTTTTTGTGAGGCCCAGGCTGCTCCTTGTGCAAGAGGGGTTTTTCGTAGTTCAATGGCTTTTCTTATCCAGCCGTCGGCAGTTGCAGAGCTGACTTCGTTTGTGTGAATTGTTTGGTGAAGCAATCTATGAAACTCTAGATCATTTTTTGAAAGAGTTGTATTGGCAATAATATCTTTTTTTAGTGTGCATTGAGTGTGGTATAGTTCGAGGGTTTCGAGTTTTTTTAGTAAATTTGTTTCTATTTTTTTTATACGATCATTATCTTCTCGTCGGGTGATATGGCTGAAACAGATTTCATCCATTGGTCGGGGGAGGCAAAATAAAGCGTCCCACGGATTTGCCCAATACCATGGATCATATTTTTTAAGGTCGTTGTAAAGACCGCGGCACTCTTTGATTAGAGAGGTTGGGGTGGGAGAAAAGTCATTGATTAGATTTTTGAAGCCTAAATTAAAATCCCCTTCTAGTATTGAAAGTCGCTTGTCAATACCATCAAGTCGAGCATCCAGTGTGGCTTTAAATGCATGGTCGAAGCTATCGCGTTCTTTTTGAGTCCATTGCTCATAATTGACGTTGATTTTCTGTTTCCATGCGGTATCGTCTGTAAAGTTCGAGATATCGTTCCAGAATGGAATATTGGTTTTACTTGCAAGAACATAGTGCTGCAGATTGGCCGATTTTGATTTTTCATGGAGCACTTGAAAGAAGCTGTCGGTCATTTCTAGCACTTGAAGAAGTAATACCAGTTGCCGTTCAGAATTAGACTCTTTTTTTATTGCCTGGAGCTTTTGTAGAACATAAGTTCCTGTTTTGGCTAGGAAACCGTTGAATTTGAGCGATGCTGAAAAAAATTCATTAAGGTGTGAAAGGGATTTAATTGCTTTATCTAAGTTGGAAGCTATGGATTTGTTTGAGCTCGAGTACCGAGTGATAATTGCACCTTTAAGCCCCTTATCTAACTCTGAAACATAGAAATTTAAGCTTGTCTGAAGATTGTTGAGCATTAGCTGAGAGCCATCGTTTTGAGTGTCGGATTCTGCAGATTGTTGGGCGCAAAAGCTTGTGCTTGTTACTATCAAAAGAGCGGGTAGTATTAGGGCGCTACAGGTTAACTTTTTAAACCAATTCATATGGATCCTCCACTACGGATTTTATAGGATTTTTACAAGGCAGATACACTTTTCCTAATTCTAAATATATGAGAATGAGTTTAGGGTGAAATCGTAGTTTAGTCAAGTTGTTAATACTCCTGAAAAATGATTATCAGAATGCCTTTTTCGATTTTTGCAGTGCAATGTTGTCTGGGTTTTTGGTGCGATAGCGATGTTGTTATGAAGGTACTAGAAGGTTTTTTTGGGCGGAAATCAAAGCACTTTGTTTTGATAATAGGGTTCTTTGAAGTTTAGTAGGGCTATCGATCTGGCTTAGAGCAGTTATTATGCTGTTGCGGCAAGATTTTTCCGACAAAGACTTGACTCAATCTGAAATATAAACTAAGTTTAAACATGGTTAAACATTACAATTTAAATAATAGTAAAACTAGTCGTAATTATAAAATGGAGTCTTTTGTATATGAGAGTCAAAAAAACTTTTCTTTCGTATGTCTTGTTTATTCTTGGCATACCTTGGATACCGATAGAAAATCAACTATCAGTATTAGGGGTGTAAACAACTTGATTAAATGTCATACAGTGAGCTTCTGTTCAATAAAATAGAGTTGGTAAATTCGGCATTACACTATTTCTCCTGTAGGGCTACGACCTGATCGTTATTTTGTCTGAAAATTGCGCAAAATTCGATAGATATAGTGATTTGATTTTAAGAATTTAACAAAAATAAAATAAATCAAAATTCTAAAAAATTAGGATAAAAATGAAAAATTTGAAGTCAATTAGTTCTTTGGTTGTGCTGTTTTTAACAAGCGCATCCTGCCTGCAATCTGGCACTTTACATGACCTTGTCTCTAATGGAGATATTAATGGAATCAAGAATTTGCTTAAAAAGCCGCTTTTTATTTTTTCCTATTTTTCCACCCCAGTTAACGTTGATGAAAGAGATGTGCATGGGGATACTGCGCTTATTTTGGCCTGTGGCAAAAATAACATACGAATTTGTAAGTTCCTTATTGAAAATGGCGCAAGTTTAAATATTCAAAATAATGCTGGTGATACAGCTCTTCACGTGGCTTGCGAAAAAGGTCACATTGGAATTGTGGGGTTTCTTTTTGACAAGGGTGCAAACCTTAATCTCAAAAACAATAATGGAGATACGGCTCTTCATACGGCTTGTGAAAAAAGTAATGTGCAGATAGTTCAGAGTCTTATTACAAAAGGTGCAAACCTTAATTTAAAAAATAATGACGGCAATACAGTCCTATTTCTGGCTTGTAAAGTCGGTGATGCCAATATTGCTAAGCTTCTCATCGAGGGTGGAGCAGATCTCAGTTTGAAAACCAATGCTGGTAACTCAGCCCTTATTCTTGCTTGTAAAGCGGGCCATGCTACTGTTACTAGTACTGCTAAACTTCTTATTGAAAATGGCGCTTCTATTGGTGTAAAAGATATAAGTGGTAACACTCCTCTTCATCTTGCCTGCCTTAATTATTATTTTGACATAGTAAAACTGCTTATTGGGAAGGGTGTCGATTTTAATGTTAAAAATGGTGATGGCAAAACACCAGTGGATTTGCTTGGTATACAGGGAACTCCCCGAGAACGTTTCGAGCTTTGTATGTTACTGGTTAAAGAATATGGTAAAGACATTATTGCTCAAGTTAAATTACTTATGCAGAGTGGGGTTGATTTTAACGCTAAAGATGAAAACGGTAATACGCTCCTTCATTTGGTGTGTAAACGTGGGCTAATTGAGATAGTGAAATGTCTTGTTGAAAAGGGTGCTTGTGTTAATGTAAAAAACAATGATGGCGCAATTCCTTTTGATTTGCTGCGTAAAAAGGGAACTCCGAAGGAGCGCGCTGAAATTTGTATATTGCTGATCAAAGAAAAGGGTGATGGTAGCGCTCCTTCGGTTAAATTGCTTTTACAGGGTAAGGTTTCTCTAAAAACTATCGACAAAGACGGGAATTCTTCTATGCATTGGGCTTGTAAGCGGGGTCTGTCTGAGATGGTTCAGCTTCTTATTGAAAAAGGGGCTGATATTTGCGTTAAAAATAGTGATAATAAAACACCGTTTGATTTGTTTGGTATGAAGGGAAGTTCTAATGAACGTACAAAGTTTTTTATGCGACTTATCAAGAATGGATTTGCTCCTGCCTCCATGCCGGATGCACTCCGCCAGCAGGGTTGGTTTAACTTTGATACTAAAGATGAGAATGGCGATACGCTATTTCATTTAGCATGTGAAAAGGGTTTGATTGAGCTCGTTAAAATTATTACTGAGAAAAAAGCTCCTGTTGTCGTAAATATATATGACTGGACGCCTCTTCATTATGCTTGCGCAGAGGGCTTTGCTGGGATTGTTGAACTTCTCATTAAGAAAGGGGCTTCTGTTAATGCAATTGATATGGACGGCTGGACGCCTCTTCACTATGCTTGCGTAGGTGGACATGTCGAGGTTGTTAAACTTCTCATTAATAATGGTGCCGATTTTTACGTCAAAAACAGTGATTCTAAAACACCTCTTGATTTACTTATTACAAAAGGAACGCCACAAGGGCGAATTGAGCTTTGTCGGTTACTTATCGAAAAAAATAAAGATAGTGTTGAGTTGTCAAAAATATTCATGAAGAGCAAGATTGATCTTAACGCCAAAGATGAGAACGGTTATACTCTCCTTCATTCGGCGTGTAAAACTGGTTCAATCGATGTAGTTAAATTTCTTGTTGAGAAAGGTGTTATTCTTGACTCAAGCGATATATACAACTGGACGCCTCTTCATCACGCTTGTAGTGCTGGTTTTACCGACATTGTTAAATTGCTTGTTGGCAGCGGGGCTTCTGTTAACGTGAAGGATATAGATGGTTGGACGCCACTTCATGTTGCGTGTAGAGAAGGCTTTACAGATATAGCTAAATATCTCATTGATAATGGTGCTAATGTTTGCGAAAAAGATACAGGCAATAATACCCCACTTCATCATGCCTGTTACTTTAACTTTCCTGAAATCATTAAATTGCTTGTTGAAAAGGGGGCTTTTGTTGGTGCAAAAGATACACGCAATTGTACACCTCTACATATTGCTTGTTTAAGTGGTTCTCTTGAATCAGTACTATGTCTTATTGAGAAGGGAGCAAATATTTATGCTAACAATTGTGATTATAAAACTCCGTTGGATTTGTTAGGTGCGCATGGAACGCCTGAGGAACGAGCGAAGCTCTGTATGTTGCTTATCAAAAAAAATGTTAACGATAGGGTTACTCCCGCTGTATTGGTTGGGCAAGGGAGAATTTATCTTAATGCCACAGATGATACTGGCAATACTCTTCTTCATTGGGTATGCAAAGCAGGCTTCATGGATATAGCAAAAATTCTTATTGAGAAGGGTGCAGATGTTTATACCAAAAATAAGGCTAACGAAATTCCCTTTGACTTGTTAGGTGCAAATGGTACGCCACAAGAACGAGCTGAGCTGTGCATGTTGCTTATTAAGAAAAACAGCGTAGTTGAAGTTAATGAGAGTGTTGTTGGTAGCATTTTAGTTTTATGCAAAATTCTTAAAAGCACTTCTCATCCGGTCAAATTACTTATACAAGGGAATATTGACCTTAGCATCACAGATGCCAATGGCAATACTCTTCTCCATTGCGCTTGCGCCAGTAACTTTATCGAGATAGTGAAGTTGCTTATTGAAAAGGGTGCCAGTATAAACGCTAAAAACATAAATTCGGAGACTCCTCTGGAAATAGCAAAGAAAAAGGGATTTGTTGAGGTTGTAAAGCTTTTTGAAGTCAATTAACAGAAACTTTTGCCCGATATGGGGTAGTTTTTTAGGCCACCATAAGAAAAGAAAGAAGCTCTTGTGGTGGCCTAATTTTATGAGCATTCAGCATGAGCGTAAACTATGAGGTGAGAGTAGGGTGGAGCCCGCTGCGCCGGCGGTAGAGGCGTTGATGGGTTTAAAAAATCAGTTTCGTGCCCTTTTACTCTTTGTTCTCTAGCAATAGAAAAATAGTTCGCCAGAAGTATTTAGCGCTCCCGGGCATAGGTAGCCGATCATACCCATAGGTAAGAACTTTTAGTATGCGTTCGGCGTTTTTTTGGGCAGGTACGTCTTGGCTTTCAAGTGCACGGTGCCATGATTGAGTCCAGTAGAGATAAAGCTCATCCAGCAAAAATTTTGTTTCTTGTTCGGATGGAGGTTGTTTTTCAAGCGTTTGGGTAAAGAGAACGTGCGTAGGGCGTGAAGGGCGCTTGAATAGTTCAACAAGCGGATGCGCAGTAGCAATAGAACCGGGCTGGGAGGGTGTAGATGCATCCTGAATGAGAGCTCGGGATGCAAGCGTGTTTATAACAAACTCTCGTTGTGGCGTTAGAAAGAAAAAGTAAATTCCAGCGGGTGGTTCTTCTACTAGTTTTAGCAGCTTGTTAGCGCAAGCATCATTCAAAAGATCTGCTCGTTCAAATATAAACGCGAGTTTGTCGGATGTGGCTCGCTGGCTGTAGGCTTCATAAAAGATAAATTCTACATCATCTTTACGGTACATTGCTCCGCTAGGGATAACCCATCGGAGTGCAGGGTGCCGTCGTTCATGCATCAACGCACGTTGAGGTGAATGGGGTGGCAACAGAAAGAGCCTGGCTAGCTCCTCAAATAAGAGATCTTTTGTAGCTTGAGGGCTGCCAACTAATAATCTTACCTGGATTTCTGAGCCTTCGTGGCTGTTAACACGAGCCACAACGTTTCTCCGTATTTATTAGCTCAATAATTTTAAGATAGGCTTCTTTTGCAAGAATGTCAGGGGTCTTGCGAGCATCTAGTGTAAGAAGATGGGGCGCTGGTGTGGCATAGAGTGTTTCAAATCCGTGTGCGACCCTTTTGAAAAAGGCTTGCGATTCTTGTTCAATTGCGGTTGCGGCTGTTCCGCGTGATTCGAGGCGTTTGAGTGCCTCTGAAGGTTCGAGCCGAACATAGATAGTAAGGTCAGGCACATGCCCTTGCATTGCTTTTTTATTTACCTGGTTAATAAAGTCTTTGTCTAATCCTCTGCCATACCCTTGATAAGCCAAAGATGAGTCGCCCATACGGTCTGAAATGACCAGGGTTCCCGATTCCAATGCAGGTAGGATTACCGTTTCCATGTGTTGAGCTCGATCTGCGGCCAAGAGTAGGTATTCTGCAAGATAGGTAGGGCGTTCTGTAGATTTATGGAGTATCTCTCTAATTTTTGAGCCGATAGGAGTCCCTCCTGGCTGGCGGGTTTTGAGGGTAGAAAATCCTTCTTTTTCCAATATTTTTATAAGATTTTCACAGAGTGTTGTTTTGCCAACACCGTCAAGTCCTTCAACGGCTATTAAAAAACCTTGGGCTAATCTATTCATAAACTCTCTATACCTATCCTAGACTTAGAATGTTAGCGTTATTACAAAGTACGTTGTACGTACCCTAATAGTTATTATAAACCACCTAGTACAAATTCCGTGTGAAAATACGGAAGATGTTCGAAAGCTTTAAGGAGAAAGTATATCATGGAGATTGTTGAAAAGAGATTTAAATTGGTGCAGGAAAAATTGAGCGTTAATGGAATTCTCATTCATCCAAATCAACTGCTTTTGCGTGCAGCAAAGCTGTGGCCGCACAAAACAGCATTGATGTGTGAGAAAGATTCTATTACGTTTGGAACTCTATTTAATCGGGCGGCACAGGGTGCTCAGCTTCTTCGTGCTAAAGGGGTTAAAAAAGGGGATCGCGTTTTGATTCTCTACGAAAATGGAATCGATTTTTATGTGGCCTATCATGCAGCGTGGATGACCGGCGCGCTAATAGCACCTCTGAATGTTTTCTTACATGAAAAGGAGTTGGAACACATTGTGAATGATGCACAGCCTATTGCAATTCTAGTTTCTGCCTCTTTACGCCCTAAGGTAGAACGTTTTTCCGATAAAATGATGATTTTGGGGATAGAGGACTTGGTCCAGCCGATGCTTGCGGAGGAAGGAATAGATCTGTTTCTTTCTTTTGATGTCCCCTCTCTGTCTTTAGATGAGTGTGCCGTTCTTCTTTATACATCGGGAACAACGGGCTTGCCAAAAGGCGTCATGCTTAGCGGTCGGGCCATTATGACAAACTGTATCCAGGGTATTGCATGCTTTGACCTGTCGGAGGATGAGCGAATATTTGCGGCTCTTCCTCTTTTTCATAGCTATATGCAAAACACGTCGGTCTGGTGCGCTTTGATTGTGGGAGCCGTGGTGATTGTGATTCCGCGTATCAATCGTAAGTCTTTAAAAGAGGGGTTGGATCAAAGACCTTCCATTATTTTGGCAATTCCGCAACTGTTTGGAATCTTTTGTCTTATGCGAAATCTTGATTTTTCTTCTGTGAAGCTGATATTCTCCGGGGGTGATGCGTTGCATAGTTCTACGCGCTTAGGGTTTGAGTTGCTGTATGGTAGACGACTTGGTAATGGCTATGGGCTTACAGAAGCGGCTCCATTGGTGGCTGCAAATTTAGAAGATTTTTGCGCACCTGCACATTGTGTTGGGAGACCCTTGTTGGGTATTAAAGTTGCGATTCGCGACCGTAACACACATGTAGAACTTAAGTCTGGAGAAATTGGCGTACTATGGGTCAAAGGGGATAATCTTATGCTAGGATATTACAATGCGCCGGAGGCTTCAGCGTCTGTGTTAGTTGACGGATGGTTGAATACTGGAGACTTAGGTTTTTTAACATCTGAGGGATTTCTGGTTTTGGCTGGACGAGAAAAGGATTTAATTGTAAACAAAGGTATAAATATCTATCCGCAAGAAATAGAGACCATTTTGGTTAAGCATCCACACGTATTGTTAGCGGCAGTCGTGGGTACGAGGATAGGGGAAGTAGAGGTTCCAGTTGCTTATGTCACTCTGGCTGGAGAACAGGCGAGTCAGGATGTGGGAATAGTTGAGGAAGAGCTTAAGAGCTTGTGCAGAGAGTATTTGGCTCCCTATAAGGTTCCGCATCGTATTTTTGTACAAGGCAGCCTGCCGATGACGGCAACGGGTAAGGTAGATAAAAAAGTGTTAAGAGCGACGATTAAGAGCGAAGCGCTTTAGGGGAAGGAAAGCGGTATGGGATTTTTGAAAAACTGGGCGGCGCGTCCTGCGCGATCGGTTAAGCTTATCGATATTGATTTTTCAAAGCCATGGTGGTCAATATTTTCAGCTCAGAAGGGTAAGATTGCGGCTATAACCGCCTCTATCCTTGTGTATGAATTGTTGGATACTCTGCAGCCCATATTTATTGGTTGGGTACTTACGTCCCAGAACTATATGTTTGTCGTGCTTCTTGTAGTCCCTTATCTTATTGATGAGGTAGGAAGCTGGTTTATCGTTAGGCCATTAGTTACACAGTTGCATGCGCAGACTATGGACAGCTTTCGTTATAGTGCATGCAAAACTATTTTGGCGATTGATCCTGAATTTCATTCGCAACAGTCCAGTGGCGTTACTCTTGGAAAAATTCGCAGAACGACCGACGCTTATTTTAGGTTTATAAAAAAGGTGTTGGATGATCTAGTGCCTTTGACCATTGTGTTAACCATTGCTATGGCTTCCGTGTTTATGTTTAATACTATGTTGGGTATTGTAATAGCAGTGGCGCTCGTGGTATTAGGAGGGCTCTTTAGTTATCTTTTTGTTTTTGCTACACAAGGGGTTGAATCAGAAGTTAACCGGGCTGACGACGTGGCAAATCATGTGGGAACAGAGGTTATAACACGTATTCAGTTTATACGTGCATCGTTTGCCGTGGATCAGATGGATCGACAGCTTGAGGCTAGTCATCTCTCTGCTATGCGTTCGTCTACTACCTTTTTTATGACTTATCGTCTTCTTCGGGGTTTTTTGGTATTTTTCTTTACATTATGCCTCGGGTTTATTCTTGCCTTTCTCATAAAATTGGTGAGAAGCGGCGAGCTTAGCACGGTTAATGCACTCTCTATTATTCTGATGATTTTGCGGAGTGCCCATCCGCTGCTTAAACTAGACAAATATGTTACAGAGACGGTCTCCGCGTATCGTAAAATTCAAGATTTTTATGCCTATATTCGTGGCTATGGTAAGCAGACATATCCTGTATTTGTTAATGAACAGGGCTCTGAGCTTAGCTCTCAAACGTGTCAGACGGACCCTATAACTCTTACTGTGGAACATGCATCTGCTTCGTATGCACAGGAAGCACCTCTGCTTCAGGATATCTCTCTTCAAATTTCAGTTACCCGTCAGGAACCCAATAAGTTGTATGGTATTATCGGTCCCTCTGGTATAGGGAAAACTACCTTTATTTCATTGCTTGGAGGCCAGCTTAAGCCTTCGGTAGGGCACGTGCTTGTTAATGGGTGCGATATTTACCAGATAAACGATAGTCAGCGTCAGCGTTTGATAGCGTTGCAAGGGCAGATTGCAACCAATGTGTTTGGCTCTCTAAAGTATAATGTTACTTTTGGTTTACCCGAAAATCATGTCTATTCGGATGACGAAATAATACAGCTTTTGGAGTCGGTGGGGTTGTGGTACCTCTTTAAAGACAAGGGTGGTCTTGCAACTATGATTGGGGAAGGGGGACTTACCTTGTCCGGTGGCCAGCGTCAACGGCTTAATTTTGCAAACCTCTTTTTGCGAGCTCAGGTTTATAAGCCCTCGATTATTTTGATCGATGAGCCTACGAGTAGTTTAGATGAGGTGAGTGAGCAACGGATTACGGAGATGATATCTCAGTTGGCCGAGCGGAGCCTTACGTTGGTTATTGCACATCGTCTAAAAACGTTAGAAGACGCGCATAAGATACTCGATTTTTGCCTGATAAATCAGACAAATCGTCTGGTGTTCTATGAGCCTGACGAGCTTAGAAAACGGTCCCTGTACTATCAAAAGCTTATTCAGGGAAATGCCATTTTGGAAGAGTGAGGCAGGGCGTTAGATCATCCCTTTATGTTTCCATTCTGCGCATTGACGAGAGTGGCAGTAGGTGGACAAGATCTCAAAGGCTTCATTAAGGTCATCAGTGATGGTAACAAAGTGGGCATGTTCAGGGGGAACTAATCCTATTTTTTCTGCTTCAGTAACCCATGCGTCTAAGCTTTCCCAGTAGGATCTTCCAATTAAAATAACAGGCATTACGGGAATTTTTTTTAGTTGCATTAGAGTCAGCACTTCGAATAGTTCATCTAATGTTCCAAATCCCCCAGGAAAGATGACATAGGCGTGGGAATAATTGATTAAAAGCTGCTTGCGAAGGAAAAAAAATCTGGTGATTATATATTTTTTGAGACATTTGTTTATGGGTTCTCCGGTATTTACTCCCTCAACACCGATGCCCATGGTCATGTTTTCTCCGTTAGGGGCTGCTGCTGCACCGCAATTGGCGGCTTCCATTACACCGGGGCCTCCGCCCGTAATTATTGAGATCTTAGCTTCTGTTAGTCGTTTTGCAAGTAGGAAGGCCTGTTGTGCGTAGATGCAGTCACGAGAAAGCCGGCGGCCACCAAAAAAAGTGACGACAGGATGGGGCAGTTTGGAGACTTTCCAGCTTCCGCAAAGTAGGCCGGGAAACAGGGTAAGATAACTCCAGATAAGCTTAAGGACTGAGCTTAATTGTGCAAAAAACTTCATAATTTCTCCTTTTTTACATTCAACGTTCACACTGCAGTTTGCATAAGTTAACTCTGTGTCGTTATTTTATAAGTATGATAATGTTGATTTAGAAGTCAAATTCACTAAATCCGCTCGCCCTGCGACAGTCTGCCATAGCCTTGGCGACGGCTGGAAGCTTGTCGAATGGGTAAGAGCGGTAAATAACCTTATCATGCCCTAGTTCGCACCAGCTCCCAGACCTGCAAAAGCTCGGCCTTATTCATCTGTTGTGCTCGGAGTTGTAACGTCTCTTCTGATAGTTTTGATAGGGGGTATCCCCCTGCTAAAAGATTATTTTTGAGCATGCGTCGCGGTTGTGAGAAACAGACCTTTATAAATTTCCAAAAGCCTGGTTCATCCGGAATATAATCTCGCTGAGCTCGTGTAGTAAAGTGTAAGAGCCGAGAAAACACTTGAGGCGGTGGGAAAAAAGCTCCTGGTGGGATTTTCCCCATTAGTTCCCACTCAAATGCATGTTGGAAGAACAGTGAAGGGAGCCCATATCCTCGTCCTGTTGTAGCTACAATTTTTTGAGCTACTTCCTCTTGGACCATAATTACGCCTTCTTTTAGAAGGGCGGTGTTGCGTTCGAGTAGATGCAGAATGGGAAAGGTTATTTGGTAGGGTAGATTGGCAAGTAAAATCCAGGGTTTATGTGGTTCAAGTCGTGTAAAATCGGCTATCAGTATATCTTCTCTGAAAATGGTTAGTCGATTATCTGGAAACTTTTTACGAACGACCGTAGCCCATTCAGGGTCGATTTCAAATACCCATAGCCGTGCAATGGCTTTTTTAAGGATGGCCTCGGTTAAGAAGCCATCCCCGCATCCAATTTCAAAGACAGAGGTTTCTGCGTCAAGCTTTACCCGCCCTACAATATTCTCTACGATAGAGTGGTCGCGTAAAAAATGCTGTCCAAAGCTTTTTTTTAGCGTAACGCCGCCAGATTTTTTCCCTGAGTAGTGTCTTTGTTGCGTTTTCATTATTGCGGTCTCATTATCGCATTAAGGTGTCTTTGAAGAAATCAAGATTCTCAAGAACCTTGCCCGCTCCATTTACTACGCAGAGTAAAGGATCTTGCGCAATAGTTACTGGCAATCCTGTTTCGCGTGAAATAAGTTTTCCTAACCCCCGCAACTGAGAGCCGCCGCCGGTCATCATAATACCGCTATCAACAAGGTCGGACGAAAGTTCAGGTGGTGTGTTTTCAAGCGCAACACGAACAACTTCGACTATGCTTGAGACGGTTTCTAGTAATGCCTCATTGGCTTCGATACTGGTGAGCCGTATGGTTTTAGGTACGCCCGTAATAAGGTCGCGTCCTTTAACTTCCATTTCTTGGATCTGGCCATCATCCAATACTGTCCCGATCTGCATTTTGATCAACTCTGCAGTACGATCCCCAATAAGCAAGTTGTATTTGCGTTTGACATAGCTAACAATAGCCCAGTCCATCTCATCACCACCAACGCGTATTGAGCGGCAGAAGACTACGTCTTTTAGGGTGATGACGGCTACTTCTGTAGTTCCACCACCTATGTCAACGATCATACTTCCGGATGGTTCATGCACAGGAAGCCCAGCGCCAATAGCGGCTGCCATTGGTTCCATGATCGTATAAACTTCGCGAGCTCCTGCTTCACGAGCAGCATCTTCCACGGCGCGGCGCTCCACTTGGGTTATTCCGGAAGGAATTCCAATGACCATACGTGGTCTGAGTATTGATTTGCGGCCGTTGTTTGCCGCCTGGATAAAGTAACGTAGCATACTTTGCGTAAGTTCAAAGTTGGCGATAACGCCATCACGCATGGGGCGCGATGCCACAATGCTTTCAGGGGTTTTCCCCAACATTTCTTTAGCCTTTCTCCCCGCAGCAAGAACCGTATTGGTCCCCACTTTTACGGCAACCACAGAGGGTTCGTTAAGGACAATCCCTCGAGAGGGTACATACACGACGGTATTAGCCGTTCCCAAGTCGATTGCTACATCACTTGAGAAAAAGCTGGTTAGCCGAGCAGGCATGAATTTTTTAATCGCATCTTTCATAGACAAACACTCACAATCAACAAGCACTAAAAGTAAGATTCCACAGCTAAGGATACACCATATGTTTTCATTGCACGTTCAGACACAAACCAATCGACAGGAATGTCGACAGTTAGTGAAATAATAGGCATGAGCGCGTGCTTTCGCCGCCCATGCGCGAGGTCATAGAACATGCCACAATGGACATGCCCAATGCCCCAAACAGAGTCATTGTTAAGCGTTTCTAGGTTTGCAGGTATAGTTCGGTCCTTTCTGCAGTCGGTCCAACAGTCTCGGAAATGGCGAACGAGGGTATACCCCAGTCGCAATCCAAGTCCAGCTCGGATATTTTCAAACATAAGGTAGGGTGAGAATACAAGGGTAAAACCAGGTTTGACACGCGCAGGGCCGATTAGGGCGCCATAGTTTGCCGGCTCCTTGTCAACGGGCATGCGGTGTAGCGCGGTTTGAGGTAAGCATTGTTGGAACCTAAGAAGAACACTGAGCCACCAGTTTTCTTTAAGGGTTGCGTCTACATTGCCTTCGACAAACAGTCCCCAGAGTCCGTTTTCGCCACAAGGAATTGAGGCTGGGTTGTTTATATCCCGTCGTTGTGCCGTGGGCAAAACAGCACCAAGTGCAATTCCTGCATCAATGTATTGGCATTTGTATTCATAATCTCTTACAGTGTATAGCTTGCCGTAAATTTCGGTATCGCTTGCACTAAAGGAACTATAGACCGGGGGTACTAATCCCATTGCCTGATGAATGCGTTCTCTAATTAGTATTAACTCTCTTTCGTCTCCAGGGCCTTGTGATATATTTTCAAACATATGCATATCGGGCAGTAGCTCCAATGCAGTATCGATCTGCATTAATGCTGTTCGCGCGCCAAGCCCAAAATGGTCACAGAAGGGCCAGAATGCGTTAAAGGCAAGGCCCATGCCGTGCAGGCAGCCGCCCATCTCATAGGGGCCATTGCTTAACGAGGCTCGCCAGTCACTCCTGATAAGCGATTGCGTGGTTCGTTGAGAGGCTAAAAGGGCATCGTCTAGTTGGCGTAAACCATAATTTTGATAATTGAAGTCAAAAAGACCTTTATCATTTCCGTGTTCGTCATAAGCACTGTCTGCTGTCAGAATGAAGGGTTGAATAGACCAGAGAAAGTTGGGGTGATGGGCAATAAAAGGCTTTCTTTCTAAAAAGGGGACCAAAAAACGATTCATCATGCCGTGTGTGGTTCCATTGATTAACAGAACCAAAAGACTGGCACATGTAGTTAAATTAAAATATCTACGCATTCTTACGTTATACATTGAGGTGATTCCTGATACCAAGGATGACCATGTCTAGCTTTATGCTTCAAGAATAAAGATTTTACGATTTTTTGAAAGGGAAAACAGCTTCCTTGCCACAAAATGTATTCTGTGGTACGAATTTATAATCCACACCTTACTTTGAGGAGACCATATGGTTCGTTCAGGACTTCAGGCAATTATACTGGCTGCGGGTTCGTCATCGCGCTTTAATACATCTAAAAGCAAGCTGTGCTTCCCTATATGCGGGCAGGAGCTGATTGTTTATCCCGCAAAGCTGCTTGCATCGCTTCAAATACCACTGACGTGTGTGGTTGGCTTTCAAAAAGAGGCTGTGAAGGCTGCGCTTGCGCGGCACTCTTTGCCAAATATCTCTTTTGCAGAGCAATTACAGCCATTGGGGACTGGGCATGCGTTAGCGAGCGCACGGGAGCACTTTTTTGCGGATACTATTCTGGTGATGAATGGTGATGCGCCGCTGATAACACAAGAAATTGTAGAGACCTTATTAGATGCGCACCGAGATGCAACCGCTTCGGTAAGTTTTGTTATATCCCAAAGTACCGACCCTTCGGCGGATGGGTATGGAAGAATTGTGCAGCAGGATGGGAAAATTAGAGTAGTTGAATCGCGTAACTATACGGGCAATAGACACAAAGACCAGTATATAAATGCGGGGATCTATCTTTTCCAGCGGACATTTTTGGAAAAGGCTCTTGCGACTATTCATCCGGACGCCAAGACGGGTGAAATGTACATTACTGACCTTATTCAATATGCAAGTAATACTAATGAGCCGATAATAACGTCATTTGCTCCGTTTGATAATATTCGTGGGATTAATACATTAAAAGAGTTGTGGGCGGCAGAACATATAAAGCGGTCCGAGTTGATAACCCACTGGATGTCTCAGGGTGTTAGGTTTATAGCTGCTCAAAATGTTTATCTTGATTTAGATGTTTCGATTGGTGCTGATACCACTATTTCTCCTGGGTGTATTTTAGTAAATGGTAGTTCGATTGGCTGTGGGTGTACGTTAGGTGCTTATTCCTATGTATGCAACTCTGTGCTCCATGACCAGGTTTTCATGATGTCTCACTCCATTATTTCGGATTCTATAGTGCACGAGTATGCTCATATTGGTCCCTTTGCGCAAATACGCTCCAGTACTATAGGAGAACGTGCGGTTGTAGGAAACTTTGTTGAGGTGAATCGTTCTAAGATTGGCAATCAAAGCAAAGCCAAGCATCTTACCTATCTAGGTGATGCGCGCATTGGGAATTCGGTCAATATTGGCGCGGGTACTATTACGTGTAACTATGATGGAATTCAGAAGCACATAACTACCATAAAAGATCGTGCATTTATTGGAAGCAATAATGCATTGGTTGCTCCGATTATTGTCGGAGAGGGTGCTATGACGGGTGCGGGTTCTGTTATTACGGATGATGTACCAGCCGATGCATTAGCTATAGCGCGCTCGCGGCAGACGGTTAAAGAAAATTTTGTTGAGCAGATGCGTGCTCGTATTGTTGCCGAAAAAGAGACGCCTCATACTACAGAATTGGGTGCATGATACGGTTTGTACATACAGCGGATCTGCACTTTGGGGTTGAAAATTATGGCAGAATAGATCCTGCCACAGGAATTCATACTCGGCTACTTGATTTCCACAGAGCGTTAAGGACGTGTGTGGAGCAGGCAGTACATGAGGATGTTGATTTTTTTCTTTTTTGTGGGGATGCCTATAAAACGGCGCAACCAACTCCGACGCAGCAACGACTTTTATTTGACTGTTTCCTGCACCTTTTTAGGGCCGGGATTCCGGCGGTTATGGTGGTGGGAAATCATGATAATCCTGCTAGTTTTGGCAAGTCGCATGCGTTGGAATTATTTGGTCAGATACCTGTCTCCGGCTTTCATGTTATTTCAAAGCCGGAGCGGCTTGTTCTTCAGACTAAACGTGGCCCGATACAGATTGTGGGCATTCCATGGCCATCGCGGTCTCTACTTGCCCTTAATCGAGGAACCGCTCCCTTAGGGGCTGAGCTTTCTGCACATATAGGTTCGCGGGTCGCTGAGTTAATTAGATTTTTTTCAGAGCAGTGTGCGTGTGACCCGAAGGTTCCTGCGATTCTTGCAGGGCACTTAACGGTCAGTTCGGGTCTTTTTTCAGGATCAGAAAAACGGGCTATTTGTGGCCAAGATCCTTTATTATTACCGTCGCAGTTAGCGATTGCGCCTTTTTCTTATGTGGCACTTGGGCACTTACATCGTTTTCAGCAGGTAAATAAGGGGCAGTCCCCTGCGATTGTCTATCCAGGCTCAGTTGAGCGTATTGATTTTGGGGAACGAAACGAGGAGAAGGGCTTTTGCATAGTTTCTGTAGAAGCGGGTGCTCCTGCAGAGTATACCTTTGTGCCGTTGGTATCTAGACCCTTTATTCAGCTTGAGGTGCGTCTTGAAGGAGAGCTTCGTCATACGGAGCAACTTATGGATGCGTTGAAGAATAAGCCCATTGCTGATGCGATTCTGAAGGTAGTTTATCATGTGCCCCCTGGGGTAAAAGATCGTGTAGACACTCGTCTTTTACAGCAGGCCTGTTCATCGGCTATGTATGTAGTGGGCTTTTTCCCTATTCATGCGCCGATGCAGAGGACCGTTCGTTCTACTATTCATGTAGATATGGATGTTGAATCTGCATTGCGTGCGTACTTGGCTGGACAAAAACAGCCAGGCGATCGCATTGAACGCCTGGCCTATTTATTGCATCAGATAGAAAAAGAGTTGCAGGATGATGCTACGCCGACTCCTGATCAGGATCAGACATCTCTTCCTCTGGCTCTCCCTCAAGGACAAGAATCTTATCCTCCGGTCGGGTGAATCGTATTGAGGCTTTGGAGAGCAAGGAATCCTCATAGTCTTTTAAAACCAATGTAAATCGTTCCCGTCCGAGTGCTTCTGAAATTTCATCATAGCGCTCTTTAGCAGAAATACGTGTTTGGGGTGTCTTTTTTACTAATTGAGTGAGTTCTAGACCTTCGTCAACCAGTTCACGCCAGACAACAGTTCCTTCTTTAGAATCGCGGATAAACTTTTTATCGTCGGCTAGTTCGCTTTCTTTGACCTCAATAGGAGATTCCCAGGCGAATGCTTTTAATTCGGCGGGGGTAAATTGTTTGGCTTCAAGTTCAGCATCTGAGAGAGAGCCTTGGGGAATACAGACTTGTTGCAATAGATAAGAGGCTTCCACATATTTAGGATGGGCGATTTCGTAGTTTTCAACGTCTTCTTGCTGGATAATTAATTTTTTGTTGGTACGAACTCGTACGTCGATAATTTGGTCGACTAGCTGTCTCATCTGCAGTTGGGCGATGCCTTCCTCGTAGTTAAAGCCATGTTCGAGAAAAGCCTCAAGCATAGCTTCTCGCGATAGTCCGTTTATGCGCTGTAGCTCGCCCAAAAAGCGTTCTGCGTCTTCGGCGGTTACGGTAATGTGTAATGATTGAGCATCAACAGCCATGAGCCGTTGAATGATGATGTCTCGTAGGGTGCGATCCCGGCCTTCGAGTGAAGGACGAATATCGGACGATAGGATAAGTTCAGAGCCGTTGGCGTGATAGATAATTGCCCGGATTTCGTCTATGATGGTGCGCTCTTCATCGGCACAGAGCGCTCCAGAGGCGAGGGCTGCTAGTAAAATAATTTTTTTTGGTGGGAACATGGTGTGGCATCCTCTATAAAAAAAGTCGGCAGAGAGGTGAATCTCTACCGACTTTTTTAAAAAACTGTTAGGTTTAAGCGGCTACTGCAGCTTCGCCTTCTTCAGCTGTAGGTTCTGATCCTTCAGGAGCATTCTTTATAAGAGACTCAATGAACGCGTCGTTAATGGTGATCTTGTATTGTGCATGGAGTTCGTCTAGTTTCTTCTTGTTTTCTTCCTGGAACTTTTCACCGGCCATGATCTTTTTGACGTCATCTTTTACTTGTGCAAATGGAGCATATTTTGCAGTCTTCTTGCCAAGGCCTTGGACTACATAGTAGCTCTTCTTGTCCATTCCCTGTACAACTTCAATTGCAGGGAGGGTCTTCATGCCCATTACCTTTTGGATAACCATCATGTCTGGGCCCATGGATTGATGTGAAACAACGCCCATATTGATAAGCTCTTTCTTGCTTTCAGCAGCAGCAGCTTTCAAGGAGCTTCTGCGAGCTTTTTCGGCGAGAGCCTTAGCTTCTTCATTCGAAGCTACTTTGACTGCAACTGCTTCGATGCCTTCTGGTTCAGCTAAGAATGGAGCGCGGCGGAAGGCCATATGAGTTGCCATGTTTTTGGTGTAGAATTCTTCAGCTGCTTTTTCGTCGATGACGATGCCGTCAAATAGACGCTTGCTGAATTCTTGAACCATCAAGTCGCGGTCCATGAGTTCGTGAGCGCGCTGAGCCTTCTTCACGTATTCAGGGCTCTTATCCCATCCTTGGCTGCGTACGTATTCGGAAATCATAAAGGCGTCTGCTAGCCCTTTTGCTATCTGGGTGTAAATTTCACTTAGTTGTTTTCTTGGCATCATTGCCAATGCTTGTTCAAGCATTGGTTGTTGCTGTATGATGCTGCTTGTCGCATAGTGGAACTCGTTAGCGCCAACTGCGACTTTCCCGTTGATTGTCACAACGGTTTCACCTATATCACTTGCTGGCTTAGGTTCGCCCTTTTTAAAGAGTGAGCACGATGGAAGTATTGTAAGCACAGAGATGAGTAAGAGGGTGTTTAAGAAACTCCTGGAATTCATATGTATTCCTTTACCTTTTGTTAATACAAAAAACGGATAGAACTGACACTGTATCCTACCACAGATGAGTCTACTTGCAAAGTGTTGTTGTCTCTTGGTTTTGGGGCAGCTGTTTAGGAGGGCTTTTAGTTGTGGTTTGAGAGCAGTAAAAAAATCCGGTTTTTAGGATGCATAAGCTATTTTATTAGTTTATGCATCCTAAAAACCGGAAATGTTTTGATAGTCTGAACTATTTATGACAATTGTGGATCATTAGAGGCCTTTAGAAAATCGGTTGCAAGGTTTCCATGGTTGTTTTCTGCTGCGATTTTATTGAGGTTGGTTAAGATTTTTCTCCAGACACTTTTTAAGTTGGGATTTAGGAATTGTGCTTGATTTAATACGCGGCTTATAAGAAACGCGGCAATTTCCGTTTTCCCATGTGTTGCGGCTAGTCCAAGTGCATTCCCAGTAGTAGCTGACGTGAAGCCTATGTAGTTAACTATGTCTTTAATCGCAGTTAAATTCCCGTTTTTGACATTGTTTTCAAGGTTCTGGTGTGCAAGGGTTTCAATAGTTTTAGAGAAGGATTCTCTGAACTTTTTGGATAGCTCAGCCTTTTTAAAGATATTTTGCTCAACTCCATATTTGTTTACTATATAGTCCAGGAGTGCGTCATCCATAGAGGTATCGGCGACTTTTAGAAGGGATATGATGGTCGTTTCTTTACATGCAATATTTGATTGTAGCTGTGCATTTAAAGCCGAGTGTGCTAATCTGCTGAGATTTTTTTCTATAGCTGTTTTTAATAGCGATGGTAATGTCTTAAATTTCTCGAATAGATTGGAACTATGCCCTTCAAATGTTTTTGCACTGGTTGCTAACTCTAGAAAGGCGTTCAGGCTTTCTGGGGACACTGTGTCAAGAGAACTTTGTTTGTTTATGATTTTCCAGGCAGTTTTAAGGTCTTTATGTTCAACGGCGGCGTTAATGGCAAGGTCAGGGATTCCGTCTAATTTTGCTGTTTCAACCAGGTAGTCTATGACATTGATTAGATGGTTTGAATTACTAATGACAGCTTCTTCTATTAGAGTTTTGACATTAAAATTCTTCTTCCTAAGTACCTCTAAGTCCTGTTTAATGCCAAGGCAGCCTCTTGGGTTTAGAAGGTCTTTTTTATAGTTTTCAAAGAGGTTGTTCTTTGGAGTGTTTTTATCTTGTAGTTTGTTTGTTATGTTGACTACAAAATTGTGGATTTCTTGCTTGGTAGCTTGCTTGTTTGCTACGTTGTTTAATCTATTTTCTACAAATTTATGAATCAGGTCCTTTTGAATTTCAGCGGTGTGGTCTAATTGCAAAACTTCTGCAGGTGCTTGGTCATAAAACTTTAAGTCCGTTGCTTTTTCCGAGAGCGTGGTAGCATTGTTGTTAATAAACTCTTGAACTATTTTGTTGAATTCTGGAGAGCAGTCTCTGGTGATGTCATAAAATGCCTGGCAGATCTCATCAGAAGATTCAGCAGATAGAGCTATTTGAGCAAGCATCTCGATGTTTTCGATGGCGCTGCTGTTCAAGTCATATGAACTTACTATTTTATTCCAAAAATATTTAAATAGATCAACATCCTTTTCCTCGATAGCTAATTTGAAGTGCGTCAAAGGGTCGACATTTTTTTGGATGAGTGCTGAGCTTTTTTCAGTGATTGTTATAAGGGCATTAAAGAGGGTATCGGAAGCGTTTTTTAGAGCTAAATTTTGGACAAAAGTTTGGATTTCTTGCTCATTTGTTCCGTTTTCATACTTCCAGATAAACGCTTGCCATAGCTGTTCAAGTAATGCGACGTTGTCTGTGTCAACGGCTCTCTGTTCTAGACTAGGGGAATCGTCCTCATTATCTAAATGCCTATATAAATTTTGGGCAGCGTCAGGACATTTTTGATGTATGGTATCAAAAAACGCTTCGCGTTGTGCAAAGTCCTTTAGTTCCATAATAGCATTGGCTAGTTTTTTGGTGAGCGTGGTATCTGTTGAGAGGTCACATTCACTGCTTAGCGCTTTTAAGGTAGTTGCAAACGTGGTTGGGTTATTGTTTTTGATAGCATTGAGAGCTACTTCAGTATTGTTTGGCTTGGGTGCTTGAATGGTAACTTTTTTTGGGGTTTCGATTTCCTTGAAGTTTCCGTATTCTTTTTGAACGTTGTTAAGTATCTGTTTGATTTCTTTATCTTTAACTAAAGGTGGAAGAATTTCTTTTATCTTGGAATTTGGACTGAGCGCCTTTTTAATAAGTATTTCGATGATAATTTTGTTATTAGGGCTGTTGTTTGTGGTGAATTGCTCTTCGACATTTTTCCAGACGTTTTCAATCGAGAAAGCACTCTTCAGACCTTCAATATTAATTGCGACTCTGTTGATTGCAACTTTAGAGATCAATGATATATCGTTGAGCGAGATTTTTTTGTTCTTTATAAGTTCGGTTAGTTCTTTTAATGTCTTGTTCGCTGCATGCATGGATGCTGAGCAACCCAAAAGCATAAGGGGAAAAGTTAATAATACTATTTTTTTCATAATATAAATCCTGCGTTTAAAGAGGCTTTTTATTTTTTCGTTTAAGAAGTCAGAAGTTCTTCTTTTATCTATTATAACATACTTTGCAACAATAATATTCTTGTTTAAATTAAATCAATTAATAAAAAAGGCTAAGGATAGGCTTCTACTTGTATATTATTTACATATATTAAAGCAAATTAAATCTATTGTCAAGCTGAATATAACATTTTTTTTATTGGGACAGGAGGGCGGTCTTTATAGAAGGTGATTTATAAAACTCGAGCGCCGACTACTGCCGTTATAGAGGCGGGATGGCTAGTCGCTAGAGCGCGTGCGGTTTCATGGAGTGTTGCTCCGGTTGTCATGACATCGTCTACAATAAGAATATGGCGGTTTGTAAATAGGGCAGAGCTTTTTGGACTTAGGGTGCATGCTTTAATGACATTGGAGTGTCGAGCTTCGGAGGATAGTCCCGCTTGAAATGAGGTTTTGCGTGTTCGTTTGACTCCATAGTCGATGGGGATGTTGCGAAGCTTACTGATACTTTTCGCCATTTCGGTTGCTTGATTAAAGCCTCTGGAAAGCGTTCGGCTCCAATGTAAGGGCACGGGAACGATATAATCAAAGGTCTCCCATGGGCAGAAGCAGCCTCGGGCAACCAATTCTCCTAGCTGTTTGCTGGCAAGTGGTTGGCGGTAGTATTTTGCAATGGCGAGTCGTCGGACCACTCCGGTATACGTGGTTAATGCAAATACGCGTAGGGTGTAGGCGCTGTTTATCTTTAATTCGATGGATGCAATGGGCTCTAGCTCTTTTTCGCATTCTTGGCATAAGGGGGTGCGATGGTCCAAAAAACGGCGGCAGGATTCACAATAGGGGGGCGCGATGAGGGTACAGGCTTCGTTATAAAGCCGCGAAGCACTGTATTGCAGTTCTTTAAACCATTCGTTAGCCATGATTTTTATGGTCCTAAAAAAGGTAAAGGGTTAATGAGGTTGCTAAGTGCGCTAAGGCGCCAGCAGCAATATCATCGGCCATGATACCCATGGCTCCAGGCATACTTTCAAGCGAATCTATGCCCAGTGGTTTTAGTATGTCAAAGATGCGGAAGTAGCAGAAGGCGATAACGATAACCAGAGGATTAAAAGGCATTCCAAACATAGCAATTGCAAAGCCTATAACTTCATCAAGTATTATTTCTTGAGGGTCTTTTCCTTGCAGTATATAGAGTGCATTACCTATGATCCAGAACGAAAGCAGACTCAGCGCTAAAATAATAATCTGTTCAGAAAAACCAGGTAGTATGCCGGCCAGCTGTCGAATTTCATATAAAATAGGGATAGCACACAGTGTGCCGCAGGTGCCCGGCATAGGCAATTTTCCTACGGGGCCTAGGGTTGCAATAAAGGCGGATACACGTGTAAGTAGAGGATTCATTTTTTATAAACCTCTCGAGCAAGAACGGCTAAAACTCCGGTTACAATAGCAATGTCTGCGAGGTTAAAGAGCGGCCATTGGTAGCCACAGAATCCTAGAGCGATAAAATCTACTACGCCGCCGTGCATGGGGCGATCTAAGAGATTTGCAAAGGCGCCTGAGCAGATGAAAAGTTCAGCTAGTATGGGCTCATTGTGTCTGAATCGTATCCAGGTGTAGATCATAAAGAGAGCTACAAAGAGAGCTATTACTAGTGAAATTGCAACAAATCCAGAGGTGGATTCAGGCGTTATCAAGCTCCATGAGATGCCGCGGTTGATTGCTACGGTTTCAGGGCATTGCCAGAGGGCAAATTGTTTGAAGCTAAGGTCAAGGGCAATAATAGTGGTAAAAAGGATTAGGTATTTTTTCATCGAACTTCAACTCCATGGGGTAATACGGCGGAAACAACGGCTTTCTGAACAGCCTCGATATCTTCTTTTGATAGGGTTTTTTCATCGTCTTGGACTATGTAACGAATAGCAATTGAGCGACGAGAGCCCCATTCTTCTTTCTCAAACAGGTCAACTAAATTTACGTCGCGTATGCGTGCATCCGCTCGGGCTATTGAGTCTTCAAGAGTTCCAACAGTTATTTCACGTGGTGTTAGCATACTAATATCTAGTGAGACGGCTTGAAAGCGAGATGGGGATTCAAACTTCTTTTTAGTGCACAAGGTTGTGCTGGTTAAGAGGGTGCTGTTTAGTTCGAATGCAAACGCCTCGCCTTCGGCGATAGTGGACATGAGGCGTGGGTTTACCATGCCGGCGTAGCCTAATTGAACGCCATTAATCCAGATTTCTGCAATCTGGTGGGCATCTGACCAAGGGGGAGTCGTAGACTCGTTGGGCTTAGACCCATTGGTCGTAGACCTGTTGGCATTAGACCTGTTGGTCGCAACCACTTTCCAGTCGGCGAATAGGTCTAATGCCATAAAGAGTGATTCTAATGCGGCCTTGCCATCATAAAAATTAAATCCTGAGCGGTTGTAAAACACGCCGGACGCTACCTGGGTTTCGGATGTGGGATTTTCGACGGATGAACCGCTTGTGCTCCAGGTTCGGTTAAGTTCAAACAACCGCAGCTGTTTTTCTGCTACGGCATTGTGCAGGATGCCTTGTAATAGGTGCGGAATGAGTGATGTGACGAGCCGACGAGAATTTTCGGAGAGTGGATTTAAGATTTCGGGGGCGTCTGTAATAGTAAGGCCTACCTTTTTTAAAAACGATTCATCATAGAGTGGATAGGTCTCTACTTCGCGCATGGAGAGAGCGAAGGCGCAATGGCGCTTGATCATGCGTTTTCTAAAAACGGTTTCGGTGCTGAAGGGTCGCATGGAGCGTGTGGGTGCAAGGGCGGGGATGTTATCATAACCATAAGATCGTGCAATCTCTTCAATAAGGTCTTCGGGGATGCGGACATCTTTGGTGCCTCTGAAGGTCGGGATCGTGACGCGGTAGCTTAATCCTGCGGAACCATCTATTATTTGGACACCAAATTCTAGGTGCATCAAAATGGAACGTACTTGCCCTTCGGTTATGGTGGTACCAAGCTTTTCGACTAAGTTTTTGTGGGTGAGATCGATAGTATGTTCTTCTGCAAGGGTACCAACGGAGGTGATGGTTTCATCCGCCTTGAACGATAGTCCGAATTTTTCGGCAAGTGTAAGATACCGTTCGAGCGCGACGGTGTTTTGGTTAGGATCTAAGTTTTTTTCAAAGCGTGCGGAGCTTTCGGTCCGTTTTTTAAGCCGAGCGGCGCTGCGGCGGATAGTCGTAGGTTCAAAATGTGCGCTTTCCAAAAAGACAGAGGTAGTGTTGTTGGAAATAGCGCTTGCCTGTCCGCCCATGATGCCAGCGACCGAAAGGGCCTGTTTTTCATCTGCAACGACGCAGTCTTGGTCGCTAAGTTCGATTTTGTCACCATCTAAGAGGGTTAGCGGTTCGTTGGGGTATGCGAATCTTACCTGGATGCTGCCGGTAACGTGGTTGGCGTCAAAGGCGTGCATAGGTTGGCCCCAGTCATACATGACGTAGTTGGTTAAGTCTACCCACGCGTTCATAGGCTTTGCATCGACGCGTGCTAGCCGGTGAGCGATAGGTAGTAGGCTGGGTTCACAAGAGGTTGAGGTTAATTTGATGCCGGCAAAGCGTGTGCAGGCTGAAGGGCGTGTAGAGTCTAAAGGGGATGTCAGATCAATGAGGGGTGATTTTTTTTCATAGTGGCGTATGGGGCGGGTGCCGCATAGACGTTCTTCAGGTAGAAGGGGGATGTTTAAAAGAGCGGCAATTTCTCGAGCAAAGCCTCGGTGGCCCCAGAGGTCGGGGCGGTTGGTGAGGGACTTGTTGTCAATCTCAATTATCCAGTCTTCAGTTTCTACTTGTGTGTGCCAATCGGGCGGATTGCCGGTTTTTTTATCAACGGATGGCACGCGCAAAGAGGGCATAAGGCCGTCTCGTTCGGCGCCACAATCAGCTAGGGTGGCCCAGCGGTAGGCAGCGCCCTCTTGTGTAACGAGAAATAGGTCATTTACTCTTAGGCTGCTTTGAGACAGGCCGCGCGGGGGTAGAGAGATATTTTTTTTGCGTTCGATGCAGCGGACTTGGACATGGGTGTTATCAAAGGCGGTTACCTGTACAAGGGAAAAGGAGGCAGGTGTGAAGGTGTAGTGCTTAAACCCATCTATTTCGGCGGTTTTTGCGCTTAGTTGTGTTATGAGATCGCGAATGTCATAGGTGCGCCAGTCGACGCCGAGATGATCAAAAATCCATGCGATTGAAATTTTCATTAAAATCCTTTTTAAACTAAATAGGCTGCCCAATGATATTAGGATAGAAGAAAAGCGAAAGTCAGGCAAATTGGATGGAATAAGGTAAGGGGGAGCTTTACAAAACTCCCCCTTGAAAGTGACGTGTGTTTTTGTTATGCAGCTATGTGGTTGCTATGTTCTGTAGGGCACCTGCGAGTTTTTTTAAAAGAGCGTCTGAGCCCATTGTCTTGAGGTGCGGAATTGCCTTGACGAAGTCTGAGGTCATGCCCTCAAGGGCGTTTCTGATTGTGGTCATAGAGTCTGTTGAATGGGGTGAGAGCGCCGCGGAGAATGGTTTTTTTATTTCGGGGGCGCCATTCAGGTAGAGATAGGCAACTCGAGACATTAAGTTGTCCCCTGGGGTTACTGTCAGGTAGTCCGTTGGGCTTTTTACTGTTTTTTTCCACCATGTCTGAATGGCTTGTGTGCAATCAGCTTTTAGGTTGATAATTTTTTTTGGCAGTATTAGTCCTGTTTCAAATCCGGCTGGGAATTCTTCATTTAGCTGTTGAAAAGAACGCTTGAAATAGGGATCAAGGAAGGATGGGCCTCCAGCTGCTCTGCCAGGTTTACCTCCGCTTGCTCCTGCGCCAAGTTCTTGTGGCGTTAGGACTTTTAGACCTTTCGTTGGGTATTTTTCAGCGAAGGCTTTCAAATAGCCGAAGATTAATTCTTTTGTTTCTTTCCTGCTTGCATTTTCAAGCTCAGTTTGTGCATTTGCTAGGGTTATTGCGTTCGTTCCAGGATCCCCTTTTTTCTTGTTGAGAGGGTATGCCGCGAGTGCTTGTTCTGTCAAATGCAAGTTGAAACTGAGCTCAAGTGCTAGCAGTATTTTATTTTCGTCTGTTATTGTGCCGAGGGAATATTTATTGAGTATATTTTTGCGCCATTCATTTTTGTCAATATCAGTGCCGAAGAGATCTAACGGCTCTGCCCACTCTTTACCTGTGGAGTCTTTGAATACGAAGGGCGTAACTAGTGATGCTGGCTGGGGCTGTGGATTTGGTCCGGGTCCAGGTATAGGTCCGGGTCCAGGTATAGGTCCGGGTCCAGGTATAGGTCCGGGTCCAGGTATAGGTCCGGGTCCAGAAAGACAATTTGCAAAAATCCATTCTTGGGCGTTTGCTGTATTTGTTGTTAGCCAGTTAGTCAGAGTTATAAAACGTGTATCGGGTAGTTTGGTTTTATCGCGTTTGTCTTTTAAAGTTCCAGTAGTCCAATCACTTAGAGATGTTAAATCCTCTTTGGTGAAAGGAGGTATGCCATCATCTACGCAGAACGTAAGCCAACGTTTTATTTCATCTTTGGTATCATTGGAATCGCCTGGAATAAACGGATCAGTTGCTCCAAGACCTTTCGAGCTCCATGCCATTCCCCCCAGCAGCACAAGCAGCGTTGCCGCGGGAAAGAATTTCCTATAAAAAAGTTGTGATAGTGCCATTTTTACTCCTTTTTGTTTTGCCCAGCAAACAGATTTCTTGCCTTCAAAAGCAGCCTAGCAATTTGGGAGGCAGAAGGTCAAGAGCAGGAGCCCCCCTTTACCCGTAGGGGTTAAAGCCCTATACTTAATAGGGTAATTTTAACTTTTAAAACTAGAGTGTGTTGTGCCATGAACGTATCCCCTTTTTCTATAAAGCAGCAGGTTCCCTTAGCTGATAAAAATTGGTTTGGGACGGGTGGTGCAGCTCGCTTTTATGCTGAACCTTCTAGTGTCGACGATTTTTCTTCTTCTCTTGAATTTGCGCGCCAGAAGGGCCTTGACCTCTTTGTGTTAGGTAGCGGCGCTAACATTCTTATTAGTGATGCCGGTTTTGACGGTTTGGTATTGCGCCCCCATAATACCTCTATCATGGTTACAGACCGCGATAGCTCTAAGGCATTGGTGACTGCAGGCGCTGGAGTCACTATTGATGCACTGATAGCATTTTGTTTGGATCATCAACTGCTGGGCCTTGAGGAATTAAGCGGTATCCCAGGCACGGTCGGTGGCTCGGTGTTTATTAATATTCATTATTTTGAATTTTTTCTAAGCCACTTTTTGGTTTCTGCTCGAGTGGTGAATGTTGAGACGGGTGAGCTTATGCCGGTTTCTCGTGACTGGTTTGCTTTTGGCTATGACTATTCAACTCTGCATGCCCGTAAACATGTGCTATTTGATGCGACGTTTCAGTTAAAGATTGGAACTGAGATTGAAGCGGCTTACGCGCGTGGTCGCAGTAAAGAGATTGATCGCCATCGGCGTCAGCGGTATCCCTATAAAGGTACGTGTGGAAGCTTTTTCCGTAATTTTCATGACCATGAAGTAACCATAGTTAGCAATGGTAAAAAGATGATTTATGTTGCTTACTACCTCGATAAATTGGGTATTAAAGGCGAGCTATCGGTTGGTGGCGCTGTGGTATCTCATCAGCATGCTAATATGATTGTTAATAAGGGCAATGCTACGTCGACCGATATTGCTACTCTTGCGCGCACCATGCAAGAGCGTGTGCTTGAAAACTTTGGTATTATTCCTGAGCCTGAGTGTCAATTGGTTGGGTTTCAGGGCGTCGGGCCATTGCTAGCACTTTCGGCACGCGTGCAGACTACTTCGTCTGATGTGAACAAGGCCAAAACAGCTGTTTAAAATAACATGTTTGTAATAATAAGTTTAAAATAAATGACTTGCTTTACAGACAGGGTTCTTGATGGTATGGTAGTGAGGAATGTTATTACTTTTAATCATGTAAGACCGTGCTTATTTTAAGGGTTGGTCTTTCGTTTTTATAGAACATACATTTTTTGGCACATGGAGGAAAAGGAAAAGGGAGCAGGTAGAAGAAGCCGTGAAAGCAGTATAAGTTTGCGGAATG
The DNA here is from genome assembly GCA_001000065.1 of candidate division TM6 bacterium GW2011_GWF2_43_87. Taxonomy (GTDB): domain Bacteria; phylum Babelota; class Babeliae; order Babelales; family Babelaceae; genus UBA12395. The sequence continues at coordinate 116,640 of LCGZ01000001.1, read as the reverse complement.
GAGGTTCCTATGAATTGTAAAATTATACATAAAACTATATTTAAAAAAATGTTCCGCATAGTGCTTTTTGTGGCATGCGTGGCGGGTTTTTTTGATGCGTCGATGTTGTTGAGTGTGCAGGAGACTCTGTCTCGTCCTGCAGCACGTCCAACAGTCCGGGTACCTGTTATTGAGCAATTACGTCGTGCGTATCCAACGCCTTTTGTACCGGCTGGTACAATGCATCGTGTTGAGCCGTCTCGTGTGCTGAGACCAGCGGTTCAGGCACCGTTGGCTTTTCCGATTAAACGTCCGGTGCAAAATATGCAAGTGGCGTCCTTCTCATTGGTCCCATCTTTTAGAACGGTAGTATTGTGTGGCCTTGGAGGAGGTCTGCTTTACGTTGGTCATAGTTACTATGGCTGGAATTATGGAATTCCGGCTGTTGTCTCATGGCTTTCGGACTTGATATATGGTTCGTCGGCCAGTACAACGTTAGGTGGTGCACAAAACAATGTGCCTAACAATAATGTGCCCTTGTCTCAGAGTACGTACAACTGGATACCGCAAGGCCCTTCTGTAAATACAGGTGATCAGGGTGTTGGTACTGAAGAGAATCAAGAGAATGTGGGGAATGGAGGTTCTTCTGCATACATAGATTTTTCAAATATTAAGCATAGTAACGATTTGTCCAGTAGCATATTTTTTAAGCCGCCTAAGCAGGGGAAAAGGTCTCGTGAACGCAATAATCAGTCGAATTTTCAACCGAATGTAACGCAATCGCAGCCATCGGAGCAGACGCCGCTTGGGGATGTTGTTAATAATGAGTCTGAAGAGATTCAAAACAAACGCTTTTTGAATCCACGCAAGAAGGTAAGTCCGAATTTAAGGGACAAAATATTGTTTTTGAGCCGTTCAATAGGGCCTACAAGACCTATTTAACAATCTGTTTTTTGTACAGCTGCTTTAAGTTAACGGTTGTTATTTTAAATTAATTGAGAACCCCGGAAGATTTTATGATCCTCCGGGGTTTTTGTTGGTGCAATGTTTTTTATACTAAACTGTCGAAGCCACGGACAAGACCTCTTCAATAGTAGTAAGTCCCTTCTTTGCCTTCTCAAGTCCATCCTCTACTAGAAGCGTCATTCCATCCTTACGTGCTTGATCTTGTATAACTGCCGTTTCGGACCGAGTTAGCGTAAGTCGCATGATGGGATGGGTCATGGCCATTACCTCGAAAATAGCGAGTCGACCGCGGTATCCTAGGTTAAGGCACGCTTCGCAGCCTACGGCTTGGTAGAAAGCGAAGCCTTTTAGTTTTTCATGTTCGAGCCCTAAGCGGCGCGCGACTTCTTTTTCTGGAATATACGGTTTTTTACAGACGTCGCAGAGTCGGCGAACGAGCCGCTGTGCTACAACGGCTGACAGGGTCGATGCTATTAAGAACGGTTCTATTCCCATATCAATCAAGCGGGTGATGCTGGCAGCTGCACTGTTTGTGTGAAGGGTGCTAAGCACTAAGTGGCCGGTTAGGGACGATTGAATGGCGATCTGGGCTGTTTCGTGGTCTCGAGTTTCCCCGATCATAAGAATGTCAGGGTCTTGCCGAAGAATGGAGCGCAATGCCGCTGCAAATGTAAGTCCTATCTGCTCCTTCACTTGAACCTGCCCAATACCTTTCATCTGGTACTCAACCGGATCTTCTACCGTGATGATATTGACGTCTGGCGTGTTAAGTTCGCTTAAGATTGAGTAGAGGGTGGAGGTTTTACCCGATCCCGTTGGACCGGTGAGAAGAATGATCCCATTGGGGCGAGCAATAGCGTCGGACATGACGCGAAAATCACGTTCGCTCAGGCCTAGTACATTGAGTCGCCCGAAGGTTTTGCTCTTATCAAGTAAACGCATAACAATACGTTCGCCGTGCGAAATAGGCAAGATGGATACACGAAGGTCGATGGAGCGGTCTGCAACCTTAATCTGGATACGACCATCTTGGGGTTGGCGCTTTTCGGCAATGTTTAAGTTTGCCATAACTTTGATACGGGAGGAGAGGGCGGATTGGATGCGCTTGGGAGGTGTAAGGGCTGGGTATAACACGCCATCAATGCGATAGCGGACCCTCATCTCTTTCTCTGAGGGCTCTATATGAATATCTGAGGCGCCTTGCTTGACGGCCTGGTAGAGAATATGGTTTACAAGTTTTATAATGGGGGCCTCGCTCGCCATTCCAAGAATATCTTCTTCTTCAATGGTGCCAAAATCCATCCCCCCTTCTAATGCCTGCTCTTCCTCAAGCTCCTCGATCATTTCCTTAGTGCCTTCTAGAGGATAATAACGATTGATCGCTTCTATGATGACGCTGCGTGGAGCAATGGCCATGGGCACCTGCTCTTCTAAAAGCAGCCTTAGCTCGTCAAGGGACTGAAAGGCAAATGGGTTTGCTGTGACTATTTCTCGGTGATCATCCACAACCAGCGGCATGATCGCGTTGGTACGTAAAAAGGGGAGAGAGGCCTTGGCCAAAAGTTCAGGGTCGGCCATTTTTTCAGTAATGTGATCATAGAATGTCACATCAAACTTGTCGGCGAGAGCCATTGCAAGATCTCGGTCGTTGACAAGATTGTGGCTTAGAACATAATCTTCAAAAGCTATGCCGGCATCCTTGCTTGCCGTTTCAGCCGCATAGCGTTGCTCGTCTGTGAGTACTTTTGCGTCGCACAATAGCTGTGCTAAACTCTTTTCTTTCATACGTGGGCTCCCGAAAAAGGAAGAATATTAAACCATCCTCCAACGACAGGTTACCACATAGTGAGCTTGCCCGAAAGTAACCAGTGTGGTATTGTAAAAATAAGTTTATACCAAGGTTTTATCGTTTTTTGGTACGGAAGAATATGAATCAAGGGCTCTCTCGTTTTTCTTCAGCTGCGCTTGCACTTATCTTGCTTTTAGGCGCTGCTGGCTGTTCTCGTAAAAAGGCGTCAGCCCTGGTTGCTGGCACATCTTCTTCTGCGGTTGGCATGACCGGTGAGGAGATTCTAGCGGCAAAAAAAATTAAGGATATGACCTTTGAGGAAGGGGTTAAGGTTCTCGCATATTATAAGGCTTTGGGCAAGGATCAGGGTGTGGTAAGTGTTCTGGAAAGGTTGATTACACTTGCACCAGATCATGAGACGATGGAGCCTCTGTTACGCGAGTTAGCCGACTTGACCTTTAAACTTGAAGATTTTGAACAAGCTGGAAGTTTGTATCAGCAGTACGCGCTGCTTTATCCAGGGAGTAAGGATAGCGATTATATTGAAAGCCGTGCCATAGAGTCTACGAGCAAGCAGATGCTTGACGGGCAGCGTGACCAGTCCAAGGTTAAATTGCTTATTGAACAGGCGCAGAACTTTATAGAGCGCTTTGGAGAGAAGAGCACTTATACCAAAACGGTTCGTGTTTTGTTGAATGAGGGCAAGCGGTCTCTGTTTGAGAGTGAGCTGAATCGCGTAGCATTTTACCTTCAAAAATACCTGTACACCGAGCGTATAGCATCGATCCAATCGGCGCGCAATAGGTTGCAAGGTGCTGTTGAGAAGCAGCTTGCAGACTTAGCGCTCTCTATTACTAAAGAGAAGCGCTTGCTTTTGGATAAGGCGGTTGAACAGGTTAAAGACGAAAATTTTGCTAAAGAACCGGCAGAAATACAGCTTGAGGTTATACAGCGGGCTGTTGATCTCTTGCTTTTGGCGCTAGAAGAAAGTAAGCCTCAGGGGTCAGACGTGCGGGTTGCTAAAGCGTTTAAAGAATTATTCTAGCCTATGAACTATCGAAAATCTCTGGGCCAGAGCGGCGAGGCTGCAGTGGCGACGTATCTGAAGAATGAGGGATTTACTGTGTGTGTACTGAACTATCAGTGCCGGGCAGGTGAGATTGATATTATCGCAGAAAAGCCTGGTTTAAGGGTTTTTGTAGAGGTGAAGACACGGGTTAGTGAGTATTTTGACACATCAGAAGTGGTAACTCCTACAAAACAACGGCGTATTATTTCAACGGCATGTTATTATAATCAACGACAGAATCGTATAAGTGCAGAGTGGGTTTATCGGTTTGATATAGCAATTGTGCATCCAGCGGGTGATAAATTTTCGATTCGCTATATTCCTAATGCATTTGCCCCGAGTGTGGAGTATTTTTCGTGAAGGTGATTGTTCAGCGAGCTCTTAGTGGTGCTCTATTTATTTTGTTGTTGGCGGGTACGTACTTTTATGCTCCGGCAGAGTTTTTTACGCTTCTGTTGTTGGGGATATTGGGAGTTATATTGGCGGTTGAGTGGCCTGCGTTTGGACCTGCGTCGTTAACTCCTTGGTATCCTATTGCGCCTTTTGTGTTACTTATGATGTTAAATCAGACCGATGCATATCGGCACATTATTGTGATTATTTTTGCATCCGCCATGATCTTTGATACGGGATCCTATCTGGTGGGGACGTGGTTAGGGCGATGGCGAATTGCTCCGACTATAAGTCCTAAGAAAACATGGGAAGGTGTAGCAGGGGGCGTAGTGGCATCGTTTTTGATACTTCTTTTACCGTCAGTGCGTCATCTTTTTCTTGCACAACCAACTGCAATGGCGTGTCTTATTATAGGTATGGATGCCTTTGCCTTGGCCGGAGATATTTTTGTGTCGTTTCTAAAACGGCGTGCCGGAGTTAAGGATTGTGGAGTGTTGTTACCCGGTCATGGGGGGCTTTTGGACCGATTTGACAGTATTTTATTTGTAACGTTTTTATTGTTTGCGCTTCGGCGTTATTTGTAATGAGACCATTCTTCGGTGAAAAAAATGTTTGAGGTTGTTCACTATTCCAAAAAATCTCGCGCCCGCGTAGGACGGTTGCATACCGCACATGGGATTATTGATACGCCGACATTTGTGCCGGTAGCTACCAATGCATCTATTAAGGCGGTTGATTCGACGCATATAAATGAGGTGGGTGTTCAGCTCTTGTTTTGCAACACTTACCATTTGTTATTGCATCCAGGGCCTGAAGTAGTTGCAGCAGCGGGGGGATTGCATAATTTTATGGGGCGAACGGCCCCCTTAATAACCGATTCTGGTGGATTTCAAGTTTTTAGCCTAGCGTATGGCAGTGTTTTTGATGAGTTGAAGAGCAAAGGCCTAAAGAAGCAGAATGGTAGCATTATAAAAGTTTCTGAGGAAGGGGTTCGCTTTCGTTCGTACCGGGACGGGGCTTTGGTTTTGTTGACTCCGGAGTCAACGGTCCAGGTGCAGAAAGCGTTGGCGAGTGATATCATAATTCCTTTGGATGAACTGCCTCCCTATCATATTGATAAACGGGTCTTGCGTGCATCGCTTGAGCGGACGCATCGGTGGGAAAAGCGATCATTGGATGAGCACCTAAAGAATCCACAGAGGCAGATTATGTATGCAGTAGTGCATGGCGGGGTTGATCCAGAGCTTAGGGCTCGCAGTGCGCAGTATTTAGGGTTGCTTCCCTTTGATGGGTTTGCGATAGGAGGAAGCCTTGGTAAAACGCGCGAGGAGATGGTGAGTATGTTGTCAGTGCTTATGCCGCAATTGCTGCCAGAGCGGCCTGTACATCTTTTGGGTATTGGTGATCTTTCTTCGTTAGAATCGTGCGTTCCATTGGGTATTGATTCGTTTGATAGCTCTTATCCAACCAAATGTGCTCGGCATGGAATTTTGTTGTCTTCAGAGGGGCCCATAAATATAACGCGTTCGCAATGGAAGAATGTGCATACGCCTATTTCTGACGCTCCATTGTGTAGCCATTATTCTGCGGCTTATTTGCACCATCTTTTCAAGGCTCATGAGTCTGTTGCGCATACATTGGTATCTTTGCATAATATTCACTTTATGAACAATCTTATGGCGCAGTATCGTCAACTTATTATGGAAGATCGGGTTTAACGGGAGGCTGTTTACCGCTCTGGATTTAATAGGCTTTCAGCTGTCGCTTATAGGGGTATGGCTACGAGGTGTGAGTCAAGCTATGGCGGACTCAGCACCATGAGCGGGCGGGGGGCGCCTAAACATTCTCGTTGTCTTTTATTCATAAAAAAAGTACTTTTATAGAGAATAACGAGAGGAAACTTTTCATGAAAATGATATCGTCACGCGAAAATAGATTAGTAAAAGAAACTGTAGAGCTGCATGAAGCGCGAGGGCGCAAGCGGTTGCAACGGTTTATGGTCGAGGGTTTGCGCTCATGCGAAACCTTTTTAAACTCAAAACGTTTTGAGTTAGTGCATGTAATTGTTACAGCAGCTAATGAGGAATGGGCACAGGGCTTAGGGATTGAAGACGACAAGATTATTGGTGTTTTTGATACGGTTATGAAGAAAATAAGTGCTGCTACAACTCCTAGTGGGATTTGTGCGGTGTTTGCTATGCCTGCACCATCCGACTTGCCTAAATTTACCAATGGTATTGTACTTGCTAAGATACAAGACCCGGGAAATATGGGAACGCTTATACGTACGGCAACGGCGTTTGGTAGCATGGTTGTGGTCGTAGATTCTGTAGATATTTTTAGTCCTAAGGTTATCCAAGCTTCGGCAGGTACGATTGCAGACTGTAATCTTGTGCGTATGGGATGGAACGAGTTAATTGATCAGGCCAAAATTAATAAGATAAGTTTAGTAGCCTTAACGGTTGAAGGTGGAGAGCCCATTTCTAAGTTTTCTGGGGATAAATGGCTTTTGGTCGTTGGCAATGAAGCCAATGGGTTGCCAGAGGCATGGCTTGAGCAGTGCAATGCACGTGTAACCTTGCCAATGCCGGGTGGTACTGAAAGTATGAATGCAGCAGTTGCGGGGTCAATTGCGCTTTATGCATTTACCCAAAAGTAATGCGGAGATTCCCATGTCTTCATCGAATCGGCTGTCTCTGACAGCCGCGGTATTTGTTAATATCAACATTATGTTGGGGTCTGGAATATTTATAAACAGTATTCTCTTGGCTCAGAAGGCGGGGCCTTTAAGTACCCTTATCTATCCAGCGGTGGGACTATTAATTTTACCTCTGATAGTAGCCTTTTCAACACTTTTGTCCCATTTTCCTGGTGGGACCTTTTATGAGTTTGGGGCGCATATTCATCCATTACTTGGATTTGTAAGTAGTTGGGGATATTTTATTGGGAAGTTGGCGTCTGCAGCATTAAGTATTCACTTTTCTATGATGACCGTGCAGCAATTAATTCCATTGTTGCAGGTTTTCAATACGATAGTGTTAGATATCTTGGTGTTGGTTTTGTTTGTGCTGTTGAACATGTTTAATGTTAAGACGGGGCGTCCGATACAATATTTTTTTGTAGCGCTTAAGACCTTAGCTATCTCAATAGCAGTGGGCGCGGCTTTGGCATTGTTTAATGTGTCACATTTTTCGTCAGTTTTATTGCCCTGGGCGGCTTTGCCGGGTACAGTTCCCTTTGTATTGTTTGCATTTGCAGGGTTTGAGGCAAGCTGTTCGTTAAGTAAGAACATTGAAAATCCATCCAAAAATGCTCCGCGTGCAATTCTCTTTTCATATGGAATTGTGCTGGCGATTATAACGCTCTATCAGCTATGCTTGTACGGTGCGTTGGGTGAGAAATTAGGGGCTCTGGATAAGTCGGCGTTTTTAATGCCGTATTCTTATATGTTAGATAGTCTGTTTATGCTGCATCCGTCTATTCGAGCGGCATTATTGGGCGCAGCTCTTGCGGGGATAGCGATGTCTGCGTTTGGAGCTAGCTATAGTATTCTTTATAGCAATGTCTGGAATTTGCATACGTTGTCGGGCTATAATGTAGTGCCGTTTTCAGCCTTGTTACGAAAGCTTAATCGGTTTTATGCGCCGGTGGCATGCATTATAGTAGCGGGCCTTTTGGAGATGGGATATCTTTTAGGCTCTGGCGGGCAGATTGCGCCGCTTCAGATCATCTCTGCAACGGCAACGGTTTTGTCTTATACCATTAGTGCTCTCGCATTTGTGGCGATAAGCTTTAATACATTACATAAATTAAGAATGATCTCAGTTTTGAGCCTTCTCTGCTGTGTTTTCTTTATGATAACCTCTGTTTTTAATGCATGGGCTTTTGGCGTCGTTCCTTATCTAATCTTTGGATTGGCGCTGCTTGTTGGCTTGCTAATGACATTTAGCTGCAGAAAAACAGGTAGGGAAGTGCTAGAAGGAATGCAGTAATACAGAGTAAGACGGTTACGATAACAAATCGTGCCGTGATAGTAGTTTCATGTACTCCGCTGAGCTCAAAATGATGGTGCAGCGGAGCCATTTTGAAGATTCGTTTTTTCCAGAATTTAAAACCCCACTTTTGAATAACTACTGATATTCCCTCGAGTACAAAGATGGCTCCGGTGAGGGGAATAAGGCATTCGAGTTTAAGCATAAGTGCTATGATGGCAAGGGTTGCGCCAAAGCCTAATGAACCTACGTCGCCCATAAAGAGCTTTGCGGGATGAGCATTGAACCAGAGAAACCCGCCTAAAACTCCCGCCATTAAGACGGCGCTTAGGGCGGAGTGGGGTTCATGCAAAAAGCTAGCGAGGGCGCCAAAAGTGACGAAATTTAGTACTAAAATAGTTCCCGCAAGCCCATCGAGTCCGTCGGTGAAATTTACGGCGTTGTCGGTGCACAAAATAACCCATACAGCCCAAGCAATAAAGAATAGACCGATTGAGAAGCTCCATCCTGTTCCTAGAGGTATGATAAGGTTGGTTGAGGGACTGCAGAGGATGTACCAGAGGCCAACAATGGTAAGAGAGGCGATTATCTGTGCCGAAAATTTTGCGCCATCCGAGATTCCTTTCCCGCGGGTAATTTTTGCCCAGTCATCCCAGAACCCTATCAGGCCGAATAGGACAAGGGTTAATAGGGGGATCCAGATGGTTGGTCGTGAAACCGGAAGGGTTATTAGGGCGGTTACTAGTGCAGCCAGTATCATGGGAATGCCTCCCATGCTGGGAGTTTTGTCTTTGGCTTTATGAAGTTCAGTTACAAATTCACGCACGGGAGCGCTTGTTAGGCGTTTAAATGAGCGGATGAAAATGCTACAAAAAAGGGCCGAGCTTGAAAAGGCAAGAAGACCGGTGATTCCCAGGCGAATGGGCTGAAGGGACCATATTAATCGGATAAATTCAAAGTACATGCAAAAAACCTTAAAAATACACTGTAATTGTTTGCGATTAAGAATAGCAGGAGTTTTGCGGGTTGCCTACTTTAGAACCTTTTGAAGATCTTGTATAGGTCCTTTGATCCAGGAAGGAGCAATTTTAATACTGTTTCTGAAGAGTTCGAGAGTCTCTTTCACTAATTCTTTGTATGACTTTTTGTCTTTAAATTGCTTAGAAAAAAGGGGATTTGTATTGATTTCAAGGTCTTTAAATACAGCAGTATAATCCTCTGCTAGGGTTTTTAGAATAGCTTGTATCTCCTCATTTGTTGTGTTTTGTTGCTCTATTGCATCATTAAGTGGCGCAGTTGTTTTGACGGACCAGTACCTAGTCGCTGCATCACGGAATGTAGTAAGGGGTGGTTTAATTAGTTCTACAAGAAGGTCGAAAGCAGCGCTATAATTTGTGGATTCTGATCCTCCTTGTATTTGGTTGTCTATGGAATCGGCCGTTATAAAATAGAGGACATCGTTTTCTTTGTGTACAACAACGGTGGACGCGTGTGGAGCGCCTGCGGGCCAGCCTAGTATAATTCCAAAGGTATAGTCTTCTTTTGGCTTATTGAGGGTTTTTATGTGGTTGTAAAGTGGGACGACATCATTGAATGATATTTCAAGATAATAATTTCCTGCAAAGGTTGAAGCAAGTCTAGCTAACTTATGTGCATCTTGGCTGTCGTCGGTTTCGGCTAGGGTCGTGGTGATAACTTCTTCGATTTTTTTACGTATATCCTCTTGCTTAACGAGCTTGTCATAATTCCAGTGTTCATTCATGTAACTCCATTTAAGCGGTTTAATATCAGGAAATAGGGTTTTGACGGTATCTGTGTTGATCATCTTTGTTGAGGTGAGATCAATTCCTAATTTTTTAGCGTCGGTTGTGGGGGCCATCATTTTTTCATAGAGCTCGTTAAACTCTTTTTGAGATGCAGCTGTGAACATTTTTATTATGTAAAGGGCATTGCGAAGACTATGAAACTCGCAGTTGTAGGCGCTTTCTTGGGCAGGTACTTTGAGCTGGTATACCTTATTAATGTCGTCCTTGAAAATAAAGATATCGGAGCCTTTATATTGCTGCTTTAAAGCCCAGTCCATGGTGACTTTCTCCGGTTCTTTTGCCGTAGCTATCTGTTTTAGAGCATGGGCCAGCTGGTCCAATTCATCCGTTCGACAGCAGGGAGTAGATAGTAGGGAGACAACGGTTAGGGCGAATGCATAAAATTTCACAAGGAGACCTTTTTTTAGAGTCTTTTTTGTTTAGGAGTTTTGTCATTAGGAATCTTAGCATGTACGAAATTGTGGGGGCAAGAGAGGGGCTAAATTTTTTAGATTTGGGTTGGACTTGCCGGCTCTTTTTTTAACCTGTAAACTCAGAGAGGTCTTTACGACGAGAGCCCTCTTTGGTGCGTGGTCGTTTTGGTCTTACGTTGTATACATTTAACCCTCGTAGCTCTTATAAAGGCTGTTTAATTATGGACCATAAGCATTGTGATCATTGCGATCTCTGTGGGCATCATGCGCATTCGGTAAAGGATGAGTTAATTTGTCATATTCCCTACGCGATTATGTCGTTGGCTATAAGCTTTGTGCTATTGTCAACCTTTCACTTTTTGGGTCAAGGGATTTATCCTGATGAGCTTTTGAGTGAGGGATATCACATTTTGTTTCATTCCTTTCACTACCTCCATATAGTCGTTGCCGTTGCGGGTGCGGTGATAGCATTTTTTCGTCAATCCAATCGAATTATTTTGGGATCGATTATTTCTTTGGTAGTTCCTACGATTTTTTGTATCATGTCGGACATAATGTTGCCAACTCTCTCAGGGCGCCTTTTGGGAGTGCCTATGGAGATGCATATCTGCTTTTGTGAATTTAATGATGCAATTAATTTAATAGCTTTTATGGTGATGGGCTATATATGTGGAATGGCGCTTTTGTATAACAAGGATTCGCTAAAAACCTTTTCTTTGACTTTCCATTTTTTCCATATTTTAATTAGCTCTATGGCGTCTACTTTTTATATGGTAGCGCATGGATTTGACTGTTGGTACGACTCAATGGGGTTGTTATTCTTCTTCCTATTTATAGCTATTATCGTGCCGTGCACTTTCTCTGATGTAGTGGTTCCTTATTATTGTGCGCGGGCATCAAAGCGAAGGGCGTTGGTGGATGGAAAATGAAGAGTGTCGAGTTTCGTGGCGTAACAAAAAGGTTTCGTAGCGAAGCAATTTTGGAAAACATCAATTTGGTGATTCCATCAGGGAAGTTTTTTGCATTGCTTGGCCCAAGCGGGTGTGGCAAAACTACGCTTCTCCGCCTCATTGGCGGATTTGAGTGGGTTGATAAGGGCCAGATTCGGCTAGGTGAAAAGGATATTACCAATTTGCCTAGTAACCAGCGTAGTGTGAATACGGTCTTTCAAAATTACGCGCTTTTCCCGCATCTGAATGTTTTTGACAACATAGCCTATAGTTTGCGTGTGCGTGGCTTGGAGAACGAAGTAATCAGAAAGCGTGTAGGCAAACTTGCCGAGGCGTTTGGTATGGATCGGCACCTTTATAAGGACATTAGTGAGCTTTCGGGTGGCCAGCAACAGCGTGTTGCTATTGCTCGTGCTGTTATTAATGAGCCTGACGTGCTTCTTTTGGATGAGCCATTGGCCGCTCTTGATTCAAAGCTGCGTGAGCGATTGTTGGTTGAGCTGAGTGATCTGCAAGAACTTTTACAGACTACTTTTATCTATGTAACACATGACCCGTCTGAAGCTCTTTCTGTTGCGGATCAGATGGCTATTATGAATAATGATGGGGACATTGAGCAGATTGGGACTCCGCGAGAAGTATATGAATATCCGGTCTCTTCTTTTGTTGCGCGTTTTGTGGGAACGACAAATATTTTGCGTGGCGTCTTTGTTATAAAGGAACGAGCGGTCGGTGTTGAAGTGCCGGGGATAGGAGTGTTTTTGTTGGATCCTGCTAGTGTGGCGGCTGGTTCATTTTCTGAGAGCTGTCTTACGGCTGGAGAGGGTGCAGCTGCTTTTATTAGTATAAGACCCGAAAAAATAATGATCTCTCGTCGCCCTATTGAGGGCATGGAGCCAAAACTTACCGGGAAAGTTGAGACCAAGGTCTATTATGGACATTCAACGATGTACCAAGTGCGTGCTAATGATACCGTTGTTCTGCGAGTTTTTGAGCAGAATGAAGAACATGTGCGGCAAGAGATAATAGATTATGATGATCCCGTGTTTCTTTATTGGCTCGATAAGAATGTGGTGGTGCTTGAACGATGAACTTACGTAAAACTTTTTTAGAGCAGATAGCTTTTTTGTTTGGGATGCCTGCTATTGTGTGGCAGGTTTTGTTTGTGTATCTCCCTCTTTTTTTTATTCTGTTTCTTAGTTTTCGTAATGGAAGTTTTGAGTATTTTGTGCCCTTCTTTACAGGGGTTTATATTGGGGTTATTCTTCGCTCCCTGATTTTTGGCTTATGCACTGCTTTGTTATGTCTTGTCATAGCGTTTCCTGTGGCCTACTGGATAGCGCTCTGTTCTGGGCGGTGGAAAAATCTACTCTTATTTCTCCTCTTTATACCTTTTTGGACAAACTTTTTGTTGCATATTTATGCCTGGATGTTTGTTATGGACCGGCATGGAATTATTAATACAGTTCTAGGGCGATTGGGGCTTATTCATGAGCCTATTCACTTTTTATACACGTCCGTAGCAGTGTTTGTAGTTATGGTGTACTGTTATACACCGTTTATGGTTTTACCCATTTATACGTCGCTTGAAAAATTTGATGTGCGCCTGCATGAGGCATCTTCGGATCTGGGCGCTACCTGGTGGCAGACTTTGTGGCGGATTGTGGTTCCTTTGAGCCTTCCTGGCATTCGATCGGGATTTTTTTTGGTGTTGGTTCCGGCTTTTGGGGAATTTGTCATTCCTGAACTTATTGGGGGTGATAAAGTTATGTTTGTAGGCAGTGTGGTTGCATATTTAACTTTGCATGCCAAGACAGCCTCGGCAGGTGCGGCGTTTACTATCCTAGTATCACTGGTATTGGTTGCCGTGATGGGGTTGGTTAGTCTAGTTATGGGTCGGATTGGTAGGGGTAGCGTTAGTAAACGTTAGTTTAGGTCGCGTTCATTAGGTAAAAAGATATGAAAAATCGTCTTTCTCAACGTGCTCGGTTATGGAATTTACTCTGGGTAGTGGGAGCATTCTTTCTTCTCTTTTTGCCTATCGTTATTTTTCTAATCTTCTCTTTTAACAATGCGCCATTTCCCTCTCCGTGGCGGGGATGGACCTTGCGGTGGTATCGAGAACTTTTTTCTTCAACAGAGATTTGGCACGCCTTAACCAATTCATTGATAATATCATTCTCTGCGGTCTTTTTGAGTGTGATTATGGGGGTTTTTCTTGTCTTTCTAGCTATGCAAGGAGGGCGTATCCGCTTTATCCTATCGCATTTTTACGCCAATCTAGTATTGCCGGAAATCGTATTGGCAGTTGGGCTTTTGGCGCTTTTTACCGCCTTAGGCATGCCTTTGGGGATGCCTACTCTTATTATTGCACATACCGTGTTGGGGCTTGGGTACGTAGTTCCTCTGGTGCATGCGCGTTATGAAGAGCTTGACTATAGGCTTACGGAAGCAGCGCTTGATTTGGGCGCTACTCCGCTGCGTGTTTTTTCAACGGTGACCTTGCCACTTTTGCAGCCGACGCTTATGGCTTCAGCTATTATGGTTTTTATAGTTTCGTTTGATGATTTTGTGTTTGCCTATTTTTGCTCAGGTAGTTCGTTTCAGACGTTACCTATTTATATTCTTTCAATGCTTCGCACTGGAGTTTCACCGGTGGTGAATGCATTGTCGACGGTTCTTCTTATTTTTTGTAGCCTCTTGATTGTGGTCTATTCATCGTTCAAAACAAAGATACGGATGTTCTAATATGAATACAGAACGGGGACAGATTCGGCTAGTGCGTGCGGCCATGGTACTTATCTGGATTGCAGTTGTCTTGGTGGTTTTTTTTGTGGCACGGCTTGATGTTTTTGCACAAAAGCGCTCTATAACCGTACTTGCATGGAGTGCTACTTTTGACAGTAGCTTTGTGAAAAAATTTGAACAAGAGACGGGCATCAAAGTTTACATGAATTTTTATACAACTAACGAAGAGCTTTTGGTTAAATTGCGCGCTGCACAGGGGAAAGAATATGACCTAATAGTGCCGTCGGACTATGCCATAACCAAATTGCGAGCTGAAGGGCTTTTGAAAAAGATAGATAAATCTAAGCTCGTTTTTATGGACCATTTAAACCCGCTTTTAATGGGGTTGCCTTTTGATCCTGCTAATGACTATGCCTTACCATTTGAGTGGGGTGTTTTTTGTGTAGGGTTTGATACGCGAAAAATAAAAATTGAAGAGGTAAAGTCTTCCTGGGATCTAGTTTTTACTCGGTTTCAGGGGCGAGATGGCTATCGCATAGTAATGTCTAATGACCCGCTAGAATCGATAGCTCTTGCGGCTCAGTACCTCTGGGGACCCGTAGCTAGTATTACAGAGGCACAGGTTCTTGAGATTAAAGCGCTTTTAAAGCAGCAGAGGGCGTGGGTTGAGGCTTATGCGAATGTACGAGGCGATTATCTTTTGGGGACAGGTTCAGTAGATGCAGCTTTAATGAATTCGGCCGAAATTTTGCGCGCGTTGTATGCCTTTAAGCAGATTGACTTTTTGGTGCCAGAAAATGCTATCATCTCGATTGAGCATTGTGCACTCCCAGCAGGGTGCACAAAAGATGAGCTCGTTTACGAATTTTTAAACTTTTTCTACTCAAAAGAGTTTTTTATCCATCACTATAATGAAATGTTTATGTTTCCGGCTCGCATAGATGTAGTCGATTTTGTTGATGCATCTGATCGAGTGAAGGAACTCATGCGCTCTTCCCCTAGCGCCTTTAGGGGGTATTCTTTTATTCGGGATCTTCTTCCCGAGCAACAACGTTTTGATCTGTGGGTTTCTGTTAAATCATAGCCAGGGTCGTGGTTTTGTAGGGCGCTGCCCTACGACCCGTCAGGATCACAGATCCTGAACCTGGTGCCAGTTTTTTTGGGGCGATGGTTTTGTGTGTGAGGGTAGAGGTTTTTAATTTGGCCCAGAAATTTTTGTAACAAAAATTTCTGGGCCGTTTGCCATAAAATTCACGAGAGGTGAATTTTAAAACATTTTTTGTTTTTTGTTGGCTTTATACAGCTATCTTTTCTTAAGGTTTACATTCTCTTTAACATCTGTTGACATTCGCGTGGGAATTAACTAGAACTGAACAACTGAAATGATGATTGAAATTGTCGCTTTTCTGGAGGAGCACAGCAAGCGCTTTTAACGGGATATGTTTGTATCATTTTTAAGAAGGATGAGTGTATGAAACAACAAGCTCTAATAAGGGCCTTATGGGTTTCGCTACTTGCAGGGTTGATGCCCTGGCAGGCCACATATGGTGTAGTATGGAATGGTGTCGTTGCTACAAATGTTACCAATGATCCCGTGATTAGTATTACAGGCAACGTTTTACTGGGGCAGGGTGCTCCGCTGGTGAATCGCATTACGGTTCTGGCTGCAACAACGGATACTACGGTTACTACAACTGGTAATTGGTCTATAGCTCCAAATGATGGAGCGGGTCAGGTTAATGGCCCCGTGGTTCTCGATCTTGTTACACAAAATGGTCATACTATTGATTTTGATCTTACAAGCAACCTCGAATTTATCGCAGGGGACCATCCATTTCTTATCACAGCAAGTGGTGATGGGCATGTAAACTTCCATATAGCTGGTGGTTCAACCGTCTTGTTTGATGCAAATGGATTGAATGGAACATACTTCCTTGTGTCGATGGATGCAATCACCCATACTCCTGCACAGATTGTAACTTTCGCTCGTCGCGAAGATAGCAATGCGGATGCAAAGGTTTATGTAGATGCGCACTGTATGTTAGGGTTTGTATCAACGGTTGCAGATTTCACAACGCAATCAGCCATCATGGCCTTTGATGCATCAAATCTTACGACTAATACCGGTCGCTTGATTTTAGAGCTTGGAGATCAGGCTTCTGTTTCTGTTCAGGGTTACCTAGCAGAAAGTCCAGTTCCTTATAGCTTGTCAGATCTCTTTACTCCTACATCTTTTGCGACCCTTGCTGGTGCTAGCGCCGAAGTTCGCGTTATTACCCGTGGCGGAGCTGGTGTTTGGTCAGGGTTTGAAGTTATAAATAACAATACGGTCTATCCTGCGCTTCGTGCAAATCCTTGGTTGCTTAGCCCTAACGTGGTTGGTCAACAGCCCGGCTTTGTTGTAGGGATTAACGGGCTTGTCAGCACGGATGATCAGACCTATTTTGATTATATTGGTGGTGTGATTAACTTCTCGCCTGCACCTATAATTCCTTTGAATATTTTGCAACAATTTGAAATCAACGGTGTTGTTCCTCCGGTAAATACGTTAGTTAAAGAGCGTAATGCATCGGCTCTTATAACGGATGGTACTTTTGGCTTTGCAGATACACATGAACCACAATTTGTATTGCGCGGATTGTCTAAGTTCTACTTTAGGACAAGCTGCGGATTTACTGGCGATCCTGCTGGTGATTTCTTGGTTCCTCCAGCACAGCAATTTACTCGTGAACAAGGATATGGAAGCATCGTTCTTGATACAGAAGGATTCTTGAATGTTCTGGGTTCAGGTCAAGCGACCTCTGCATTGAATGTCCTCTCACTTCAAGAAGACAATGTGGGCGGATCAGTGCTTATTGAAGGCACTGAAACGAACTTCAAAGTTCGCACCTTCGCAAAAGATCTAGATGGTGCTTATCTTCAGTATGGTAAAGCATGCTTTATGGTAAACGGCCGTATAAATTTTGCCGAAACATCATTGCAACATACCGATGAAATTCATCGCGTATTTGAAAACAATATTCTAGGCCAGTCAGAGCCTACCTATATTGGTGGTGAGACGTTCAAATTGGCTCTTTCGACCAATCGTCCAACCATGGCTCTTCATAATGCTCAGTATCTCTTTAATACTAGCGCCGCATTCTCGGGTGTAGATACGTTAACTCCAAGCTATATTATTGGAGCTGTCCCACAGAATAATAACAGTCGCTTTGTTTATTACTACAATGGCTATGCCTTAGATGAAGGTACGGGTCGTAATGTTGTTCTTGGCTCTAATGTAGGCGGAACAGCGTGCGATATGGGTACTATTGTTGATCGCGATGCGCATTGTGACGTGCGTCAAGAAAATGCACAAGCGGTTTCATCCACAATTCAACTTGCATTGAATGTTGCTCCAAACAACCACAAAATTGTGGAAGCGTTAACTAATACACTCCCAAGTCCTATTCTTGGCCAGTATTCGCTCCATACGCTTTTCCTAGCTCATGGTACGAATATTTCGTTGGGGATTAACGCAGCTCAGGGCATAGATCCTGTAACGGGTTTGCCATTTACTCCAAACTCGACGGGCACTATGCTCATTGACGGGACCTTCTTCTCCTTTGAAACACAAGGTGGAGAGCTTAACGATCCTAAAATGAGTGTAGAAGAAGGCCAAGGCGGAATCTTTGTAGATAACTTTGGGTATTTAACTATAACGAATTATCTACGTGCGAGTGTTGCAGCTATGGTAGCAACTTCTCACAACGGGGTCGTTAATCTACCTGCAAGCCAAGTACTCTTCGATGCTCGCGTTGGTATCACCAACTCGGAACTTGTGATGAGCAACACCGCATTGAATAACATTATTATTCCTTCCGGTGCAACAGCATCAGATTATACATTGAACTGGAAGTATGTAACTCGCGCATCAGGCTTTGTCCCTTACGAATTGCCACAGACTCCAGCAATGGGTAATCAAACTGCTGCAGTTCCTGCAAATTACACAGGCATACCTATTATCAGTGGTGTTGTGGAGCAGTTCCAATTCCAGAATTCTCGTTTGGGTGATTCTGCACACATTTATGTGGGCGGTGAACCTAACGTTAAAGGTGGCAAGATTCGTGAACTTGTGTTCTTAAGAGATAGAGAAGCTGGTGATGCAGCAACAGCAGTTGTTGTGTTGGCAAATGATGCTGAAGTTGGACTTGGTAGCGCTGGTCGCAATTGGGATTCTCCTTTTGCTGATTTAGTCTTGGGTATCAATGGGGTAACCTTGATGCCTAATGGCAGCGCACAGGTATTCTTGAATGAAGACGTTATAATTAATAATGTCTGTCACATTGTTCCTGGCCAAGACTTTGGTGCACTTACAGCGGATCAGTTGATTGTTTCTGCAGAAACACCAAAAAAATTGACTGTTAAAAGGGACGGTGTGCTTGATTTGAGTCTTTTAACAAACTCAAACCAGCAATTGGTCTTTGGTGGTGATGTACGGCTTGTATTTGAACCAGGATCACGTCTTATCATGGGCGGTGGTGACTTAATCTTCACGGACAATGCATCCATGGTGTTTGAGCGCTATATTGAAGCAGGACGTGCACCAGGTACCGTATTGACCGACACCGATTACATGCGTGTGAAGTTCAACGGTTCTGGTAACATCTTAATGAAAGAAAATGCTTCAGTTTGGCTCCCTCGCGATGCCTACGTAGGTATCGAAAATGGTGGAGCTGCAATTGGTGGCACGCAAGCACTTGCGTACACAACGGCTATTACCTGGGCCTTTATTGACTATGCTCGCTTTAATCTTGGTGATTCAGCTAATTACGGCGGATCGCTCCAGATTGGTAACACAACTAACGTGGTAACTCCTGGTCCTGCACCGGTTGCTGGTGTGGTTGACTTTACGCTTCAACTTGATGGCATTGGTGCTTGGTTACAACTTGGCAGCCAAGGTTTCTTAGGGCTTGGATGTGGTATTGTCTACAAACCACAAGCAGCTCCAAATGCATGGCTTGTACAGCCAACCTACAATGCACGTACTATAAGCCTTATTCTTGGACAAGGCACCATGCAGCATAATGAAATCTACACCGGTGATGATCTTAATGCATCGTTGCTTGCAATTGGCGCAGCTTCAACCGGATTTAACGTTTCAGCCAGTTCGCTTGATGTGAACTTGCTTGGTGGTGGTAACTTGGCATTGGTAAGTGGTGCAACACCTATTAATCCAACCGTTACAACTATAGATGGCGTTGTTAATTCGAATCTCAGCACCAGTATCTTAGCCTCTAAAGATGTGCTCCTAGATCCTAGCAAGGGTGGGTTAGTTGGTCCTGCAACTCCTGCAAATACATTCACGGCTATGAAGGCTAATGCGTATGAAGAGCAAGTAACCAAACGCGCTCAATTCTCGCAAAATACTCTAGGCACTAACGCTATGGGTTATATAACGGGTTCAACCATCGTACGTTACATCACAGACCGTGTAGTGGAATACTCTGGTACACAAGGCGATCCTGAACCATCTTTGAAGATTGGTGTTGTAGGTATGGCTCTTGGTACCGATGGTACTCCAACGGCTTATGTTGGTGTCACGGCAGGTGGTATTTCTGTAGCCTAAATTGATTAATAAGGACTCTAGAGATAAAGGGAGCGTTGTTATATACGACGCTCCCCCAAAAAAGAAAGGTAGATGTATATGAAAAAATCGCTTATGAAAGTATCGGCGGTACTCGGGTTGCTTACCGTAGGGGTAATGGCAGCACGTACAGTAGACCTGCCGTTACCAGGGATGAATACTCCCTTTATGTTCTATCCTGTACAGTACCACTGGGATTGCCCAAAGAGTGACGACTGTTGCTGGGATTGGAATTTTGTAGCAGGGGCGATTGGATATCATCGTGCAGCGGATGCTTCGTACGGGCCATGCAATGGTCGGTGCAAAGTGCCTTATGTCAACTTGCTATTTGGTAAAGCTAACTTTAGACTTGCCGAAATATTCCAGGGTGCAACCGTTACTCCAGCAGATACGGGGAATAATCCTTTTATCTCGTTTGCAACCATCAAACCTCGTTTTGAATATAATGAATCCGGTGCAATCTTTACCGCAGATTTGGGATCAACCTTTGACTGGTGTGATACCGGCTATCGGTTGGGCTTAAGGGCCAAATTGCCATTCCGTGATATTGAAGTATCTGATACCTGCGCAGCTAGTGACCTAGTAGGGGAAACACTCAAGGATGTGTGGCAAGTACGGCAAGAAGATACCACAAACCCTGCGGTAACCAATACGGTATTTGCAGGTCGCTTGGATTTCTTAACGGCGCTCAATAGAGTTGCAATTCCTAATCAAACCTTGGTAGATTATCGCAATGCGACTCAAAATGCCATGCTTATGGCTGGACAAGTTGTTGATGCAGCGGCTGGCAATGGAACACCAGTTATTGCAGTTATTGGTCGTTCCGATAGCACTATGCCAATGACGGCTACTCCTGCATGGGGTGCACAATCAGCGGCAATAATAGTACCTGTTGGTGCAAATGGATCTGGTGTTGCTACGGATGTTCGTGGAAGTTTTATTAATGGAAACAACTATCTTACGGGTGGTCTTGCTACAGATCCAGTTGCTCAAAGCAAATTATTTGTAGTGCCAACGCTTGATTCTGCTAATAAAGTTGTGCAAGGTGCATCAATCATTCGCGGAGCAATCGAAGTTGCCATCCAAAATATGGATGCATCTGCAATGACCTGGATGGATCAGGTAGGCCTTCGCTGGTGCAACGGACGCTCAAAAGGCGTTGGGGATCTAGACCTTGAGTTCTACTTGGGCCGCAACTGGGGTTGCTGTGAAAGCCTCTGGACTGACTTGCAATTTGCAGTTCGTTGCCCAACGGGTAAAGATCTCTGCTGCCGTGATATTAACTGTTGCCGTCCAAATTCGACCAGTGCAAACAGCTGCGATGCATGCTGCAAACGTCTTCTAAAACTACCTCTAGGTAACAACAAGCATACAGAATTGCGTATTGGTTTGGCTGGCGGATATGATATCTGTGACTGGGTCAAGTTCATGATCGACGGTAACTACTCATGGGCTCTACGCCACAAAGAATACATTGCCGCTCCATTCCAAGGTGCAACGGTTAAGAACATTGGTCCATGCATTCCTGCTAACATCAAGTGGGGCTACTTTGTTGGACATGCAGATCTTTCGTTCTATGCGTCAGATTGCTGTGGGATGGCCATTGGATATGAACTCTATCACAAGAATTGTGATTGCGTACAACCATGTGTATCAACGGCTACCGATCTTCTTGGTCGTACGGCTCAGAAGATTGATGCTTCAGTTGCACGTCGCTATACCAACCGCACCGCTAATAAAGCTCATGTTAACTTCTTCACACGCATTGGTGATTGTCAAATCGCAGCTGGTTGGGCACAAGTCTTTGCAGGTAAGAATGTACCTCACGATACCGACTGGTATCTTAACATGTCGGTTACCTTCTAGGTTTTACATCTTAGATCACGGTTATGTCCCCCTTGCCTTTGCGGGCAGGGGGGATTTTTTTTGGCGCGCTTGGCATCATGTGCGACTGTTTCTAAGGAGTGGCGGTGCGAGAAAATATGCTAGACTAAAGGAAAGGTAAAATTTTGCTGTGAGAGAAAGGGTATTATGGCGGAGTACGGAAAGAAAAAGCAAATTCCTGTTGGAATAGATGATTTTGAGCGGCTAGTTGAGGGGAATTATTATTTTGCAGATAAGAGTTTGCTTATTAAAGAGTTGCTTGACTCTGGCGCAGTTGTAACGCTTATTCCTCGTCCTCGTCGCTTTGGTAAGACGCTAAATTTGTCGATGCTTCGTTATTTTTTTGAGAAGTCTGAGGGAAGTAGAGGGCATCTTTTTAAGGGACTTAAGCTTGAGCAGTATCCTGATTGCATGAAGCATCAGGGCCAGTATCCTGTGATTTGGTTAACGTTTAAGGACGTGAAAACAGATGAATGGGAAGTGTGTTACGAAAAAACGTGCAAAGTGATTGGCTCTGAATTCAAACGGCATTTTGACGTTATAAGCCGTTCTTTGAGTGAACTAGAGGTTCAGCACGTACAAAAAATTATCGCGGGTACGGCTTCTCGGGCCTTATACGAAAATGCGCTGCTTGATCTTTCGCTTTACCTTGAGCGCACCTATAAAACGCGGGTAATGATTTTCATCGATGAGTACGATGCTCCTATCCATGCGGGTTACCTCAAAGGTTACTACAATGAAGTGGTAAGTTTTATGCGAGGGTTTATGGGCGCTGGTTTGAAGGGAAATTCAGCTCTTAATTTTAGTGTATTGACGGGTATTTTACGGGTAGCAAAAGAGAGCATTTTTAGCGGTATGAATAACCTTGAAGTCTGTTCGTTGGTGCGCAAAAATTATGACGATAAGTTCGGGTTTCTTGAGGATGAAGTGGCAGCAATGCTCTCCTATTTTGGGCTAGAGAATCAACAGGATGAAGTTCGTGCATGGTATAATGGATATCAGAGCGGTAGTTTCAAGGTCTATAATCCTTGGTCTATTATTAACCTTGTTAAAAACGGCGGAGAGCTACAGGCTTACTGGGTTAATACAAGCGACAATGCTCTTATTAAGGATCTTTTGCGGAAGTCTTCAATTCGAATGAAAGAAGAGCTGGAAATTATCATCAAAGGTGGAAAAGTTACTAAGCCGCTCCAAGAAAATATCGTGATGCCTGATCTCGATGCTAATGATGAGGTTGTCTGGATCTTTCTTCTTTTTTGCGGCTACTTAACCTTTGAAAATTATAGGCTTGAGGGACGTACTCGAATGGCAGAATTGAGTGTGCCAAATGAAGAGGTTATGCAGGTGTATGAAACCTCGTTTAAAAATTGGTTTGAAAGTAGCGTAAATAGGGGTGAATTTCAACGTATGCTTGAAAATTTAGTTGCAGGCCAGCCCGAATCATTCAAAAAAAACTTCGAACGGTTTAGCCTTACAACTTTAAGCTATTTTGATATTCAGGGCGATCAGCCGGAACTGTTTTATCACGCACTTGTGCTTGGTATGCTTGCTAGCCTTTCTAACTCGTATGATGTGCGTTCAAATCGTGAAAGCGGGTACGGAAGATATGATGTGGTGTTTATTCCAAAAGACCATTCAAAACCAGGCATTGTACTTGAGTTTAAAGCGGTGGATTTGGATAAAAAAGAGACGCTTGAAATTGCAGCAAAAAAAGCTCTCAAACAGATTGAAGATAATAAATATGAAACAGAACTACGTGCATTAGGCTTAAAAAAGATTTTAAAATTAGGAATCGCGTTTTTGGGCAAGGAAAGTTTAGTATTAATTGGATAGAAAGAGCGTAGGTGATCCACTTGTAAAACTAGTTCACCTACGCCGCTGAAAATTTCTTTACTTCAACCGTGTACCTTCAGGAACGGTAGCATCAATGCGAACCGGCGTAGGTTTGCCGTCCGCATTGGTAGCCGTGAGCATCATGCCCTGGGAAACGATTCCAAAGAGAGCGCGCGGTTGTAAATTAAGTACAAAGACGGTCTTGGTACCTTTAAGCTCTTCCGGCGTATAATATTTTTTGACTCCGGCGCAGATGGTGCGAATACCATACGATCCACAATTTACTTTCATGACCAGAATCTTTTCAGCCTGCGGCAATCCTTCTGCTTCAAGAATAGTCCCCACTACCAATTCAACCTGGGCAAACTGATCGATAGAGATATAACCCTGAGTTCCCTGTGGGGCCGTTGGTGCTTGAGCAGGAGCTGTTTTTTCAGGAGTGGTTTTGTCTGTCGCGGTTTGGGTGGGGGTAGTCATAGGTTCAGTCTCTTTTTTATCGTATTTTGTAAATAGGGGTTCAAGAGCAGAGAGCGTGAACGGAGTTTCTAAGGAGCCTGCTTTTAGCATCTCTAGGTAGTTTGTGTTTTCAACAAATTTAAATCCAACTGCTTTAAACAACTTTTCAATAGTTTGCGGCATGACGGGCCATAACAGTACACCTACTGCAGTAATTGCCTGACAGGTGGTGGTTATAATTTCGTTAAAACGCTCCGGATTTTGCTTGATGACCTTCCAGGGCTCTTGAGCGTGAAAGTAACGATTAATCGATGCTACGTATTTCCAAAGTGCGGCATACGCCTGATGGAAGAAATACCGGTTCATCTCGGTCTCAAATTCAATCAGGGTGCGTTGTAGTTCTGCGTGTAGTTCCTTGTCTGCCGGATAGGTCGAAACTGTTGTAGGTAGTGAAGAGAGACCATTTTTGAGCGCTAGGGTGATGGTCCGATTGATTAGATTGCCAAAGTCATTGGCAAGGTCTGTATTAATACGTTGTTCAATATCATCTGTGCTTATTGAGGAATCTTGGGTGATAGCAATGTATCGGGTTAAATAGTACCGAATAGGATCTATTCCGTATTGATCGGCAATTTCTACAGGGTCGATAACATTGCCCAAGGATTTAGACATTTTTTCGCCATTTACCCTAATCCAACCATGCACCACTAGCCGTTTAGGGAGTTCAAGGCCTGAAGCCATTAAGAATGCGGGCCAGTAGATCGCATGAAAACGTACGATATCTTTAGCCATGATTTGCACGTCGGCAGGCCACCATTTAGAAAACTCGGCGGTGCGTGTTTCATCTTCAAACCCAACCGCTGTTAGGTAATTAGCTAACGCGTCAGCCCAGACGTACGTAACATGGCTCTCGTCGCCAGGAAATGGGATGCCCCAGGTGATAGTTTTGCGGGAAATAGAGAGGTCTTTAAGCCCATTCTCTACAAACGCGATGACTTCATTTAGTCGTTCTGCAGGGGTTATGAAATCTGGATGGGTACGATAAAATTCAAGTAACCGGTCTTGGTAGGCGGATAGTCGAAAGAAATAACACTCTTCCGAGACCCAGCGTGCGGGTTTTCCGGAAAGTAGTGAAATAGGAGGCTGACCAGCCTCTTTGAATTCAAGGTCTTTTTCGGTTAAAAAGGCTTCGTTTGAGGGGCAGTACCACCCTTCATAGGTGGATTTGTAAATTTCGCCTTTTGCTATAAGCTCTGTAAGCCATTTTTGCACGGCTTTAACATGGTAATTGTCAGTGGTACGTATAAAGCGTGTGTAGTTGAGGTTGTAGCGTTGCCACACCTGTTTGAAAATTTCGGCAAGTTCATCTACGTGTGCCTGAGGCGTTTTGCCCGCTACAGCAGCAGCTTCTGCTACTTTTTGGCCATGCTCATCAGTGCCCGTTAAAAAAAAGGTGTCACATCCTTTGATCTTGTTCCAGCGGGCGGTTACATCGGCAAGTAGGGTGGTATAAAAGGTCCCAAGGTGTGGTTTTGCGTTTACGTAATAAATAGGAGTTGTGACATAAAAAGTACAGGGTTTGTTTTTTGAATGCATAAACGTTTTACCGCCTTGAATTTAGTTTTTAAAATGAGCCTTTACGCGTATTAGGGTACTACAAAGCGACGGGGGCTACAATACCCTCGTCGCTTTGCAAAGAGTTGTTGGGCGCTGCGAGCCTAGTTTAGGTTTATAGCTGGTCTATCAGACTCTTTCTTAGGTTGATATGTCGTTGAATTTGCTGATTTTGGACTATTCTGAGGGTCAGTACTTCTTCAAGGTTTTGGCAACAAGTGGCTGCATTTTCGGTGTTTGGGCTGACTAGGTAGTTTAGAGATGAATTTTTTGCTAGTGAAAAATTCAACCAGAGAATGCCCTTGAGATGTTGAATTTGAGTTTTTAACCCTTGAATTTCGTTAATGAGTTGATTGCTGACTAGCTTTGATTCGTTTATTTGGTTAGTAAGATGTTGCTTTAGTTTGTTTAATGCATTCGCGAGAAAGATTTTTTCAGAAACAACGTCTTGGGCTGTAATAGAGTTTTTCCCTAGAGTTTTGGTGGCGTTGTTGAAAAGATTAGTTGCTACGGTTGTGATGCATTTTGTTAAATGGTTTATGCATAGGTTATCGTTCGTGGTGAAAATATTGTTATCTTCTTGTTGCGGTAATGTTGTTCGCTCAAAAATTTCTGTATCCGCCAAAAGATGGGAGGCGATGGCGATTAGTTTTTGTAAGGCTTCGGCGGTTCTAAGAGCGATTTCACTAAAGAGAGGGCGCTTCTCGAGTAAATATATTTGGTTTTTCTTATTGAGGTCGCTTATAAGCTTTAAAAGAGTGTTTTTTTGGTCTAGCTGTAATTGACATAACTTGGTTTTTTCAATTTCTGCTGAGTTGGTGACTATTCCAAGAACATTCTCGAGTGTTTCTTCTGGTGTGTTTGTTAAACCGTCTTGATTCATGCAGACGAGTGGCAATGAGAGTAGTGCAAGAAGCAGTGGAACGCGTGTGATAATGGTCTGTTTTTTTATTTTCATTATTTTCCTTAAATTAGGGTATAAAGGGTTGATAGACTTAGTACATACTATTTTTATAGAGCCTCGTACGTTTTAAATTTGTTTTTCCCACAGGTTTATTATGTCGCTAAGGAGATCTATTTGTCGGGCGGTTTGGTCTATGAGGATGGGAAGGTGTTCAGTATCAAGCGTTGCTCGGTCCTGCTTTTCAATTAGGGTTTGGAGAGTTGGGTCAGCTAATTGATCGCATAATGAACATTTTTTGGATAACCAGAGCATAGAGAGGCAGTTCTGTGTATATTCTGGGATATGAGTCAAAAGGGTAGATTTTTTTTGTAATTTAATTGAAAGTTTTTGGTGTTCAAGGATTGTTTTGTTGCAAAATGTTACAAGTGCGTTTCTTAATTCATTAATCACAAATATAGAGTCTTGAGTGTTTTTGATATCCATCGTTGCTTTTTTAAGAACGAAGCCTAGACTTTTTTTAAGCTTTTGCTGTTTTGTCAGCATGAAGACTTTGAAATTAATGTCTTTGATGGATGCAATTTGGTTGTCTTCCGCTGAAAAGGCACTAACTATGAGCGCGATGGCTTGCAATCGCTTGAGGGCGAAAATGGTGCTGGGATTTTGTTGGGTTAATAGATCTGTGGAGATTGATTGCATAAGAGATTCAGTTGCGAGGCGTTCAGAAACTTTAAAATCTTCTAGTATATTTGCTAATTTTTTTTGAAGGTAGGATTTCCCCAAAACATTGTCTATGACGCTAGAAACAGATGATTCGCTTGTCCATTTGTACGGGTTGTTCATGCTAAATGTTGGGAAAGCGGTCAAAGATAAAAGAGCGATTACTGTGGGATAGGCGATTTTGAGATGTGTTGAAGAGTTTTTCATGAAATCTTTCGTTGGATTTGTGATGATTTGATAATTAATTATTGTGTTTGTAATATAAGTTTACAGAGCGCTTTATTTTTGTAAAGAATTAAATAAATCTCGATTTGGTTATTTTATAGAAAGTCATTCAAAGCTCTGTTCTGTGTAAGGGCGTAGCCAGGGGGGTGTGAACATGATATGCTCGTAGCCGCGACTGAAATGGGATTTTATTGGAAGGATTGTATCATTATGAAGCGGATTGCTGCATCGAATCGTTGGGTTACGCGTTATCTTTTACCTGGGGTTACGGCTGTTTTTCTTATGCTACTTGTTGGAGTTGCGATCCATAGGTTTTCTCGGGATTCAAAGCTCTTTACTAATCAAGTGCTTGCCGATCAAATTGAATTGCTTGCAGATATATTTAAGAAGATTGATGCAAAGTGCAAGATCATCGATTTTGAGCATGAGAAGAATTTTGTAGATTTTCTCACGGTTAAGAGTTTTGTTGGTTCTGAAGTAGGGTCTATGAATCTTACTTATCCCCAGGAGTGGGAAGGGCCATACATGAACGATAATGTAACCGTTCAAGAGAAGTTGTATGTTATTGTTGAGTCCAATCAAGGGTACTATGTAGCACCCGGTGATGGTGTCAAACTAGCCAATGGCAAAATAATCGGCAAAGACATTATCCTCGATAAACATACCGATTTTGAAAAATTAACCAAAGATCTCGAAAGCCTCTCTTACAATGATCGCCCCCTAGCGCGGCGAATTAAGTAGGTTTTTTTACGATCAAGGGCTTTGCCCTGAGACTCACAAGGGCCGCGGGCCCTTGACTTCGCTAGGACCTTGGTCCTGGACCTGTTTTCTTTGCCCAGAGGGGTAGTGCACTAGTGTGATTGAGTAGAAATTTAGAGATGTGATTATGCGGCGAGGCTTTTTATAAAAAAGCCTCGCCGCTTTAGCTCAACCACGAGCTGCAAGATGCTCTTGCGCTCGCGGGGAAAAATAGCAGCCTTAAAGGCTTTTAGAGTGCGGGCATTTCGACCTGTTTTTTTATTGTAATTGTTTAATTTTTGCGCGTTGTTTTGTTACGATAATAAGGGCCTGTTTGATTATGCGACTTTAGATTGAGCCAAAGCATAAATCGAAATCCTTCTTAGTTGTCTTTTCTGAAAAGATGCACAAACACGCGATAAAGATATCACTTTTTATTGATTAGACAGTCTTGTTAAATGTTATAAGTAACGCTCTGAATTGTTTTAATCGAGCAAATGTACGCTCGGTCCTTCCATGTTTCTTATCAACACGTCGTTTTGCACAAGGTCTCTCATTTTTAGCCATTACAAGTGATTCATCAAAAAGAAGATCATCGAGCAAATCAAAATTTGCTCGATGCAATGCGATGGCGATTTTTTCATAAAAAATTCCAAAAAAATTTGCCAGAGCCGCCCGTCTGTATCAACCATAAATTGTGCGCCAATTTCCAAAACAGTCTGGAATTTGGCGCCATGGATCCAGTTTTAATTTTGTAGAAAAGTGCTGATATAAGCTTTTTAAGTGCAATGCGCCGCGGCAAGCGGCGCATTCTCAATGCAAATTTTTTTGTAAACAGGGGAATTAACTTTTCCAATAGATATGTAATTTTTTATAAAAACTTGACAAATTTTCTATATGTGCAAATATAAATATAAGATTTTCGCGCAGTTTTTATAAATATAAATTGTAATTTAATCAAAATAATTTCAAAGGATTTGCTGTGAAATTTTTCTCAAAAATTTCGTCAGTTTGTTGCCCCTGTGCTCATTCTCGGTGCAATGCCGTTACCGGCAAGTAATTTGCATAACGAAAAAAACATTCTTGAAAAGACAGGAAAATTTATAAAGCAAAACATTTAAAAAATAAGGAGGTTTTGTCATGTGTTACGGTTGTGTTTTAAGGGTATTCTTTTTGGTGGCGCAGTTGTCTGCGTCTGTTTTACTTTTGTCAATGCAGAGTGAGGGAATTGTGCTTCCTAAGCTGACGTTTGAAGGTGTTGAGGAGCTTGGTTCTGGCACCTTTTATCGTGGGAAGATCGCAAATCGTAAAGGGTTGTGGGTAGTAATGGAGTTGATTAAAAGTTGTGAACAGTTGAATGATTGGTTCGATTATGCAAATGTTCAGAGGAGCTGTCAGAGTATGGACCTAGAGGGAGAGTATGTTACTGCCCAAAAAAACAAGAAAAAGCAGCAAGCGTTTTTGAAAAAAAACACGGCTTTGAACTTGCTCAAGTCTGCTGAGGAAAAGATAAAAGAGGATGGGAGCAATATACAAGAGCTTAAGAAAATAATAAGTGATAAAAAAGTCGAAGTAGAAAAGTGGACACGAATGTTTGGTGCAGGAATTAAAAAGTACGAGAATGGAGATTATGATAATAATGGGGTTAGATATTTTAGGTATGCTTTGAAAACATACATGCAGGCAGAGTTCTCTTCCTTATATGAATTGTGGGTGTGCTATGTTACCGATGATTCTGACCCGCGGCCTTTTTCTATTCCGCGATTCTCATCATATAAACATCCTCTTTCTAAAGAGGATGTTGAGGAAGGAATCGATCCAGCGAATCACATAAAGATGTTTGTTACGGTTACGTCAAATCCAAAGGCTCTGATAACGTCGCATATTGGTGTTTCAATGAGTTCAGAGAGTACGTTTAATTCTATTCCAGGGATTTCTATGGATCTGCATTCGTTTGCTGCAAAGGTGATGTTGATTCGTAATCCTGCGCGGCGATTTATGATTAATGCTCCAACCGGGGTTATGGAGAGCATTTTTATCCGAAGCGGCATTGATCTTTTCATTGGGAGATGCTCGGATTATAGTTTTTTGGAAAAACCTATTCAGGAACGGAAACAGCTGTGGAAAAAACTGAAAAAGAAATATGTGCAGGACGAGATTGAAGCTGTCGCTAAGGAAAAGCTAGAATTTTATAGCCATTCTTTGAAGTTGGCATTAGCTAACGAAAATGAACAGGATCTGGCTGTTAAGAAGGTTGTCAATAAATTTAAGGGTGATGAGAAAGCCGAAAAATTTTTGATCTATAAAGCTGGGAAGGGATTTAAATTGGATAACTATGAGATTGAACAAGCGACGAGAATTGCAAGGAGAAGGGCTAAGAAGGCTTGTATGGGGCCTTTGAATGAAGATGTTTCTAGTGTTCTTAGACGTGCTTATGGTTATTCGAAGCAAGAGATTGAAGAGTTGATCAAAAAGCGTCCACCCCTCATTGATACTAGTTATAAAAATAAAGACATTGGGGTTGAACCAGACTTGAGAGATGGGCCTTGGGAGAAGATGATTATTTATGAACCAGGGTCGCAGGATAAGATCTGGCTAACCATTGATGAGAGCAATAAAGCAACCTATTCTTGGATGCTTAAAGACTGCTATTTGGCTGGGACAGAGACACACTATCTAGTTGCAGATCTTATGCAGATGGCAACATTTGGTAAGCTTGCTCTATAAGAACTATAGGATTTATCAAAGTGCGAGGTCATGGGCTCTGAGACGCGGGCCTATGACCTCGCCAGGATCTAAGGTCCTGGACCTGTTTTCTTTGCCCAGAGGGGCCGTGCGATAGGGTGATTTTGGGTAGAAATTTAGAGATGTGATTATGTGGCGAGACTTTTTTAAAAAAGTCTCGCCGCTTTGGCTTAACCAGAAACGTAAAACGTTTCTGGTTAGAAACCGTGTAATGGGTCCATCCAGCCGTCGCTCATATGGGAATGGCTGTGAAGTACGAGTTGAGTTATGGCGGACAGGGGGTCTATGCAACAGGTCAAGGACGAAGTCCTTGTGGGGTGTAGGGGCGAAGTCCCACTCTATTCCCACTCCCTTACTTAAAATAATCGAGGCACATGACGCCGCGGACTTGTTGCATGGTATGAGTGGCTATGGAGCGGGCGTGGTCGGAGCCTTCTTTGACGGTATGCATGATGGCGGGGATGTCCTGCTCGAATTCTTTGCGTCGTGTGCGGATGGGTGTTAAGAAGGTTTCGAGTACTTCTAGGAGCCGTTTTTTGAGCACTACATCTCCGAGTCCGCCGTGTGCATAATGTTCTTTGAGGCGTGCGACTTCTGTTTTATCGGGGTCGAATGCATCTAGATAGGCAAATACGGGGTTGCCTTCGACTTTCCCGGGGTCGGAAACCTTGAGGTGGTTAGCATCGGTGTACATGCTCATGACCTTTTTTTGCACGACGTCGGTAGGGTCGGAGAGATAGATGCAGTTTCCAAGTGATTTACCCATTTTTGCTTTTCCATCGGTGCCGGGTAGTCGAGCGATGGGTGGAACAATGGCCTCGGCTTCTCTTAGGACATCGGTTTTGTAGATGCGATTGAATGCGCGTACAATCTCATTGGTCTGTTCGATCATGGGTAACTGATCTTCGCCTACGGGTACGTAGCGTGCTTTGAAGATGGTTATGTCTGCGGCTTGACTGACGGGATACATAAGAAAGCCGGCGGGAATGCTTGCCCCAAATTCTTTTTGAGCAATTTCTGTTTTAACGGTGGGGTTGCGTTGTAGACGTGCAACGGTTACTAGATTTAAGTAAAATAGGGTTAGTTCGGCAATTTCGGGTATGGCCGACTGGATGAAGATGGTGGTTTTGGTTGGATCGATTCCTACGGCTAAGTAGTCGAGTGCTACGGTGGTTACATGCTCTCGTATGCGACCTGGGAATTCGTAGTTATCGGTTAGAGCTTGGACATCGGCTATCATTACAAACTGAGTGTGTGTTTCTTGCAAACGCACCCAGTTAGCGAGGGCTCCGACGTAGTGTCCAAGATGCAGCGGTCCGGTGGGACGAGCTCCTGTCAAAATTATGTCTGCCATGGGAAGTATCCTTGAATAAAATTTTAACAAAATTTTCGCGTAAAAAAGCCTAAAAAATCTCCATTCAAGAAAACTATAACAGAGAGTGTGCAAAAGTGTCGAATTTCGTCTACAGTAGAATTGATAGCCTTGCAAAAAAAGGTAACTAAGAGGGAGCTTTAGAAAACCATGGAAATATTCTCACAATTAGTGGCGTTTATTAAACATGAGTGGTTGTTGGTGACGTGGCGAGATGCGGTTGAAATAACTGTTTTTTCTTATCTTGCCCATCGTATTTTACGGTGGTTGGGCCAGGATCAGCAAAAAAATTTAGTCGCGGCGTTTTATGGATATTTTGCTATTACGGTTTTGGCGTTTTATGCACAGTTGAGCGGTCTTGCTATCGTTCTTTTTGCGTGTGCGCCGGCCGTGGCAATGATTTTCATTCTGACGCACCAGCAGACACTGCAGAAAAATTTTATCACACTCAAGACGGTTGCTCCAAAGAGAGACGCAGCAGATCAATGGCTTGAGGAGGTAATTCAGGCGAGTTTGCGAGGGGTCAATAAAAATAAGACGGTGATCTGTATTATTGAGCGTACGGGGGGGCTTTCTCCCTTTTTAACGGCGCGATGTGTATTTAATGCCCCGGTTACACGGGAATTGCTTACTCTGCTTATGAATAGTAGTGCAGATGCTGAAGAGACGCTTACCATATGGGTTAACCAGATGGGATTGTTAGTGGCGGTTAATCCCGTATGGCACGCTGAGTATGATGAAATTTGGGTTTCAAAAGAGATCAAGATGCTTCACAAGTGGAAGCAAGATGCTCTTTTTATAACACAAAAGAGTGATGCGCTTGTTACAGTTCTTTCGCCCGACACGCGT
This sequence comes from candidate division TM6 bacterium GW2011_GWF2_43_87, assembly GCA_001000065.1. Taxonomy (GTDB): domain Bacteria; phylum Babelota; class Babeliae; order Babelales; family Babelaceae; genus UBA12395. Next base: position 83,555 of record LCGZ01000001.1, on the reverse strand, counting down.
CTTTTTGACGTACTGGTCGATGGGAAGAGCTTTGATAACGTGAGCGCAGGCTACGCATTTTCGTTAATAAAACAAATCTGTTTTGGGAAAACAGATTCGAAAGGATCCTTACATGCATCCATCTCTCGCAAGACCTCTCAACAGCAGCCTCGTACGTAAAGTAGGCTCTGTGGTAGTTGGTATTACTCTGTGGGCATTGGTAAATACTTTACATGAAGCAACACTTACGGTAGAAGTGCCGTTGTGTTTTTTTAATCTTGAAGATACAGTCGTGGTTTCTGCGCCTGAAAAGGTTCAAATTACGTTAGCAGGACGCAGAGCGGATCTTAGGGCCCTTGATATTAAGAGTCTGGCAGCCCATGTTGATGCTTCAAAATTAATTCGGCGACGTGGAGTTATTCTGAATCAAAAACATCTTCTTTTGCCACGAAGTATAAAACTGGTAAGCTATAATCCTATAAACCTCACGGTTTCCGCGGAAAAAAAAGCTTCTGTTGAAAAAGAGAAGGTGGTTTTGGCTCCGGAAATTAGTGGGACAATGGCAGGTGAATCTACTAGGGGGTAATTGTAGGGGTGGCCCAATTATTTGGTACTGACGGCATTCGGGGGTATGCTGGCAGAGATTTTTTCTCGCACGGTTCATTAGTGCGTTTTGGAACAGCACTTGCGGCATGGATTCATGAACGATATCCAGAGTCGCCGTCGCTTGTTATACTTTCGGACACACGCATTTCATGTGCATGGGTTAAGGCTTGTTTGACAAGTAGTCTTCTTTCAAAAGGAATAACGGTTTATGATGCGGGCGTATTGCCCACTCCTGCGGCGCAGGCGGTTCTTGCTCAACGAAAAGATTGTGCTGCAGCGCTTATTATTTCGGCGTCACATAATCCTTTTACAGACAATGGATTAAAACTTGTAACGCATGAGGGAAAGCTGAGCACTGAGGATGAGCGTCGGTTAGAAACTTTGTGGCTTTTTTCAGATGCTCTTGCGTCCGAGGCGCATACGGGGTTTGCTCCGCTTATTGCTGAACCGACTGCTGCAGATATGTATGTGCGCTCGGTGTTGGCGCAGTTTCCTCCCGGGTTGCTGCAGGGCCTAAAGATTGTTCTTGATTGTGCGTATGGAGCATCCTATGAGGTGGCTCCGTGTATTTTTAGCCAGTTGGGAGCAGAGATACATCTGCTGCACGATTCTCCTGATGGATATAATATTAATCGGCAGTGTGGTTCGACTATGCCGTTGCGGTTGCAAGAAGCGGTGAAGGCTCTTGGGGCTGATCTTGGGTTTGCCTTTGATGGAGATGGAGATCGTGTGGTCGCATCCAATCGGGTAGGCGAGCTTAAAGATGGGGATGATTTTTTGGTTCTTTTATCGGAACATTCTGCATATGCTGAGCAGTGCGCTGTAGTTGGGACAGTGTTGAGTAATGTGGGCTGTGAACGCTACTTTGCTCAGAGAGGTCGCAGTTTGCGGCGTGCTGCAGTGGGAGATAGAAATGTCGCACGTGAGTTGCAAGAACAGTGCCTTTTGTTGGGAGCGGAGCCTGTAGGACATGTAATTGTCCGGGATCTGCTGCCTAGTGGCGACGGCGTTCGTTCGGCGTTGCGTGTAGCAGAAGGGATAATAAAATCGGGCAATTGGGATATGGTTACTTGTCCAAAGTTTCCACAGGTGCATCGTACGTTACGCAACACGGAGCGGAGAGATCTTTCCTTTGAGCCGTTTGCTTCTCTTATTAGAACAGCCGAATCATTTACTGAAGGGGGGCGCGTTTTGGTGCGTTACTCTGGGACGGAGCCTGTTTTACGCATTATGGTTGAGGCGGCATCGCTTTCGGTGGCGGAAAAGACGGCGGAATTTTTGGAAGTCCATTTAGAAAAAAGTCTGAAGATTACTATGGAAGGTGCAGAGCACTATGAACAGTCACAAGTCACTCCTGCGGCGATTGCTTGATCTTATTAAATCGTTGTTTATAAGTGGATTTTTTACGTTATTGCCGTTGGCTTTGACGGTAGCACTCTTTGCTTTCTTATTTAAAACGGCTAAGCGGTGGTTTAGTCCTGTCTTTTTAATTCTGCCAGGTTTTTTGAAAGAGGTACCTGAGGCAGAATTGATAGTTGTTTTTCTGTTGATACTTGCGGTAGGCGCGGTTTTAAAGTTCTTTATACTGCGTTTTATTGTGGATGCGATAGAGGCCGTTTTAGGGAAAGTTCCGTTAGTTCGTCAGGTTTACTTTGGGCTTAAGCAGCTTATTGGTGCGTTTGGTCCTAAGGATAAACAGCATTTTCAGCAGGTAGTATTGGTTGAATTTCCTCGTCGAGGGACCTACAGTCTGGGTTTTTTGACTAATGAGTTGCCCTCTGAATTGTCACCAAAGGATGCAAATGGCGAGCAGCGGGCTGTGTACAAAAACGTATTTGTGCCCCATACGCCTAATCCTACGACCGGTTTTTTTATTTTGGTTCCACAAGAAGAGTGCATTGCTATTCCGCTTACTCGGCAAGAGGCTATGGCGCTTATTATATCGGGTGGGATTATCCAACCTGACCGCTTTGCTAAGAAGTAGGTTTTTTGCGCCGTTTGCGTTGTAGTTCTAGGAAATAGTCTTCAAGTGATGGCTTTCTTATTTCAATATCTGAGTAAGCAATAGAGCGCGACGCTAGTTCTGTCAGGATGGCGGCGACGTTTTGTTCATCAATCTCAATTTCAATAGTTGAGCGAATGATTGTATGCTTTAAGCCTTTTTCTTGAGCGAAGGCAACACATTTATCGATGTTATTGCCGACCATCAGAGAGAGGGTCGTTTGATGGGTGCTTTTTGCGAGCATGTACGGAGTACTGGCTGCTATTATTTTACCGTCTTGCATGACTAATATTCGATCACAAACTTCAGTCATTTCATGCATGTTGTGGGACGTTATAATAAAAGATTTTCCAAAGCCTTGTTGTTCTTTAATGAACCGGCGGATGGTCTGAGCTATATCAATATCAAGTGATGCGGTGGGTTCATCTAATAGAACAACGCTTGGAGTATGTAAAAAAGCCTTGGCTAAGATAATGCGCGTCATTTCACCGGCGGAGAGGCCTGAGGTTTTTCGGTTTCTAAAGTGCCACATCCCTAATTTTTCCAAAAGTTCTTGAATGCGGGCGTGACGTGCTTTACGTTCAATGCCGTAGAGTCGTCCAAAAATGTCTAAGTTGCGGAAGATGGTTAATTGGGTAGGTAATTGGGCGTAGGCGGTTCCCGACCCTACCTGTTGCATGATTTCGCTGCGATGTTTGAAAAAATCTTTTCCAAAGTAGGTGATGGCTCCAGCTGTGGGGGTAAGTAGTCCTAGAAGCATAGAGATAGTAGTGGTTTTCCCGGCTCCATTTGCTCCCAAAATTCCGAGCGTCTCCCCTCTTTTTAGTTCAAATGATATATGATCTACGGCGGTAGAGGTGGAAGTAAATTTTTTGGTAAGATTACGAACTTGTAACGGATTCATAGGCATATCCTAATCGCGTAAACGAGAAAGGCCTTTGCGTTTTCCGTTGGCAAAGGCGGCGGAGAATATGATCAGTGTAAGGCAGAGGTAGAGTCCGTTAAACACAAGGCTTGTGAATACATGGTTCCATGGAGCTTGTTGTTGTTTTAGTAAGACGGATATTGCTTCAAAGGTGTGGCAAAACGGAAGAACTCGCGAGGTGGTCTGTAGCCAGTGAGGTAGCGTGGATAATGGATAGAAGACGCCACTAAACAAGGCAAATCCCCAGCTTACCATCCAGGCAAGCGATTGAACCTGATTTCCCCACATGAGCAGAAACGAGGTGGTAAATAGGCCGATAGAAAACCCCGAAAGTAGGGTTAAAATAAAAAAGGGCAGGATCCACCATCCTAGAATGAGCATGCTAACTCCAAATACAAGATAGAGGATTGCAGCACAGAATAGGAGTAAGAAAATATTTACAATAACCGCATCGACAAAAGTGGCGGCGATCCATTCTCCAAGTGTGAGGGGTGTTGCAAAAAGGTTGGTGATATTGGAAGCCCAGATTTCTTCAAGAAGATCCAGGGATATGCAGAGGTTTGCGCGGTTTACAAACTGCCAGAATACAATACTAAAGAGAAGAACCAAAGATGAAGTGTTGGAGCCCCCTTCTGATATAATGCCAATACTAAGATACCCAAAAATTAAAATGTCGCAGAACGGCCAATAGAGAGTCGGAGAGAGTTTGTTAAAGTCGGCAAATTGGACAAGATGCCGAACCGTTATGCCCCAGATACGATGCCATTTCATAGTTTTTTACACACCTGCAATATAAGGACGTTGTTTTCATGAACTTCAGAGTGTACTAATATACGTATAGCATGAAGAAGTTTGAGACACAAGAGATTGGATTTAAGGAGATGCGATGCGCATAGCTATAAATGGTTTTGGTCGTATAGGACGAACTTTTTTGCGGGTGCTTCTTGAGAATCCCGATAGAGCAAAAAAAATAGAGGTAGTTGCAGTAAATATGGGGGGTAATGATATAGCGGCCGCGGCTCATATGTTTAAGTACGATACTACTATGGGAACCTATGAGGGGGTTGTTTCGGTTGTGGGAAATATTCTTACGGTCGGTCACTATAAGATACGGTTATTGTCAGAAAAATCGGCAGAAAATTTGCCCTGGAGGGATTTAAATATTGACTGGGTCGTGGACTGTTCCGGGCGGTACACCAAGGCAGAGGATGCCTACCAGCATATACGGGCAGGTGCCAAAAGAATTCTTATTAGCGCTCCGGCTCAAGGTGCGGATTGTACAATTATCCCAGGGGTTAACGATCAGAAGTATGATGCATCAAATCATCTAATTGTTTCATTGGGAAGCTGCACGACAAATGCTCTGATGCCTACGCTCAAAGTTATACAGGATGCCTTTTTAATAGAGTCTGCCTTTGTGGTTACTACGCATTCGTATACGGCAACGCAAGCCTTGGTAGATGGGGGTGCTTCGGGGGCGGATTTGCGCAAATATCGCGCAGCGCCGTTGAATATTGTACCTGCAACAACCGGGGCGGATAAGTTGGTGGGAGAAGTTATTCCGGAGCTTGAGGGACGCGTAGCAGCAGTTGCGATTCGGGTGCCCGTTGCTAATGTCTCGTTACTAGAAGTTACCTGGACATCGGGACATGTGCTTACTAAAGAGGGAGTGTTAAAGGCGTTTGATGATGCGGCTAAGGGAGCGCTTAAGGGGATTTTGGATACCACGGATGAACAGTTGGTGTCGTCAGATTATCTAGGTAACCCGTTTTCGGTGGTGATTGATCGGCCACTTGTTGGGGTGAATGGACGCATGGCGACCGTGTTTGGGTGGTATGACAATGAATGGGGCTATTGTTGTAGGCTTGGGGACTTCTTGGCAAAGCATGCGTGAGCGTGCTGTTGTGTTTTGCCCCTCAAATTTGGTAGGGTGAGACGTGTAATGACAGACCTCGCGAGGCGCTCTTTTTTGGCGATGTGCGGGGTCTGTTATTGTAGGGATGGTTTTTGTTATAAGAGGAGTAGTGAGTATGAAAAAAATAGTGGGTCTTGTGTGGGTTGCATTGATTGCGTGTGGAGCTCGGGGTGCTACGTGGAGCGATGTGAATTTTATTCAGCCTCTCAAAGATTTTGTACAAGAGGTGACAGATAAGGTAGGTATCCTGCCTGGATATTGGTCTAAGGAAAGAGCGAATTCATATATGCACCTTTATGTTCAATTTGATACGTCTAAGGATACCATGTCGGGAGAAATAAAAGAGTTTGGTACAACGTATCCGGCTGTTAGTTCCTCGGACTTTTTAAATCCTTATCCTACAACCCCACCTGATTATAAAGATACTCTTGCGAAATTGGCAAATGTTGATGTTTTGAAGTGGCTGAAGACAAAGGAAAATAGAAACATTTTTTTAAATGAGCTTGGAAAATACTTATTTGCCGATAAAGATAGGGTTAAAACAGTTGAAGAATTGTGTGCAAAACTGGATTTGACGCAGACGGGTGTTATTCCAACTGCACAATTTCTCTTAGATGAGTTTGCGGATAAGATTAAAGATAGTTTTTTTGGACGTCTTTTTGTAGATTCCAAAGCTGTGGTTCCGATAGGCACGACAGCAACCGTTTATTGTGTAGTAAAGATCGATAATGCTAAAAAAGCTCAGGTTGCAGAAGCCAAAGAAACCGCAAAGGTATTTAATAGTCTTTCAACTTCATTAGGATCAATTGCAAAAACAGCCTAACAATAGGGGTTTTTGCAGAAGCGCCTAAAAAGAGGCAGGAGCGATCTGTGGCTATCATCGTCACAGATCGCTCCTGCCGTTAAAAGCTTTGAAGCTTGATTAAGCAAATTTAGACGGCTGCAGGTGCTTTTGTTTCAGCTTTTTCGCCATTGCAGCAGGATTTCTTGCAGCAGCAACCACAGTTCTTTCTATCTGGGCAGCAGTTTTTGTCGTTGTGATCGCAGCGGTAAGAGCAGCCGCAGCACTGTGTTGCGCAACATTTCTTTTCGCAGCAGGGCTTAGGTTCACAACATTTTCTAGGTTCGCATTTCTTGCAACAGTTGTCGCGCTTCTCTGGCTCACTTGCCAATATCATGCCGCTTGATACGAATGCAATCGCAAACAGTGCTAATAATGTGCTCTTCATAATCCACTCCTTTAGGGTAGGTTAGTAAAATTTGAGGTACGCTCTTTTTGTCGCACCTCTTTTCTTTTTCATCCTTAGTATTTCATAGATTGGTTTCAAATTGCAATATTTTATTGTTTATATTTTGTTGCCCCTAGGTTTTCCGCCTAAAAATGCTTTATAAAAGATAAGAGGGTATACGTTGGCATGGTGACCAACGTATACCCTCTTATTAGTCTAAAATTTTAGAACTATAGTACTGCTGGAGCGGTTACAGGAGCTTTTTCATCGCAGCATTTTGATTTGCAGCAGGTTTTTTTGCAGCAGCATTTCTTTTCGCAGCATTTTTTCTTAGGGCAGCATTCTTTTTTGCAGCAGCATTTCTTTTTGCAACATGGCTTTTCGCAGCATTCTTTCTTAGGGCATTCTTTCTTTTCGCAGCAGCCGCAGTTGGCATCCATTATGCCGCATGATAGAAATGCAATGCTGAGAAGTGCTAGTAACATGCTCTTCATAATCTTCTCCTACAGGTAGGTTGGTAATACACTAGGTACGGTTTTTTTGTATCGTACCTCTTTTCTTTTTTCATTCTTTAGTATTTCACAGGGTGCATTCAAATCGCAACATGTTTTTGCAGAATTTTTTTGCATCTGTGACATCCTTTTAAAAAGACCTTCTTCCTGCGTCATTTTAACATTACGATTGTGAGGCTATTGTTTTTAGTGAGTGTGTAAGGTTGTCCATGGCGGTGGCGGTTTTCTTTTCGTTATCCTTAAAATCCTTTATGGCATCCTTGAATTTAGTTGCGGTATCAAGGCCTACGGTTGCAAAGAGTGTTCCTTTTAGAACATCATCGTTCAATTTTGTTGCTTCGTATGCGGTGTCACTCCAATCAAAACAGCTAAGTAGCGATTCTTTTGAATTAAGATAGGTTTGATTCTGCATACTCGCGGGTAGCCATTTCTTTACGTTGTTAATTACGGTTGTATCGTCATACAAAACCTTAAGCCCGACTAGATTGAGGTAGATTTGCATGTTTGTGTCGGATGGTTTAAGTACTTTAAGTATCTTGTTGATGAGATATGGTCGAGTTGCCGCAGCTGCTTTGCTTCCACTAATGTTGGTCTCTGCATCCTCTATGTCTTGAGCGGCGTCTAAAGATAGTGAGTTGTCAGAGAAAAATTTTTTGAGGCCCTCGACATCCGACTTCAAGATGCTTTTGTTATACCAGAAGTAGAGAAAGGCAAAGGTAGGTTGAAATTGAATATAGGGTGCGTTCGGCCAGCTTGAGTATGTCATTGTTCCAACAATGTTGTCTTTGAATTCCTGCGTTGTCTGATTAAGTTTAAAGGGCCAGATATCATTCTTGAGTTCTAAAACCGCCTGTGTAGAGTGTGCTAGAAGTGCGGCTAAGACAGTGCCTGCGATATAGTTAATTCGTTTCATTTTTTGGATATCTCCCTTTTTAATATCCTATGTGCTGTCACCAGCCCCTAGTCTTACACGAGAGGGGCTGGTAACGCAATCGTTTTTTAAAACTTATTTTGTTGCTGCAATGGATTGTAGTGCATGAGCTAGGGTTTCAAATATTTTTTTGCTGTCTTTATCGACTAGTCCCAGTTTTTCTCGAGCAACATCAGGAATTTCTGAACCATAGGTTTCTAACCGCGAGATAATTTCAAGGACTTCTTTGTGAGTTTTTGCGTCGAGTTTTTTAATTAATTCTATGGCTCCTGTTGAACCGCCGCCTATTATGTAGGAGGTTAATTTCTGTTGCAGTGCTTTGTTTGTTACATAGGTATTTACTATGTTGTTTTCGATATTTTTCTTTTCATGGTTCGCTTTATTTGTGAGCTTTGTTTTTATGATGTTATTTTTTTCATCCGGAGTTACATCTTTGTATTTTTCAAACTCTTTTGTGAAATCATTTGTCCACTCGAGCAGGGCTTTATTGATGGTGTCGCGATCTTTTTCAAGTTCTTTAAGTGTTGTTCCGGTTAATTTATCAAGAACATTTGCTTCGAAATTTTTGTCTACCGCAAATTTATTGGCTTTCAGGAATTGCTCATCATGATCACCAATGGGTGCCTTGAGGAGATCGATTTTATCTTGAATCTCTTTGATCTTTTTTGCTGCGGTGTCTGTAAGCTCAGTTTTTATGAAATTGTTTTTTTCGGGCTCTGTTACATTTTTGTAGTTGGGCTTATTAAACTCTTGAGTGAACTCTTCTTTTAATGTGAGTAATTTTTTAGTGATGGTATCAAGGTCCGTTTCAAGTTCTTTAAGTGTTGTTCCGGTTAGTTTATCAAGAACGGTTTCTTTGAATTTTTTGGTTGTCGCAAATTCTTTGGCTTTTACGAGTTGTTCATTATGTTCTTTCTCTTTTATGGCGAGATCGATTTTATCTTGAATCTCTTTGCCCTTCTTGGAGCCGAGTTCATCTGCAGCTGTCTCAAAGTCTTCTTTGATCTTTTTAAAATCAACATCGTTCACGTCTGTAGTGTAGCTGGCAAGTTTGAATTTAGCTTTAATCTCATTTATTAGATTAGCAATTGAGTTTTTTTGGTTTGTAAGTGTTGTGAGATCGTCGCTTGCACCAAGTGAGGCGAGACTAGTGGTTAGTTCGGGTTGTAATAAGGAGATTTCATGTCCTGCAAATAACAGATTTACTGGGTGGCTTATAGTGCTTTTAAATGAAACCTTATCCTGGTAGCCGCCTAAGTCGGCAAGTTCGTCGATTTTTTTGAAAAATTCGTTGCGCATCGAAGATACATCGTGTGTGAAAGCTCCGTGAGTTGTGAGCTTGTTGATATTTTCTTGGAGTGAGACAAATAACGTATTTATCTCTGCTCCGACTTTTTCGGTTCGTGCAGCTTCGATAGCCTCTGTAGCCTCAGTCTTTAGCGTTCCAAGATCTTTAATAAAGGTGTCAATATCCTCTTTATAGTTTTTATCGGTTATTTTGTTTTTTAATTCGTTGAGTTTTGTTACGGAGTCTTCAAATTCTTTTTTTATAGTTTGCAGCGCGTTGCCAAGCTCTTTGATGGTTGTTGGAAGTACTTTTTTTAGATTGTTCAAAGTGTCGGATATCTTATCATTCTCTTTGGATGCTTCCAATGCTAGATTAGTATTTTTTTTCTTAGCTTCTGAATCTGGGGTTCCTTCTTTTTTCTCTCGATTTTTTTTGTCTTCGTTTAATATTTTGATTTCTGTGTTAATTTTCTCTTTGATGAGGGTGTTCTTTTCGTTTTTTAGCAGTGTATTGAGTGCTTCAATGGTCTTTTCTATTATGGATATCTCTTCGCCAACCATACAGTGGGATATATTCTCTTTGTGTTCAGTTAGAAGCTTCGTTATGTCAGACAGGACTTTTGGATACGTTGCTGCGAGGATATCGTCCGGGCTTATTTTTAGTGTCTCAAAAAGTGTGCCCTTTAGGATGTCCTTTATTGTAAGTTTGGTCGCATCTATTTCATCCCACTTAAAGTAGGCAAGAAGAGCTTCTTTGGTGGTGGGATAAATTACACTACTTGAGCTCATACTTGCCGGGAGCGAGGAGTCGGGAGTTTTTTCGTCTCGAAGTATTTTGAGCCCGATAAGGTTAAGGTACATGTTTTTGTTAGTGTCAGACTTTAGAAGAGTGAAAATGTCATTTGTGATGTATGGTTTGGCTGCAACAGCAGCTGCGCTTCCCGTTGGGTCATTGAGACCGTTTATTGAGCATGAGCTTCCTTTTAGTGTGGTTAGCCAATCCTTATAGGTTGAATCTGTTTCGAAAGGTTTGTCAGTACGTCCTTTCCAGAACCAATAATAGAGATAAATGTAAAGGGGTTCAAAGCGTGTGGTTCCGGTTGAGTCTTTGTATATTTTTTTGCTGAGGACGTTGGCGAAGAATGGACCACTGTTGAAGTGACCTCCCAATCCAAAGAGCCCAGCTTGCGTTTTGATTTTCTGATCAAAGTTAAACGGCCATGCCTTATCTGTGATTTTTGGTATGGCATTGATTCCATGCGCAAGGAGCACTAAAAGTGCTATGCCTATTAAAACATTAAAAATTTTTCTCATGAAAATCAACTCCCTTTTTGGACAATTTACTACTAACTTGTCTAAGCATTATATGAATTTGATTTTTTTCGCAAGAGTTGCTGTTGGTGGGGAAACGTTGAGCTTGCGTTGTGATTTTTCTGTGTTTTTAGTAAGGGGGATTGTTTAATGGTGACGACATTTTTCAAGCGATTTGGCTGAGATTATAACAGCATTTTTTCGCACGTGGTTGGCTAATCAAACTGTAGGAGAGGCGGATTGCGAACAGGGGAATTTTTAAGAAAAGATGCGCATAAGAGGTGGACATGGAAAATGTTTTGGGGTATAGTATTTTCTAATACGTGCGTATAGGCTACTTTTAGTACTTCACGCAGCGTAGAGCGCGCTTTAGGGGCCCATAGCTCAGTTGGTCAGAGCAATCGGCTCATAACCGAGAGGTCCCAGGTTCAAGTCCTGGTGGGCCCACCATGAAAATTACTTCAGATGTCTTCATCCCCCCTGTAAGCGATAAGGTAGCTCACGCATGGAAAATACTCCCTACAGCCGTTTTGTCTTATTGGTCTTATTCGACCGATTTACTGAAGATCTAAAAAAGAAAAAAATTAAAGCGGAACAGCTTTTTAAAGAGTTGTTGGCTGAGCAGGCTGCAGTTTGCTCGCAGCTTGAGAATGAGCGTGTTCTTCTTAAAAATGAACGAAAACAACGTGATGAGGTGGAGCTAGAATTGGCTGCCCTTGCACAGGACTTTGCTAAAAAAGAGCTACGGCTTGAAAAGACATCTGATGCTAAAGAATATGGAGCTCTTCGGAACGAGTGTGAAGCGCTTATTGTGCGACGCACGGCCTATGAAGAGCGACTTTTTGAGCTTTGGAAAACCCTAGAAGAGCTAGAGCTTAAGGTGGCGAGTATGGAGCTTGGGTATGCAGATCGCCTTAAAAAGATTGAAGACGCCTTAGAGCTTGTTAAACAGGATGTGCAAGGCTTGGGTGCGCAGATTGACGAGCGTGAGCATGCGCGTGATCCAAAGCAGGTTCAGGGGTTAGAGACTGAGCTTGCAATGTATGAATCGATGCGTGGTCGAGTAGCTAATCCTGCTGTTTCTCTGGTATTGAATGTCTGTTCAGGGTGTGGGAGCGTAGTTTCCCGCATTGATCAGGCGGCCGTTGAACACCACGTTTTAAAGCCATGTCAGCAGTGCCACCGACTGCTTTTTGATCCTAAGGCGGTACAAGAAGAAAAGGAAATTTTATGACAGTGGGGCAGTCGCAGACGTGCATCTTGTTTATTGATGGCGCTGCTCGCAATAATCCGGGGCCGGCTGGTGCGGGAATCTGCTTAAAATGCGGTGAGAGCATGCTGTTTTGCGAAGGATTTTATCTGGGATCCTTGACCAATAATCAAGCAGAGTATAGAGCTCTGTTGTTGGGGCTTGCCGCCGCACAAGATTTTCTTGCTAAAGGTAGCAAAATTGTTATCTTTTCAGATTCTGAGCTTTTGGTTCGTCAGATACTGGGAATTTATAAAGTAAAGAAACCTGAACTTATAGTTTTATATGAGCGTGCAAAGCAGCTTTTGGAGTTTTTTGAGTACACCATTAGGCATGTGCGCCGGGAAGAGAACAAGCAGGCAGACTTAATGGCCAACAAAGGGGTAGACTCTAAGAAAGTGGTCCCTGAATTGTTGCGCCAGCGAGTTGGAGTGTAGATTAGAGTTTTTATAGTGGACATTTAAAAATTTAAGTGTCGCTCTTATGGTTTGATGTATTATGCCGCTAACGCGACATTTTTTTGTTTATGTAAATACTTACCACAAGCGGCCAAAGTCACGACATAGTTTTAGCGAAGGCAGATGGAATAATAATGAAATTACAGACGTTTTTTTTGATGGTTTTTTCTGTTGTGGCGTTAGGCTTTACAGAGGGTGGTAGCCAGCTGCAACCTGATAAATTTGATGTGCGAGTTCTGCTTGCCAAGGCTGAAAGGTCCGATGTTTTTGAGTGGACGCTCAAGTCGCCGAATGGATTTTTTTTGCGTGACCCCGATGATGGGACTATTCAGGAAATTAAGGGAACTAAGATTACGGTTAGTTTTAAACAAGGGCGGATTACCATAAATCGGCGTCGACTCGTGAAAAATGGCGTAGAATTGGTCGCTAAATCCGGTGAAACCGCATTTATGGGCAATCGGTATGCGGGATTCTTTGCGTTGGACTATGCTTCTCGAGAAGGTCTGGTTCACTTGGTTAATCATGTCGATATAGAAGACTATCTCTATTCGGTTCTGCGGTGGGAAAGTTGGCCAGGGTGGCCGCTAGAGGTTAATAAAGCGCTTACTATTGCCTGTAGAACCTTCCTTGTGAAAAAAATATTGGATTCTCGTCGTGAAAAGGAGGATGGTTCCTTTGTTCGTTCGTACGATATTCGGGCAACTAACATGGATCAGACTTACAAGGGTATCCATGAGTTTGTAGCGCTAAGAAAAGCTTTGGAAGAAACGCGCGGTATAGTAATGACCTTTGGGGGTAAGCCTATTGAGGCTATGTATGACACTTGTTGCGGGGGAGTTGTTCCGGCTGACCTTGAAGGTGTTGATTTTGTTAAGGCCCCTTATTTAAAGCGTGATTACGCCTGTACTTATTGTAAAAATTGTAGTCTTTATACGTGGAAAGTGATCTACCGCACATCTGATTTTAAAGAACTTATTCGAGCGGGAATAGAGGATGCGGTTCCGGTACGGGATATTCGTATTTTACGTCGTGATAAGGCGCATGTAGTGCGCGAAGTGCAAGTGAAGACTAATTCTGCGTGGATTGCGCTTTCAGGTCAAAAGATCTATTCTTTGTTGAAGGATATTAAGAGTCTCTGTTTTTCGTTAAAGCGTGACGGCAATAAAATTATAGCCACCGGGCATGGATGCGGTCACCATTTGGGACTTTGTCAGTGGGGAGCTCGTGAGATGGTGCGTCAGGGCTGGAATTATAAAGAGGTCTTAGAATTTTTCTACCCTGGAATCTCATTTACCTCTATTAAAGTGGTCTATGTTGATAAAACGGTATAGAAAGGCGTTGTTATGCCGGGTTATCGTGGACATGCGCTGGGCGTTTTTGTCATGGCTATACCGCTCGCTTTTTTGGGCGGCTGGTATGGGTTGGGGGTTTTAGAGCTCCTTCAGGGTCTGGTTTTTATGTTCTGGGGTGCCTTTTTCCCTGACGTTGACACAACGGGTAGAGGTAGAAGGTTTTTCTATGCACTTTTGCTTTTGTTTATTTTGATTAGTCTTCTTATGAAATCAGTTCTGATAGCAATTTGCTGCACGGCCGTGGGCCTTTTGGCTTCTATCTCGCGTCATAGAGGGATATTTCACAATCTATATTTTCTGTTTTTTTTAACGGCAGCACTCTGCGGCTGGCTTGTTAATGTCATTCCTGAATTTCGGCTTGAGGTAGTGTGGGCCGGGGTGTTCTTTTTTTTGGGCTGTTTTTCGCATCTTTTCATGGACTTTGGGTGGCGGCGAACGTTTGCATGGCGGTCCTAAAAAACGGTGTGAATGTTTGTTTAGACAGTTCTAGCATCTTTTTCTTGCCTGGCGAGGTCTTCTAATTTTATAGTAAGGGGGTAGACAGATTACACTATCTGAGGAACAAAGGGAGTTAGTATGAATCGTAAGGACTTAAAATTTCTTGAGTCACATCAAAAGTATCCGTCAGTCTCTATTTTGGTAAAAACGCACCGGACAATGCCTGCGGCCGAGCAAGATCCTATTGCGGTTAAAAATGCGGTTTCAGAGGTTAAGGAGCGTTTAAAGAAAGAATTTTCTGAGCGCGATGTAAAAAAGCTCCTGGATAATCTGGATAGCATTGTTGGTCAGATTGATTATGCACATTCAACCGATGGGTTGGCTATTTTCGTTAACGAAGATGTAAAGTTGGTCTATTCTTTGCCCTATCCGGTTGAAAATCGTGTTTCGATAGAGACAACCTTCTTGGTGCGAGATATTTTGATCGCACTTAATCGATTGACGAATTACTGGGTGTTGGCGCTTAGTGAAAAGCCTACGCGGCTCTTTTATGGGACTGGTGCCACGTTGAGTGAGGTTATTGAGCCAGAAAATGACACTATGGGTATATCCCGCGATGGGTTCCCTCTTGATTACATAAAGCCTGAAGTGGGCGAGACTGCAAATAAGATTGGCAATACAGTATTGTGGAATTCACATCAAGATGCTGCATATCTTGATGATCGAAAAAAAACATTCTTTAAAAAGGTGGATGAGCTGTTGTTGCGGTTTACGTCTGTGTATAAACGGCCACTTTTTGTAGTAGGTGCAGAAAAGAATATCGTGCTTTTTGAAGATGTTACTAAACATAAGATTGCGGGACGCGTGCATGGTGATTTTTCTCACCAATTTGTGCGCGATCTGGAAAAGGTAGTGTGGCCCGAAGTTCAGAAATATCTGGACAAAGTTGCAGCGCAGAAATTGGTTGAATTGGATGAAGCGGTCGGTAAACTTCATCATGCATTTGGAATTGAAATGGTCTGGCGCATGGCACATGAGGGACGTGTAAAAGATCTGATTATAGAGGACGGCTTTTTGGTTTCTGGTGTTATAGACAAAGAGCATCGTGAGCGGTTAACTTTGGCAACGGACCCTAAGGCAATTAATGTGATGGATGATGTAGTTAATGTGCTTATAGAAAACATTCTTGAGAAGGGTGGTGTGGTGACGTTTGTCAAACCAGGTACCCTAAAAGAACAGAAACGCATTGCGGCTATTTTGCGGTACTGATGGTAGGTATATCTTAAGTATCAAACTTTTGTGTGGTACGGCAAAACGATTTGATCAAATCGTTTTGCCGTACCACTATTTCTTTATCCTAAAAATCGCTTAAAGAAGCCAGAAATAACTCCGGAAGATCCTTCCTCTACTGAACTTCCTATCTGTTCAGAATAGGCACGTAGAGTGGTTTCTGCCTCTTTTGAGAGGGTTGAGGGAATATGGCAGGTAGTGGTTACTACTAAGTCGCCACGTCCTTTAGAACGGATTTTATGAAATCCAAGGCCTTTGATTACTAGTCGTTTTCCTACCGGGCAGCCTTTAGGGATCTTAATTGTCTCTTTTTCACCGTCGATAGTGGTTATTTCAACCTGGGATCCGAGCACTAATTGAGGGTAGGTTAGAGCCACGGTGCACTCGATGTCATCGTTTACTCTCTTAAAGGTTTTATGCGGCATAACTCGTACGGTTATGATAAGATCTCCGGTCTTGCCGCCATAGACTCCCGCGTCCCCCTTGCCTGCAACTCGCAATTCTGCGCCGTCAAAAATTCCTTTAGGAATGGTTACTGAAAGGGTGTCATATTTTTGGGTGCGGGATTGCCCTTGGCAGGTGGTACATGGATTTTTTATGATAAAACCTTGGCCTGAGCAGGTAGGGCAGGTCTGTGAGTAGACAAAAATACCTTGTCGATAATGCACTTGCCCTGTACCCCGGCACTCTCCGCAGGTTTCAGCGGAAGTACCTGACTGCGTTCCCTTGCCTTCGCAGGTTTCGCAGGTAACAAAGTGGTAGTAGGTGATCTCTTTCTTGGTGCCCGAAAATGCCTCTTCTAGGGTCAATGAGGCTTCACGCTCCAGATCATGCCCTCGGCGAGGGGATGGGCCGGTTTTACGTGATTTTTTTTGGCGGGGAGATCCAAATAAATCTCCAAAAATATCACCAAAATGTTCGAATATGTCATCCATATTCTCAAAGCCACCAAAGCCCTGATTTCCGTTTGCAGCCCCGGCTGTATGACCAAATTGGTCGTAGCGGGCCTTTTTTTCGGGGGTAGAGAGAACTTCGTAAGCCTCTGCAGCCTCCTTAAACTTATCTTCCGCTTCCTTGTTATCAGGATTGCGGTCAGGATGGTACTTAAGCGCAAGTTTACGGTAGGCTTGCTTAATTTCGTCTTGGGTTGCATTTTTAGAAACGCCCAATACTTCGTAATAATCTCGTTTTGTCATAGTTCCTATTTCCTTCAGTATATTATTTCTAAAAATATACCATAAAACGGGAAGAAGTGGAATTGGCTGTCATGACTTCTTATCATGCTTTTTTAGGCCTTTGCTATCACAGAGTCATAAAAGGCATCGATTTGACGTATGAACGCTTGTTTTTCTGCTAAGGTCCCCGCGTAAAATCCATAGTGGAACCCGCTTATGATTATCTTTTTTAGGGCCGCAGGCTCTAGGGGATGGTGGTTAAGTAGAATCTCGTACTCATGCGTTACGGTAGTGTGGCTTACAAGCCGATTGTCGGTGCATAAAACAAAGGGCATGTCTCGTTTTAAAAGTGTGGTAACTACATGGTCCTCTAGGCTTTTTAGTGTAGGATTGGTCTGAAAGTTGCTTGAAATACAAACTTCGATGGGCAGTTCTATTTTACCAATAAAGTCTGCTAGTTGTTCTGTGAATTTTTTGGACTGTATGCAATCAGGGCAGTCTGTCTGGTTTGTATGGAACAGATGGAGAGCATGCCCTATTCGGTCTGGGCAGAGATAGGCTACGGCATCAAAAATGCTTTTTGCGCCTAATGCCTCACCTGCATGTGTCGTTGTTTGAAGAAGGTTTTGATGTGCGCAATCGTAGGCGCCTTTGAATATTTGTGCATTCCACCCAACTTCTCTTCCTACGACATCTAGTCCAACAATGGGAAGCCCTTGGTTATCTCGGCATGCAATTGCCCGTTTTGTAAGGTCGAGTGCGGCATTGTGTAAATGGGCTAGCGAGTTGTCGCCGTTTGGTGCAAAGTGCCTCATGGCGCATACAATAATGCCATATATAAACGGAGGGCGTTGCCCTGCGCAAACTTCAGGCGATTGGTTATGTTCGTGTGCGGCTTTTTCAAGTCCGCGCGCCGCTGAGGCGATTGCATCTTCTAGAGAGCAGTTTTGTGATATGTGAAGTTCTGGTGCAAAGCGCACTTCTAAGTAGTAGACCCCTTCTGCCAAATTGTCACAGGCTAGTTCATAGGAGCAGCGTTCGATATTTTCTTTGTTTTTAAAGAGTTGGACGGGATATTTAAAGCAGGTAAGGTAGTCATCAAGGCTGTGGAACGTTGGTTTGAAGACTAGATCTAAGAGTCCGCTTTCTGTGTAAGAGGGGAGCTTTACTCTCGAGGATTGAGCTAACTCTATAAGCGTTTTTAATCGCAAAGATCCATCTAGATGTACGTGCAAGTCGGCTTTTGGAAGGGTTTTTAAAAGGGGGTTTTGATGCTTCATTCTAATCTCCTTTAATCGGTTTATCTCACGGGGTGATCTTTCCCGCCTTTGCAATCTGTTCTCGAACTCTGAAAATAAGTAGGGATATGGTTGCGGGGGTCATGCCAGGAATAAGCGCTGCTTGTGCTATAGTGTGTGGGGCATGTCGACGTAGTTTTTCTTGCAGTTCTTTCGGAAGGCCGGGCATATCCTCATACCGTAACGCTTCAGGAATAATCAGATTTTGCAGCGCCTCGCTTTTTTCAACTTCCTTGAGCTCCCGTTTTTTGTAGGGGCCATAAAGTAGTTCTGCATAAACAGTCTCAAGAGCGCGAGGGGAAAGGGGCTTAGGAGTTAAGCGTAGAATCTCTTGCCTGACCAGAGAGGGTTTGTTGTTTGGAATAAGTTGGGCAAATATTTTACTTTTCCCACTAGCGTTTAGGGACTCAATAAGCTCGTTGATTGTGGTTACTTCTTCATCTATGGCGTCGTATAGCTCTTTAGAAATTAGTCCTAATTCATGGGATTTTTTGTAGAGGCGTTCAAAGGTATTATCTTGGCGGAGTATGAGGCGCCGTTCTGCGCGCGAGGTAAACATCCGGTAGGGTTCATCGACGCCCATGCTAACAAGGTCATCGATCATAATGCCAATGTATCCTTCGTTGCGGCTCATTACATAGGGAGGGCGTCCCAAAACTTTTAGAGCAGCGTTTACGCCTGCAATAAGACCTTGGCCTGCAGCTTCTTCATAGCCGGTGGTTCCATTTATCTGGCCCGCCAAGAAAAAGCCAGGAATTTTTTTTAGTTCCAATGTGTGGTGTAGCTGGTTAGGATGCACAAAGTCGTACTCAATGCCATAGGCATAGGAGGTTATGATCGCATTTTCAAAGCCTTTGATGCTGCGAATAAATTTTTCTTGAATGTCTTTGGGGAGTGAGTTAGAGATCCCATTTGGGTATACTTCGTCGGATTCAATCCCTTCAGGTTCAACAAAGACATGATGAGCATTCTTGCTCGAAAATCGGGTGATTTTGTCTTCTATGGATGGGCAGTACCGCGTTGGAGTGCCTGTGATTCGTTTGGAAAATATAGGAGAGCGCTCCGCACTTTCTAGAATTATCTCATGTGTTTTTTCATTGGTGTACGTGATGTGGCTAGATAGGGTAGTAGTGGCTGTATGGGGTGCAAATTCGTACAGGTAATTCAGAGGCTCGGCCTCATCAAGCTCCATGCCCGAAAAGTCTATGCTGGATTTTAAAAGGCGCGCAGGGGTGCCCGTTTTCATTCGTCCAATCTGGAGGCCGAAATCTTTTAGGCATTGCGCTAGGTCTATAATAGCTTCTTCATCGCGTCGGCCGGCGGGGAAACTCTCTTCACCTATATGGACAACTCCGTTTAAGAAGGTACCTCCGGTTAAAACAACGGTAGGAGCCGTATAACTGGTTTTTTGTGCCGTTAAGACGCCGGAAACATGGCCGTCTTGATTAAGGCAGATTTGGTCTACGCGGTCTTCGATGATGGTTAAGTTGTCGGTCTTTTCAAGGGCTTCTTGAGTGTAGGTAGCATAGCGGTATTTGTCGATTTGCAGTCGTAACCCTTGTACTGCAGGTCCTTTTCGTGTATTAAGCATCTTGGCTTGAAGGTAGGATTTTGTGCAGATTTGCGGCATTAATCCACCTAGTGCGCTTATTTCAAAGACAATATGCCCTTTGCCAATGCCGCCTATCGAAGGGTTGCAGGGCATAAAACCGATGCGATCTTTGCGCAGCGTAATAAGAGCGGTTTTTACGCCCATATGCGCTGCTGCATAAGCAGCTTCAACTCCAGCGTGTCCGCCCCCTATAACGATGACATCAAAGGTAAGGTTTCCTGAAAGATGATCTGTAGGATTTTTTGGAATATTCATATTGTTTTATACATTTGATCAAAAAGCGGTAAGTGAACTTTTTTGTATGACCGGCTTCCCGATAAAACCAGCGGATACTTTACTTAAATGTAGTATAACAAAGCACCCTTTTTTTGGCTAATGGCGTCTGTTTTTTACCATGAAAATAGGGGTAGAAACCGGTGAGGTCCATAAGCTTAGTAGTTTTTTTATTCTTTATTTCCCTGCAGCCTTAAGCCCACGGTTAAGACCTGCCAATCCGGCCGCCCTAATTTCATCTGGTAGTATGCTTAGGTGTTTAAGGAGTTTGAATTTAATGCCCCATGATCCCGATTCTTTAAGACCACGGATAGTTTCGACGAGCCCTTTATATTCAGGCTTAGGATTATCTTTTAAAAGGGCAACAAGTTTATCAACCATATCTGGCCACTGTAGGATTATCCAGCGTGGTTTTTCATCTACGAAGTTTTTTAGCTCTGCAAACGCCTGAACTTCTTTTATAACAACTACGAGTTCCCAATTTTGTTTGCCATTTAGAAAGGTTTGAAGATCTACAGGCAGGAGCATTCCGTTGTTGCGAATTAGAACAACAACTTCCTCTGCAATGATGCTGTTGTTGGGCAAAGATTGTGCAATAATTTTCTCAAAAACGCCGGGACAAAGCGCATTTAATGCTGCGAGCAGCGCATCAAGCGATATAGAACCGGCTTTACAGGTGAAGAAATTTTGCACGGTTGATGCACGTGTCATCTGTTCTTGCTGTTCGACTGGAGTCGTTGCCTTTATTGTACCCAGTGGACTCTGAAAAACGATACATCCGCAAAATAATAGCGAAAGGCAAAAAGCATACCGCGTCATGTTTTTTTTCATATGCTTTCCTCTAAAAATCTGAAGTGTTTTTTAAAAATGTTTTATTAATGCAAAAATATTAAAACTAATTGTCCATTGTATACTAAAAGTATAGTAAGGTCTCAAAATAAGTCAAGTCGCGTATGTCTATCTTATTGAAGTGTCAATCCTCATAAAGTCCTTTTAGGAGCTTGTTTTAGGAGTTTTGATATCCGCGGCGGTCTGCCAAGATGGGTTTGCTAGGATGAATTTTACCGCAATCTGAAAGTGACAATGATTTTAATGAAATCCCCCACCTCATTTATTTACATAGGTTGTTGTTTACACCTAGTAACAGAGTACGTAACTTTGGGTTATTTGTCAAGGTTGCCTGACGCGCAGAAAGGCTGGAGAAGGAGTAAAAACCGCTCTAATTCAGCCTTCGTCGACGCGTAAGCGGCTTACTTTTTTTGCGAATAGCCACAGTTTTTGTCGGAGCAGATTAGAGTAACTTCGTCGTCCGTTCCGGTCCGCTTTAGCAGATAAGGGCGGTGGCATTTAGGACATTCTGTAAGCTCAATGTCTCCTGAGACAGAGAAGGAGCAGGCGGGGTAGGTATCGCAGGCCCAGAAGACCTTGCCTTTCCATAACCGTTTAACCAGATGGCCTTTTTGGCAACCGGGGCACAAAAACTCACTCTTTTCTTGCTTGATATAGGTACATTCTGGGTACCCGGAGCAGGCGATAAATGGTCCATAGCGGCCTATGCGACGTTGCATAGGTTTGCCACATTTTGGACATTTTTCTTCTAGTAATTCGGGCTCTTGTTTTTCGACTAGGATAATGCTTCCATCTTCTTCGCGTTTGAAATTGCTGGAGAAGGTGCACTCAGGGAATCCTGCGCATCCTAAGAAAGCGCCGGTTTTCCCAAATCGGACTACCAGATTTTGTTTTTTGCACTGTGGACAGAGTATGGTGGTAGGTTCAGAGGGACGCTCAGTGCTCTCGCCCGCGAATTTTTTTAGCGACTCTGAAAAGTCTTGATAGAAGGCTTTGAGTAATGAGTCTCGTTCCATCTCGCCGCGTGCAACTTTGTCAAGATCCTCTTCCATAAGCGCTGTGAATGAGACATTCATGATGCGGGGAAGGTTTTCATCCAAAAGCCGTGTGACCGCCATTCCTAACTCGGTAGGTACAAACCGTTTTTTGGTATCGAGGTTGGTGTATGAACGTGCTTGAATGGTTTTGAGAATGGTGGCATACGTACTAGGACGACCAATGCCTGCTTTTTCAAGCTCTTTAACCAGTGTAGCTTCAGTATATCGAGATGGAGGTTGGGTGAAGTGTTGTTTAGGCGATAGAGTACGCAGTTCAAGCGGCATCTCTTCTTTTAGCCCTGCAGGAAGCGCTAATGCTTCTTCCTTTTCATCTTCTTCTTGAACGTATACCTTGAGAAACCCGTCAAAGAGTAGGGTAGATCCGGTAACCTTAAAGGTAAACGGTTTGCCATCTATCGTAATTTGACGTTGTGCGTATTGCGCAGGTTTCATCTGGCAAGCGACAAATCGACGCCAAATAAGTTCATAGAGCTTGAAGTGATCGGGCTCTACAAACTGCTTGATGCTGGACGGAGTGACTTTGACATCAATGGGCCGGATGGCTTCGTGGGCATCTTGAGCTTTTTCTTTGGAGTAGACCGGTGATTTTGCTGGAACGTATTCATCGCCAAATGTTTTATTGATGTAAGATCGCGCACTTTTTAAAGCCGTATCAGAAAGCCGTAGTGAGTCGGTACGCATATAGGTTATAAGCGCGACAGGACTATTGGACTCTTCTAAGTCGACCCCTTCGTATAATTTTTGAGCAACGTTCATAGTTTTTTGGACTGAGAAGCCCAGTTGGTTGTAGGCCGCCTGTTGCAGCGAGCTTGTCATGAATGGCGCGTACGGGTTTTTTGCGCGCTTGGAATCTTTTATGGAGGAGATTGCAAATGAGGTTTTTTTGATTTCTTCAATGACCTTTTCAACTGCTTCTTTGTTGCCAAGTTCGGCCTTTTTTTTGTTAATGGTTGCAAGGGCTGCATTAAATGCACCGCCATCAAAACCAAAAAGCCCGTCAACACTCCAGTACTCTTCTGCTTTGAAGATACGTATGGCATCTTCTCGTTCGCAAATAAGTTTTAAAGCTACTGATTGAACGCGCCCTGCAGAGAGCCCTTTGCTTACTTTTTTCCATAGTACAGGCGAAACTTCATATCCGACCCAGCGGTCAAGGATTCTACGGGCCTGTTGAGCGGCGACTTTATTGGTGTCGACTACTGATGGATGTTCTAAAGCTTCTTCAATCGCGGGCTTTGTGATTTCATTAAAGGTGATGCGATGAATGTGCGAGGGGTCTTTTATAACTTTTTTGACTTCTTGCTCGACATGCCATGCAATGATTTCTCCCTCGCGATCAGGGTCAGGAGCGAGGTACACGTCGGATGCTTTTGCCGCTTCTTTGCAGATGTCGGCAAGAACTTTGTCTTTTTTTTCTAGGGTGACATATTCAAGTTCAATCGTCCCATTTATGGTGACGCCTAATCCCTGTTTTGGCAGGTCTTTTACATGTCCCACCGTAGACATGATTCGAAAATCGGGCCCTAAGAATTTGCTGATCGTTTTTATCTTGGCGGGCGATTCTACAACAAGTAACTTTTTCATAAATCTACTTCACTATTAATTTTGGTCCAGCGTGTCTAGCCTGAGGCCCTTCTCATTTCAGTGTACAACGTCTATTGCCAAAAAGTCAAAGACTAGATTTTACACGGGTCTATTGCGGCTCTATTTCACGGTATGCTACAGTAAGGCTGAATACGCTTTGTTTGTTTCATACGAGGGCATTATGACAATTTTACATGCGTGGTACGAAACACGCCACTTTTTTGCAGGGGAAAATCTGAAAAAGATGGTTTTTTTGGTCTGGCGGGGGTGGGGCCGGCTGTGGCAACTGTGGACGTCTAAGTTTGGGTACGTATTCTTTTGGCTGCTTTTTGTAGGGGGTTTAGCACTGAGGGCAGTGCCTCAGCACGCAGATCCTTCAGCGGTTGCTCTTTTTTACTTTATACTAGGGTGCGGTATGGCCCTCTTGCTTTCAATGGTTAGGCCTTCTCTATTTCCCGTTTCTATACGACTTGTGAGCTGGAAATTCCTGGCGGTCTGCCTTGTGCAAATTTATTTTGCCTCGATGGCGAGTTTTTTAGGAGGGTACTGGTCTTGGGCAATTTGGCTAGTTCCGATAGGTGCCTATGCTGCTATGCTTGGCTTTTTGTGGCTTGATGCGCGTACGGTGACCGAAGGGTTACGAGGTTTTTTGCGTGCCGGCAAGATGTGGCTTTATAATCTACCGCTGCTTGTGGGACTTGATCTGATATTGATGGCAAGTTTTGTGGTTGTTGGATTGGTTCTGACGCTTTTGGTTACTTTGTTATTTTTGCCATTCTTTTCTCCCCGTATTGCATTGATTGAGGCCATTGCATTTTTTGTGGCTGTTGTGCTTGGGCCAACATTGCTAGTATGTAGAACTCTTATTTATAGTTTTTTGTATTCTACGTGGACGATACGGGATTACAAAACGTATTGTGAATAGACAGCAAAAAAGGAGCACTCTAGGAGCGCCCCTTTTTTGAGTAACTTAAGCTTACTTAATTTCTTCGGCTTTAGCTTCTGACATGCCTGGTTGCACGGCACCTGATGTGCGTTCTTTTGCAACTTTGCCTGCTTCTGGCTCAACAACCATTGGTTGTACTGGAGTTGCAGGAGTAGTTGCAGGAGTTTCTGTTTTAACTTCTGTTGTTGGAGCTGCAGGTGTTGCTTCCTTTTTCTCTTTTTTAGAGCATGCAGGAGCAATAACCAACAAACCGGCTAACAAACAGAGAGAGAACTTCTTCATTGAAGATCCTTCGGATAAAAATACGAACCATTGTTTTGTAACACTGTCTTTAAGTCTTTTTTAAGGGGTTATTTTGGAATGCAAGCTCGAGAACTTCGTCCATGGACTTTACAAAATGAGTAGTGAATGGACTTTTAAGCTCTTCTTCTATCTTGCGTACTTCCTCTTCGTTATCTTTTGGTACAAGTACCGTTGTCATCATTTGCTGTTGCGCTGCTATCAGCTTTTCTTTTAAGCCACCAACAGGTAGTACATTACCGCGCAACGTTATTTCTCCCGTCATGGCAATAGCAGGCTTTAACGGAGTCTGTGTTGCGGCAGAAACAAGAGCGGTGCAAATAGTGATACCT
This sequence comes from candidate division TM6 bacterium GW2011_GWF2_43_87, assembly GCA_001000065.1. Classification (GTDB taxonomy): domain Bacteria; phylum Babelota; class Babeliae; order Babelales; family Babelaceae; genus UBA12395. The sequence goes on along the minus strand of LCGZ01000001.1, from coordinate 58,644 downwards.
GCAGAAGGCCCATCTTTTGGAGTAGCTCCTTCGGGGACATGAACGTGTATATCGTTTGTCGAGAAGAAGTTTTTCTTAAGCCCCAGATCAGCGCTGCGTGATCGTACATAACTTACGGCAGCCTGTGCCGACTCGCGCATCACATCACCCAACTGTCCCGTCAAGGTTAATTCACCCTTGCCCGGGATAATGGCAGCTTCTACTTCAAGAACATCACCTCCAAGCTCTGTCCAGGCAAGTCCGGTTGCGCATCCTGCTAGGGTCTTGCTTGCGTTCACTAACTTCCGTTTGAACGGAGCCAAGCCTAGCCATTCTTTGCACATCGATGGTGAGACTTCTACGGATTTTTCCGTTTTCTCGGCCTTCTTAGATGCGTCTTTCCCTGAGATCATCTGCTGGATTGACTTTCGCACCAGTTTTCCTATTAAACGCTCTAGTTGGCGAACTCCCGCTTCTCTAGTGTATTCGTCAATCACAAGGTTGAGAGTAGGTTTTGGAATAGAGCACTGCTCTTTCGAAACACCATATTCACGCAACGCCTTAGGGATGAGGAATTTACGAGCAATTTGCAGTTTTTCAGGATTGGTATATCCTGACAAAGTTATTACTTCCATGCGATCAAAAAGTGGATACGGAATACCTTCCGGGTGGTTTGCTGTGGTAATGAACATAACGTGCGAAAGATCATACCCTACTTCAAGGAAGTTGTCTACAAATGAACTGTTCTGTTCAGGATCAAGTACTTCCAAGAGTGCAGAGGCAGGATCTCCAAACATATCGTGTGACATTTTGTCAATCTCGTCAAGTAATATCACAGGATTTGTGGTTTTTAGCGAACTCATACCCTGGATGATCTTTCCTGGCATGGCGCCTACGTAGGTGCGTCGGTGTCCTCTGATTTCTGATTCATCTCGAATCCCACCCAGCGAAATGCGAACAAATTCTCGCCCCAATGCAGCTGCAATTGAATGAGCAAGGGAGGTTTTTCCAACTCCAGGAGGTCCAACAAGGCAGATGATAGGCGAACGCGAGAGCGTGGGATTGAATTTTTTTGCTGCAATGAACTCTAAGACACGCTCTTTGATTTTTTGGAGCCCAAAATGATCTCGGTCTAAAATTTTCTTGGCTTGGTCTAGGCTTATACGGTCTTTACGGATTTCATGCCACGGAAGCGAAAAAATCCAGTCGATATAGTTTTTGCTTATGGATGCTTCAGCTGATAAAGGTGGCATCTGCTCAAGCCGACGTAGTTCGCGTTCTACTTTTTGCATAACGGCGGCAGGCAGACGCGTGGCATCTGCTTGTTCTCTTAGAGCAGAAGCTTCATTAAGCTGCTCGTCGCGCCCGAGCTCTTTGTGAATGGCTTTGATTTGCTCGTGCAGATAATATTCGCGCTGATTTTTTTCAACTTGCGTTTGGACGCGCCCTCGTATACGCTCTTCCGTTTTTATAATGTCATTTTCTCGTTCAAGGAGCGAAATAAGAAGCTCAAGCCGATCCTTTAGACGCATAGTCTCAAGAATGGTCTGTCGGTCTTTGAAGTTAAGTCCACTGTGCGCAGTTATGGTATCTGCAGCTACAGCAATGTTCTCAAGCATTAAAATGCTTGAGACGACCGAGGTTGGCGCATGCCCACTTGTCTGGGCATAGTTTTTATAAAGCGTTTTCAGATAGCGCCAGAGGGCTTGAATTTCTATCTCGTCGCCTTTTTCGTGTGTGAGAAGATCGCCACAGCTAGCTAGCCATAGATCGCTGGTTTCATCGATTTCGTCTATCTCTGTTCGAGCAATTCCTTCCAAAAGAACTTTGAGATTTCCTTTGGGCATAGGCATAACCTGCAAAATAGCTGCGCGTGTTCCAATCTTAAAAAGATCATCTTTGGATGGTTCGTCTAGGGCGGGGTCTTTTTGAGTAACAACGCAGAGCTCTTTTTGGTTTCTGAGTGCATATTCAATAGCGCGAACAGAACGTATGCGTCCTACAACCAGGGGAACAATGCTTTTGGGCAAAAGAACTACGTTTTTTAGGGGCATGAGAGGAAGACGAGAATTTCCGTTTTCCTCGTGCAGGACTGCAGAAACATGTTCTACAGTAGGGATGTCGTTAATTTCGTTTTTTTTCATGAGATTCTTATTTAGGGTGCGTCGAGCACCAGAAGTTTGATTGTTTTCTTGATTAATTTCTTTAAGGGTGAGAATCATAGTCTCAATCTTAGTCTACCACGCTCAAGTTTTTCCGTAAACTATATACCCGCAACTCTATGGAATGATAACGTATGGTTGCAGATTTTGATAGGAGGCTTGAAGTTTTTTTAATACGCTTTTGTGATTAAGGTGAAGGTTTTTTTACAAAAGCTATCTTTTCTCCTATACTAAAATTAAAGAATTTCCAAAACATATGTGTTGAAAGAAGGGAACATCTAAGGTATGGACATAATGTTTAGCCACTATGGGGAGCTATTCGTTTCCTTTTTAAAGTTGGGGCTCATAGCGACCTTGTTGCTTGGCATAGTGCTTTTTTTTACGGGCCATTGGCAGCGGTTTTTTTCGTATGTGTATGGGGACTTCACTCGCAACGAGCGGCATAAGTTTATTTTGTACGGAATACTCTATCTATTTATTATAGGGATTTTCTGGTTGCTGCGATGTATCAAGAATCCCATGTTCAATGCGTTCATTGGAGCCCGGCATATGTGGCTGGCAAAAATTGTATCGGTGGCCGTTACATTTCCTTTGGTAGTGGGATATAGCTATCTGGTAGATCTTTTTCCTCGTCACCGTCTGTTTTATGTTATGGCAGGTATTTTTGGCGGGCTTTACGCGGGGTTGTGGTTTCTGATTAAGAGCCCCGTATTTGGGGTTGGCGCACCTATAGATCATCGGTGGTGGCTGCTTGGGTGGTTCTCGTATGTTGCTATTGAGAGCTTTGGCTCCCTGATGGTAGTGCTTTTTTATTCGCTTATGGCCGATACAACAACACCAGAGGCAGGGAAAAAAGGCTTTTTTGTGGTGGCGACCTTTGGTCAGATAGGGAATATGTTGGGATCTGAGTTTGTTGCGCGTGCAAGCCATGTGGTGGGAGCTGAAACTATCTTCTTATTGGCAGCAGGCTTGATTGTCCTCTGTATCCCTGCGTTAGTCTGTTTTATTAATTGGTATATCCCAAAAGAAGAGTTTGCAGGATATCAGGCTCAAGGTGCGCACACGTATCAGGAAAAAACAGGGTTTGCGGAAGGGTTAAAGTTGATGCTTTCTCAGCCGTATATGATGGCAATTTTTGTTATTGTGGCTTCATTTGAGATTGTTGCAACCATATTGGATCTTCAGTTTCAGGTCCTCATTGCGGATTATGCCAATGATAATGCCGATATCTACGCATCGTACATGGGTGAGTTTGGGGTATGGGTTAGTCTGTTAGCATTAAGTTCTCTTTTCTTGGGAATTGGAAACATTGGTCGAAAAGTTGGGTTGGCGATTTCGTTGGCATTGATGCCGTTGGTTATGGTGTTTAATAATGTTGCGATGTTTGTTGCGCCTTCTTTGAGTGTTGTATTCTGGATTATGGTCTTTTCTAAAGGACTGAATTACATTTTCGGTCAGCCCGTAAAAGAACAGCTCTATATTCCAGTTTCTCGAGATGCAAAGTATAAATCGAAGGCGTGGGTGGATACGTTTGGAGCGCGTCTGTCTAAGGCTTTTGGATCAAGTATTGTTGGAATGCTTTTCATTGCAGGGGCTTCGGTTGTCTTGACTGTTGGGGCAACTTTATCGGTCTGTACGATTTGGCTTTTTGTTTCTCTGTATGCGGGGAAAAAGCATAAATACGCAGTAGACCGCAATGAGATAGTCTGTTAGTTACGAATTTCTTTTTTCCCGATCTCCGCTTCATATATACTTGAAAGTAAAGAGTTATTGATATCTGTGCTTTCTGGAGGAGCATGTAGTGGAGATTTTTTTTGGCTATCTGGTTACCTGGTTTTTAGGACTTGCAAAGATAGGTCTTATTGCGTTGTTCCCGCTCTGTCTGGTTTCGTGTTTTACGGGGCATTTGAAGCGTTTACTTGTTTATATTTATGGCGATCTTACCCGCAATGAACGGAATAAATTTGTTTTATATGGAGTTCTTTTTTTCTTTATTATTGGAATCTATTGGTTGTTGCGTAGTATTAAAGATCCAACGTTTAATGCCTTTATAGGGTCGAGGCATACGTGGGTTGCGGATATTGTTTCTATTGCAGTAGTTTTTCCTATGATTGCAGGATACAGCTATCTGGTTGATCTCTTTCCGCGGCATCGACTCTTTTATGCTATGGCGGCTCTTTATGCGGCTCTTTTTTTAGGACTTTGGTTTTTGGTAAAGAGTCCTGAGTTTGGGATGCTTGCTCCACTTGAGCATCGATGGAAGCTGTTGGGCTGGATTTCGTATGTTGTTATTGATAGTTTTGGCTCCTTAATGGTGGTCTTATTTTATTCTTTTATGGCAGATACTACGACGCCAGCAGAGGGGAAAAAGGGATTTTTTATTACAACAACCTTTGCGCAGATTGGGGATATTTTGGGGTCCTTAACCGTTGCAAAAGCGAGCCACTTGTTGGGGGTTGAAACGCTTTATCTTGTTGCCGCGTTGGCTACAGTGATCTGTATTCCTGCTATGGTGCGCTTTATTATATGGTTTATTCCTAAGGAAGAGTTTGTAGGGTATCAGGCTAAGAAGGTGGTAGTGGAAGCGCCGCAGACCGGGTTTGTGGAAGGTATTCGGTTAATCCTTTCGCAGCCTTATCTTATGAGTATCTTTGTTGTGGTTTCTGTCTTTGAGGTTGTAGCTACGATTTTTGATCTTCAGTTTAAGGTGCTTATCGCGGATTATGCTCAAGGGGATGCGGCTGTGTATGCTGCCTATACCGGGAAATTTGGGGCTTATGTGGGGGCGTTGGCCTTGGGGTCTATACTTTTTGGTGTGGGGAATTTTGGGCGCAGGATTGGGCTAATGTTTTCGTTGACGATAATGCCTCTGCTGATGGCAGTTAATCTTGGGGTTATGACTATTTCTTCTACGTTGAATGTGGCATTTTGGGTTCTAGTATTATCTCGCGGTCTAAACTACGCATTCGGGCAGCCTGCAAAAGAGCAGCTTTATATTCCCACGTCTCGGGATGCTAAATATAAATCTAAGGCATGGATTGATACATTTGGGTCTCGCTTTTCTAAGGCGACAGGCTCAGGGATAATGGGACTGAAATATGGGTTGGGCGCACCTATGATGGTGGTGTCGGGGTTGGCCTTCTCGCTCTGTTTAGCCTGGTTGGCGGTGGCCTTCTATGTTGGGAAAAAACATAAACATGCGGTTGAACAGAATGAAATTGTCTGCTGAAAACTTATTATTGGGGTATATCTAGTACGGTTTAAGTATTTAGAGTGGTTTTTTTGATTCACAAGAAGCGCGTTTTTTACGCTCGTGTAAATAGTTTTGCGCTAGCGCTTTTTTAGTCGGTTTAGTTTTATTATACTTACCGTCGAGCATATGTTTGGTATTCATGTGCCCATTGTTAAATTCAATGTTTATGTGGCTCATTCGTGAGCGCGCAAGGAGTAAATCCATGAAAAGATTCTCAAAGAAATTTACTTTTTTTGCTTTTTTAGCCGTCATAATGCTTCCGCTAGTCGATGAAGCAGGACTGATACAGGATTCCAAGCTAGATATAGAGGCTCAGGATAAGGATGGTTATACTCCTCTGCACGTTGCAATCATGCAGAACAGCTTAGTGCGGGTTAAATTTTTAATTGAAAATTTGGGAGCTAATATTGTGGCCAGAGATTTTAAAAAACATATTCCTCTTCACCATGTACCTGCAACTGGCAATCTGTCTCTTTTAAAATATCTGGTTGATGCAATGAAAAAGAATAAAATGGATATCAATGCTAAGGGCGAGGATGGTGATACTACCCTTCGCTATGCAGCTTCATGCGACAACCTAGAGATGTTTAAGTACCTCATTGAAGCTGGTGCCGACCTCAATGTAAAGGACAAGGTTGGGCGGACCATTCTTCATGTAGCAGGGGTTTCGATTTTGGGATATCTTTATTCAGTTAAAGAAAAGAAGTTTGTTGAAAAATAGCTGCAAAACAGCTGTCTAATTACTCACGCAGAATAATATGTCTAAAAGATCGGAAGTTATGTACGACTCCCGATCTTTTAGAGTATAGAAGCCTGTTTTTTTAGCTCCGACCTAGAAAACAGTTCACTAAAATCTGTGTTTTGAGAATGTTATGCAAAGTGGATTTTGACAGAAGAAGACGCTCAGGAGATTTCTTGTTTTAGGAGATTTTCTGTTGGAAATAAAATAAGATTAAGTCTTAAAATAAAAAATAATCTTTGTTCTGCGTTAATAAGTAAATGTTTGACAATTTGCCAGACATAAGTCATAATTATTTATATTAACGATTAAAATCATTATATATTTGTTCAATTTGGAGTGTTAATTATGAAAAATAAAATTCTAATACCCCTCGTTTTGTTAGTAGCCTATCCCTTTCTAATGAAGGGAATGGAGGGAATGGATTATATGAAGGGAAATGAAAAGACTTTGTTTAACATGGAAACTGGGAATGATTTTGTCTGTTCTATTGTGGAAGAAACCATCATAGATTCAGGAAAACAAAAAACGACAACGCCTATTAAAAATCATCGAGAGATTAATGAGAAAGATTTTAGCGAAGATAAGCCACAAAAGCGTGCTTTCAAGAGCAAAAAGAAACTGAAGTTGTCGTTAGAAGAACAAAAAGAGTTGAACCTAAAGTTATTGGAAGCTATTTTTGAGCTAAAGCGTGGAGGAAAGATTTCTAGTGTCTTAGAGTTGATTGATGAAGGCGCTGACGTCAATGTTAAGCAAGATATACTTGATAGGCGGCCTATACATTGGGCTTGTTCTACCAAAAATTTAGATCTTGTAAAATTACTGGTCTTACGGGGCGCGAATGTTAATGTCGAAGCTCCCGATAGAGAAGGTTGGACTCCTTTATTTTGGTTTATCAAAAATTGTGACTTAGACATGGTGAAGTTTTTTGTTGAAAGAGGAGCGGACGCTACTTTCAAAAATAAGCAGGGCGAATCTGTTCTTAATATGTTTACAGGCTGGTCTTTAGTTGATTTGAATGAATTATGCCAATATCTTGTGCCGTTTAAGAAGCGAACGTTTGAAACTTTGGAGCAACAAAAGATACGAACTTATTTGGAAAAAATTATTTACACTCAGGCAGCAGAAGCGTTAAAAAAGGGAATTCTTCCATTTTCAGAATTAAATCCTGTTGGGAAACAAAAGAATTTAGAAGATGCATCTAGTAAGAAATTTAACGAGTCTGTCGTGCTTTTAAAAAAGGTAATGAGTTTTTACTTTGTTCCACGCACACAGCCACTTGTCTCCACCTCTGTGCCGAACCGTGAGCTTTCAGAAAAGCAGTATCGCCTTGCGTTAGAATTGTTTGATTGCAGCAAATCTGCCGTGCTTAAAGTTCTTACGGACCATCCAGAGATTCGTAAACAGCTTGGCTATTTGTTTGGCAATTTGTTCAAAGCTATGGAAAATGCAAACGGAAAAAAACGTTTCTTTAAAGATCTAAACATTCGTTTTCACCATGATTTTAATCCTAAACAATTCTTTAAAAATGTTGAAAAATAAGAGTTGAAGCGGCTATTAATTGCTAAACTTTAAGCAGAAATAATCAAAGATCTGAACGTCACAAATGATGAGTTTTTTTAAAAAGCATCATTTGTGACGTTTTTTAAAAAAAGCCCGTTTTACAAATGTTTTCTTTTTATCTATACTGACAAGGCTAATTACTCACAGTTGATATCTATATTAAAAGGAAGGAATAGCCTCTGATGGATACGTCTTTAAGTTACTATTGGGAAACTTTTACATGGCTCTTGCAAATGGGAGCGATTGCGGCACTACCTGTCGCCATCATTCTCTACTTTACGGGCCACTTGCAGCGCATTCTTACAGCAATCTATGGAACATTTACGCGTGATGAACGAAACAAGTTTATTTCGTATGGCGTACTGTTTTTCTTTATCATAGGAATTTATTGGCTTTTGCGTTGCATTAAAGATCCTACGTTTAACGCCTTTATTGGCTCTCAGTATACATGGATGGCGAAAATTGTTTCGCTTGCCGTGATTTTCCCGTTGGTTGCAGGATACAGCTATTTAGTTGATCTCTTCCCTCGCCACCGTCTTTTCTATGCAATGTCTGCAATTTATGGAGCGCTTTTCCTCGGATTGTGGTTCTTGGTTCAGAGTCCTACATTTGGAATTCCTGCTCCAGAAGGGCAACGTTGGGCGATGCTTGGCTGGGTTGCCTATGTGGTTATTGAGAGTTTCGGATCCTTAATGGTCGTACTCTTTTACTCCTTTATGGCGGATACCACAACCCCAGAGGCCGGTAAGAAGGGTTTCTTCATTACCGCAACCTTTGCTCAGATTGGTGCTATTTTTGGCTCCACCGTTGTTGCAAAAGCAAGTCATGTTCTTGGCACAGAAGCGCTTTACATGGTTGCAGGATTGGTTATAGCAATCTGTATTCCCGCAATGGTTCGTTTTATTATGTGGTTCATTCCAAAAGACGAATTGTCAGGGTATCAAGCTAAAGGCCTTGCGTCTGAAAAGAAAAAGACGGGTTTTGTAGAAGGCATCAAATTGATGGTTATGCAGCCTTACCTCATGGGCATCTTTGTAGTGGTTTCTGCATTTGAGGTGGTTGCTACGGTTTTTGATCTTCAGTTTAAGGTATTTATTGCCGAATTTGCTAAGGGTAATGCGGACGTTTACGCTGCATATACCGGTGAATTTGGTGTTTATGTCAACGTCCTTGCGCTCCTTTCTCTCTTGTTGGGAATTGGAAACCTTGGTCGCAGAATTGGTTTGACCTTGTCATTGGCCTTGATGCCTGTATTAATGATTATTAATATTGTGGTCATGGAAGTTGCTCCATCGTTGGCGGTTGTATTCTGGGTTATGGTCTTCTCTAAAGGTATTAACTATGCCTTGGGTCAGCCATCAAAAGAACAGCTTTATATTCCAACGTCACGCGATGCCAAGTATAAGTCAAAAGCCTGGGTCGATACATTTGGATCTCGTTTCTCCAAGGCGACAGGCTCTGGTATCATGGGTCTAAGGTATGGCGCTGGGGCATCCATGGTTATGGTTACAGCAGTTACCTTCTCGGTCTGTATCTTCTGGTTCTTGGTAGCTCTGTTCCTTGGTAAGAAACACAAACATGCAGTTGAGCGCAACGAGGTTGTTTGCTAATTTTTGTTGTTTAGAGCGATGAATTGAAGGGGCCTTCTGGATGTTAAAAAGCATTTAGAGGGCCTTTTTCTTAGGGGATTTTGGTACAGTATAAGTGGGTTGTGGCTTTAGGGAGGTTTTATACTATGGGATTGCTGACGATGAAATGGGGATCAATACGAAATTACTTTTTGTCTCTGATGGGTCTAAATCCCATTGAGCGCAAAAAAACGGGTTTGTTGGCAATTTGCTTCTTTTTGGTTTTTGCAACTTACACAGTGGTTAGGGAGCTGAAAGATTTTGTTTTTATCAGCATTGTGGGATATGACTATCTTCCTTTGGCAAAAATCGTGATGGTTGTGGCTCTGATTCCGATGGTTTTTCTTTATTCTCGCTTAGTAGACTTGTTACGTCGAGATCAGTTGCTTAGTGTTTTTACAGGAATCTATGCTGTAGGGTGGTTGATTAGTGCGTATTTTTTGGGACATCCTTCAATTGGGCTTTCTAATACGGACACAGGGAAGTTCCGTCTATTTGGATGGATTTTTTACCTTTTTATGGAAGGGAGCCAGCCTTTTCTAATAGGGTTGCTTTGGTCTTTTTTAAATACGGTTACCAAGCCTGAGGATGTCAAAGGAAGCTATGTTTTTTTGACGGCAAGTTCCAAGGTAGGGGGAGCTCTAGCGGCAGGTTCGGCCTGGCTTTTTTTGAATGCACAGCAGGGTGACCAGGCGATTTTTTCTGGAGTAGGTAGTTTTCAGCTTTTACTTGTGGTTTCTGCAGTTCTTCTGGCCTTTGTCCCCCTTGTGATCTCCTATTTAATGCATAAGATTCCGCATTCACACTTGCATGGGTATGAGGCGGCGTACCAGTTTGAGAAGGCACATGAGGAGGAGCACAAACGTGGCGGACTTTGGGAGACTGTTAAAGGAATGTTCTCCGGACTATACCTTTTGATTCGCTATCCATATGCTCTGGGTATTTTTGGGATGGTTTTCTTTTGGGAAGTCGTGAATGTGACCTTTAATTATTTGCGCCTTGGAGTGGGTAAAGATTCATCTCATTCTATTTTAGAGTTTGGTGCATTTCTTTATGGTCAAATCTTTTTTATGCATGTGGTTGGCTTTGTGATTGTCCTCTTTGGTACGGGTACTTTAGTACGCTGGCTCGGCGAGCGGAAGAGTTTGATTATCGTTCCTCTCGCAACAGGTGGTGTTATAGCGGCTTATCTGATTTCTGGGGGGTTGATGTCGGTAGGTGTAGCCTACATTATAATGCGCGCGATTAACTACGCATTTGCCTATCCCCTTAGAGAGAGTCTTTATATTCCGGCAACTAAGGCCATTAAATTTAAAACTAAATCATGGATTGACGGGTTTGGAGCTAAGCTTGCAAAATCTTCTGGGAGTTACTATAACATTTTGATTCAGCAGGTTTCACGCTATGCAGTTTTTAATATACATTTACTCTTTTTCACGGGGATAATCTGTGTGTGGGCTGTGGTTGCTAATTTATTGGGTCGACGTCTTGAGAAGGCTATCAAAAATAACGAAGTTATTGGAACTGAAGAGGCTTAATAAAATAGTGAGAGTATTATTGCATTTTGTGTTGAGCGCGGTAAACTAGATGATAGTATTAGTAGAAATACCCGTCCTTTATTATCGGGTGGCTTTTTATGCATGTGAGTGCGGATGCCAAAGGACGGATGTGGTAACCCGAGAGGAATTATGATGATTGATATTCAAAAATTGATTGAAAATGGCGTCCAATTTGGGCATCAAACATGGCGGTGGTCGCCTCGCATGGCGCGTTACATCTGGGGATCCAAGAATGGGGTCCACCTTATTGATGTATCTAAGACTGCTGTTCAGCTTGAGAAGGCGTCTAAGTTTTTAGAAGAAGTAGCTGCCGAAGGTAAGCAGATTCTTTGGGTTGGTACCAAAAAAGCTGCGCATACCATTGTAAAAGATACTGCAGAGCGGCTTGGATGCCCTTATGCATCTAACCGCTGGGTAGGTGGTACGCTTACTAATTTTTCCCAAGTAAAAAAATCGGTGACTAAACTTCTTCATTTTGAAGATGTGGTTGGTAACACCGAAAAACAGACATACACTAAAAAAGAGTTGGGTGTATTTCAAAAAGTTGTAAATCGCCTACAAGACAATGTGGGAGGAGTTCGCTCCCTTGAGTGGCCAGTTGGGGCGCTTATAGTTATCGATGCCAAAAAAGAGGCAACTGCGATAAAAGAAGCGGGCATGGTTGGGCTTCCTGTTATAGCATTGGTTGATACAAATAGTGATCCATCAGGGGTTTCTATTGTGATACCTGGAAACGACGATGTTGCACGTTCGATTCGTGTAATCGTTGATGAGCTTGCTGAAGCGGTTGCCCGTGGAAGTGCTGCTGCTAAAGACCGTAAGGTTTCAGCGCCACAGCAATCTATTGCTGGAGCGAAGGAAGAAAATTACGTAGCAACTGGTCCTGAAGAGGAAGAAGAAGGTGCTGGGGCTCGTCGTCCTACTCGTGCACGCAAACCTTTGGTTAAGGGTGAGAATGTAGGCTTAGTGGTTGAAGAGCCAACTTCACGTGCTCGTCGGGCACCATCATCGTCTGTGCGTCCTTTTACAAAGGATCGGAGTCCGAATAGAGAAGGCGGCATGAGACCAGGTCCTAGAGCGGATAGTTCTAGATCAGCTGCTCCACGCGCTGAAGCTCCGCGAGTTGAAACTCCTAAGGCTGAGGCTGCAAAGGCAGCGCCTAAAAAAGCTGATAAGGAATAAAGGCCTTTAGAAATTTAGGCGAGTGGAGAGATGTCTGAGTGGCTGAAGGAGCATGATTGGAAATCATGTATGTTCCGAAAGGGGCATCGAGGGTTCGAATCCCTCTCTCTCCACCATAAGGCTTGGGAAGTTTGTAAAAGGTAGCTGGAGAATCTGTCAGGTCCGAAAGGAAGCAGCAGGGTCAGTTAACTTTGTACAAGCTTCCCACTCTTGTTATTTATAGGTATAGAAGGTGGTTATGGAGGATGGAATTAAGCTTAACTTGGCTAGAGAGTGGCGACCACGTAGCTTTGGAGAGGTGGTTGGCCAGCCTTTAGCAGTCCAGTTGCTTGCCAATAGTTTGCGCCAAGGTCTTATTTTCCCTGCCTATCTTTTGGCGGGGTTACGAGGATCTGGAAAAACCAGTATGGGGCGCATTTTTGCAGGTGCAATTAATTGTCAGGGGTTGGAATCATTTCGTTCCTCACGTGAGGGGTTAGGGTCCTTTCCTTGTCTTTCGTGTGCATCCTGTCTGGCTATGAAAAGGGGTGATCATCCTGATTTTATCGAGATTGATGCAGCTTCTCATACGGGTGTAGACAATGTGCGTCAGATTATTGAAGAGGCGGCTTTTTTGCCTGTCTTGGGTCAGCGGAAGGTGTATCTTATTGATGAGGTACATATGCTTAGCAAGGCCGCTTTTAATGCCTTTTTAAAGATTTTAGAAGAACCACCTAAGACGGTTCTTTTTTTGCTTGCAACAACGGATCCTCATAAGGTTATAGAGACCGTTCGTTCTCGTTCATTCCAGATTTTTTTTGATCCTATTCCTTTGCGATTTATCGTGGAGCATTTGGTTCGGGTCTGTTCTGCTGAGCAGATAGTGTATGAAGAGGCTGCCTTGTGGTTAATTGCACGTGAGAGCGAAGGTTCGCTGCGTGATGCGTTAAACATGGTTGAGCGAGCGCGTTTAACGACCGATGGGCTTACTGTACGTTCTATGACGCAGGTTTTGGGTTTTTTTGAGGACGTTGAGCTTATTGAGCTTGTAAAAATTGTGGCTAGAGCTGATACTGCGCGTATGCTTGCAAAGATGCGAGAGATGAGATTTGGTGAGCGATCTGCGATGGCTATTTGGGAGCGGTTACTTGATTTGGTCCGTGCGTTGATATGGGCGTTACATGATTTGCCTTGTGAGGCGTTTGTGGGGTCTGAGGATGCAGTGCGGTCGTTGTCCAAAGAGTTTACATTGGGGCAGTTGTTAGAATTTTTAGATCTTCTTTATAGGACAGAGACGCAGTTTTTGCGTACGACGGCGCAACATATTCTTATTGAGCGTGTGCTTTGTACTATGGCTCAACGGTGTGCCCCTCGAGGTAATGCGGAGGAGGTAGTAGCTTCTTTGAATCAGAGGTCCAGGTCTGTACCATCGGTGGCTCAGCGGCCGGTGCCAGAGATGGCTCAGGTTCCGCAATCATCTAGCGTATTGCCTGTTGCGCCATCTGAGAGGTCGTCTAAGCGGCCTGAGGTGGTGGTAGAGTCGCCCATTGCAGGTAAAAAAGATTCTGGATGGGTGGAATTTTTGAATGGATTTGCATCGCAAGGGGATCCTATGCTCTGCTCGATTTTAAGGCAGGGCGTCTGTGTCTCATCGCATGAAGGTGTGGTGAATGTCTGCTTCCCTAAAAAATTTGCTTTTTATCAAGAGTTATTGGTGAGTAATCGAGATGCATGGCAGCCCTATTTGGAGAGAGTATTTGGAGAAGGAGTTACCTTAGTATCTGATTTTTCTGGCGCCGATGGGGCTCAAGAGCCTCGGATCCGCCAGCAAGAAAACCCATCTCCAAGCTCTGGCGTTGTAAATTTGCGGGAATCGGGTGTGCGTGCAGGTGCGCCTAAGAGTGAGGCGCGGGATGTGCGGCGAAGTGTAGATGTAAGTGATGGAACGCAGTGGAAACGTGCGCAGGAATTATTGGGATTATTCCCGGGAACCATAAGTGAGATAAAAGAAAATCATGAGTAGATTACCTCAGGTTGCTATTGTTGGGCGCATGAATGTCGGCAAGTCGACCCTTTTTAACCGTCTGTCGAATAAAGTTAAGAGCTTGACCCTTGATTTTTCGGGGGTTACGCGCGATGTAATAAAAGATCGAGTTTCATGGTTGGGACGTGACTTTGATCTTATTGATACCGGTGGTATTAGTTTTAAGAAATCCGAAGATCGTTTGCAAGAGGCGGTAAGACAGAAGGCGTTAGATGCATTGGAAAATGCAGACGTAGTCTTGTTTGTGGTTGATGGGGTTGCAGGAATTTTATCTGAGGATGAAGAGATTGCCCATGAGCTGCGGCGACGTGGTATTCATACCATTTTGGTGGTAAATAAAGAAGACGTTCGTGCGGTTCAAGAAAATGCCCTTGAGTTTTACTCGCTTTTTCATGATGAATTAGTTCTGGTCTCTGCGCAGCATGGTCGTGGGATTGGCGATCTGTTGAGTGCGATAATAAACGCTTTGCCTGATTCAGTTAAAGAGGTTAAGGATGAGCCGTTGTATCGGGTTGTCTTTATTGGACGTCCTAATGTAGGGAAATCTTCTTTGTTGAATCTCCTTTTAAAGCAGGAGCGAGCCATTGTTTCTGATATTCCGGGAACGACGCGTGAGGCTATTTCTGAGCGTATAGCTTTTTCACAAGAGCATCTGTTGATAACCGATACGCCGGGTATTCGTCGGTCTCGAGCAATAGATGAAGATCTTGAGTCTTTAATGGTTAAAAGTTCTTTTAAGGCAGTTAAAGATGCGGATGTGGTGGTCTTGTTGATTGATGCATCCGAAGCAGGTTTGGTTGATCAGGAGCTTAAGTTAGCGTTTTATGCTTTTTCGGATCTTTACAAGGCGCTTGTCGTATTGGTGAATAAGTCTGATCTTTTGGATCCAGAGAGTTCGGCAGCGGTTGAGGAGAGTTTCGCGCGGTATGCACATCTTATGCGTAAGGTTGAGGTGATGCAGATTTCATGTAAGACGGAAAAAAACATAGGGCGCGTTTTGCCGTTAGTTAAGCAAGTATGGGAGCATCATAGCTTGTGGATGAATGCGGATGAGTTAAGTTTTGAACTTATCGATTCGCTGAAAAAAATTACCTTGGTTCGCAATAGGCAGCGGTTGGAGATTTATCGTGTCAAACAGCTTGATATAGCGCCTGTAACTATACTCCTCAATGTGAATCTCCCTCAATTTTTTGGGCAGTCGCAAAAGAGTTTTTTGGATACTGTAGTGCGCAAAAAGTATGATCTTAAGGGCGCTCCTATAAAATTTATTATTGCGGGTCGATAGCGCGGAAAGAGGTTCGCGGGCTGTGACCTACTCTTTTGCAGGTGAAGCTAGAAATGGATAGGGGGTTTGTGGTAAGGTGTAGGGAGCAAATGGAGACTTATGCACAACTTACCAAAAGAGGAGCATGGGAATGCAAAAGAAGGTTACTTTTTCGGGACGCGATCATACCGCCGTTCTTGATCAACATATAGAGAAGCAGTTAGAAAGAATTGAGCATCTTTTAAAGGGTGAGCCATCGCCTATATTTATTGATGTGGTGGTTGATTTTCATGATGTGCACCAGCATCACCATGTTACTACGCGTGTAAAGACCCCTCATTTTGAATGCTATGCCGAGCATGAGGGGCCGGATATTTTTGCCGAGATCAACGAGGTGATGGATCGTGTGCATGATCAATTGCGCACCGAGAAGAAGAAGTTGGTGGATACTCATCGGCGTGGATGTGGTAAAGGATGTCGTTCCGCTTTCTTTAAGGAAATGGAAGATGAGGAATCGGGAGATGAAGAGTAAATAATACGAATGGTTAGTCCAGAGGGAAGTTTCTGAAATTACGAGCTTCCCTTGGTTGTTGAAATTTTATTAAATTAGTCTCCGATTTTGTAAGTTAAACGGTTTTTGCGGGGTGTCTGGAAGTTTTTCTAGGCACCCTGTTTTTTGTGCTTAGTGTGTTATTTTATTGACATTTGTAAATTTTTTGACATAATAATGGTATAATTGTTTGTGATTGAAGCTAGAGAAAGTAATTAAATGAGAGTATTATTAAAAAATTTATCCATCGTGGGGCTGTTTGTGTTTGTAGGTGCTATAGCGTCGCAGCATGAAGAAAATGAGCTTGTTGAACGTATTCAAACTTGTTGGCCGAAGGCATTTGTGCATCGGGAGCGTAATAAGGTGTATGATGTTTACCAATTTGAGAGCTTGAAACAGTCTGCAGGGGACTGTTCTTTTCATTCACAATGGAATCGAGCGTATTTGTACGCTTTAATGTCTGAATTACAAAAGAATGATGGTAAGAACAGGGATGATGTTATAAAAAAATTGTTTACCCAGATGTTTAATCGTGCTTTGTATAACAAATTTGCGTTGTGTTGCGGCCAAAATGCTAAGGGCGATGCTTGTCTTACACAACTTTTAGATGACGACGTAGCAAAGTTGGTTGATAAAAAAATTATTCCTATTCAGTCTCTGCATATGAATAACGATACTATTCATTTTGAGTATTATAATGGGTGTTTTTTTTCAAGCTATGATGAGGATGGAAATCTTGTGTCTGGGGAAGGAAATCTTTTGGATGCAGAAGGTAGTCGTCGAAAGCTTGTTGAGAAAATGGTGAAGGATGTTGAAGGGGGTATGGATTCACAGGGGGCTTTATCTGCTCTTCTTTGTTCTTCTTTTGCAGGGGCGTCCATCTGGTCTTCATTATACCCTCCGATAAAGCGAGTAAGACAGTTTCATAAGCGTACTAATGATGTACTGTGTGTGCTTTTAGATTATAAGACTTTGCTGACGCATCGAATTGTTCTTTTGGCATGCAAATGTAAGGGGAAGTGCATCTTTTTCTTTGCCGATTCTAAGAGGGTGCTAACCCTGTATCCTGAAAAAAATATAAATTTTGAAAAAGAGAATGGAAAGATCCTTTCGATTGTGAATGGACATTTTTCTGCTGCTTTTGATCTTGTAAAGCTGCTTCTTGCAGATAAGCAACTGTTTGAAGACAGCCTGGTGCGCCATGTGTGCATTGATTTGTATAAGATGCTGGGGAGACCGTGGCCCAAAAAACGTATTCTGATTGCTCTTGGTAGGCTAAAGAAATATGGATTATTGGCTAACGTGTGCTTTAATAAATATTACCAACCGTGGTTAATTAAAAACTGTGGAAAAGAGAACTTGTCAGAATTCTACAAGGTGTTGTCTGAGACAGATTTGGGGATTAAGAACAATGAGTGCGATATCAAGAAGTATCAGCTAGACGTCAGAGACTATGCTCTGGAGATTAAAAAAGCTGTTAAGATCGAGGAGAACTCTAAACTCTTGGAAGAGGCTAAGACCAGTTTGGGAAATTTAAAATCCCGCATAGAATACCTTAAAAAAGAGCGTGTTTTTTGTGAAGAAGGCCTTGGGGTTTTCAAGCAAATGAAGTCTTTGTAAGGTTAAAGTTTTGTTAATTAGAGGGGGTTGTGTATAACGTAAGTTATGCGCAGACCCTCTCTTTTTGTGTGCAGTGTGACTGAATTATTTCTTTGTCACCTTATAAACGGCATCAAGTACCGTGTTGGCGGAGTTCCACCCTATTATTTGGTGGCCTTTATGAACAAGCTTTTCTGAGCCACCATAAATGACAAAAGTTTTCAGAGTCGTTTGTTTGGTGATGTCTTGCCAGTCTTTAAGCCCTTTGAAAAAGTCATCTGTAATAGTTTTCCCCGCTTTAATTTCTAGGGGGAAAGTAGTGCCAAAAGACTTTTCAATAAGGACATCAATTTCGTGACCTTGAACGTCACGCCAAAAATAGAGCGCAGGTTGTTCGCCGTGATTAAATGAGTATTTAAAAAGTTCGCTTATAATCAGGGATTCAAAAAGCGCTCCTTTTAAGGGGTGAAATTGCAATTCATCCGTTGTGCGTATGCCCAGCAACGAGCAGATTAGTGCCGTATCGTAAAAATAGAGTTTGGGACTTTTGATTACTCGTTTATTAAAGTTGACATGGTAGGGGTAGAGTAATTTTATAATAAAGCTGGTTTCCAAAATAGAGATCCAGGCTTTAGCCGTGTTGGGGCTGATGTCTGCATCTCGAGCTAAAGATGCGTAATTAAGAAGGTTTCCTGTGCGCGCTGCGCATAGTTTTAAAAAACGTTGAAAAGTTACAACATCTGAGACATTTAGTACTTGTCGTACATCTTTTTCAACATAGGTACTGATGTAGTTTGTGCACCAGGTATTTAGATCAATTTTTTCAGCATAGGGGCGTGGATAGCCACCTTTTAGCAGAGCTTCTTCTACGAGACCTGTGAGTAAGTTGGCATCCTTTAATTCAGCCAATGAAAGGGGCAGTAAAGTTAAAAGCGCAATGCGGCCTGCGAGGGTTTGGGTAATTTTTTCATGCAAGAGAAAATTTTGGGACCCGGTTATTATAAAGTACCCGGGGCGATAGGCGCGATCAACAACTCCTTGCATATAAGATAATAGTTCAGGTACTTCCTGTATTTCATCTATAATGACACCTTTTTGTTGGTCATAGGCTGCCAAGAAACCGCGTGGGTCGGCCTTGGCGAGGGCGCGTATATCTAGGTCTTCTAGAGAGATGTAGGTATAGTCTGGAAAGGTTTTTTTTGCCAGGGTCGATTTTCCCGATTGGCGTGGACCTATAATAGCAACAACGGGAAATTGGTTAGCCACTATTCTGAGTGTTGGGGTGATGGTTCGGTTAATAAACATTTTAGTCCTTTTTACTAGACTTGTACAAAATGCAATCTCATTGCATATTATACACAGGCTGTCTAAAGACCTCAATAGATCGTATTTATTAACAAGGACAAAGTGGGGTTAAGACAAGGGAGACCTTTTTACCGGCCTCCCCTGTCTACTTTATACTAAGTATTTACGGGACTAATCTGCTGGGCTAGTTCCTCAAGGGAGAGAGAAAGAATTTCAGCCCCCCAGCGCGTTAGAACCTTTTGTTTGTGTGGTTCTACCAGTAGGACAGTTGGGAAACCCATGACATCAAATTGCTTTAGAAGTTGAGCGGAAGCTTTTTCTTGTGGATTAGTACAGTCCACTGAGACGATAACAACGGAGGAGAGTTTTTCATGTGCCTCAGGGTTGTGCATAATTTTCTTGTTGATCTCCTGGCAGGAAGAACACCAGGATGCTCCAAATTCTATAAGCAGAGCTTTGTTTTCGCGGATAGCTTTTGATCGTGCTTCTTCAAAGGTGTAGAGAGCGCAGGCTTTCCCCTGTAGGTCAACTGGATTAAGGGCAGCTTTGAAGGCGTTAAAGATTCCAAATAGTCCTAATACAATAAATAGAGCCCCTAGAAGATAGCGATACCAGCGCAACCAAGTTTTGGCGCTCTTTTCGAGTGAAAGAAAGAGAAATGATCCGCAGAAGAGCAAGGTGCCTCCCAAGAGAGCGTAAAATGCTGTCGCGGGGACGATCGCTTTTAGATAGAAAAGGCAAAGCCCTAGTAACATGAAGCCAAATAGTACCTTTACTTCAATCATCCAGCGTCCTGCACGTGGCAACATTGACGTTGAGCTTGAAAACGTTCCTATTAGAATAAGGGGCACGCAGAGACCTATTCCAAAGGTAAATAGGTAGAGGAATCCTAAGAACGTGCTTCCTAGCTTTGCCACAATCCCAAGGAGAAGAAGAAGGCCTGGCGAGAGGCAGGGAGAGGCTATGGTTCCGCTTAAGGCTCCAAATACAAAGGCCGATACAAACGAACCATTAGCTGTTTTTGTTGCATCGCCTTGCAAGAACTGGGGTAATTTGAGCTCATAAAATCCAAGCATAGAGAAGGCAAAGTAGGATAAAAATAGAACTAAAAGCGCCACAAAGAAGGGGTTGCCCATAAGTTCTCCAAAATGGGCACTACCACTGGCAGTTAGCATCCCTAAAATTGCAAATGTGGTTGCAATTCCGCAGGTATACGTCGAAGCCAAGAGGAAATTTCTTAATGTGGAGGTTTGGGCTGACGATTGTAAAATTCCTACGGTAATAGGGATCATTGGGTAAATGCAGGGGGTTAGACTCATTAATATTCCGAGTAAGAATATGAAGAAGAGGCGCAAGTACCGCGATTCTCCTTTTTGAACAAGGTTTGAGACGGTTGTTTCGATTTTGGTTAGCCATTTGCCGCACCAGTGACTGCTATTTTTTACGCAGTCTTTTAAGAATGTTCTTAAGCACCATTTTGAACCTGTGGTGGTGGATGGAGAAATTTTTTGTGGTTGAATCACAGGGGTAGTTGCGGTAATTTCTGGCGTGGGTTCTGATAGAGGGCTAGAGGGCTCAGAACGTGGCGCAGAAGCGGCTATAGCAGAGGCTAGAGTTAGCACTGCGACTAGGTAGGTTGAGTAGGTTGGCATGCCTTTCATGGGGCTCCTTAATAAAAAAGGTTTATCAAAATGTTGAAATATTTTACAGGTGTACTACCCTATATAGTATAAATCGTTTGTGGGGTTGTAGCTCAGTTGGCAGAGCGCATGGATGGCATCCATGAGGTCACCGGTTCGAATCCGGTCAGCTCCACCAGATTTTTAAGTAGTCCAATCGGACATATAATCTGTCTCTTACATCTTTGAATAATGAATTCTGTGGGGCTGTAGCTCAGTTGGTAGAGCGCATGGGTCGCATTCATGAGGCCACCGGTTCGAATCCGGTCAGCTCCACCACTTATTTTCTTATTTTTTTTCCCGTTCATATAGCTCATATATTCTGCATCATGGTCAAGATTCATGAGTCTTTGAAGTTGGGCTCGCTGTTTTAGGCTTTTATGCTTTGTTTTAAAAGTTGCCTTCATTCCTTCATGGTTAGCGTTGTCGACAAAGGAGGAAGCAGGTCGTCGAAGAGACCCAATGTATCGAACCAAAAGGCGGGACATAAACATACAATTTCTCTTTAATGAATTTTCCATCGAATGAGACTATCAAGTGCGTTTTGTCGTCTTTTAGCGTTCAGAGACATTTATAGCGCGATCAATAGTGCTTAGCACAATAGAGGCGCCGCCTCTTCCAATCGTTCCTTCAATGCAGCGTCTTTGCAAATTCCATTCTTTTTTATTGATTTTAACAGTTTTAGCCTTCAAGGTTACATCAAAATCGATGTTTACAAATCCATTTGCTGATTGCGCTGAGATTTCAGCGTTAGGGTGAGCGGGGAGTGTTAGATTTATTCCGCTTCCAGATTCTAGAAATAAGCTCATAGATGGGAGTAGTTGAGCGGTATCAACAGAGATGTGTCCTCTAGGGGCTTTGGCGATCACAGAGTCTTGAGCGTTTTCTACCTCAATTGAGCCGCTGTCGGTCTGGAGAGTTAGTGCCCCTCCAACATCATTTATTAGCAGGGGGCCTTGCTCTTGCTCAATTACAAGAGATGCTTTTGTGGGGACGGTGATGTAGTAAGTAACGGGTAGGGCTGCCTCTGCGCATAGGGTTTTTGTCTCAATGGTAAGTTGATTCCCCGACTTTTTGTGTGTAACATGAGTGCATTCGATTTTTTCTTGAGATCCTTTTATGACCGTTTCTAGAAGTATTTCTGGTTTATTCCAGCTTTTGACTTCTATGCGTCCAGTCTGATTTTTTATTGTTATGGTTCCGGTTGTAAAAGGAATGGATTCTGATCGTGATTTTTTCTCGTCTGGAGTGAAAAATGTGGAGATTGAATTCCACAGGCTTTTAGTGGTGGTGTTGGTTGGTAAGGTGAGAGCAAGGGCGCATAAGACGATTGGTAGGTAGGTGCGTGGCTTTCTCATCTGAAAGATCTTTCTAAAAAGTTTTTGTTCGGATTTTGTTCTAATGAATTTTTTCTGGGTAGGAATCAACCGACCCTTGCTACTTTAGCATGTAGCCGCTAGATTGCCAACGGCTTTCCCTTGCCTATCTAGGGGGGGAGATGCGAATGGCCCCTATTTTTAGGGAATTTAAAAAACTATGGCATCTCTTTGTTATACTAAAAACTGAGAGAGATAAGAAAAGTTTTTGGAGACCATCTTTATGACTAAGTTGCGCGTTGAAATGGAAGTTGAAGTGAAGAGTGAGTCACGGGTGCTCAGCGCAAATGAGGCGGAGCGTCTACGGAGTTTCTTGGCCTGTAATGATACCGTTCTTCGGGTGGTTGACCGGTTGCATGAGGGTGGTGTGCGTGCGTATTTGGTAGGGGGGGCGGTGCGTGATTTGGTAATGGTAAGGCCTCTTAAAGACTTGGATATCGAGGTGCATGGCATTGATCTTGATTCTTTGCGTGGGGTACTGGCCGACTTTGGGCATGTTGAGGCGGTGGGAAAGTCTTTTGGTGTTTTGAAGTTATTTAGCCACGGGGTGTCGGGAGCATCAGATTGGTCGATCCCTCGTCATGATGGCCCTGGGCGAAAACCTATTGTTTCCGTTGCGCCTTATATGGATATAAAAACCGCTTTAAAGCGGCGTGATTTGACTATGAATGCGATGGCTATAGATTTGCATGACCAAAGATTATTTGATCCCTTTGGAGGGGAGGCAGATATACAGGCGCATCGGCTTTCGTGTATTGATCCTGATATATTTATAGAGGATCCACTTCGTTTTTTTCGTGTAATGCAGTTTGCTGCTCGTTTTGATATGGAGCCTGACGAGCTTTTGAATGCAGTTTGCTCTGTGATGAGTATAAAGGGAGTTTCTCGAGAGCGCATTGGTGGCGAATTTGAAAAAATGCTTATGCTTTCTAGCTCTCCTTCGTTGGGTATCCGGTGGTTGTTGAAGGTGGGTAGGCTTGAGGAGGTAATGCCCGAGCTTGGTGCGATTGTTGATATTAATCAAAATCCTTTATGGCACCCAGAAGGAACGGTATTTGAGCATACTATGCAGGTTTTAGATGCTGCGGTTCTTGAAGGTAGTGGATTGGATGATGAAGACCGGTGCGTACTTATGTTTGCAGCGCTTTGTCATGATCTTGGCAAGGTTAAGACAACGGTTAGACAAATTGATGGACGGTTGACGAGTTATGGCCATGATCAGGCAAGTGTTCCTTTGGCGCGTGGCTTTTTAGCACGTTTAATGGTTAGCAGTAAGAGGATAAAGCGTGTCTGTTTGCTGGTGCGTGATCATATGAGCCCGGTATCTTTTGTTTCAACGGGTGCAAAGGAAGCGGCGTTTAAGCGCCTTGCTATCCGGTTGGCCCCCGATGTCTCTCTTGTGCTGCTTGCGCGGCTTGCTAATGCTGATATGCGCGGAAGAAATGGCGCGGGGATGGTGCCTATTGAGGGACCGGTTGCAGTTGTACAGGAGTTTATAGATAAGGCGAAAGCGTATGGGGTTTTAGAGGGGCCTGAATTGCCGGTTATTAAGGGTGTGGATCTTCGGGAGTATGTTGAGTCAGGTCCTTTAATTGGGAAAATAGTGCGAAGAGCCTATGAAATTCAGACGCGAGATGGTATTGTTAACAAGAAACTGTTAATGCAGCGTATTGTGCGCGAGTTTAAGCTACAAGTTCAAAAGACTGAATGATAAACTGTAGCAATTTTATTCGCATTTTTTTATTCTAAATCTATCTCAGGTTGAACAAACAAGGAAAAGTATGGAAAATATTTTTGTTGCAAATTCGCTGTGGGGAGTTATTCGGGCCTCCAGTCTGTTGAGTAAAGTGATCTTATTTTTAGCATCTATGATTTTGCTTGTCTGTCTGTTTATATTCATTTATAAGATGCTCCTTATACGCGAGAAGTTGCGTCAGGTTGCTCTAGTGCGGTCATCATTGCATAGCGCGGAGTCTCTGAATGATGTCCTTTCTATGGGGGCTGTATTGAAGGGGACGCTGCCGGGAACTGTTTTGGGCCGTGGACTCAAAGCGCTAAAGGCATTGTTGCAGGGCAAGGATGGACAAAAGAACTCGTTGTCTGGAATGGAGCTTGAGCTTCTGCGTGATTCGCTTGATCAAGCCCATGCGGAAGCAATGCAAAAAGAGTATGAGTATATACCGGTTCTTTCGGTTAGCGCAGCTGTAGCGCCTTTGGTGGGGCTTTTTGGAACTATATCAGGGTTAATCCAATCTTTTATTGGGATCGCTCAGGCTCGCAGCACTGATATAACTACGATTGCGCCTGGTATTGCCGAAGCATTGCTAACCACATTTGCAGGTTTAGTCGTAGCTATTCCGGCCTTTATAATGTTTCATTACCTTTCTAATGCGGCACGGCGACTTGACGGAGAGCTAGGGGCATTAGTTTATCAGTTTGAGTGGATAGTAAAGAATGTATTGAAGGACTAGGGGGGATGATGGATAGAAAAAGACAGTCACGACGAGTAGGTCCACCTGCCGGGGTGGAAATTTCGCTAACACCGCTAATTGATGCGGTGTTGGTTTTGTTAATTACGTTTATGGTTGCAATGCCGGTTATGCAGAATTCGATAAACATAGAATTGCCTCGGGGCTCTGTGAATGATAGTCCTGATATGGCAAAGAATCCTAGAGACGCTATAACGGTCTATTTGGATAAACAATGTCGTCTTTTTCTGAATGACAGACCGGTCAAATCTTCTGGTTTGATCGATGAATTGGAAAAACAGTTAAGAGGTGAGCGAGATCAGGTTGTTTTTATCAAGGCGGATCGGTCTGTTCCTTGTGGGGATTTAGTTCGAATAGTTGACGATATTAAATATCTGGGCGGTGTTAAATATGTCGCTTTGGCTACACAAAACGAGTGAGATGGAGGCTCGCGCCTTTAAATGGGCGTTGAGAGGCTCTATTTTGACCTATGCATTGATGGTGTTCGGGCTGTTTATTTGCTTTGGTCCTAATCGCAAGACTGTATCTTTGGTTATTCCGCGATCTCAAAAGCCTGCTGTTGTAGGTTTTTATACGGGAAAATCTCGGGGTAAGAGTAGGGGGAATACGGTTGCTTTGGCCCATATGCGCGCCAAGATGAAGGGTAAGCGGACGGCAGGTTCTGTGTCAGGGCATGTGGTCGCCAAGCCTGTTGATCGTAAAGATAATAAAACTACTGTCAAAAAATCTCAAAAGCTCTCTAAGCGGGAGGCATTGAGAGAGGTGGCTAGGCAAAAGGCTCTTGAGAAGAAGCAAGCTGCAAAGAAACAACAGGAGCAGGCTCAAAAGCAAGAGTTAGAGCGACAGGTTCGCGAGCAAAGAGAAGCAGCTCGTTTACGCCGCGAAAAGAATCTTGCAGCGCAAAAGTCCGCGGAAAAAGCGGCTGCAGTCCAGGCGAAGAAGGCTGCGGTTTCTTCTAAGGTGCTTGAGGAAAAAAAGAAGCCTGAGCATAAGAAGAGTGAGCCGGTAAAAGAGATAGGAAAAAAGCCGGTTCCTGAAGAAATTCAGCCGGTTGTGCCCACTAAAGAGGTTTCTTTAGATACTCGCAAAGAGCAACCACAGCAAGATTCACAAGAGACAATAGAGACGGCGGTGCCTGAGGTTGCGGAAGAATTTGGCGTCAATGAAGAGTATGGTGATGAGGGGGGCGCTGATGAGGGGTATTCACGAGAGGGTGCAGCTCTAATAAGGTCTATTGGCAGGGCGTGGAAGCCTCCGCGAGGGTTGTCTCCAGCACTTTCAGCGCGTTTAGTGGTGTCATTAGGTGCTAAGGGGACTGTTGAGAAGATTGTGATTGAGAAAAAGTCGGGTGTTCTTGCGTTTGATATGGCAGCCAAGGCATCTCTATGGAGAACGGAATATCCACAGGCGTTTTGGGGTAAAAATATAGCGGTTTTTTTTGGTCGAACTAAGTGAATAAGGATTTTGGAAGGGGGCGTGTGTTCAAGATGGTTTTGAGATGGTTATGGGTGATGATGGGGCTTGTACAGGGGCTCTATCTCGTAGGGGACCCCAACTCCTTCTCTGTGCAAGTAGAGGGTGGAGTTTCTGCGCCCATGAAACTGTATTTAGGGGTGTTAGGGTCTGGGAAGGAACGCTACGACTGCTCTCAATTGACTCGTCTGCTCGTTCAATGTCTTTCATTCGAAAAGCTTTTTGATATTAAACAGGAGCTACTTAGTAGTGCTCCTACAAAAAAGAGTGATGTAACTCATCTATTTGATAAGGGGTTTGATGCGGCGCTTTTTGTTACATTTGAAGATTTAAATAGCCCGGTCGAATGGCGTTTGTATGATACGCAGCCTGGTGAGATGATAAGTGGAAAACGGCAGGCTATCCTGGGGTATGTGAAGGACGTTGCCTTTGGTGTTGCGGCTCGGGTTATGAAAGAGCTGATCTCTGTTGAAGCGCCATTTTTATCAAAAATTGCCTTTATTGAACGGGATAGAAAGAAAAAAAAGAGTCTACTTACGTTAGTTGACTACGATGGAAGCTCCAAGCAAGTTCTGCTTTCTTCGGCTCGAATTTTGGTTGCTCCTTCCTGGAGCTTAAATAGAGAAAAACCTTTTTTGATTGTGTCTGAGTTTACCCCTTCGAATGTTCGGTTTATGGGGGTTGATATGGAAGGAAAGAAATACGTTCTGCTTGATCTAGAAGGTACCAATGTAGGGATTTCGTACGGGGCAGAAGGCCGTGATGTGGTATATTGTAGATCCGGTGCCATTTGGAGTTATCAATATAATCCTGAAACTAAAAGAGGGGTGCATCGTTGCCTTATTCGTGAGCAGGGAACCTGTGCGTCCCCGTCTTTGACAGAAGATGGCGACATTGTTTTTTGCTCGGAGGGTAAGATAAAGTGTTACCATGTGGGCTCCAAGCGGACTTCTATGCTTACGCCAAAAGGCTACAATGTGGCTCCTGCTTACTCGCGCGCTTCTGGGCAGATTGTCTATTCGACACGTATTCGCGGTGCTATGCAGCTTTTTACTTATGACCTAAAAACAAAAAACATGGTGCAGCTGACGCATGATCGAGGCGACAAAGTAGATCCTTGCTGGTCTCCGTGTGGGCGTTATTGTGTATTTTGTTGGGAAAATAACATTGAGAGCCGTATAGCCGTACTTAGTATCGCTACAAAAGAGTACTGGTTTATCACTCCAATGGGTCGATGCTGCCGATATCCAGCCTGGTCGCCTATCTTTGATAAAGTTATACTAGCATGAGAATAGTGAAGAACGTTGTCGACAAGAGGGAGGGGTTTATGGTATACTTTAATTATAGGAAGTTTTTTCCATCTGACATTAATGAAATAAAGTAGCCTCGTTAATAGTGGGTCGTTTATGAAATTGAAAAATAAGTTAAATAAGTTTCGCGGTTCGCCACGGAATGTGTTGGTTTTTGTTGCGTGTTTTGCAATTGGCCTTGCGGTTTTGACCAAACTGGCCGAATATTCAAAAACTACTGAAGGGTTAATCTATTCAGAGTTTTTAAAGCGGGTCGAGACGGATAAAGTCGCATCGGTTAAGATTGCAGGGACGCAAGTGTACGGTAAGTACAAAGACGGAAATGCATTTGAGGCGACTATTGCTGAAGATCCGAAGAATATGGAGATCTTGCGGCAGCATAATGTGGCGGTTGCGGTTCTTGAACCTGCCTCTACGTTTAGTTTTTGGTATTTTATAATATTCCTTGCTGTTGGGCTTTTGATCGTTGTGGTCTGGGTTTTAGTACGTCAGTCTCGCGGTGGTGGAGGTGGGGGCAGCAATGTTTTTTCTATGGGGAAAAGCAAGGCCCGCATGTTTTTGCCTTCGCAGGTTAAAGTTAAATTTGATGACGTTGCAGGGGCGACGGAAGCTAAGGAAGAGTTGCAGGATGTCGTTGATTTCCTTAAAAATCCTTCAAAATACCGTCGAATTGGCGCAGAGCTAACTCGCGGGGTGTTGTTGGTTGGGGAACCGGGGAACGGAAAGACATTATTGGCTCGTGCAGTTGCAGGGGAGGCTAATTGTCCGTTCTTTAGTATTACGGGTTCTGACTTTATAGAGATTTTTGTGGGCGTTGGTGCGGCTCGAATTCGGGACCTCTTTTTACAGGCCCGTAAGCATGCTCCTAGCATCATTTTTATTGATGAAATTGATGCGATTGGACGTCGTCGTGGTAGTGGACTTGGGGGTGGGCATGATGAGCGTGAACAGACGTTAAATCAGCTCTTGACTGAGATGGATGGTTTTGCCAGTGGTGATGTTCCTGTTGTTGTTATTGCGGCTACTAATATGCCTAGCGTGTTAGATAGGGCTTTGTTGAGGCCTGGGCGCTTTGACCGACGGATTACACTTCCTTTCCCCGATGAAGCGGCACGTCGTAAAGTTATCGAGATTCATGCGCGTAAGGTTCAATTGGGCCCTGATGTTGATCTTGAAAAAATTGTACAAGAGAGTGCCGGCTTTAGTGGGGCTGATCTTGCAAATTGTGTTAATCAGGCGGCTATTAATGCGACCAAGAATGGACGTGATTTAGTGACACAGGCTGATTTTGAAGTAGCCTTTAAAAAGCTTATGGAATCTCAGAAAGCGAGCCGTAGTGAACATAAGACTGCAGGTGCCGAAGAGGCGACAGCTCGCGTGTACATGCCATCGCAAATTAAAGTTAGATTTGCGGATGTTGCAGGTGCGGATGAGGCAAAAGAAGAGCTGCGCGACTTTATTGATTTTCTGAAGAATCCTGAAAAATATGTAAAAAGTGGAGCCAAGTTAACGCGCGGTGTTTTAATGGTGGGTGATCCAGGAAATGGAAAAACGTTGCTTGCGCGCGCGGTTGCGGGTGAAGCAGGCCGTCCATTTTTTAGCGTGAGTGGCTCTGAATTTATAGAAAAATATGTGGGGGTTGGTGCGGCTCGAGTACGAGATCTTTTCTCTCAAGCTCGTAAGATGGCTCCTAGTATTATATTTATAGATGAGCTTGATGCGATTGGGGTTCAACGTGGAGACAGTGGTGAGAACCTAGAGCATAGCCAGACTTTGAACCAGCTCTTGACTGAGATGGACGGATTTGAAAACGAGGGGACCTCTGTCATAGTACTCGCAGCGACAAATAGGCCGGATATTTTAGATAAGGCGTTGACGCGAGCTGGTCGTTTTGATCGACGCGTTGAAGTGCCTTATCCTGACCTAGTTGCACGTAAAGCCGTCATTGAGATTCACATGCATGGGGTAAAAATTGCACCCGAGGTGGATACTGAAAAATTGGCTCGAGGAACACCTAGTTTTAGTGGTGCGGATTTGGCGAATTTGGTTAATGAGGCTATGATAACTGCTATTCGTAATGGGCGAGAGCTTGCAACGGTTGCTGATTTTGAAGAGGCCCGTGATAAAATTATGATGGGCAAACAGTCTAAATCAAAGTCACAGACGCCTGAGGATCTTAGGGCGACCGCGTATCATGAAGCGGGCCATGCTTTAATGATATTGCTTCAGCCTGACTATGCAGATCCATTGCATAAGATCACTATTATTCCGCGTGGTAGCGCGCTTGGATATACAGCTTTTCTACCAGAGCGTGATCGTTATTCATACAGTAAGGATGAGCTATTGGCTCGTATTATTGTGGCATTGGGCGGTCGTGCAGCTGAAGAGGTAGCGCTTGGAAAGCAATTTACCGGTGTGACCGGAGATTTGCGCGGTGTTTCTCAAACAGCACGGCGTATGGTTTGTGATTATGGAATGTCTTCAGAGTTGGGATTAGTCTCTTATGCGCATGGAGCGCAGGGGCACGAGTACTCTGATGAAACTGCAGCGAAGATTGATCAAGAGGTAAGGGCTCTCGTTTCTCGGTGCTATGATCGGACTACTTCTATGATGCGAGAAAATCGCGATAAACTAGAATTGTTGGTTCAGAAGCTTATTGAGCGCGAAACTCTGGAGGCCGAAGAGGTCTATGCATTACTTGGGATTAAGCCTCGGGCTGTGCATTCGCTTTCATAACGTGTGCAGGGTGGAGAAGGTGTACGAGAAAACCTCTTGCCTTAGCAGGGCAATGAATGTTAAACTGTATACTAATTCACATGAATGTGGAGGTTGAATTTTACGTGGGCCAGTAGTGGTTCAGGGCTCGTGGTGTTTGATGCATCAGGAGTGGGGTCGAGAAAATTAGAGCAAGGGATATAGAACTTGTCTTAAAGGCTAGGTGTTACATGTCACGTATTTGTGCAAGCTGTGGGAAGCGTCCACAGGTGGCTAATAATGTAAGTCACGCGAACAATAAAGTAAAAAAATGGGTTTATCCCAATGTCCATCGGATGCATTTTGTTTTTACAAATGATGCTTCTGGTAAAGTTCACCGGGGCAATATTTGCACCAAGTGTCTTCGCGGGACGAGCATCCGTAAAATTGTCTAATTAAAAGGTAAAGCATGGCAAATACAAAGTCTGCAAAGAAAAATATACGTAAAAGTGAAAAACGTCGTTTGATCAACAGTGCACGTACTAGTGCGCTTAAGACTGCGATTAAAAAAGTCCATGTTGCGCTAGCAAATGGTGAGTCTAAAGATGCAATGGATCTTCTTTTGAAGGACGTTACTCAGAAAGCTTCCCGCGCTAAAAGCAAGGGTGTTATCCATTCTAACGCGGCGTCACGTCGTGTTGGCCGGGTAGCTAAGAAGGTTGCTGCAGCGACTCGGGCGACTGCGTAACTAGATTAGTTGAATTTTCTGCGCTAGAAATTTCAGGGTGCGATTGAGGAGTTTTCTCTTCAATCGCACCTGTTTCATTGTCTTCAATTTCAGCCTCTTCGTCTGCAGCTTCTTGATGGTCTAGATGGGCGCAGTAACGAGTCAGAAAATCTTTGGTAAGGCGCGTGGCAAAGCTTGAGGATCCTACGTTTTCTAAGAAGACTGCAAGTGCTATGGGAGGGTAGTCTTTGTAGCGTGCGCAGCAGACGAACCATCCGTGCTCTAAGTATTGCCGACCCATACCTCGTTTTTCAAGGCTACTGGTCTGAGCAGTTCCTGTTTTTCCGTAAATTTCCATATGGGAAAGACGGCTTAAGCTGACCCCGGTCCCCTGTTTTATAGTGCGTTTCATGGAGCGTTGAAGAAGTTCTCGTGTCGCTTGCGAAATTTCTAGAGGCTTGCGATCGATGGATTCTGCAAGCAAGATGCGGGGGCGAACTAAAAATCCGGTACAGATGGATCCCACTACGCGGATCATTTGAAGGGGTGTTGCTTGACAGTAGGTCTGTCCGATAGCAGCCAGTACAGTTTCGCCCTGTGACCATGGTTCTCCGCGGGTTTTTCTTTTCCACGCGGCGGTTGGAATAAGTCCAGCTTTTTCGGGGAAAATAACGCCGGTGGGTTCTCCAAGCCCGAATTTGTGAGCATACCGGGCGAGAGTATCGATACTAATTCGTTTCCCAATTTCAAAAAAGGGAATGTTGCACGATTTTGCAAGGGCTTCTTCGATTGAAGAGATAAATCCATGGCCCCCATGTTCATAGCTGCTGCATTTCCAAGATCTTCCATGCCAGTTTATTTCTCCGGCGCAGTGCCAGGAGGTGTTAGGAGGAAACGTTTTTTCTTCGATCATGGCAGTTGCGGTTATAAGTTTGAAGACGGATGCTGGTGGGTAACAGGAGCTGAATGCTCGATTAATAAAAGGTTTATTTTCGACGCAATTTTTCCAGAGGTCATCGCTTACAGGTCCTGTAAACATGTTAGGGTCGAAGGAAGGTTTTGATACGACGGCTAGTAAGTCGCCGGTCTGTGCATCCATTGCAATTAATGCTCCCACGAGCCCTTCGTCGAATAGTTCTTCCCCTATGCGCTGAAGGTTTAGATCTAGAGTAGTCCAGAGTGGTTCCCCATCTTGTGCGCGTTTAATTTCGCGGGAAAGTAGGTTGTGCCCTATAGAATTAACCACCATCTCCTGTTGCCCGGGGGTGCCACGTAACTGCTCTTCAAAAAGTTTTTCAAGGCCCATTAGGCTTTGGCGTTGCGACGAAGGTCTGAAATAGCCTACAATATGACACGCGGTATTTCCTTGTGGATAATAGCGTGCAGATGCGGTTTGAATCGAGATGTTGGGATTTTGGGAGTAGTGTTCCATTATGAAACAGAGTTTTTCAAACGGCAGGTCGGGTATTAGCGCGCAGTCATTGCCGAGTCGTTCGGCCAGGGCGATGGTTTCTCGGTTGGGTATATGTGCAGTGGGAGGATTGACTAGAGTGCTGATAAGATCAATAAGGGCATTTTGTTTGTCGGTTAGCTTTGGAGACCGTGTTCCATGCCAGAAGAGTGAGGTGACTGGGCGGTTAGACGCCAAGGGGACTCCATGCCGGTCCAGTATTGCTCCGCGTAGGGAGGAGATAGTTTTATGCCGCAGAAAGTTACGTCGGCTATGATGCCTAAAAAACTCGCCATTAAAGACCTGAAATCGAAACAGGGTAAGGATAATGACGGCGCAGATTATGCATATCCCTAGGCGTAGGAGTCGGAGCCGCTTTGAAATAGACGTAGATGAGGTTGTGGCTGAGGGGATGGAGGACGTGGGTTTCATGGCCTATCGGATATATCTTTCGGTGCTTATGCGTGTATTAAGTCCCATTAGTTCCTGAACGGTCTCTATGCAGGTGCCTTTTTCAAGTAGGTGCACGGCAAATGAGTGACGCAGTATCTGAGGGGTGACGGTTTTTTTGCTTTGAAGAAATGCACTGAACATGTTGCAGGTTCGCTGTATAGAGCGCGTGGTTAGCGGCTCCCCTCTCTGGTTTAGGAAAAGGATTTCGCGATCATTAGCAGGTGTTGGGCGTTCGCATTTTAAGTAATTGGATAGTTGTACTCGAGCTTTTTCTCCAAAAAAGACGGTTCGGGTTCGGCGTCGTTTGCCGGGAATCGTGATACTTTTTTCGGTCATAGTTATATGGGCAAGTGTTAGCGCACTTAATTCAGAACAGCGCATGCCCGTGGCATATAAAAGTTCTAAGATGCTGCGGTCGCGATAGGGTGTGGCAGACGGAATCTTTTCTAGGGGAACTTCATCTAGAAGATAAGCGATTTCTTTGATAGATAGAATCTCGGGGGCTTTGAGGGTTACATGGGGTCTGACGAGAGTAAAACGTGTAACAAGGCCGCGGTTTGCGAGAAAGCGATTGAATGAATTGAGGCAGGAGAGTTTTCGGGCTAGGGTGCTGGCGCGACTTTTTTGGGCTGCGACAGAGGCCCTATAATGGCGCGTAACCTCTTTGAATGCTGTAACTTTTTCTTTTTTGAGTTCGTAGGCCTGCCAAAAGTCAAAAAAGTTTCGTAGGTCAGACGCATACGACCGGCAGGTGTTTTCTGCTACGTGCTTTTCCGCTTTCAAAAAAAGAAGAAAATCATCAACGTGCGCTTGAATTGCTTCACGCTCCATGGCGCGTATCCTTTCCTTTGGTAGTTGAGCGATCTCTAAGGTTTAGGATAGCTCAAATTCTTTGCATCGGCGATTAACAGAAGAACGATTAACGTTTAGAAGCGTAGCAATTTTTGTTTGGCTTTTGAACTTATTCCAAAGATAGGTGAGTGCTGCACGGTCTTTAAGTGCTTTTTTCCCCAGTAGTAGAATTTTATTGAGCTCTTCATCCGGTGATCCATTGTGGAGGTCGATGATGTCGTCGCTGGTTAAGTTTGTTGAGGGAAGGTCGAGTTTTTTGGCTTGCGATTTGCTTAGAATGAGTGCGTGAACACGTTTTTTTAGGTCGTCGATGCTCTGGAATTTTTGTTCAAAAAGTAGCGTTATCTCACGTTCATCGAGTATCAGCATGTTTTTGAAAGGGGACTCTGCGGTTAGTTGGGTGGAGATTCCTGCAACGAGCTCGTCAAATTCTGCCCGTGAAAGTTTTTCAGGGACCGGTATGGCGAGGTTGCTGCGACGCAGTTCTTGCAGTAGCTCTGATGAGAAGAGCCCTTTGTTAGCTAGTTGGGTTAGATCGTGGTTGCTGGAGCAGATTACGCGAACATCGCTAAAGTAGCGATGATCACCTTTTAGGCGCCTAAAGGATCCATATCGCAAAAATTCGGCTAGATATTTTTGAGTCTCTAGAGCGAGTAAATGTACTCCCTCAATAAAGAGGGTGCCCGTGCCGTTTAATTGCTCAAGAATTGGGAGGGCTTGAGTAGGAGCTCCCAGTAGGGGAGGTAGACCAAAGAGAGCCATTGCCTGCGCCAAGTTTTGTTCGGGCTCTTTGAGTGATATTTTAACAAGCTGCTTGCGCAAACTTATAGTATGTAAAAGGTTTACAAGGGCGATTTGATCGTCTTTTGAGCCTGAGATAAGGGCTGCATTTCGGCTGAGTGCGGCTCCTAGAAGGTCTATTTTGAAATTGAGTAAGGTGGCACTTTTGCCTGGAATGAGGCGGTTGACCATGCGGCCGGATTCAGTAGTTTCTAAGTAGAGCAGGTAATCCCAATGGGACGGGTCTTTTAGTACATTGGTTTGGAGGTTGATGATATCAGAAACGTCGGGATGGGTTACTATGACAATGACGCCAGTTCGTTCAAGGCTTGGGAGGGCGGTGATGGCAAGGACTTTGTTTGCCGATGGGGTGATGGTGCTTGTCTGCACACTCTTATACTGTTCGGCCTGTTGGGCGAGTTTTTTGAGAGCCTGGCTTACGGGGTGTCCCTGCTGCATGTTGGGGTCGCAAGCGATTAAGGCTTGGGCGGCTTGGTTGCCGAGTGAAAATTTGTTATTGCGGTAAAAGAGTATGCCAATCTTTTTTTCGTGGGATTCGCGCAAGAAGGAGCGGATACTCTCCTTGTAGTGGTTAATTTCTTGGTGTTTATGGAAGAGTTCTTCCTCTAATTGCTTTTCTTTTGCAAGTACGGAGTCTAGGCTTCGGTTGCGAATAAGGTTTATGACGGAGCTTAGATAGGCAGCAAACACGGCCATCTCATCCTGCTCAGTTCCGCTGAAGAATTTTTGTTTGCGGGCGTTTTGTTCTATGATGATAAAGCCGCTTAAGGTCTGTTTATCGTAAATGGGAACGAGTGCGTCAGCGTTTAGATTGCGTAGTAGAGTGGCAGCCTCTGCATAAACAGGTTGTTGTTCATAGTAAGCAGAAAAATCGATCTCATCGCGTGTTATGATTCGTGATTTTTCCAAAAGATTTCCAAGATCGATGCTTGCGCCAAGGGCAAGGCGAATGTTCCGTTGAGCGTCGGTTTCGTGGTCGTAGTTGCTATCGTTCTGTATTATAAGGCGGGTTGCAGTTGGGGCGATAGAATACGTTTCACTGAAAAAATGTTGAACGATATGTCTAAGTTCTGAGCTGGTAGTTGCTTGGCCTAAGAGGCTGACAACTTTTTTAAAGGCTTCAACAAAGCTGTATCGTTTGGTTGTGGTAATATGTTCTTTGGCATTTAGAAAACGTAGGCCTATGAGACGGAAGGTGCAGTAATAGATGGAGGCAGTGCCTACCAACGAAGTTAGGCATAAGATCAGGGTGTTGGGGAGGATAGCGGTGTAGTCGCCTGTGAAAGGGTTTACGTTAATGAACTTAAGAATAAATGCTGGTAGCATAAAGATGTAAGTGAATATTTTAAGCTGGTATTTCAATAGAATTGGCAGGCTAGGTTTAGAAATAGCTATGAGGGCCTTTGTTACGGTCCAGAACGCTAGGGTGAAAACAAAGGCATAGTGTGCTTGCCATAGGTCAACTCCAAGAACTATCCAGCCTGTTTTTAATAAGGTTGATAAGACTAATCCTAGCGCAAGCACTCCTCCTATACAGAAGCGCAAAATTCTTGATATCTTATAGGGTGGTGCTTTGATAAGATGTTCAATAAATTCAAGAAGAGCAAGGTGGTATACTATGTTTGCTATCTGTGAAATGCATAGGAGCACGCTTGTGACAACTGGAATTTGGGGTAGCACATGAAGTTGTACGGAAAGGGATACAGCGGATTTAATACTAACACATACGGAGGCCAAAAGTGCTGTAAAGAGCCAGATAGCTGTGGTTTTGCTAGTTTTTATTTTTGAAATGTAGGGCGGAAGTAAAAAAAGTATAGAGAGTTTTATTATAATGGTTATCAAGGTGAAAAATAGTAGAAGTTCTGAACTTTCCAGTGCTGAGAGAATGCTTGATAAAAAATTTGTCATGGGCCTTGCTCTTTTTTTTATTAACTATTATACTAACTGTACTAGATATTTAATTTATTCCTAATCTAAAGATTTTAACTTTTGGAGTTATGTTGCAATGAAATACTTTCTATTATTAATTACTATTATGGCATTAAATTTTCTAAATGTCAATGCCGATGATATTGATACAAAGGGAAATCTTTTTCCTTCCCAGCCTACAACCCTATCTGATTCTAAACAAACCACAGCAGGTGCTGATATTCTTGCCCGGTGGGTTAAGGAGCAGCGTAAAGCCAAGCAGATTAGGCAGCGTGGTAGATAATAATCTATTGTCAAATTCAACTCCAAAAAGAGAGACCGTCCAATAAGGCCAGACGTGACCTATGACTGTCTCTCTTTTTTATACACTTTTTTGTAAAAAATTACGTTTTATTTCTTTGCCCTTATTTCTTTATTTCTGCATGTTTATCTAGCAGGGGCATGAGCGGAATAGTTGATCCCGTAATTTGTGGCAGGTGGCCATCCCATTTTTCTATGGCTTTAATTTGAGCTTCAACTTCTTTTAATTTAATTAGTTCTGGCGTTAGCGATTCACGTTTAACTTTGAGTGCAAAGGCTTCGGCTTCGGCTCGAGCGCGTGCTTGCGTTGCCTCTTCTCGAACCTGCTTTGTCTGATTTTCGGCTCGTTTTGCATCTTGCTCGGCGATCTGTTTGGATTCGACGGCTTTTATAAAGTCTTCAGAGAAATCTAGGTGGGTGAAGTTAAAGTCGACCAATTGGATATGTTTCGAGCTTAGACGTGTTGTAAGTTCATCAATTACCCGTTCTTTGGCTTCATGCCGTTTTTGAATTAGGCTTTCTGCGTCGAATTTGGCAACGACAGCCTTTACGCTTTCTTGCACAAAGGGGTTGATGATGATTTTTTCAAATTCCGTCCCTATATTTTGATAGAGTGCTGCGGCATCTTGGATGCGGTAGTTGACCACCATACCAACCGAAACGCCTTGCAAATCTTTTGAAAGGGCGTTGGTTTCGATGGTTGCCATTTGGATACGAAGGTCAAAGGTGGTGATTGAGTCGACCAGAGGGATTTTGAAGTAAAGCCCCGCGCTTGTGTTGGTCTTTATAATCGTTCCAAGCCGTAGATGTATGGTTGCCTTTCCTGGCTCCACCAAGTAAAACCCTGAGAAAAGTAGTAGCCCAAGTAGGATTACGCCAATCAATATGAAAGGTAAAAAAGCAGATCCTGATCCTCGTTGGGATGAATCATGTGAACTCATTGTAAAAACTCCTAAGGTTCTTATTGTATGTAAAAATGGGTATGATTATACAGTGCATATCCGGGTTAAAACCGGTTTCATGATGACATATAGAGTACCAGAGATGTGCCATGCGGTACAGAACGGGGTATATAAAAGCGTTTATAATGCTTGTCAAAGCGGTGTTTTTTGATAAACTATACATATGAAGCCTTAATAAATAGAAATAAAAAAATTATAAATCTAAGGGTGAGTCTGGTATGAAAATCAATCTGATGAAAAATGAGATTAATAAGAGTCTAACCTCTATTATTGTGGTGGGGGCGCGCGAGCACAATTTAAAAAATGTGTCGGTCTCTATTCCTAAAAATTCATTAACCGTTATTACCGGTCCTTCGGGGTCTGGCAAAAGTTCGTTGGCTTTTGATGTGTTGTATGCCGAAGGGCAGCGGCGCTATCTTGAGTCGCTTTCGTTATATGCACGCCAGTTTTTGGGTATGCCGCCCAAGGCGCAGTGTGACCGAATAGAGGGGCTTTGTCCTGCGATTGCTATTGACCAAAAGACCGTAGGGAGTAACCCTCGTTCAACCGTGGGGACCATAACCGAAGTGTACGATTATCTGCGGGTATTGTTTGCTCGTATTGGGACGGTACATTGCCCCGAGTGTAAGTTGCCGGTTGCAACCTGTACAACTGAGCAAATTTTGGAATTGGTATGTACGCGATTTGTGTCTTTGTGTGTAGGGGTTCGTGCTCCTATTGCTTACCGTCGTAAAGGCACATTTGTTTCTGAGCTCACGGCCTGTGTTGAGCAGGGAGTGCGTAAATTTGTTATTGATGGGCATAAAGTGACGTTGCAGTCTGCGGATGACGTCGTGCGGCTTGCGCTTTCAAAAACAGTTCCTCATACCATTGACGCCATTGTGGATCAATTGGATGTTTTGCCGGCAGAGGTGGATGAGCGAGCTCGCCTTTCTGAGGCTATTGATCGCGCTTGTCGTCTGTCTAAGGGATTTTGCACCATTGCGGTTGGTGACCAGGAGCATATGTTTTCCACCCAGCGGATGTGCGTGCAATGTTGGACTGCTTTTCCTGAGCTTGAGCCTCGATTCTTTTCTTTCAATTCCCCTATAGGTGCTTGTGCTCGATGCCATGGACTTGGAATGTTGTTTGAGTCTGCCGATTGGTTCGCTTTTGCGCCTACCTGTTACCAGTGCCGCGGCAAGCGCCTTAACGAGCGTGCGCTTTCGGTTGTGATTAACAATAAAAATATTTATGAGGTGGGTCAGCTTTCTATAAAGCAGTGTTTGGCTTTTTTTAAGACGCTTGAACTTACTAGTTTTGAACGGGAAGTTGCGCAGGTTCTTATTGATGAGATTGTTCATCGCCTTCATTTTTTAAATGATGTGGGCTTGGGTTATTTGACTATTAATCGTACGGCTGGATCCCTTTCGGGTGGGGAGGGGCAGCGTATTCGGCTTGCTCGTCAGTTAGGGTCTGCATTAAGTGGAGTGCTCTATATTTTGGATGAACCAAGTATTGGGTTGCACCAGCGTGACAATGATCGGCTTATAGAGACTTTAAAACGATTGCGAGACCAGGGTAACACGGTGCTGGTTGTTGAGCATGATAGTGATACCATGAAAAATGCGGATTATCTTATTGATATGGGCCCCGCAGCCGGTGTGCATGGCGGTCATATTGTTGCGGTTGGTACTCCAGAAGAGGTTGCACGTACTAGTGGATCTATAACGGGGCAGTATTTATCGGGCGCGCGAGTTATTAGCCGTTCTACTGCGCTTAGAAAGCCGACTGGATTTATAACGCTTTCGGGTGCTAAGGCGAATAATTTACAAGATTTAACGGTAAAATTTCCTCTGGGTGTGCTTTGTGGAGTATCTGGAGTTTCGGGATCTGGTAAAAGTTCTTTGATAATGGATGAGTTGGTACCCGCATTGCAGGGTGCATTAGGTATGCGGCCTGCAGGGATTGCGGTGGCTGAAGTTACAGGAAGTGAGCAGTTAGCCTCACTCGTAATGATCGACCAGAGTCCCATTGGTCGAACATCGCGCTCGAATCCTGCGACTTATATTGGGATATTTGATGATATTCGAAATATATTTGCATCGTTGCCAGAAAGTAATGCGCGCGGGTATACGCCAGGGCGCTTTAGCTTTAACGTTCCCAATGGAGGGCGCTGTGAAGCGTGCAAGGGAGATGGTGTTCTTACGGTGTCTATGCATTTCTTGGCGGATGTTTCGATGCAATGTAAAGAATGCAAAGGTCTGCGGTTTAATGAACAGACATTACAGATAAAGTTTAAAAATAAAACGATTTCTGATATACTTAATCTAACTTTTGGTGAAGCGTTGGAATTCTTTTCAACCTTTACTGCGGTGAAAAAGCGTATTCAGCTTATGTGCGACGTAGGGCTTGATTATTTGGCCCTTGGGCAACCGGCGACGACGCTTTCTGGCGGTGAAGCCCAGCGTATAAAGCTGGTGAATGAACTTGCAAAGCGTGGCAGTAAAACGTTGTATGTGTTAGATGAACCTACGACGGGGTTGCATGCGTGCGACATTGAAAAGTTGTTGGTAGTTTTTGACCGCTTGATTGATAAAGGAAACTCAGTATTGGTTATTGAGCACAACCTGGATGTGTTGAAAACCGCGGATTATATCATTGACATGGGTCCAGAGGGTGGCGATGAAGGTGGCCGTGTGGTTGCATATGGTGAACCTGGAGCGCTTGTTCGGTGTCCTGAGAGTTATACGGGGCACTATCTGGGACGCATTTTAGGGGAAAAAATTTAGAGAAGAGTAGGGGTGTAAAGCCAATAAAGTTTTGATAAAATGGTGGTTTGAAGAATGGAGGTTCTTTTATGGAGGTTTCTACAATGACTATATCTTTTAATGCGCCCTTTAAGGGTATGTTATGTGCTGCTTTGCTGATGGTTGGAATGGTGCCGTGCGCTCTGCATGCTATGCAGCAGCCAAATGGCGGTATGCCGACTCAACAGC
The DNA here is from genome assembly GCA_001000065.1 of candidate division TM6 bacterium GW2011_GWF2_43_87. Taxonomy (GTDB): domain Bacteria; phylum Babelota; class Babeliae; order Babelales; family Babelaceae; genus UBA12395. Next base: position 18,365 of record LCGZ01000001.1, on the reverse strand, counting down.
AGATATTTGCTCAATTTAAAAACATAGCAAATGATAAACAAAAGCTAACGCAGTTTTTTATAAATGAGATGGGAATTCCACAAGGGGCCCAACTTAATCAGTTGGTTACCAGATATTTTAAGAAGCCCAAGGCTCTTATGACTTTTTTGCAGCAGCATGCAATGAATGCGCAGCAAGGCCAGAATCCAGGAGCTGGAATGGCTCCTCAGCCTGCTCCTGTAAAACGGCAGTTGCCTCCGCGCAAAATGCTTTCATGGAAAGTTCGCACAGGTGCAGAATGGGTCTGCAATGACGTTGAAATGACTCAACATATCGAAGATTCTGCCAAGGCGTTCAAAAACTATCTCTGGTATTTTAGAGCAGTGCGTCCTGCGGCAGGAGTGGTTGGTGTTGGAGCTTTGGCTCTGGCAGGCTATTACCACTATACCAAGTGGTTTGGTCAGCAGGATTCTAACCAGTCGTTGCTAGATGAAGTAATGCAGTTGCGCGAGCGGATTGGATTGCTTGAAGGCACAGCACAACCTACGTCTGGGCAGCCATGGTACATGAATTTGGGTCGTTCGGTTGGCTCAATGGCATGGGGTATGGCGTCTTCTGCTTTAGGCAATTTTGTCTTCTCACAGGTTGCTTCGATTCCTGTATCATATGCGCAAAAACACTATCCGTTTGGCGAGATTTTGGAAAGTACTCCGTCATTAAAGTGGTATGTTGAGAATAAGACTCAATTTAACCTCTGTGTGCGTACTGTGAACAGTAAGTTGGCGGAGATGGAATGGGTTATGTCCAGTTGGTTTGATGATTATGATAATCGGAAAAAGATAAAAGTTGATATTGATTTCTTAGACCGAGAAATTGTTTCTTTAGAACAGACCGTTACTACTTTAAATGCAATGCAAGTGCGAACGCCTCAACAGGAGAGACAGCGTACAGTTGCGTTGCAGAAGCTTGTTTCTAGAAAACAGAAAAAAGCTGAATTGCAGTTAGATTTTAACAGTTTAAATTTAGCAGCTCATTCTGTTCAACATAATTATCGCTTGCGGTGCGCAGATCTTTTGGCCGGGCTCCAGCGACTCTTTAGAGAGTCTGAGCGCGTGCTTGGATATATGCTTTGTAACAAAGAAGACAATGGTAGCGATATAAATCTGCAACAAAAATACATTGATCATTCTAAGAAAATAACTCAGTGTTTAGTTTGTTTAATGCGTCAATATAACTACGGTAGCCTTGAAACGGTGCATGAAGCGGTTAAGCAGCTAATGGATATCGTTCTTCCCCCTGAAGAAGCTCAGGATGCAGGTATGTTTGGTGGGATAGGTAGTCTTCTTGGAGGCCTTCTTCCGCAAGGATCACGTGACTATATGGGTGGCGTGTAATAATTAAACACGATCGAATACTTTAATGTTTTACTCTTGACTCAATTGCACAGTCTGTACACACTTTACTTTATAGGTTTAGTGAATTTATAATCCAGTGCAATTGAGTCAAGAATTTATGAGCGTTACTCCTCTTCTTCAACAATATTTTGGTTTTAAAGAACGTTTCCCCGAAGCCTTGTTACTCTTTCAGGTTGGGGATTTTTATGAACTTTTTTTTGAAGATGCGCAAAAAGCCGCGGCCTATTTGGGCATAGCTTTGACCAAACGGGGGACCTTTGAAGGTAATCCTGTTCCGCTATGCGGTGTGCCGGTTCATGCTCTAAATCATTACCTCGTAAAATTGGTGCGCGGGGGCTTTAGAGTTGTGCTTTGTGAACAGCTTGAGGCTGCGCGTCCTGGGAAAATTGTAGAGCGTGGGGTGACCCATGTATTGACGCCCGGGACGTTAACCGATGCACGGCTTTTGAATGAACGTATGGCATCTTACTGCGCTGCATTATTTCCTGCGGATGATGCCTATGGATGTGCATTTGTTGAAGTTCTAACGGGCCAGATTTTTGTTACCTTTGTGGCACAATCGGATGCTATGCAGCTTGAAGCAGAGCTAAAACGGTTTTCTCCGGACGAAATTGTGGTTCCTCAGACCAAGGAGGGGGTAGTTTTAGAAGCCAAAGTTCGACGGTTGGGGTATGTGACAACTCTAATGCCTTTTAGTCGTAGTGATGAGGGTGCAAATGAAGCGTTTAGCTCCTGGTGCGCCTCGTTAAATTCAGCGGCTCTTGAGATGGTTGAACGTATTCCAGCTCCTCAAGGGGCATTAAACCTTTTATTTAACTATCTAAAACGTAATCAAGAACGTGCTTTAGAGGTGTGCACTCAACTCTTTTTTTATACGCCGGATGATTATCTTCTTTTGAATGCGGCAACTCAGCGGAATCTGGAGTTGGTTAAAAATTGTACGGATGGTTCGGATGAGCATACTCTCTTTGCAGTGTTAGATCGCGCGGCTACGCCGATGGGATCTCGCATGATCAGAAAGTGGATCGTGCGGCCTTTGGTTAAAAAAGAGTCTATTGAAGCGCGGCATGGTGCGGTAGGACTTCTGATTCGTGAGTTTCAGTTGCGAGAAAAATTATTAGCTCTCTTGAAAGAGACGGGTGATTTTGAGCGGGTTGTAGGACGTATTGCACTTCGTCGAGCCCAGCTTCAAGATTATCGTGCGCTTATCCGTGGTTTGGGCACCATTGCCCAAATAAAGGGAGCATTGAGTGTTTATAGAGAAGAGAATGGATTGGTGCGACGCATGGCGGATGGGATTGATGACTTTGGTGACCTTCTCAATCTTCTAGAGCGTGCTATAAACCATGAGCATTCTCGAACTTGGCGTATACGTACCGGTTTTAATGAAGAATTGGATCGGCTGCGCATGCTTATGAAGAATGGAGCGCAAGCGTTAGCTGATTTTGAGATGGCAGAGCGCATGCGTACTAAAGTGTTGTCGCTTAAGGTGCGGTATAGCCGTGCACAGGGGTATACCATTGAGTTGACCAAGACGCACCGTGATAAAGCTCCTATTGATTACGAGCGAATTCAGACGTTGACCAATGCAGAGCGTTATACTACGCCGGCTTTAAAAGATCTTGAACGGGATCTTTCGCGCGCGGAGCGTGAAAGTGAGATTCTTGAAGATGAATTGTACGCCCAGGTTTGTGCAGAAGTTGAGCGTGTAGGTATGGCGCTTAAGAAAAGTGCGCAACTAATTGCGCAGTGTGATGCCTTCTTAGGATTTGCTCGCAGCGCACATGAGTTTGGGTTTAGCTGTCCGGTTATGCATGAGGGGCGTGATATTATGATAACGGCGGGGCGGCATCCCGTAGTTGCGGCTGTGTTGGGACAGTCTTTTGTGGGCAATGATGTGGCATTGACTGATTCAGAGCGTACATGGATTATTACGGGCCCTAATATGGGTGGTAAATCAACCTTCTTAAGACAAGTGGCCCTTATCGTTCTTATGGCGCAGGCGGGATCGTGGGTGCCGGCAGAGAAAGCAGTTTTGCCATTGGTTGATCGAATTTTTACCCGTATTGGTGCTGCAGATCAGGTAGCGGCGGGAAAGAGTACTTTTTTGGTCGAGATGGAAGAGACCGCGCTTATTTGCAATGGTGCAACCGATAGAAGCCTGGTTATTTTGGACGAAGTGGGGCGTGGAACCAGTACCTATGATGGGCTTGCGATTGCTCAAGCTGTGGTTGAATATTTGCATGAAAAAGTGCGGCCGCGTGCGCTTTTTGCGACTCATTTTCATGAGTTAAAGAGGCTTGAGACGTTGCATCCTGGAATAGTTGCATACCAGGCAGCAAGTAAGCAGACGCCTGAAGGGATTTTGCTGTTGCATAAGATTGTTAAAGGGTTTGCCGATGGTAGCTTTGGTATTGAAGTAGCTAAGCGAGTTAATCTGCCGCCAGTAGTACTTGCACGGGCCCAGGAGCTGGCAGAACAGTTTAGATTGCCGGCTGGAGCTTAGGATGTTTAAAAAAGTTTTTCTCTGTGGCTGGGTTTCCACGCTTTTAGTGGGGACTGGTACTTTGACAGCCCTAGGAGTAGAGGATCTGTACCATCTAGACAGTCATATTCTAAAAAAGAGCGTGGGATTAAATTTTTTGCACGGTTTTGTTCTCTGCAAAACTCCAAATATTGTGCGCAATTTGTATGTGTATGGCCGGTTGGTTTCTCCTCTAACGCCCTTAGTGCAGAGTCTTTTTTGGCAGATTGATGATGAGGAAGAGCCTTTTGCGCTTAGAAAGTCTGTATTTGCGGTTATCCCGCCTTATTGGTCTGGCTGTTTAGTTGCACTTGCTCGATTTTGTCCTGATGAGTTTGTTCCGGAGAAGGCGCTCTTTTATTCCTCGCTTATGATGGGAACTAAAATTGGTGAGGTGACAAAGGAGGCTAGTGGGGCTGAGTATTCTAAGTATTGTGTTGCGCATACCTTAAGGACCGTGGTGGAGCTTTTGGGTGACTCAAATGAGAAGATAAGGTGCCCGAAGCTTTGGAGAAAGTTGCGGTTACTTGTTGATGCTATGAAGTGGTCGAAAGGGTCCTATGATAAGACCTTCCCTCTGACCCTATTTCTAGCGTTTTTTTGTGATTTTTCGATGGACAGACGAGCCTTGTGTGACTTTATAAAAGGCTTTGCCGACGTGGCTTTTTTGTGTAAAAAAAGGATTTTTACGGCGGAAGGGCGAAAGATATTCTGCTCTGATACACAGGCGTTTAACCAGTTTTGTTCGCAAAAATATCCACTGGATTTTTACAAGAAGCTTTCTTTAAACGCTACGTTTGAAGAGCGTGTTATTGCGCGTATCCAGGCCAAACATCTGTTCGTTCCTACGCTTAAGAATTTTGGTAGTCGTCATTTTGCTGATTGTGTAGAGACCTGTCTGGTAAAATTGGTTGGGGAGCTTTTATCTTCTGATAAGTCTATGGGTTTTGATTCTAGTTTATTGCCTCAGGAGGGAGTTGATCATAAAAAGCTTAACCAGTTTATTTCGGACTTTGGTGCTTATGACGCTAATGATGCGTATGCGCGGCTTCAGTGGTTTAGAGGCGTGGGTAATTGTAAGAATGCTACGTATGCGTTTTCTTGGAACAAGGTTTCAGTGGGGCTGATGCCAACGGAGTCAAACGTGTTGGGGGCGTTGAATAAGGTTATGGGTACAAGCGCAAAGGATTATGAGGAGCTTGGGAAATGCCTTTCTACCCCTAAACGATCCATCTCTTTCAAGATAGTTCAAAGTGAAAAATCAAAGCTATTGCTTACACTTTCTATTTTAGGGGAGGGTGCCTGTAAGCGGATAGTGCGCATTGCGCTGATTAATCATCAGATGCATCAAAAGAGTCATGGAGCGATTTTATACAGTTCTCCGCATCCTGTTTTGAGGGCGGCCAGTGTTCCACTGTTTGGACCTGCTATAGCCTTTTTAGCCAATCCTTTAGAAAGTTCATTAACTTCTCGTTTTTTGAACAAAGAGTCGTTAAAGGACTCGGTCGAAAAGTTGGTGAGCTTTGCTCGCGTCAAAGAAAAGTTAAATGATGTTCTGGTTTGTAAAGATCTAGATGATGGGGAGCTTTTTTTATAAAGGGGTACACCTCCCACATTCGCTTTATGGGCAGGAGGCATCCCCTATCGTCTAATGAAAATGCAAAGGTGGAGTGGGGCCTGTTTTATGTGGTTATAATTGAGAGGCGGGGTGGTGGATCACTACTTTTGCACGGGGAAAATGCTTTTAGTAAAATGTATATAGAGGGGATATGGCTATGGTTAGAATGGTATCACTATACGCGCTTGTCTGTGCGGGCTTTTTTACAGTATGTTTTGAAGACATGGCTGCAGTACGTCAAAATAAGCTTCCTGCTATTCCATTGTTACATCAAGCGGCTCTTCAAGGGAATGTGGAAGCTTTTTATGGATATTTTTTACAAGGTGCTAATCTGGATCAAGTAGATGATTGTGGTAGAACAGCGGCGCATGCGGCGGCGGAGAATGGGTGTCTTAAGATTATTAAACTGTTGGCATGCAAGGGTGCGAATTTTAATATAAAAAATAAGTTCGGGAAGACTCCGTTAGATGTTGCGCTATTAAACGAGCATCATAAGATTGTCAATTTTCTCAAGATGAGCTCTTTACAAAAGTCCTCTAAAATGGACATTGATGAGCCGGATGTTAAGTTTTTAGCAAATTCGATTGCGGCATTGCACTTATCAAAGAAGTAGTTTTAGTCTTTCTCGCAGTTCGTCGATTTCGTCAAATTCGTCATAGTGCTGTTGAATTTTTTCGGGAAGCTCAATGCAGTCAGATAGGTCAATCCCTATTAAAGCAGGGCAGTTGTGTAATAGTGCGTCTAGTCCCTTAACAGTAATCTTTGTGTTGTTTAAAAAAACAAAATGGAGGCAATTTTGTTTTTTCCAATCAAGCTTGTTGAACGTAAGTTTGGTGCAGTTGTTAAGGTCTAGCATGATTAGAAATTTGCAGGTGGAGAGGAAGTACTGGAGCCCTTCGTCTGTGATGGCGGTTTTAGATAGGTCAATGTAGTAGGCGTTCTCAAGTCGTGGGCCAAACTTTTCTTCAATGAGCTCGTTATATACATCGCTCCAAAGATATCTAATCTCTTTTTTTGTTGTGCAGTCTTTGCCCCATAGGTTTAGTTTACAGAGATTGTGGCATAGTGCTGGGATCATGAGGAAATTACGCTCTGTGATTGCGATGCCTTCCATAATGAGTGCTTTGAGATTACGCTGTTTTTCCCAATTGAGCTTATTAATGGTTAGCTTATCGCAGTTTTTAAAAGTGAGGTCTGTAAGGGTTGGGCAGGTGTCCAGGATGTTTTGCAGTTCTGGTTCTGTGATCGAGGTATCGGATAGGTCAAGGTTCTTGAGGTTGCATAGGTTTTTCAAATTGAGTGTAGTAAAGGTTAGGTTAGAGCAGTATTCAAGATTGAGATTTGTAAGTTGTGGACAGTTATTCAGGATGATTTGCAGTTCTGGTTCTGTGATCGAGGTGTAGGATAGATCAAGGTTCTTGAGGTTGCATTGGTTTTTCCAATTGAGTGTAGTAAAGGTCAGCTTGTGGCAGCCTCTAAATTTGAGGTCTGTAAGTTGTGGATAGTTATCCAGGATGTTTTGAAGGTCTGGTCCTGTGATCGAGGTCCAGGATAAGTCAAGGTTCTTGAGGTTGAGGTTCTTGTGCCACTTAATTGTGGTGAAGGCTAGTTTACGGCAGTCAGAAATGTCGAGGTTTGTAAGTTGTGAACAGTTATCCAGGATGTTTTGAAGGTCTGGTTCTGTGATCGAGGTATAAGATAAGTTAAGATTCTTGAGGTTGCACTGGTTATTCCATGAGAGCTCTTCAAAGGCCACGCTTTTGCAATTCTGTAGGTTGAGGTCAATGAGTCCCGTGCATTGGTCTAGAATTTTCTGAAGAGCTTGTGTATCTAGTTTGCAGTCTTTTAAACAAAGTATTTTCAGATTGCGTTGTTGTTGCCAGTTAAGCGTAGCAAATTCTTTGCATGTACAGTCGGATAGGTTGAGATTTGTGAGGTTGGAACAATGGAACAGGGCGTTCTGAAAATACGTGCCGTCGATGTTTTTGTAGCCCAGGAAAAGAGTTTTAAGTTTATCTTGTTTTTTCCAATCGAGCTCTTGGCATGGAAAGTCGAGGAAGTTATTAAGCTTTAGTTTTAGTTTTTTTAACGCGCAGGAGGAAAAGATGTTTTGCAGTCCTTTTTTATCTAAGTCTATCTGGCAGAGAGAGATCTTAGTGAGTTTTTGCTGTTGTTTCAAGTTGATTTTTCCAAAATCTACTTCATAAGTGCTTTTTTTCAGCGTAAGGGTGGTTAGTAAGGGACTGCGGTCTAGAAGAAGTTGAAATTCTTTGTGGTTGATCTTGCTTTCCCCGCAAGACTTATTGATCTTATCGAGACTAACGATCTTTTTGATATGAGGACCGAGTAAGTATAGCCAAGGAAGGTCGAGTTGGCCATATTTACTCAGTACGGACTTAATGCACCGACTGCTCGCAAATGAAGTAATCTTTTTCTTGAGGTTTTCATCTAGCACTGCGCCTTTTGGTAAATGAAACTCGATGTTTTTTAGCTCAATAGCAGGAGTTTCTTTCTCGGACCCTTCAAAGAGAGCGCGAGTTCCGGTGCAGACGAGCCTGAGCGAGAGTTTGTCATTAGTGCCTAGAAATGATGCGATGACGCTCCAACATTCCTTAGGTGGCTGAAAGAGGGGGAGGTGGCGATTGCGAAAAGTATTTAGTGTGCGGCCGACAAAGAGTTGAAGCTGTTTTTTGTGGTTATTTAGATTGTCATCGGTGCTGTTACTGGCCACTAGTGCGATAGGCAGCAGCGTGAGGGTTAATAGAAGGGCTTTTACACGGGACATGACAATCTCCTTTTGGCTGTCTCTAGCCGTTGTTGTGCGGTGTTACGCAGTAAGTGGGAGCGCAGTGTTGCCGTTCTATGCGTTTGCCAAGAGAGAGTAGCATGTAATTTAGAGTATGGAAAGGAAGTGAGGGTTTTATTGTTGTAGCAAAATGATAAGTTTTAGTTTTAGGGTAATGGGTATAGTAATTGCAGTTGTACGAAAAACGCATCGGTTCAATGTGTTGATCTAGGTAATAAGTAATCGATAAGGTCTGAATTGCCGAATAGGTTGCGGATGGGAAAATAAAGTACTTCAATGTATACTTACAGGGGAAGGATTTTTGAAAGAGTTCTAAATTTTTTTAAGGAATAATAATATATGAAAAGTATAAAAGTGCTCGCCTTTTTGTTCGTTCTACTTAACAGCTGCACTTTTCAAATGCATGCACAGTACGTCCTTCATGGGAGAGTTGGGCATGGTAGGATAGAGGCGGTAAAAAAATACTTAGAAGAAGACTGTCTAGACATAGATGAACTAAACTTAGATGGAAATGCGGCTATCCATATTGCGTGTAAAAGTGGCAATCTTCGGATGGTAAAGCTTCTTGTCGAAAATGACGCCGATATCGATGTCAAAACTTTCTGCTCTGAAAATAGTCCCCTACACATTGCGTGCAAAAACGGCGCCATTGATATTGTAAAATTTCTCCTTTACAGTGGTGCTGCTTTTTGTAACAAAAATAAAAAGAAGAAAACGCCTATGGGCATTGCCTGTGAAAAAGGTAATCTCGATATCGTAAAGCTTTTATTCCAAGCTGGGGTGGACCCCAATACTCGTTTCAAGTCGGGAGTTTTACTACTTTATGCTGCATATAAAAACAGCACAAGCGAATCTGAGATGATTAAACTGCTTACCCACTATTATCCAGATCTTCGGGATAGGCAAGCTTTTCTCCGTCTTGCCTGTCAGAGAGGGCACCTAAAAATTGTAGGATTTCTTATTGAAAATGGGGCAGAGAGAGACGACTATACCCACTTGTCATCAAAGCAATGGGAGATGCTTCTCACTTCACTTCTTCCACTGAAAGGAAAGGTCCTGGTAGGCCCAGAATACCGATCAGACCTTGAGTTTATTAAAAGGGTGATTGCTACATACGCTGAACTATTAACTATGTATCCTCGAAAAATTGCTCTTTTGCCCGTCAGTGATTCTTATCCAAAGGTTTTGTTTGCCCTGCTTGAGCAGTTTATTGAGGTATATTTTGAGAAGTTCTCCTCTTATATAAACGTACGAGATAAGCTCACTAATGAACAACGTACAATCTGTTTAGAGTTTTTCAATAAAACACCCTATGATGTAGTTCAACGGCGATTTAGGGGTTTTTACCATCTTACTAAACGTCAAGACACGTATATTCAGAAGTTGTTTAAATACCTTATGGCTGCGTGTAACAGAGATAAAACTGTTGCAATTCTTCCAAGTTACAAAAAATTGAGCGATATCAAAATTATGTTTAAAAAATGATAGTGAGTTAACCGGTAGTGAGATTCCCGCCTTTGCCATCTTTGTCATCGTCGTCGTCATATCTAGGATTTTTGAAGTTGATGGTAAGATCTGGAAAGGGGTGTTGAACGCGTTTATAGAGATTCTTTGTATTGCGTCGAGCCATTTGCACGGCTTTGAGTAGCTTGCCAAAGAATAAGCGAAGATCGTTAGTTCCAAAGAGTTTTCTAAGGGCAGGGGATTTGTCTAAATTGGAAATATTTTGTAAATAACTTGCTTTTAGTTTTTATTTTAGTTTGATATAATTATATAAATTGTCAATAAATAGCGCACCACTTGATTTGTTTTATCTGCTCGCGATTCTTTTGGGGGGGTGTTTCGATTAAAATTAAAAAACTAAAGGTATATGATGAAAAATATAAAACCACTCTTTCTTGTTGCTTTTTTGGTTTTCCTGTCGTCGGGAGACGGTAGGGCAATGAATGATGATCTGGATGATAAGTCGTTATCCCTTTGTAGTGACGCTAGTTTATGTTGCGACAATGCCGAGGAAATTATGCAAGAAGAAGGGCTGAATGAAGATGAAAGGATAAGAGAGTTAAGAGAGGTGTTCAAGAGAGACGGTATAGACGCAAATGTAGTGTGTAAAAATGCTCAATTGTCCTTGCTGCATATTGCAATTAGATTGAAGCAGCCGAAAGTTGTAGCGTTTCTAATTGAGAATGGCGCAGACCTTAAAAAAGAAGACATAAATGGAGAGACGCCTCTTTATACAGCGGCAACGTGCGGTAATTGTGCGATGGTTGCGTTACTTGTTGGTAAAGGAGCGAATATCAATGCAAAGACCAAGGCGGGAGATACGCCCTTGCACGGGGCTGTTAGGTGCAAGAAGGTGGAGATTGTTGATTTTTTGTTCTGGAATGGTGCGAATCTGCACGTAAAAAATAAAGAAGGTGATACGGCGCTTCACATAGCGGTCAAAAATAAATCTGAGAAATTAGCCGAATTTCTTGTTGAAAAAGGCGCTTCTGTTCACGACAAAGATCTATATGGGAATACGGCTATCAGTGTTTCAGTGACAGGAAATGGTCTGACGACTACAAAGTTAGAGCCGTTATCAATCAAAAAATAGTAAAAAAATTGTTCTAGTTCACTATTTCTTAAAACAGATCCTGCAATCCTGCAATTTTTTATGGGGCTGAATTTTTTTGAGCTTGCACTGTAGGGTATAGGCACAGGCACGTTGTTTGAGGAGTATTAAGGCAGGGTGTGTTAGCGTCTTTTCATTTTTTAGGCCTTCGCATAACAAGGGTACTTGCATGATAAGAGTCGAGTTTTTAGCAAGTAGTTGTGCCCACACACTATTTTCTCGAACGAGGTGGAGTTCTATAAGTATGCCCAGATAATCGACGATTCTACGCAATTTGATTTTTGAGGGGCCGGTCCATATCCACGTCGTGAGTCTTTCACGTGCGCTATCATAGGCGGTTTGTACAGACAGATTTTTTTTCAGAACAGATGCCCCTTGCTTTGCCAGCATGTAGACCATCTCTTCATTCTCCAATTCTATTGCGTAATGTAGGGGCGTTTTCCCACAACTATCGGGTGTTAAGGTCGCTCCAAGCTTGATAAGTTCAGATATATTTTCGTTGGCTCCAAAGGCCACTGCGACGTGGAGCGGGGTCTTTTTTTTGTTATTTCGTACGTTGAGGTCAAATCCAGCCTTGTGGAGGCAGCGTATTGCCTCTATGTTGTTGATTTTTGCGACGGTGTGTAGGACGGTGTTGCCATCTTGATCAACTTGGGATGTAGGTGATGGTATGGATTCCGCGAAAAACTTGAGAAGAGGTAGGTTGCCATGCTCGGCAGCAAGCATGAGCGCCGTTTTTACTTCATCGTTTTTGATAGTACAATCTGCATGGTTCTTGACGAGCACCAGGATTACCGCGAGATTGTTGTTGTACGTGGCTGTGTGGAGTGCGGTATCTCCCGCTAGGTTTGTCGCATTAATATCAATACCATTTTTAATGAGAAAGGAGGCGACCGTTGGCATATTCCATTGTGCTGTGTAATGAAGGGCAGTATTATGTGCGAGGGATATCTCTTTTAACGAGCCCTTTATTTTTCTGAATTGACTGATAAGGTTGTATTCTATTTTTTTTCTTGAGATCTCGTCCTTCTGCTTAAATTTTTCGGGTGATATGTCGTCTATAAGCTGGATTACCCGAGGAAGGTGTTGACATTTATTAGTGGACTTGACGAGCGTTTTTTCTACTTTTTGGAGCTCTTTTTTTGGCTTTTCTTCTAGGAATTTATTAATTCTGTCGAGGAATTCTGGGTCTAGGTTGGTTATAAGTTTTTTTATGAATACACTGTTTTCTTCGGTCATCAGATACATGTTTGCAAATAGCTTGAATGGGATTTTGTTAGCGGATGCTCGGTATGTTTTGTCGGCGAGGAGCAGGAGCCACGCTACATCAGCCTGATTTGCTTGTACTGCGACATCAAAAGGGGTTCTACCTTGGTCGTCTGTGCTACATATATCTTTGCCGGCTAGTAAGAGTTTTTCAAGCAGAATGAGATTACCCTCTGCAGCAGCCTGGTGTAGCTGGCTACCTCCCAGGATAATTGTTGTGGCTTTTTTTGGCGTTGGTTCGAGCACAATGAGATTTTTTTCTTCTTCGGGCGCTTTGTATCGAGGATGGCTATTAAGGACTATGACCTCTGAGTCTTGCGATTCTTGCTCTAGTTGTGTGGAAAATTTTTCTTCAGATTTTTTTTCTTTAATAAGGTCTGTATTAATCAGCTCTTTTCTTTTAAAGAGAGGGCTTGTGGGCTTTGTTGGTTTTTGTGTGACTTTATGTGCGAAAAGACAGCTTATTTTGTCGTTATCCTGGCACCAGGAATAAAAGTTGTTGGTGAAGATCTCAGTTTTTTCAAATGGTTGCACAAAGAGGAGCTTTTTGGTAAAACGAATAAAGTTGTCTGCCGTTAGCCATTTTTCGGCAAATGTTTTAAAAAGCATTTTGTTGTGCAGCGCAGCATTACCAAAATCTTGGGCAAGCCGAATATAGGCGGCGGTTTGAGGCGTGCCTACGTCGGCAGCAGTCTTTTCAGAATTGTCTTTTATAGCGAGGTTTGCGCCCTGAATAATGAGATGCTTGGTTACCTTTTTAAAACCTAGTTGTGCGGCGATATGTAAGGGTGTTTGACCAGTTTTGTCTTTTTGGTTTATATCGATTTTTAAATTCCATATGCAGATGTCTATGACCTTTAGGTCTTGCATCCGTACGGCCTCATGAAGAGAAAGGTCCATGGCATTTATGGGTAGCGCTGATAAGGCAATAATACCTATAGCTATTGCAACAATATGTGTTAATGAATATTTAGACATGTCTAGTACCTTTTATTTGGAGTGGGATTGGTTGTTAAAAAGGATAGAACTATTTTTAGTTTTGCCAAGAAGTTTGCGGTTTTGCGCAGGTTTTGCTGTTGACAAATCACCCCAAAACATTTATGCTTTTTGTAATAAATATTTTATTTTTAAAGTTATAATAGGATCTCTATGAAATTAATTTATCTATCTCTGTTTCTTGTTATCGCAATTTTTACTGCGCCCTTAAGAGGAGCCAATGGTAGCCCTAGTTTGTCTAAATCAAGCACGAGCTTTTCTTTGCCAGTTCTCTTGCACCCGGATGGATGCCTTAATGCGGCCTTAAATATTACGAATTCTCTTACTAAAATACTTAGTCAACAGCCTGCAGTGAAAGAGGCTAAAAAGTGGCGAAAATTTGCGCTAAAAGATCTTGAGTTTATGTATGGGCAGATACTTAAGCATCATCCAGGTCCGGTTAATAAAGACGACTCGACCTTCAGTGCGCACCTTGTGAAATTCTATAAAGAGGGGCTTACTCATCTTTGCGGTATCAAGAATGAAGACGATTACTGGAAGGTCATGCAACGGTTTGCTCATAGTTTTGATGACACACATTTACGCGTGTTTCCAATTTATCGTAAAAAAACTGGGGAGAGCGTCAAAAATCCTATGGATGAAATGCCTTATTGCGAAATGGTTTGTTCTGACGTTTATTGGATACGCATTCCTACGTTTGGTCCCACTAAAGATCAACAAATCGCGCTTGAAGAGATTATTAAGATCATGCCATCGCTGAGAAAAAGTAAGGCACTTATCTTTGACATACATGATAATGGTGGTGGAAATTCTGAATGGGGGCATGAAATTATTTCCTCCCTTTTTTCTAAGGACTATGCAGACCAACAGAACGATCTCCTCAATAAATCGGTTTATGTTGAATATCGGGTAAGCCCTGAAAATCTAGCTCATTGGAAGACTATTGCTGAAAAAAGTTCGAAAGATTTTGGTGTAAAAAGTGAGTCAGCGCGGTGGTGGGAGCGCGTCTGCACGCAGATGGAGCGAGCGCTAAAGAAGGGTGTTGCTCTTATCCGTGTATCGGGCGAAGAAGAAAAGGGTGAGCCTCTATTTGTTAAAGAAAAATTTGGGCATACGGTCACGGCAAAGATCTATGCAATTGTAAATCGCTACTGCGTTAGCGCAACTTTAGATTTTATCGATGAGCTTAAGGGGCTTGATTACCCCATAACGCTCTGGGGTGAGACAACGGGTGCCGATTCACTTTATATGGATGTTCGTTCAATTAACCTTCCTAGTGGGCAAGGGCAGTTTATAATTCCGTTAAAAGTTTATCGTGGAAGAAAGCGGGGGCACAATGAGCCCTATAAACCGGATGTTGTCTATACCGGGAACTTTGAGGACAAATCGTCTTTGGTGAAATCTATACAGGACTTCCTCAAGCCTAGATTAAACATTACGTAAGATCTGATTCAGAGCGGTTAATTTTGAAACCATCAAGCCAAAATAAGTGTTCTTGCGTGCTTTAGCTTTTACCTTCTGAGGAAGTCCTATCTAGAGGGTAAATGCACTCTCTCCGCTCATGGTGAGTGTTTTTGCGTAAGCAAAAATGTATCGAACCATAGGGCGGTACATAACATACGGTTTCCCTCTTAATGGTTTTTTGTTTTGCTTTGGATATTACGCTCTTATGGTTCGATACATTGTGCCGCCAAGGCGACACAACACTCACCATGATCGGAGAAGGGATGCGATCTTTTAATCTTTTGAGGAAGTCCTGTCTATATGCAAGGGTTTGTGAAAATGAGAGGGACCTCAAAAAGAGGCCCCTACGTACTCGATTAAGTCTTAAAATCCATTTTTAACTTTTTGTTCGTAAAGTTTGCCGTAAGCGAGAATTGGTGTTTTTTGTGAAGTTGTTGATGGTGATTTATTTGCATAAATAACTTTGTAATGAGGTATGAACTTATCGTGTTTGTCACACCATTTTCTCACGGATTGTGTGGTTTTTTTGTTCCCATAGGGTAGCAAATATCCCAATATATCGCCCTCATTATTGTCGAAATATTTTGTAGTGAATGCTTTAAGAGAAAGTTTTTGTTGTGCAAGCAGATGAAAATTTATGACCGTTTTAATGAGATTGCCCAATTTTTTAGGAGTGGATGAAAAATCCCAATTTTCAAAAGTTGCCCCACGCTTGATCAGTGGAATAACGAGGTCCCAATCTTGTTTCTTTTGGACTAATTTGGTAATTGTTACTCCGGCCAAAGTTTCTGCGTTGATATCGGCGTCGTGATTGATGAGATTTTTGGCAATGTTGGTAAGGCTTTTCTTGATTGCAAGGTGTAGAGGTGTTTCCCCCTCATTGTTTTTTAGGTTTATATCAGCGCCGGATTTGATCAAAAAATCTGCTATGTGATGATCATTCAAAATATGTAGGGCCGTGTTGCCTTTATTATTTTTTTCATTGAGATTAGCACCGTTATCCACAAGAATTTTAATAAGACTAAGATCGTTCGCCATCGCCATATGGAGAGGGGTACATTCGTGTTGAATTGTTTTTTTGTTAATGGCGGCCCCGTTTTTGATTAAAAATTTAAGCGAGGACTCATCCTTGAGCGTGCCGACTGCATAATGACAAGGCGCCCACCCGGATGAGTTTCTGCCGTTGATATCGGCTCCTTTTTTTAGAAGGACTTTTGCAACACTAGGGTTTTTGTGCCGTTTGATGAGATCAAGGGCGTGTTGTAGTGGAGTTTTTTCCAAATTTGAGCCATGTATATCCGCGCCATTTTCAATAAGAAGTGTAACGATGGTGGAATAGTCCCCTTCTATCGCGAAATAGAGAATGGAGTGTCCATACTCATCAACAATGGTATTGATATCAACTATCGTTTTTGTGAGGGCATCTTTGAGTTGATTATATTTTGTTTTTTCATCGATGTCCTTTTTAGTAATAGTTTCTTTAAAAAACTCGAATGAAAGTTGATCGATATCTTGGTGGACAAGGGGAGAGTCATCAGCATCAGCGGCTTTATTTGCGGCCTTTTTATCGTAGTCGTCTTGGCCACGTTTGAGCAGTCGATACATATCGAGATTTTGCGCTAATTCCAACGCGTCGCTATCGGGGCGAACGCCTGCTTTGATGAATTTTTTTACTTTTTTGAGTGATCTGTTTTTCATGAGAACATGTAGGGGCGTTTCACCTAGATTATTTTTTATATTGATATCCATTACTTTTGCACAGTCGATGAGGGAGTTGATATCGCCTCTTTTGGCGAGGGTGTGGAATATAGTACGGCCGGTGTCAATACAGCGTATTGTATCGGGAGAGACGCGTTTCATGATGATATGCAAAGGTGTTTCTCCATCCTTGTTTTTTATATTGATATCCATTACTTTTGCAAAGTGCCATAATGTCTTGAAGTGTTTTCTTTGAGCAATAAAATGGAGGAGGGTATTGCCATTATCATCAGTTTCATTTCTTATGGTATCGAAGAGGCCTTTATTGTAGATAATATCCAGGGGCGTTTCACTTAGATTATTTTTTATATCGACGATATCCATTACTTTTGCAAAGTCGATGAGCTCTTTGATATTTCCATTTTCGGCAAAGGCATGGAGAACTGTGCTGCCATTTTCGTCCTTCGTATTTATCTTAAGATCAACTAGACGTTTTTCTGCAAAGCTTAGTGCTTTTTCTTTATCCTCGTCCCATTCTTTTTCAGGAGGTGTAAGTGCGAGCTTCTGCGTGTGGTCTTTTAAATATTCTTTGATATCATCATCCTTTGCAAGAGAGATCGCCTTTGTGTCTACAGTTGCTCCAATTTCGACAAGCGAGCGAATTATAAATCGATATCCTTTTTGAATTGCATTATCAAGGGGCGATTCGCCAAGACTATTGCGTTTGTTTGGATTGAGTTCCCATGTTTTGCAGAGCGTCAGAAGAGTAATGTCTCCCGTTTGAGCAGCTTTATGGAACAGGGTGTTCTCCTCTGCGTCACCTTTCATGAGACATTTTACAAAAAAATTTTCAGTTATTTTTTTTGGGGAGATTGCTTTTTGTTCTTGTGAATTTTCATTCATTGCTTTAAGCGGGTGATAGAGAGGGGTTAAAAGAAGAAAAAAGGTAAAGAATCGATGGAAGTGTATTTTTGTCACAGTGCTTCTCCTGAGAGTGAACAATGTATTCATGAGCCCTGCTGGGACCATGTTCAAAAAAAGAGCCTAAAATATTTGGCCGTTTTGTCTAGGAGTGAAGGGCATTGATTTTTTACATGGTTGTAAAGCAGTGCTTTTTAAAAAATTATCCCACCAAAATTAAGCTGTTTTTGCCGAGGAATGATATCCCAAGCTTTAAAATTTTTTCTATCCCTAGAGTGCGCAATTCAGTCTCATAATTTTTCGCTTCTATCTGTTGAAGAGCTTTTTTGGCCTCAGATTCAAGCGTTTCCTTTAGCGTGTTCGAACCTTTTTAAACTCGATTATGATGCCCAGTTTTGTTTTATCTTTGGGGGTAAGCATGACATCCCGTTCGGCAAGCTCAGGGTAAACTTCTCTTCCCATGCCGCTTTGCTACTCTGAGAATACCGGTTAATACACCCATTTTTAGGGATTCATTGCCTTTGAGGCCTGCGCCTAAAAAAACGCGCATAAAACTGATGATCTCTTGATAATAACCTTTGACATAACCTTCGTGTATGGGTGAATTGTACTCGTCTATAACGATTACAGCGGGTCTGCCATGATGTGTGGCAAGGCAGTTAGAAAGTATTAGTAAGGCTCTGTGAAACAGGGTTTGGTCAGCGCTTTTACTCTGGCCTACTCTTTTTTTTAGTCTAACATATGAATAAGACGGCAGGGAAAAGATTCTTTTTAGCAGCCTTTGACTTTTAGGTAGGCAGAGTTTTGGTAGCGTTATAAGAGCGAGTAAATGCTTAAAATTAAGTGGATTAAATTCAAAGGAGCTGGTTTTAACACAACGTAAGATCAGCCCCTTTAGTTTTTGTTATTATTCGTTACTTAGTTATTACCGTACCGCTTTGTTACATTTTCAAATCTGACAGATGATTCTGTTGAACTTGGTTTGTAGCACTTGATTATCATGTCGCAGAGCTTGTTATACTGTTTGGCCTTTGATGACGTGCTGTTTGAGCTATATGTAATTG